>DLMH01000180.1 GCA_002478115.1 Candidatus Acidiferrum typicum | reverse complement strand
GGCCCTCGTGCGCAAGCGCCTGGGACTGGACTTGGAACTCCATGCCATGCTGCAAATTCTGAGCGTCTCCCTGTTCGAGAAAATCCCCTTGATTCAAGTGCTTACGCAAACCGCTCTGAAACCCGAGGCACCCGATGTCGCTAAACAATTGCAAATGTTCACCTTTTAACCGGACACTACTGCCCTACAACAATACCTTATTGAACTGCTTACCCGGTAGTTGCCGGACGATCCCCTGCATCTCCAAGTCAAAGAGGGTAGCCAGAACTTCGCTGGAATTCAACCCGCTGGTATCCACAATGTCGTCAATATGGCGCGATTCTTCGGCACTCAAGAGCTCGTAAATCTTTCTTTGCACAGTACTTAACCCGTCCGCGACGAGCAAATTCCGCTGCTCCGACTCCACCGCTTCCGCCTTCACCAAAGCCGCTCTCACCGGGGTTGGCAGCTCCTCAATCACATCTTCCGCGTTTGTCACCAGCTTGGCTCCCTGCTTGATCAGCAGGTTTGGCGCGAAGCTCACTTCCTGGGTCACATTCCCCGGCACGCCGAACACTTCTCGCCCAAATTCCATCGCCAGCCGTGCCGTGATCAACGATCCGCTGTACTGCTTCCCCTCCACAATTATGACCCCAAGGGGTATCCCGGCGATGATGCGGTTCCTCACCGGGAAATTCTCCGGTGCGGGATGGCTGCCCGTCGGGAATTCGCTCACGATTGCTCCCCGCTCCAGCACTTTCTCGTAGAGCTTCTTGTTCTCCTTCGGATAGCAGACATCGATCCCCGTGCCCAGCACGCCGATCGCGCGTCCCCCCACCGCCGTCGCCCCCTGGTGCGCGATGGCGTCAATACCGCGCGCCAGTCCGCTCACAATCGTCAACCCGCGCGCCGCCAGCTCCCTCCCCATCCTTTCCGCCATTTGCGAACCATAGACCGTTGGCCGCCGCGTCCCCACTATGCTCAAGCTGGGCGAGTTCAAGACTTGCGCGTCTCCCTGCACATACAACATCACCGGCGGGTCGTAAATCTGCAGCAGCGCTTGCGGGTACTCGGGCTCCTTCCAGTTCACCAGCTTCCCGCCGACCTTCCGCAGCGCGTCCAGCTCTTTCTCCGCGCGCCAGAACAACTGCTTTTTGAAGATGGCCTGCGCGGCGGGGGCCGGCACGTTGCACGCTTCAATGCCGGTCAACGGTGCGCGAAATACGCCTTCCGGCGACCCGTATTCGCGCAGCAATCGCGCAGACAGCCGGGCCGCGATGCCCGGCGTCAGCGTCAACGCCAGCCACGAGAGGGAAGCTTCCAGCTCCACGCCCCGAGCCTACGTGCATAGTAACCATTATGTCAAGTCCCGCATATAAAATCAGGCAGCGCGTGCCGCACTCTGATGGTTTTCAAGGGTATCGGATTTGACTTCTCCTGCTCGCTTCGCCTGGTGCCTTACTCTGACTCTCTTCCCCCGGCCCTCGCGATCCGTATCACCGGTCTTAACTACTAACCCTATTCGCTTCGCGTATTAATTGACCCTCGCGCGCGACTGGCGCATGCTGGCTTGTAGATACTCATCCATGTTCGGCCTGAGCTACCTCTTTTATCCCTGGGGCATCATTCTCCAGGTCATCGCCATGGTGCACTTCGTGCGCCGCCGCCCAGAGAACTATTGGTTCTTCATTATTCTTTTTGGCGGGCTCATTGGCGCTTCCGCCTACATCGTCATTGAAATAGTCCCTGACGCCGGGCTGCTTCGAAACACGTTCAGGGGATTTGGCCGTCGCTCCCGCATCCAGTCCCTCGAAACGCAAATCCTCGACAATCCTTCACCGGGGAACTATGAAGAACTCGGCGAGCTTTATCTTGAAGAGAAGAAATTCGCCAAGGCCCGCGAGGCTTTTACCACCGCCATCAACGCCCGCGACGACTCGCCGTATGCCTTTTACCATCGTGCGCAAGCTTCTCTCGAACTGAATGACCTCGCCGCGGCTATTCCTGATCTCGAGCGCGTAGTCGCCGGTGACCGTAAGTTCGATTACCATCGCGCTGCCGGGCTCCTTGGAAATGCCTACGCGAGGTCAGGCGATCTGGACAGAGCGGCCGTCTTCTACGCCGAAGTCACGCAGTTTTCCACCACGCCGGAATCCCTCTACAACTACGCTTACTTCCTCAAACTACGGGGGCAGACCGCGGAAGCGCGCGAGTGGACGCAAAAGCTCCTTGCCAAGAAACGCACCCTGCCTCGCTACATGCAGCGCATCGAGCGCCCCTGGTTCCGCAAAGGCAAAGCACTCCTCCGGGAACTCAAAACGCCGTAATGGTGTGGGAACTCAGCCGAGCGTACGAGGGTTCGAGAAAGTGACGAAGGAATCGCATGCACCGTAGGTGCGGCACTTTCAGCGCTCGCCGACCGTAGGACGTGAACGAAGATGCGATGCACGCGAAAGTGTTTTAGAATGAAAGTGGTTTCTTTTGTGGGCGTGTAGCTCAGCTGGGAGAGCACCTGCTTTGCAAGCAGGGGGTCGCCGGTTCGAACCCGGCCACGTCCACCAACCATCTGCACGCAAATCAATCACTTATTCATTTGGCCTCCGCGGGAGTTCCGCAGATTGGGTCCATTTGGGTCCAATTAAAAGGTCCTCCACTCCCTCAGGAGAGTTGCACAAAAAACGCCCGGGACCGCGCCGCCGCGCTGAAGGAAACCGCGAATTGCATTGCCATCACTCAAACTCACCGGCGGTGGGCTGAGGACGCACGACAAAGTCGCGGCACACGATGGAGTTAGAGCATCGGAGCGCAGAAATCAATTGACAACCCCTTGCCGGAATGACAAAGTTCCGCTCGAAGTTAGGAATTGCGCTTAGCCCTATGGGTATCTACGGAATCGATATTCCTGATTCGTTTCTTCATCCATTCCCGCACTTCTCAAGGAGTCGTATCTTCCCGCTTCTAGCGCACCGGCAGTTTCTTCGTGTGTGCCGAGCGAGGCGGCAGGCCTCGGGCTCAAAGGCGAGCCTGTGAAAGTGGCGGCAGAAGAGCGCTGTGGCGCCTGTATCCGGCCCCGTGCCAGACGGAATGGATGTTTCGCGGCGAAAGGTTCCAAGCAAGCAAGTGTTCGTTGTCGTCAATTTCACGCAAGAGATCCAGCACGTTGCACTCCCGCACCAGATGCGGCCGCTGCTGGGTGATGTGTAGGAAAGCACTCTTGAGCTTCCCTATGGATTAGAGGTTCTCTTGGATCACGACTGAGAGAGCCAGTATGCGCCCGGTGATCGTCCAGGCGAATTACCGGCGTCTGGTGGAAAGGATTGTGGAATGAATCTGACGGCCATTGATTGGGTCATCATGTTTCTGTACTTCGCCTTCGTTTTGGGGATCGGGATCTTCCTAAAACGCTTCATGAAGACGAGCACGGACTTCTTCCTTGCCGGGCGATCCCTGCCGGCGTGGGTTTGCGGCATCGCGTTCATGGCCGCGAATCTTGGCGCGGTGGAAGTGATCGGGATGGGAGCATCGGGCGCGAAATACGGAATTGCCACCAGCCATTTCTACTGGATCGGCGCGATTCCGGCCATGGTGTTCATCGGCATATTCATGATGCCTTTTTACTACGGCTCGCGCGCCCGGTCCGTGCCGGAGTTTCTGCGGCTGCGCTTTGACGAAAAGACGCGGGCCCTCAACGCCATTTCATTCGCCGTGATGACAGTTTTCTCGTCGGGCATTTCGATGTACGCCATGGCGAAGCTGATCCAGGTACTCCATATCCTGGACGTCCCGTTGGCCAAGATGGGCCTGCCGACGTCCTGGTCCTTCCATCTGAGTGTTTTCATCTCCGCCCTGATCGTGCTGGGGTACGTTTTTCTGGGGGGGCTGACGAGCGCGATTTACAACGAAGTTCTTCAGTTTTTCCTGATCGTGGCTGGATTTTTGCCGCTGGTGTTCCTCGGGCTGAAAAACGTGGGTGGGTGGAGCGGCCTGAAGACGCAGTTGCCGTCCGCGTTCACACATTCATGGCAGGGCATGACGAATGCGCAGAACAATCCGCTCGGCGTCGAATGGTTCGGGCTGGTGATGGGCCTAGGATTCACTCTCTCGTTCGGCTATTGGTGCACGAATTTCCTGGTGGTTCAGCGCGCCATGGCGGCGGGCTCGATGACCGACGCGCGCCGCACGCCCCTGATCGCGGCTGTGCCGAAGATGTTCTTTCCAGCTCTGGTGATTTTGCCCGGAATGATCGCGCTGGCATTGCCCACTCCGCAGCAAGCGGTCACGGTCAATGGCGTGGTCCAGATGCAGACGGTGAGCAACGCAGGGAAAGGGCTGATCCCCGTCAAGATCGACGTGGCGACTGGCAAGCCGGCAGTTGACCGTGAGGGAAGGCCTGTCCTCGACTATGACCTGGCCATCCCGAACATGCTGCTGCACTACTTTCCCACAGGGATCCTGGGGCTTGGCCTCACCGCGCTGATGGCAAGCTTTATGTCAGGAATGGCCGGGAATGTGACGGCTTTCAACACCGTCTGGACCTACGACATCTATCAAGCATACATCCACAAGGGCGCTTCGGATAAGCACTACTTACATATGGGGCAGTTCGCGACCGTCTTTGGGGTTTTGTTTTCGATCGGCGCAGCATATACGGCGGCGCGTTTCAATAACCTGATGGACTTCCTGCAATTGGTGTTCGCGTTTGTGAATGCTCCCTTGTTCGCCACTTTCCTGCTGGGCATGTTCTGGAAGCGGAGCACGGGCCACGGCGCGTTCTCCGGTCTGCTTTGCGGCACGGCTGCAGCGGCCCTGCATCACGGGTTGACACTGCCGCGAGGGGATTTGGTGGGAATTAAAGGCGGCTGGATCGCTGTCGTTCATAACTATCCGAGCGAGATGGCACAAAACTTCTGGACGGCAATATGGGCCTTTGCCGTTTGTTTCGTGATCACAGTCGGGATCAGCCTGCTGACGAAGCCACGCGACGAAAAGGAACTCGTCGGGTTGGTTTACTCGCTGACTGAGAAGCCGAGTGAAGAGCACCTGTCGTGGTACCAGCGGCCCGCCTATCTCGGCGGAGTCGTCCTTGTCCTTGCCCTGGTACTGAACATTATTTTCAGGTAGACGGGAGACGCACGATGAGTTTGGATATTCGTTATCCGATAGGATGGATGTTCAGCCTGTTTGGTGTGATTCTGGGACTGTTCGGCCTGTTTGGCGATAAGCACATTTACTCGCGCTCGTTGGGCGTAAACATTAATTTCGATGCGGGGGTGGGATTGCTTGCCTTTGGCATCGTGATGCTACTGCTTGCCTGGCGCGGATCCGCAAAGGCCAAGGCAAAGGCCGGGCCAGAGCCGGACGCCAAGGCCTGATCGCCGGGAATCCCCGCGCCCCCACTGAGAGTGAACTACTGTGGTTCGCGCGGTAAACAGTTTCAGCCTTGCGGCTCTGACTCGACGGGGACGTTTGCGTTTTCGCCTGCAGACTCTTTTTCGGCGCGTTTAGCGAGCTTTTTTTGCGCACGCCGCTCCGCCTTCTCGCGTTGCTTTTCCTGTCTCTTCATTTCCTTCTGCCGCTTCTGGAATGTGATGGCCATATAGTCTCCTTGAAATGGCGCTGGGCGCCAGCAATCCAAGAAATGCTGTTGTAGAGGCTACCAGCGAGGTTCGCGCGGCTGCCTTGCCGCTTCGCTATAATCCTCGTTCGAGAATCCACCGCGCCTTCCTCCGCCACCACTGCTTTTTGGGGGCCGTGAGGCGTCCTTTGGACGGGCTTCATTCACCTTCAGGTTGCGCCCGCCGACGGGCTTACCGTCGAGGCCCGCAATTGCCTTTGCGGCCTCTTCATCGTTGGGCATTTCCACGAAAGCAAAGCCGCGGGCGCGCCCAGTTTCGCGGTCCTTCACCAGGTTGACGCGAGTAACCTGTCCAAACGGCTTGAACAGATCGCTCAGCTCGCTCTCTGTCATCTGAAAACTCATGTTGCCTACAAATAAACTCTTCATTCCTCTTCTCCTTAACTCATCATGCCGCCGGAGGCCCTTGTTTTCTACCCGCTCTCGTCTCGTAATCTGGACACTTCTCAATACGCGCCTTGCACAAAGATTTGAAATCTCCCTGAACGCGACGGATGCCGCAGCTTCCGCAACGCCTTCGCCTCGATCTGGCGGATGCGTTCCCGCGTAACGGCGAAAACCTGCCCAACTTCTTCAAGGGTGTGTTGGCTTCCATCGTCCAGGCCAAAGCGCAGGCGGATGATCCGTTCTTCGCGCGGCGTGAGGGTCCTGAGTATCGTCGCAATTTGATCCCTTAAGTTGAGATGGATGGCGGCGTCGGAGGGCGACAATACAGCCTTATCCTCGATGAAGTCGCCCAGGTGTGAATCTCCCTCGTCTCCAACGGGCGTCTCAAAGGACATCGGCAACTGCGCAATCTTTTTCGTTTTACGGACTGTGTCGACAGGGATATCCATGCGTTTCGCGATTTCCTCGGAACTAGGCTCGCGCCCGAGCTCCTGCACGAGTTGCTGGCTCGTGCGGGCCTGTTTGTTGATCGTTTCGATCATGTGCACCGGGACGCGAATGGTGCGCGCCTGGTCCGCAATCGCGCGCGTGATCGCCTGGCGAATCCACCAAGTGGCATAAGTAGAGAACTTGTAGCCCCGGCGCCACTCAAACTTGTCGGTCCCTCTCATCAGGCCGATATTGCCCTCCTGGATCAAGTCCAGAAACTGCAGCCCGCGATTGGTGTATTTCTTGGCGATGGACACCACCAGGCGCAGATTTGCTTCCGTGAGTTCGCTCTTCGCCTGTTGCGCTTCCATTTCTCCACGCTGGATCTGCGTGAGCGCGCGCTTCAGGTTGTTTGGCCCGGCCTCGCTCGACTCTTCGATCTCTCTCAAGCGCGAGCGGCAGGCACGCAGTTCCCTGCGCGCTTCGATTGTGGCATCAGCGTGAACAGCTTTGACGCGGCGTTCCAGCCGGGCAGCTTCGCGCTCCAGGGCATGCAGGCGCTCGACCGTGTGCCGTAACATGTCAATCAGGCGCTTTTTCTCGCGCTCCTTGAACTCCACCGAGCGGATGAGGCGCGACATCTCCACCCGCGTGCGCGACAATCGCCGTCTGGCGCGAACATACGCTCGCTTGTTGGACATCGCGGTATCGCGCAGCTTGGCCGCCTGCTTGAGCCCCAGCTCATGCAGTTTCTCGATCTTGTCGATGATGCGCAGCGTCTGCCGGGTTTTCTCCTCGACCTTCTCCACTGTCAGTTCTTCTTCGTCGATTTGCACCACTTCCTTGATCGGCCTGCAACCGCTGCGGAGCTCAGCTCCCGTGGCGATCAACTCTTTAACGACGATTGCCGAGCGGGAAACGGTCTTTAGTACGCGCAGGTTTCCGCGCTCCAGCCGCTTCGCGATGACCACCTCACTCTCACGCGTCAACAGCGGCACAACGCCCATTTCGCGCAGGTACACGCGCACAGGATCACTCGTCTTCTCGCCGAGCGAAGCCGTCAGTTCGACTTCACCCTCTTCGCGGCGCGTCTCCTCGTCCTGCCCTCGGGCAACGGCTTGCTCCGCCACTTCAGGGACTGTCCGCGCGGCCTTGGCGTCTAAGACGTCTTCATAGATATTTATGCCTTCGGCCTCGAAAACGGAGAAGACGTTGTCAATCTGTTCGGCCGATTGTTCCTCGGCCGCAAGGAAGTCGTTCACCTGGTCGTAGAGCAGGTATCCTTGCTCCTTGCCTAATTTGGTCAGGTTCTGGACCTGCTCCGGTTGTTCCTGCAAATCTCGCGACAATGGTTTCTCCCATTAACCCACTGCCAGAATTGACCCAGCTTTCCTTGCGCCCTCGACGTCCCCCCAGCGGAGACACTTAGGCCCTGCATGATGGACGACGAACATGATGGGCGGATTGCAGCTTTTGCTGCCTCAAGCTGCTCAACGCTAACAGGACCCAGGTTGTCCCGATGCCCCCGTATATGGCGCGGTTTCTAGTTGTCGGATGTGCGCACTGTCAGTATACACGAATGGCCGTTTTTCTGAGGCTTTACAACGCACCGTCACGAACAGAAACCTGCAACTTCGGGGGGACCCCAAAACCACCTTTTCCAAGGTGATGCCGCCCACCGGCCTGGAGATGATCTCCGAGCCGGCGGGCGCTCGATTCCATGTTAACTCTGCATCTGGGCTTGCAGAATTTCACCTGGAAGCGCAACCATCGTGGGTCGATACCCTGTTTGCTTCCGAGGAGCAGGATCTTGAGTCCGTTCCCTGTTTTCAAAGACATGGCCATCCACTGGGATCCTCTCCATCCGAATACCCAGCGTGCGCTCCAATTGAAATAGCTCCGAGCGCTGCTCGTTCGCGAAAAGAGTGGAAGCAACACCATGGTTACCAGCGCGCCCGGTGCGCCCCACCCGGTGGATGAAATTCTCTGCCACTTCGGGCAAGTCATAGTTGATGACGTGGGCGATTTGCTCAACGTGGATTCCGCGCGCAGCAAGGTCCGTCGCCACAAGCACGCGGTAGCGTCCCTGTTGAAACCCGGTCAGCGCCGCGGTGCGTTGCGATTGTGAGCGATCTCCGTGAATCGTCGCCGCCGCGATACCATCGCGCATCAAGCCTTTAGCGATGCGCTCGGTGCCGCGCTTGGTGCGAGAGAATACCAGGCAGCGGCCGCTTTCTTGGTTCAGCAAGCGGCGCAACAGTTCCGGCTTCCCGCTAACGGCAACCTCAAACGCCTGGAGCCGCACATTTTCGGCCGGCTTCAGCGTTGAACCCAACGCGACACGCACCGCGCTTCTCGTGTAGTCCTTCACGAGGCGGGCCATGTCTCCTTCCATCGTTGCCGAAAAACACATGGTTTGGCGATCTTTCGGGAGAGTCGACACAATCCTGCGGATCGCAGGAAGAAAACCCATATCCAACATGCGGTCCGCCTCATCCAGTACGAGCACCTGCAGATTGCGGAATTGCACCAGATTGCGGTCCAGATAGTCTTCCAGCCGCCCGGGAGTCGCCACGATCACGCTGGCTCCGTTGCGAATAGCTCTCAATTGTTGAGCTTCGGCGAGGCCACCCACGACCAGGGCAGCCGCTGCGAGTTGCTTGCCGCGCAACGCGTTGTACTGGTCCAGGACCTGCATGGCCAGTTCGCGTGTGGGAACAAGCACGAGCGCTGCAATTCCCGGTTTGTTCAATTGCAGCAGCCTATCTATCACGGGGATGAGAAACGCCAGGGTCTTGCCCGTCCCGGTTTGTGCCGTTGCCAGCACATCTTTGCCTTCCAGTGCAGGAGGTATCGCCGCGGCTTGCACCGGTGTAGGCACCGAAAAGCCGGTAGACGAAATTTGCTCCTTCAGGTAAGGAGAAATCGGTAGTTCTGAAAAATTTTGCATTTTACTTTCTTACTGGCGGCTACGGTTGCACGCCCCACCCTTGTGTTAGGACAGGCACGGCGACGCAGATCGCCAGACTTGTTTTGAATTACGCTGAAAACGAACGGAGGAAACGTGGGGCGGGGATTCTCAGATCAGAGTACGAACCAGAGGGACCGCACAACACTGCCGCGGTATTAAGCGCACGAGAAGAATACCACATTCCGGCGAAGCGTGCCGCTCGAAAGCGCAAATACTTGAAAAAACGTGCTCTTTGGTAACCTGGCGGAAACTCGGCTCCGGACTCGCGACGCCAGCCGTACAAACCGCGGAATTGCAAAAGTTCAACGCAGATCCATCCCGGCTTTGTCGCTGAGCCTAGGACAGCTTTGCTTTACTGTTCTTCCGCGTGCTCTTTCTGTTCTTGGCCCACCGCCGGATGGCATTTTTCCTTGACTCCACCCGCAGCAGTTTCTCCCCGTCCTCAGCATCCCGGTGCTTGTGCATTGCCCCGCTGCAGCTTTCGGAAAAATGCAGGGGATCCCGAAGGCTTTGCAATTCGCGATAGTAGTAGAGGGCGCTCGGCCTTTTCTGCCGGAACCTCAGGCTCTTCAGGAACTCCACTTCTTCTCCGGTGGCATTCCCACTCAGAACCGCGTTGTGGAGAAACTCCTGGAAGCCCGGCTCCTCTTCGGGGGAATGCGCGCTCCCCGTTTCCACGAACTGAAATTTCAGGAACCGCATTGAGGCCAGTCCATTGTTCAACTCGAGTTCCATCCCAAACGTCCTTAAATCGATGTCCCAGGAATCAATCAGGGGATCCAGAAATGCCGCGCAGTGATCAATGGAGATGTTGAACACATCCGTATCCAGAAAATCCAAAGTGATGGCCCGCATCTCCTCGGGGGATTGACGCCGAAGTTTCGCGGCGTTCCGCGGCCAATTTTCAGTTTCCAACTCTTCCCGGGCGATCCCCTTCGTCACGTCCAGCAGCGTCTGGGTCACCAGTCTCTCCAGTTCCCCAAAGGCCTGGTTCTCAAAAATCTCACGCACTTGTGTTCGCTTTTCCGTTTTGCATTTCCGGATGATCAGCTCGCGCACTTCTCTGAACAAGGGCGCGGGCGGATCGGCCAGTGTTTTCTTCAATTCCTCCCGGCGTTGCGCTTCCACCATTGCCGAGAGTTGCCCCTTCGGCAGCTTCAAAAAGGCGCTCATCTTCTCGTACAGGTCCGTGCGATCGGCTGCCGGAGGAGCCTTCTTTCGCGTGAGCAGTTGGGAGATATAGGACTCGGTGACCTGGGCGGCCGCCGCCAGGTCCCGCTGTTCCAGGCCCAGTTCTTTCAGCCGCTGTTGGATCACGAAGCAAACGTCCACGGTTGTCCCCCTTCCGTATTAACAGGCACAGTAAAGTACATCCTATACAAACGTAAAGTACTTGACAAGATTGGTAAAGTGGCGCACGCTAGAGGTGCGATCAAGGCTGCTTTCAGGTCTTCCCGGCCGGTGCTTTCCCCTGAACCTCTCCCTTGGTCTTGTAGCCCAGGAGAGTTCCATGTTTGCACGCAAAGTATCCATGCACTTGAAGGCGGATCACGCCGGGGATTTCATCAAGAAAATGGAAAACGAGATCATCCCCCTGCTCCGCCAGCAGCACGGTTTCCTCGATGAAATTACACTCATCTCGCAAAGCGGTAAGGAAGTTTACGCCTATAGTTTCTGGGAAAACAGCGCTGACGCCGAAAGGTACGATAAGAGCGTCTTTGCCCAAGTGACCAATCTTCTCGCCGGGGTGATCGACGGGACCCTGCGCATCCATACCTACATGGTAGCTAATTCCACGTTCCACAAAATGGCCGCTGCCATTGCTTCCTGAGTACCGCAGTCGCGCACCGGTTGCGTTCATCCTTGGCTACGGCCCCTCCGCTTCTTCCACGAGGATAGGTGCCAAGTACTTCCCAACCCGTTTTTCGCCTGTTCTCGCCAAAGGAGGCAGTATGCAATTCCTGATTTGGATTTTTGCCGGATTAGCTGCAGGGTGGATTGCCGGTAAGAGCCTCGAAGGCAATGGCTACGGTCCCTCGATGGATCTTGCCATGGGTGTCGCCGGTGCAGTCCTTGGCGGTGTTCTGGCTCGCTCGGTGGGCTTCTCCGGTTATTCCGGAACATTCGTGACCACATTCGTAGCGATCGTTTGCGCCGCGCTCGTCACGATTCTGGCTGCCTTGCTCAACGGCAGGACCATTCGCATAAGGGCCTTTTAACTGTTCCCGGCGCAAAATGATGAATTCCACGGAGACTTGTTCGATGCCACACGATAGTGAAACCGGGATGATTCTCATACGAGATGGCGCCGTTCTGCCGCCGAGCTTGGCCGTGGAAAGTGACGCTTTTTTGCCTGGCTGGCGCGTGGTGAAGCACTTCGATGGCTACTCCTTCAATCACAGGATTAAACAGGCCAATTGGAATTTCGTTCGTCTCACGGGCGAGTACAAAGCAAAGGTTGTGGGCCGCGCCTATCCCGGCACCCTGCGAAAGGCCGTTACCCGGATACTGGCTGGACTCCGTGGCCGCAAATTCAATTCCCTGGAAGTCAACGTGGTAGTCTTGAAGCGTTTCGTCGGCCTGGCCTTTCTCAGTATTTCGGCAAACCGGCGGCATATTCAGGACAGAGGCAAGGTTTCTGCCTGATGGATGGCTTGCCCTCACGAGTCCCGGGAAGAGACGTTTTTGATGGTGCAAAGCAAGAAATGAATCGGATTTTCTCTTTTGAAGGTAAGGAAAGGGATAGGAAAAGGAAACGCGTATGACAAAACTCTATGTTGGGAATCTGTCGTTTGGCATGACGGACGAAGGCCTGCAGCAGCTTTTCGTTACGAAGGGATATCAGGTGGCCTCGGCTCGCGTCATTACTGACCGCGAAACCGGGCGCTCGCGCGGATTTGGTTTTGTGGAGTTGGGAGCAGCTGACGACGCTACCAAAGCCATCGGCGAGTTCAACGGCATGGATATCGAAGGCCGCGCCTTGCAGGTGAATGAGGCGCGTCCCCAAGAATCACGTGGCGGCGGGGATCGTTCCGGCGGCCGCGGCTACTCCGGTGGACGCTCCAGCGGAGATGGGCGGCGACGCTACTAGCTGGCCCGGGAGTTCCACAGCGATTCTTTGTAACTTTGCCGCCGCGCTTCGTTCACCGCCCGCGAGGCCCGGCGCACGATGCTGTTTGTAACTTGGAGGATCTTCTTATGACTGTTTCCGTCGGCCAATACATCAAGCATTTTCAGTATGGTTGTGGGGTCATCACCGAATCCAGCTTGGATCGCACTACCATTGATTTCGACACTCATGGCCTCAAGCTGTTCGTCACCAGCCTGATGGTCGTCGAACCTGCCGAAGGAACACCACCGAAACGCCGTCGCGCCAAGCGTGTTAAGGCGGTGAAGCCGCCTCCGACGCTGGCTGCCAGGGTGTTCGTGCCAGGCGCCAAATGAGCACCGGCATCATTGTGCAGTACATCGGCTTCCAGGCGAAGCCTCTCTCCCGCGAGTACACTTTTCATGTCCGTGGGGCCGCCGAAGAGCGCGATTTTACTTTGAACATTGCCAACGAGGCCTTCATTTCCCATCGCGCTCGTTATCAGGATGCTCCGTCTATCTGCTCGGAGAGGTTGCAAGCGGAGCTGGCCGCTCATTCGAACAACCCCGCGGAAACTCAATTCGTCATCACTGCCGCAGAATTAGATTCCTATCGGGCCGCTCGCTCGCCGAAAACTCCACAAAAACTCTGGGGGCGCAAGCCGCAAGAAGATTTCTAGCCGCCTGATCCTCTGATGGGGAACCACCTGGAATGTTTCCTTCCCTGCCAGGCGAGCTCCTCGAGCCGTTTGAAATTGCCGGAAACTCCTTACCTTGCTATAGCTCTCCCCCGTTGCTTTCCACGCCTGCACCTGTCTACGTTCTCAGCGTGAGCACGGGGCACGGCGCTTGCCGCACCAGTTCGTAGGCGGTTGCCGAAGGCAGTTGTCCCGCAAGTTTTGGACTGCCGCGCAGGCCTAATACGAGCAGGTCGGCATCCTGCTCCGCCGCCGTTCGCAATATTTCCTGTGCCGCTTCGCCAAACCGCACCAGAAACTCCGGCTCGCAAGTATTCTTGCAGGCTGCCGGCATTCCCTTCTTCAGCCGTTTGACCAGGAATTCCCGGACAATCTCGTGGCCCTCTTGCGAGGGATCGCCGCTCTCCTCCACCACGTTCAGCACTGTGAGCTTCGCCTGGTACGCGCGCTCGAGTGCGAACGCCAAACTTGCCGCTCGTTCGGCGTGCGGCTTCAGGTTTGTCGCGTACAACAATCGCCGCAACTCCGCCTTCTTCCCGGCCTCCACTCGCACCTCAGGGCCCGCGCTCAGGATCGGACATTCCGCCAGGCGGAAAACCTCCTCGGCCACGGCCCCCAGCAGGAGTTTCTTTTGCGAAGTGCGCCCGTGCGTGCCCATCGCCAGCAGATCAATTTCGTGCGACTTGATCAGTTCCTGCAGCACCGGCCACACCTGCCCTTCGACCAGTAGCTCCTCGTGTTCCACGTCTCCCATCGCCGCGGAATCGATCCATCGGCGCAATGCGCCGATCGCAAATACCTTGGCTTTCTGAATCGCTTCCGCCGACGATTCCGGCGAGACAAAGTGGAAAACCTGCGAGGGAATCACGTGTGCCAGGTATACCTTGCTCCTGAACCGGCGGGCAATCGTCAGCGCGTACTGCAGTGCGCCCCGTGCCCCTTCCGAAAAATCCGTAGCCACCAGGATCCGGCGAAACTCCACGACAGTCTTGTTTAGGTCGTCCTTGACGGTCACTCTCCCTGTGGACATGATCTATGCGTTCTCCGACAACACGTGTGACGAGCCGATTCAAGTAGGTGATGCACGTCACAGACCAACTTACGGCCCGTAACTAATTGTAAATACATGTTTTAGATAGCCATTTTCGGCGCCACGCGCCGCTCTGCGGCAGATCACCCAATTCTGGGGAGTTTCCCCCCACCCCAGCGCCGACCCTCTACCCCGGTATTCCCACCCTTCGACCAGTGGTATCATCCCCAAGATGTCGGCCCCGGTTCCATCTCAACCCCGCGAAGAGACCTTCATCGAGGAGATGAAGCGTTACCTCCACCTTGGCGAAAACGACGCCATCCTTCTCAAACGCCTCCTCCCGCGCTTGGAAAAGCATCTCCCCGAAATGGCGGAGCGCTTCTACGCTCAGATTCCCCACCATCCCGGGGCGAGCCGCGTTTTCACTGGTGGCCAAGCCCAGGTTGTGCGGCTCAAGTCCACGCTCCAGGCCTGGGGCCGCGGGCTGTTCAACGGCGTCTACGACGAACACTACGCTGACGATCGCTTCCAGATCGGTTTCCGCCACGTGCGCATCGCTCTCGACCAGAAATACGTCATTAGCGCCATGGGCGTGGTGCGCTCGTTTCTTCAGGAGAAGATGTTCGACGAATTTCCCAACCGCAAGGAGCGCCTCGCCTATTCCCAGGCACTCAGCAAGATCCTCGACCTGGACCTCAATCTGATGTGCGATTCCTATTTCCGCGCCACCATGGCACATCTGCAAACCCTCAATCAGGAGCTTGCGCAGGCCGGCTTGCAACTCGCCGAAGCCAACGCCATCAAGGACGAATTCCTCGCCCAGGTTTCCCACGACCTGCGCACACCTCTCAACTCCATTCTCAGCTTTACCAAACTTGTTCTCGATGGTTTATGCATCAGCCCAGAAGAAGAAAAAGAAGTCCTCCGCGATGTCTTCAGCAGCGGCCAGTTGCTCCTTCGCCTCGTCAACGATCTTCTGGACATCTCCTCCATCGAAGCGGGAAAGCTGGCGCTGCAACTCGAGGAACTCGATCCCCGGGCCGTCCTCGATTCCACCCTGCCCCTTGTTGCTGTGCAGGCGGCTTCCCGCAATCTGCGGCTCGTTGACGAAACACTGGAACAGCAACTCCCGCTCGTGCGGGGCGACGAAATCCGTTTTCGCCAGGTGCTTCTCAACCTCCTCTCCAACGCCGTAAAGTTCACTCCCAGCGGTGGCGTGGCGATCCGTGCCACCGTCGACCACGCGCAAGGCTTCCTGCGAATTGAAATTGAGGACACCGGCATCGGCATTCCGGCGGACAAGCGCGACTCCGTGTTCGAGAAATTTGTCCGCCACGATCCCGCGGCGCTGAGCGGAATTACCGGCTCCGGCCTCGGCCTGGCCATCGCCAAACGCCTCGTCGAAATGATGCACGGCAAAATCGGTTTGGAAGGCGGCTCCAAGGGCAATGGCTCCATCGCCTGGTTCACGCTCCCGCTGGCCTCGCATGCCCAGCCGCCGGAGGCCCGGCCCGCATGAATCAGCCCGCCCCGCAGGGAAGAAAGCAGCGCATCATCATCGTCGAGGATAACGCGCTGGTCGCCAAGTTTTTCCAGATGGCGCTGGAGCGTGCCGGCGGTTTTTCCTGTCTGATCACCGAAGATGTGCCCGGCATCCTCCGCGAAGTTGCGGCAGGCGAAGTTGACCTCGTCCTGCTCGATGTCTCTCTGACCAATGCCGAATGGGACGGCCGTAACGTCAACGGCGTCGAACTCTGCCGTCTCCTAAAGGAAAAATCTCCCCGGCGCCTTCCCGTGCTTCTCGCCACCGCCCATGCCATGAGCGGCGACCGCGAACGCCTTCTGGAATCCTCTGGCGCCGATGGCTACCTCGAAAAGCCCGTCTACGAATCCGCGCAACTCGTCGCCAAAGTCCGCGAACTCATGGCTTGAGCCGGATCAACATCCAGCGCCCCTCCGCCTTTGCAGGGCCACAGCACTTCTAACCCGAACCTCAATGGGACTGCGTCCCCTCTCGGCGGGGTCTCAACGTTCAGTCAGTTTTTTCTGATTTTTACTACGGGTCTTCCGGCGCGGCCGCTCAAGACAACGTCGCGTTCAAGACTTCCCGCAGCAATTCCTGTTTCTGCGGCGCGAGCTTCTTTCCCTGCCCGGTGAGGTAAAACACGTCAATCGCCTTCTGGCCTTCCGTGTCAATCAACGCCACTTCAATGTTGCAGCCCAGCCGCGACAATGCCGACCCAATGCCATACAACAGCCCCGGCCGGTCCTGCGTTACTATTTCCATGAGCGTGCACTGATCCGACGACGCATCGTCGAAATTCAGCGTTGTTGGCACTGCAACCTTCGGCGGACGTGCGAGTGCCGCCGCCAACCTTCCCTTTAGGAGCGGCTCCAGCGCCTGCTTGCCATTGACGATATCCGCGATGCTCTGTCGGAACCGCACAATTTCCCCAGGATTCAGCTCCAGCGTGCGGTGCAGGTCCACGAAGTTGAATGTATCCAGCACAACCCCGGCGGCATTCGCAAAGGCGTCGGCCTTCACGATGTTCATGCCCCACGCCGCCAGCACGCCCGCAATCGTCGCGAACAGCGCCGGCCGGTCCGCCGACAGCAGCGTCAGCGTATAGGCGTGGTGCGTCACCTTGACATCAGTCTGCACGGGTTCCGCACCTAGCTTCCGGTACAACGCGAAGTGCGCCGCAATTTCCGCCGGCGAATGCACCGCCAGGTAGCGCCGCGGGAAGCCATCAAGGAAACGCTCGATATCCGCCTTTGACGCACCCAGCGCCTGCTGCCGCACCTGTTCCAGCAGGATCGATTCGTCGGATGCGTGCAGCCGGTCGCGGTCCAACGTCCGGCTGAAATAATTTGAGGTCGACACGAACAGCCGCCACAACATTTCCGCTTTCCATGGCGTGAGCGCTTCCGGGTTCACCGCGTGGATGTCCGCGTAGGTCAAAAGGCAAAGGCGCTGCAACCGTTCATGTGTGACCACATTCGTGGCAAACGCCGAAACCGTGGCGGGATCGAAAATGTCGCGGCGCTGCACCGTTGCGGACATGTCCAAATGGTGCTCAATCAAAAAGTGAACTTCCGCTTTCTCTTCCGGCTCCAGCCTCAGCCGGTCGGCGGCGATTTCCAGCGCTTGCAGACTACCCACTATGTGATTTCCCACCGGCATGCCTTTGCCCACGTCATGCAGCAGCAGAGAAAGAATCAAGAGGTCGCGGCGGTCCACCGTGCGCCAGAGCTGGGTGAAATGCAAGCCGCGCGAATCCGGCGGCTCCGCCAGTTCCTGCAGATGCTCGATCGTGCGCAGCGAATGTTCGTCCACCGTGTAGCGGTGATAAAAGTCGCGCACGACCAGCGAATCGATGGTGCGGAATTCGGGCAGCAATTCAATCAGCAATCCCAACCGGTGCATGGGCCGCAACGCCATCCCCGGGTAATCCGCGCCCAGAATCTCGCTCAACACCGGCCACGCAATCCGCGAATTCCGCTGCGGCAATTCGGGATGCGTCATGATATAGGCGATGCTGCGCTCGGCTTCTCGGCTTACCGGTACTCCCGTTCGCGACGCCTCGGTCAGCAGAGCATAAGTGGCATTGCGATCGGCATAGGCTTGCTCATTCGTCAGTTCCAGCAATCCATCGCGCACCATGAACGGCTTTCCATTGGTGCCTTCCTGCCGCGCCCCCAGCGTTGCATTCACCAGGCGTTGCCGCAGCGTCATGGTGGCTTGCGGCCGCTGCTCCATGTAGCGAAGCAATTGCCGGTTCAGCGTGCGTGCGTGCCGGAAATACAGGCGCATCCATTCGGCGGCATTGCGCCGCAGATTGTCGTCAATGCCCAGCGAGCGCTCCGCCGCCCCCGCCTGCAATTCGTACGTCAGTGTGTTGTCGTTTCGCGCGTTGCTGTAATGCAGAAAACATCGGATGGCGCTCAGAAATTCCACCGCATTGCGCGTCAGTTCGTCCTCGTTCACCGGGCTGATGCGCGGATCGCGGCGGTCGCCTGCAAGCTGCCGCATCCAAAGTGTCGAGTGGTAATCGCGCAGGCCCCCGGGCGCCTCTTTGACATTCGGCTCCAGGTGAAAAATGGTGTTTCCGTAGCGGTTCAGCCGGTCGCACATCAGTCGCTGCAGTTCGTTCAGCAGAAACGGCCGCGCCTGCTTTTCCGGGCCAGACATTACTTTCGCGTCCAGTTTTTCAAACAGCGTAGCGTCGCCGTCCAGGAAGCGCCGGTCCAGCATGGCCAAGTGGAATTCCGCGTTGTCTTCTTCGATCCTCCGGCACTCGTCCAGCGTGCGCCCCGCCGAACTGACACGAAATCCCAGGTCCCACAGGGTCCGCGAAAACTCCGCGATCAGCGGGCGAAACTCTTCTTCCGATTTTTCATTGCCGAAAAGAAACAGCAGGTCGAGGTCCGAGTAGGGAAACAGCATCTCGCGGCCGTAGCCGCCCAGCGCCAGCAGGCAGAATCCCTGCGCCGGCGCCTGGCGAGATCGCAAGAGTTCCGCAAAGACCTGCTGGATCGCGCCGTCCGCCAGTTCACACAACTGCCGCAGCGTGTCCTGCGCGCTGGCGCCGTTATCAAACAGCTTGCGAATCCGCTCGCGCTGGGCGTCGCACTGCGGCCCCAGCACTGACAACGAGCTTACCGGGTCTGTCATTTTCTTCTTCGGCCGATAGCCGGCTTCGAGACCTAAGCGGGGGGAGGCCATCGTCATGCCTAGAGCACGCCCTCGCCGCGTTCCTCATTCCGAATCCGGATCGCTTCTTCGATCCTCGATAGGAATATTTTACCGTCTCCGATTTTTCCTGTCTTGGCGCTTTTTAAAATTGCTTCCACCGCGCGATTCACCAGCCCATCCGCCAACACTATCTCCAACTTGATCTTCGGCAGCAGATCCACCGTGTATTCGCGGCCGCGGTATACCTCCGTGTGGCCCTTCTGCCGGCCGTGGCCACGCACTTCGGTCACCGTCATCCCCTCGATGCCGATCTCCAGCAAGGCCTCTTTCACCGATTCGAACCGCGACGGCTGAATGATCGCTTCAATTTTCATCATACGAATTTCCGCTCCCGCCAGGTGAAGGAAAGGGTTTCACCCTTTCCTTTAGGTTTCCAGGTTATACCCTTCTTCGCCGTGCAACGTGATGTCCAGACCGGCAACTTCGTGTTCTTCATGGACGCGCACGCCCGTCAGCAGATCCACCAGCTTCAAAAGAACAATCGTCCCAACCAGCGCAATACTCCACGCGATCAACACGCCCACCAACTGGTTGCCCACCTGCCTCCAGCGCCCATCTAATCCGCCCACGGGTTTTCCTTCGCCGAAGATCGGGTTGATCGCTGCCTGCGCGAACACGCCCGTCAGCAGCGCGCCGATCGTTCCTCCCGCGCCGTGCACCCCAAACGCATCCAGCGCGTCATCATAGCGGAACATCCCTTTGATCCGGGTTACCATCCAGAAACAAAACACCCCGGCAATGAACCCTATTGCCAAAGCCGGTATCGGGCCCACGAAACCCGCCGCGGGCGTGATCGCCACCAGTCCCGCCACCGCTCCGGAAATCGCTCCCAGCGCACTCGCCTTTCCATGCTTCAGCCATTCCGCCAGGCTCCATCCCAGCGCCGCTGCGGCCGCTCCAAAATGCGTGGCCACGAATGCGCTCGATGCCAGCCCGTTCGAAGCCAGCGCGCTCCCCGCGTTAAACCCGAACCATCCCACCCACAGCAAGCACGCACCCGTAAAGCTCAGAACCAGGCTGTGCGGCGGCATTGGTTGGCTCGGGTAGCCCACACGCTTTCCCAAGTACAACGCGCAAACCAGCGCGGAAACCCCCGAGGTGACATGCACCACTGTACCGCCCGCAAAATCCAGCGTCGGGAATCGTCCCGCGGCGGCGTTCAAAAACCCGCCCTTGCCCCAGACCATGTGCGCCATCGGCGCGTACACCACCAGAAACCACAGCGTCATGAACAGCACCGTGCCGGAAAATTTCATGCGTTCCGCGGTCGCTCCCGTAATCAGCGCAGGCGTGATGATCGCAAACATCAACTGGTAAATCATGAAGGTGGTTTGCGGGATCGTGCCGGCATAATCGGCGTTCGGCGTTACTCCCACTCCCCGCAGAAACGCATGCTCGAAATTCCCGATCACCGGCCCGTCGCCGCCGAAGCACAAACTGTAACCCACCAGCGCCCACAGCACTGTGATTAGCGCCATCAGCGCGAAACTCTGCATCATGATCGCCAGCACATTCTTCCGGCGCACCAGTCCGCCATAAAACAGTGCCAGCCCCGGCCCGGTCATGAGCAACACCAACGCCGCGCATACCAGCATCCACGCGTTGTCCGCGGACGACTGCGCTGCCTTCACCTTCTGCTCCAATTGGTTCAGCTTCTCGGTGACGGCCTGGGGAACTTCCGGGGTGGCGGCGCTTGCGGTGGGGGCGGGGGGTGTTGCGGGGACTTGCGATTGTTGGGCCAGGAGAGGAAACGCGGTGAGCACCAGGATTATCAGGCAACAACACACTACGCCCATCCGCTTCATCGAACTCTCCGCTGCGAAAAGATTGAGGACTGGCTGCTCAGGGTCGCTCACTTCTTGTCTTGGGGACTTACCAGGATATAGCGCCGATTATACCCACCCGGCCACCGCGGGGGGGTGCGAAATTTTGCTGGCCCTCATTCGTTTTTCTCATGCATGCTCCCGCAAGAACCTTTGTTTTCTTTCGCTCGCGAACGCATCCGCCGCGCGAGTAGGCCTCGGGATGCGCACACCATCCGCCACCTCCAACGTCAGCCAGACCGCCGTCTCCAGGCTGACCCGGTGGCCCTGCGATACATAAATCGGCCGCACTCCCTTGCGCGTCCTCAGCACTGCTCCGATCCTCTCTCCCTCCGCCCTTTCGTCCAGTAATGGCGTCCAGCTACCCGCCTCTTCTCCCAACTCCGCGTGCGTACCCAGCAGCAGGCTCTTCGCGCAACCGATCGTCGCCCGGTCCAGCAGCACCCCCAAATGACAGGCCAGCCCAAATCGCCGCGGGTGCGCGTATCCCTGCCCATCGCAAAACAACAGATCCGGCAATTTCCTGAGCTTTCTCAGAGCCGCCAGAAGCACCGGAATCTCACGGAAACTCAGCAGTCCCGGAATATACGGAAAGTGCAAAGGCACGACCGCGCTCGCCCGCTCCACCTCTTCCATCTCCGGAAACCGGAAAAGCACCACGCAGCCTATCGCCCGGTTGGCGTCACGCAATGCGTTCCAGCGGCTGCGGCGCTTCTTCAACGCCTGCGAGCCCGTCAGCACAAACGCCGCATCCAGTCCCGCCACCGTCCGAATCTCCGGCAGGCGGTCTGATCCTTCCCACTCTTTTCGCAACTCTTCCTGGATCGCCCGGGCCCGTTCGGGCGCAACTCTCCACGCATGCCTCTTGGCCCATTCCCGCGACTTGTACTCCATGCCTATCATCGTATAATGCAACAGCCGCTATTGACGCCACTGCCTTGCGGCGAGCCAGCGTCTCTTGAAATTCACTGAGGGGAACATCGCATGACCCTGCATCCACCCTTGGAAGTCTCCGCGCGTGAAGCCGCCGGAATCCACTATGTCGGCGTGCATGGCCGCCTCACCATCGGCGACCCCAGCGAGCGTTTGCTCGAATTCGTGCAAAATTTGGTCCAGCAGGGCGCCCGCAAAATCGTCATCAATCTTGACGACATTCCGCAGATTGACAGTTCCGGCATCTCCGTCCTGGTGAAACTTTCCATCTCCCTGGCGCGCCTCGGCGGCGGTCTACACCTCGTGATAGGCCAGGGCCGCGTCCGCGACGCCCTCACGGTCACGCGCCTGGTCGAAGCCATTCCCACCTTCGAATCCGAAGATCAAGCGCAAGCTTTCTAATCCGCTTAGGGCACGAGAGAAGTCGTGCCCTCCCAAAAAGAATTGGCGGCAACATCGCGTTCTGCTATACGTACGGCGATAGCTCCCTGCCCGCGGCGCATCTTCCAACATGCCCAGTGCACGCCCGGGTTCGCTCCAGAACGGAGGCATCCATGGAAATGACCGTGGAACATCTGGGCTCCGTGCAATTCGAGATCAAGACGCGCGGCCACGGGATCGTAAGCGATCAGCCACTGGAAAACGGCGGATTCGACGAAGGCATGACACCGCCGGAATTGCTACTGGCGTCGCTGGGGTCGTGCGCCGGTTATTACGCCGCGCAATATCTGCGCAAGAACAAACTGGCGACGGAAGGAACGCGCGTCCGGGTGACCTGCGAAAAGGTGAAGGACCCGGTGGCGCGGATGACCAATTTCGTGATAGAAGTTGACGCGCCGGTCGAGCTGACGAAGGAACAGCGCCAAGGGGTGGAAGAGGCGGTGGAGCATTGCCTGGTGCACAACACGCTGTTGCACCCGCCCAAAATCACGCTGAAGGTGGAAGGCGCAGTTGCGGCGCGAAAGTGAAGTTCTACAAGCTAGTCTCCCGAGTCAGAGTTATCTTCTAAATTTAGCAGCCCATGTTGTCATTCCGAGGGTCCCGCGCCGCGCGGGTCCCGAGGAATCTGCTGTTGATTCAACGTGGCAAAAAAAACAGATTCCTCGCTTCGCTCGGAATGACAATCGTCCTTTTTCACCGAATTCACGACCGGGGACGCCAGCATCCTGCTGGGCAATTCCCTCAGAATTTTCGCGGCGATCCTGGCGGCCGTATGCGCGGATTCATGGACGAGTAATGAGGATGTCACCGAGGACGAGGGCGTCCATCTGCGTGCGCAGGAAGCAATCGAGCGCTTCTTCGGGGCGGCAGACGATGGGCTCGTTGTCGTTGAAGGAAGTGTTTAAGACGACGGGCACGCCGGTTTGGCGCGCGAATTCGCTGATGAGGGCGTGATAACGCGGGTTTGCTTCGCGGGTGACGGTTTGCAGGCGCCCCGTGCCGTCAACGTGAGTGGGCGCAGGGATTTTGTCGCGCTTGTCGGGCTGTACGGAATACGCCAGATTCATGAACGGGGAAGGGTGGGACCTGGTGAACCACTCGCCGGTTTTTTCCGCAAGGATGGAGGGAGCGAAGGGGCGAAAGATTTCGCGGTGCTTGATTCGGCGATTCAAAGTCTCCTTCATTTCGGGGCGGCGCGGGTCGGCGACAATGCTGCGGTTGCCAAGCGCCCGCGGGCCCCATTCCGCGCGCCCTTGATACCAGCCTAGAATTTTCCCTTCCGCGATGATGCCGGCTGTGCGGCGCATCAGCTCCGGCTCAGGAAGTTCCGAGATGGTATAGCCGCCTTGAGAAACAGCGCTGGCCTGAATGGCGGCGCGGATTTCCGCGGGCGTGTAGGCCGGACCCCAATAGGCATGATCCATCACGAACGAGCGGGGTTTGCCGAGGAGTTGGTTCCAAACGTAGTAGGCGGCGCCGACCGCGAGCCCCCCATCGCCCGCGGCGGGATGAACGTAGACCTGCTCGAAGGGAGTCGTGTCAAATATCTTTCCATTGGCAACGCAGTTGAACGCCACGCCGCCGGCGAGACACACGGCTTTCGCGCCCGTTTGCGCCGCCAGCCTTTTCAGCATGCCCAAATAGACTTCTTCGAGGCGCGCCTGCAGCGAGGCCGCGAGATCGCGGTGGCGCTGCTCAAGAGGCTGCTCCGGAAGGCGGGCGGCTCCGCCAAGCTTCCTGGACATGGCATCAGAGAACATTTTGCCGAGGACCGGCGTTTTGTCCGATTCGGCCCAGGACATTTCCGGGCCGGTCTTGTGATGGGTGAAATAGTCGAGGTCCAGGCGGAAACCGAACTCGCCATCGTTGGGGCTGAAGCGCACGATATCGCGAAAGGCGTCGAGATATTGCGGCTGGCCGTACGCAGCGAGACCCATCACTTTGTATTCGTCGCCGAATTTCAAGAAGCCGAGATACTGGGTCACGGCGCTGTAGTAGAGGCCGAGGGAGTGGGGAAATGCGATGGCGCCATCAATGTGCATGCGGTTGCCGCGGCCGGTGCCCCACATGGAACTGGCGAAATCACCGAGGCCGTCGGCGGAAAGCAACGCGGCATGCTCAAACGGAGAAACGAAGTAAGTGCTGGCGAGATGGGCCTGGTGGTGCTCGACGCGATGAAAGGTGGCTTTTATTTTCGCGGGGTCACTTTCAAAGGCCCCCGCGAGCGCCGCGGGAATGCCCGTGAATTTCGAGATGACCCTGATGCGCTCGCGGGCAAAGGAAGGCATCCGCAGGGCATAGAAGAGCTTGGTGGCGAGCCGCGCGTAGGGATTTCGAGGGACGGCCACATGATCGAGATCCGCAAGCGTTAGGCCGGCTTCCTTCAAGCAATAGCGAATCGCCGCCACGGGGAATCCCGCCGCATATTTAACGCGATTGAAGCGTTCTTCCTCGACGGCGGCAATGAGCCGGCCGTCACAAACCAACGCCGCGGAGGCGTTGCCGTGGTACGCATTGATTCCGAGAATGTTCATGAACAGAGCTGTCAGTTTACCTCTATTGGCGGCGCCATGTTTCCGAGGGCGGAGTCAGGGAACACAAGTCCACGGCTAGCACAAATGCCGGCGGCACCATTCATTCAGCACATAAAGCGACCACGGGCGGGACCAAGTTGTCTGGCCGTGCAGAAAATTATCCCACACCATGCGGACGCCTGCCGTATGCAAATGAGTCGCGAGAGCGGGCGCCAGGCTCGCCAGACTCTCTTCGATGCGCGGCCGGAGAGCGCCGCGCAGCCATTCTTCCCAGGGCAGGGTAAAGGTGCGTTTCTTCTGCTCCAGGATGCCCTGCGGAAGGAGGTCCTGCACGGCGGCGACGAGCAGCGCTTTGTGGCGGCCGGGCTGTACGCGCGCTTCGTCGGGAAGGGCGCACATGAATTCGACGAGGGCGGTATCCAGCAAAGGCACGCGCACTTCCAGCGAGCGGTCCATGCTGACGGAATCGGTGTCGTGCAGAAGAGTGCTGGCCATGTAGGTGCGCAATTCGAGCCAGGAGATGCCGGCGATGGGTTCGAGGAGTTGCGCCTGGTCGGCCACGCGTTCGAGCCAAGCAAGCCAGGTGGGGTCGAGGTTAACGCCATCGGCAGAAACGGTGCTGCTGCGGAAGAGGGGATCAGTGAGCCGCGCCAATTCGGAGGGCGGGAAGAGGAGCCGCGTGAAAAAATAGGAATGAGGAAGCGCGTCGGGCATGAGCCAGGCGTTGGTGGCCTTGCGAACGGCGTCGGCGGAGCCGCGGTGTCCGAGGAATGCGCCGACAAGAGGAGAGCTGATGCGGCGGAAGGCACCCGGAATGAACCGAGCGATGGCGTCGAGACGCATGAGCTTGGGAGTGTCTGCAAAACTTTGATAGCCAGCGAAGAGTTCGTCGCCACCGAGGCCGGAGAGGGCCACTTTCAGGCCCACCTGGCGTGCCGCCCAGGAAACGAAGTACGTGTTGATGCCGTCCATGGTGGGCTGATCGAGAGCCGCAACGGCTTCCTCCAGACGGACGAGCATGTCGGAGCCCTGCAAAGGCACATCGGTGTGCTGCGTGCCCGTGTGTTTGGCCACCGCCCAGGCAAGCAGACCTTCATCGTACGCGGTATCGGGAAAGGAGAGCGTGAAGCTGCGAATGCCGGGCTGTTGACGCGCAGCGATGCAGGCGATGGCGCCGGAGTCCAGGCCGCTAGAAAGAAAAAGCCCCACGGGGACGTCGGCGAGGAGATGTCCGCGGATGGATTCTTCCAGAAGCGCGCGCACGCGGGGAACGGCAGAAGAGAAATCACGCGGGCGCTTGGGGTCGCGTGCAGCGGAACTCTGGAGAGAATCCCACCAGGGACGCGCCCTAGGTACTTTGCGGCGGTCGGGGAGATGAAGCAGCAGGCGATGACCCGGCGGGAGCGAGAAGGCGTTTTCGATCAGAGTGACGGGTTCAGAGACACTCCCGAATAAAAGATAAGAGGTGAGGGCATCGGGGGAAATCTGGCGCGGCAGCGTGCCGGCCGCCAGCAGTGCCCGCAATTCCGAGGCGAAAACAAATCCTTCGGATGTTTGTGCGTAATAGAGAGGCTTGATGCCCAGCGGGTCGCGAGCGAGGAAGAGGACCGGGACGGTGGCGTAGTGTTTGCGCAGATCCAGAAGAGCGAAGGCAAACATGCCGCGCAGTTCGCCGAGGAGGTCTTCGCCCCACTCTTCCCATCCGTGAACGAGAATTTCCGTGTCGGACCGCGATGCAAAATGATGCCCGGCGAGGAGGAGGCGTTCGCGCAACTCGCGGTAGTTGTATAACTCGCCGTTGAAGACGACGGCTACGTTGGCGGATTCGTTCCAAACGGGCTGGTGACCGCCGGCAATGTCGATGATGCTAAGGCGGCGCATGCCGAGGGCGAGGCCCGGAGCGCGCGGGTCGTTGGCAAGGAACCCATCATCGTCGGGCCCACGATGGCGCATGGCCGCAGCCATGCTTCGCACACGAGACTCGGCTTCTTTGCTATTGGAAGCGTAAGTGAAACCACAGATTCCGCACACGCGGCTATTTTATCTCCGGACTGGTGAAAAATGCGGCTGTTGCGCGGCTGAGTTTCGCACGCAGGTGGAAACGCGGCACCTGCAGGCGATTATCGGCCAGCCAGGCGAGAAACACCCGCAGGAGCAGGAGAAAGATTAAGGCGTTGACGGAGAGAAACAAATACATGAAAGAGCGGCGCTCGAGCAGAAGGCTCCAGTCCACGTACTCGTCCCAAGTTGGGAAGACACGGTCGAGAACCCGGCGGATGTGAAATCCATGAAGCGGCAGCGCCGCCAGTCGCACATGGGCATAGCTTTCGTAAGAGTAGTCGGGGATGTAGCGTGGGATTAGGCCGGTGGCCTCTCGAAAAATTGCGGGATTCTGGAGGTCCCGGCGCGTAAGCAAGTTGCCGTGAGCATCCTTCATAAACGTGCGGTAAGTTGCGTCAACAATGACCCAGCGTCCATCGATATAGACTTCGGCGACCACGTGTTTGGCGGTGCGCTGCGGGGTGAGCAGCAGCAGGCGGCGCGATTCGACGCTCGCGCTCCGGGTAAGATTGAGGAAGGCGTTCGTGGCACTGCCACACACTTCCAGGAGCTGGCGATAGTTAAGTGTGTCTTCCGGGTCGCGGGGAGAGAGCTGCACGGCCGGATTGGCCTCAAGGCGCGGCGGGCCGTTTAGCATCCAAGTGAGGATGGCTTGCGCTTTCTCTTGAGGGGAAGTGGCTTCCGGGATGATCGCGTCGGAGAAGCCTTTCAAGTATTGACGGACGGAGTATTCCCACACCCCAGTCCAAAAGGTGGCAAGGATTGCTGCGGCGAGCAATAAGTTGCACATCCACCAGCAGGAGCGGAAGATTCGGTGGCTGTTCACTCGTCGTCCCTTCGGCCAAGGGGGAAATTGTCCTACGAGTCAGAGTGGCCCGCAATAGCCGCATAAATATTGACCATTTGTTCAATTGGCTGATTCCAGTCCAAAGCGTCGCGGACCGTTGCACAGCCCGCCTGGAGTCTGGCGTAGAGAGTTTCATCGTGCAGGAGCTCTTGAATGCCATTCGTGAGCGCGGGCTCGTCGTGCTTCACGACGAGCCCGGCAACGCCGGCAAGTAGAGGCGCGATTCCGCATTGATCGGTGACAATCACGGGCGTCCCTGCAGCTACCGCTTCGGCCGCGGTATTGCCGAAATTCTCGTTCTGTGAAGGCAAGATGAAAATGTCTGCGTCACGATAGGCCTGCCATTTCGCCGTGTCGGCAAGCGCCGGGGAAAAGTGGACGCGACCTGCAGGGGCGATGGAGGCCGCCATCTTTTTCAGCCTGGCGAGCATGCCGGCTTCATCCGGCCCGACAAAGGCAAGATGCGCGGGAGCTTGGCCGTGAGTTTCCGAGGCGACGATCTTCGCAAAGGCTTGCAAGAGGAGCTGGGGGCTTTTCTTTTCCGAGAGGCGGCCGAGGAAGAGAAGAAGTTTCGCTTCCGGCGGGATGCCCATGGCTGCACGAAAGCGGCCGCGTTCGGGCGGGACTGGAGGACCTTCGACGCCATTGCGCCGCAGAACGATTTTCTCTTTGGGAATGCCACCGGCGATGAGCTCGGATTGTTCCTGTTCCGCCGTGGCGACGATCGCGCTTGCCCCGGCGAGCATCTCGCGCCCGAGGAAGTGGTGGTACATGCGCTTCAGCCAGAGGTTGCGCACGCGCGGCACAAACATGCCGATGGGCTCGACAACATAGGGGATTTTCTTTTCGCGGCACGCAGCGGCCACGCGAGGGCCGAGCATATCGTACAGCCCAAAAATGTGAACGACTTCAAATTCCTGCAATCGCGCGCGCAGGAAGCGGCGCAGGGCGGGATTCCAACTTGCCGCGCGATAGTGCAGCCAGTTGCCCAGATAGATCGCTGTGACACCCGCGGTTTTGAGCTCACGGCCAAAGGGATTGAGCTCTGCCCGCGGTTCGTTTGGAAGTTGCTGGACCCGCCGGTCCAGCCCCCAATCAGCGGTGAGCACGGTTATGGCATGACCGCGAGCGGCGAACCCTTCGGCGAGCGCGCGTACTTTTACGGGCGGACCGCCAAACTCGAAGAACGGCGCATAACTCTGGGTGACATTCAGGATTCGCATAGTTCGCGGAGAATCTTCTTGAAGGCTTTGGCGAAAACGCTAAAGCGGAATTCGTTGTGAACGCGTTCGCGGCCCCGCGCGCCCATCTCCCGCGCCAGTTCGGGATTGGAAAGCAAGGCGTCGATCGACGTGGCCAACTGCACGGGATCGCCGTGCGGCACGACGTAGCCCGTCACGCCGTCCTGGATTACTTCGGGAGCGCCACCATGCGCGCCGCCGATGACCGGTTTGCCACGAGCCATGGCTTCGAGATAGACGAAGCCGAAACCCTCGCCGCGGCTCGGCAAAGCAAAGATTTCGCAGGCGCCATAGCAGGCGGAGAGTTCTCCATAGGTCAAGCCGGTGAGGAAATGGACGTGCCGGCCCACGCCACTGTCCCGCGCGATGTTTTCCAGCCACGGGCGATCATCGCCCGTGCCGATGAACACCAGTTGAAGGTCCGGCCAGCGCAGCAACAAACGCGGCAGGGCGGTCATCAAGGTGTCCATGCCCTTGTAGCGCTCGCTCGCCAGCCATCTCCCCACGGTTAGCACGACGCGGCCCGTGGGAAATTCCGGTGGCAAAGTTGCGGCGGGCTCGCCGACGATTTTCGATTCAAAGTCCGGATCAAGCCCCCAGGGAAGGACGCGGACGCGTTCGCGTGCCACACCCTGGAGAGAAACGACATAATCCGCGGTGGCGTGGCTGGGAGCGAGGACCACAGTGGCGTGGCGCAACGCGCGGCGGCGGAGGGGAGAGAGCGGCTCCCAGACTTCGATGCCGTGGGTGCAGACGATGCTCTTCATGTGCGGCGCGGCCAACTGCATGGCGCGTACAATCGGCGCCAGATTCACATGAGCCGCGAGCACGAGTTTTGGATGCCGTCTGGTCGCGCGCAACGCGGTTGCGGCAAATCGCGTCTTTCCGCGCGCGGCACCCGTGAAGACAAATTCGCGATCGCCAACGCGCATGCGGTGGAGTTCCTGCGTGTCGTTCAAGCTGAGCATGCGGTATTCCATCTGCCGCGAGGCGGCAAATTCGCTGAGGACGAAGGCCATGTGGCGGCCGGCGCGTTGGATACCGCCGGGAGCGTCGAGTTCAGGGAAGAGTCCGATGAGCACGCGGTGAGTCTGACAAACCCGCGTGGGCGAAAGCAAGGGTTCCTGTGAAGAAAAGTTCGCGCGGAGAATTCAGGAGCGGCGATTGCGGGTCAAGCCGACGAGGTCGGTGAGCGTGTCGAGATAAAGGTCGGCGGGATGGGCGGTGCGATCGTGAACGCCGAATCCGTAGTTGACGGCGACGGCAAGCGTGCCGGCATTGCGGGCGGTCTGCGTGTCCACTTCGGAATCGCCAACCAGGGCGGCTTGCGCGGGGGGTACGCCAAACTCTTGCAGGATTTTGAGAGCCCCGGTGGGATCGGGCTTCTTTTTCTCAAAGCTGTCTCCGCCATAGATGGAGCGGAAGTATTTGGCCAGGCCAAGGCCATGCAGGATGTCAACGCTCATGTTCGTGGGCTTATTGGTCAGGACCGACATGGGATACGCGGCAAGTGCATCAAGGGCTTCGACGACGCCGGGATAGGGTCGCGTGGCATCCAGCTTGTGCAGTTGATAGTGCGCGAGAAAGAGGGAGAGTCCTGTGCGCTGTTGGTCGTCCGTGGCTTCGGGGCCAAGGGCGCTGGCAATCAATTGAGGCGCGCCGTGGCCAATGTATGTCGCGACAAGGTCTGCGGGGAGTTCCGTGCGGCCCATCTGCCGCAGCATGGCGTTGACGGAGGTCACCAAGTCCCGCTTGGAATCAATCAGCGTGCCGTCCAGATCGAACAGGAATGCGCGAATAGCAGGGCGATTCTGACGCATGGGTGAACTTTTATTCTAATACGAGGGCGCGGCTCATCTGGAAAGAAGAATTGAGTACGGTGAGTACTCGACGTGCTGCTTTGGAGGAGATATAGAATCAAAGTCAACTGGCAGCACAGAACGGAATTTACCCAAGCAGGATGTTCACCTTCAGCTCGGGGTTAGCATACGGAGTGCCTCAGGTGACGTGAGTCTCTTTCTAATTCAGTATCGCAACCAGAAATCCGTCTCGATTGAGACTTCCGTGCGGATCGGTGTCTGTCCACACGTGGGCGGCCGATAGCGCCAACGTCGAACGGCTTCAGTCGCCGATGCTTCGAGTGCCGGTGTTGCCCTATGAATAAGAGTCAAGTGAGAAAGTGATCCGTCCTCTTCAATTACTGCGTAAAAGATGACTCTTCCCTGCTCACGATTAGCGCGGGCATTTGCGGGGTATATTGGTTGGACACGATCTATGAATTCAGCGTCCTGCATATCATCGCACTGTCCCCAGAATTCCGCATTTTGTGGGACGTTGAAGGCGGGCGGGTTTTCGTCGGTGATTCTCGAGGATTCCAGAACCTTGAAAGAGGCAACGACCTTTCGCTCTCTAAATGCGCGGATTTCGTAGGGAACAAGCTTTCCAGCAACGGCGTTGAACGCACCATATTCAATTCGCGTGATTTCAGGTGGGTTCTGGTTCGCCCCTTGCGGATATTCAATACTAACCAATGTGCCGCTTGCCTCGTCGAAGCACATTATCCGATCGGTGCCTTTCGCCCACTTGACTTCCGCGCATTTCTGCCGGACTCCAGCAACCTCGTGAGTTTTTGCTTTCCCAAAGGATTGCTTCAGCCTAAGCCTGAGCGCATCCTTCAGGTGCAACATGGTATCCAATTGGAAAATGATCTCCGGCTGGTAGCTCAGTCCACTCTTCTGCCAATACCCCGTGGCTTCGCGAACCCGGAGCCGGTCATAGTCGCCAAAGCGAATCTCTTCCCTCCATCGAGAGGGCGAAACCCACTCAAGAGTGTATCCCCCATGTACTGGATTGCCCTTGGCGTCAGATATCTGAATGTCTGCTCGCATCATCATGGGCGGAGTTCCTTCAGCCCAAATCGCTTCTTGCGTGCGCGCCCGGGAAAGCAAGGCCTCAGGGCCGTCTGTATCACTGCCACTTGAGCTCCAGGTAGTACTCGCGAGGCTAAGACAGGCGAGGATCATTAGCAGGTATTTGTTGGGGTGCATATCGAGCTGAATTATATGCCTATTTTGAGCAATATCATCAATCATCCAATCAAAGCATCAAACGGAATCCGACGCGTGGGTGAACGGGAGAAGCAGATGTGGTTTTCCGAAACGGTGGAACATCACGTAAACTAGAAAGCTGCTCACCCGGCAAAGAACTTCTTGGGAGTTCCCATGGCTACGGTTTATCCGTTTCGCGCGTATCGTTACAATCCCAGTGTCGCCGCGTTTGACCGCGTGCTGACGCAGCCCTACGACAAAATCACGCCCGCGATGCAGGAGAAGTATTACGCCGCCGATCCGCACAATCTGATCAGCATCGAAAAAGGCCGCACGCTGGAGGGCGACACTCGGGAACACAATGTGTACACGCGCGCGGCGGTCACACTGAAGAAGTGGATCGCCGAAAAGGCCGTGGTGCAGGATGACGCCCCGACGTTTTATGCGTACACGCAGGAGTATGACGTGCCGGGCACTTCGCTGCGGCGGACGCGGCGGGGCTTCATCGGCGCAGGAAAGCTGGAGGACTATTCCGCCGGGGTGATTTTCCGGCATGAGCACACACTTTCCGGGCCGAAAGCGGACCGGCTGGAGCTGCTGCGGCACACGCGCACGCACACGGGACAGTTGTTCATGCTTTACGCCGATCCACGCAGGCAAGTGGATACGATTCTGGGCGATGTCGAAAGCGGGCAACCCCCGGTCACGCAACTGACCGATGAGTACGGCGTGATTCACCGCTTGTGGTTGGTTTCCGATCCAGCAAAGATCGCGGCAATTCAGCAAGCGATGGCGGAGCAAAAGCTGGTGATCGCCGATGGCCATCACCGGTATGAAACCTCGTTGAATTTCCGCAATGAGTCGCGAACGCGCGCCGGCAAGATGATCCCCGATGCGCCGTACGAATCCTCGATGATGACGTTCATCAACACGCACAGCGAAGGGCTGACGATTCTGCCGACGCACCGGGTGGTTTCGCGACTGCCGGATTTTTCCTGGAGCGCGGTGCGCCGCTTCCTGGAGCCCTGGTTTGCCACGGAAGTGTTTTCGTTCGCGAAGGACGCGCAGCGCCATGAAGCGGAGCAGAAGTTCCTGGCGCGCGTGGCGGCCGGCAAAGCGCAGCATGCGATTGGCGTTTACCCGGTGGCCGATGCGGCAAGCCGCGCCTTCTATGTGCTGACGCTCCGGCCGGAAGCGGATATCACGCAAGTGCTACCCGGAATGTCGGCGTTGCAGCGGCAACTGGATGTGGTGCTGTTGCACCAGGGCATTCTGGAGCCGGCCCTGGGGATCACGTCGCACGCCGTGGCTTCGGAAGCCAACTTGACCTACGAGCGCGAAGCCGCGATGGCGTTGGCGGCGGTGGACCGCGGGGAGGCGCAAGCGGCTTTCCTGCTAAATCCCGCGGATGTGGACCTGGTGATGCGGGTGGCGACCGCCGGCGAAGTGATGCCGCAGAAGTCCACGGACTTCTATCCGAAGCTGCTGAGCGGGATCACCATGTACCGCGTCGCGGAATAGAAAACAAAAAGGACAGGCGGTAGCCTGCCCTTTTGAGAATTCCCGGCAAGTCGAGAAGTGTATGGGAGCTTACTTGGAGAAGCTGGCGACCGCTTCGGCTTCGGTGTTGGAGACATCGAAGATAGTCATCAGCTTGGTGATCTGCAGGACTTCCGTAAATTTGGCGCCCAGGTGGCAAAGACGGAGCGATGCGCCCTGGTTTTTTGCGCTGTGATGCGAGGCCACGAGTGTTCCAAGGCCGGCGCTGTCAATGAACGTGATATTGTCCATGTTCAGCACGATCTTCTTTTTTCCCTCGGCCACCAGAGATTTCACCTTTTCGCGCAGGGCGCTACTCTCTTCGCCCAGAACGATCCGGCCATCCAGCGCCACAACTGTTACGCCGTCCACTTCGCGAGTCGTCAACTTTAAGGCCACTTTACTTTCCTCCTCATCCATCAACGGATCCGGCGGCAACCCGGGCCGGAACCGCAAAGCATATCCGCTTTCGCGTTTTTCGCAAAGCGGTCTTTTACCGGCTAAACCGCGTTGCGATCAATAGTAATCCGCGCAGGACATGTAGTAACCGCAGACGCTGCAAATAAGCTTGCAACCCCGCGATTCCAGCCGCTGCGAGCAAATCGGACAAAACCGTGAGGCATCTTCCCAGGAGCTTCCGGATGCTTTGGCCGCATGCTCGTCACTGCCTGCGGACGCCACAACCGTTTCGCCCCGCACATCTGCCGGAGCTGATTCGTGCTTCCCGGTATCCTTCACGGCCTCTCGGTTATAGCACAACCTCAGTTCGGGGGAAAGCGCCGGCGGCCCCGGGGGCCAGTGCCGGCAAACTCCGGTAACATTGTAAGGCGCGCGTGCGTCTAATATGGTGTAGGGGCAGTGAGCGGGAATTCGGGGTAACACCATGCGTAAATCACTTCCGTTGGTCCTCGTTCTTCTCTTCACTCCGTTTGCGGCAAATGCACAACACGCGGCTGGACCGGCGGTGGCCCCGGCGGCAGTGGCGATGCGGCCCATGATGAGCGCTCCGGCAGCCCACATGGCGCCAGTGGCGGGCGTGGCGCCCGCGCATCCCAATTCGCGTCCCGTGACGGGCGTTCACGCCGTTCCCTCGCATCGCGGCACGATGCGCCCGGTGCCTTCGCCGAAGCTTTCTGTGAAACCTCAGATTGTCCCGTCAAATCCGATTTTTGTGGGTGCACCCGTAGCTGAGAATGACCTCGGCGTACCTGGGTTGGGGTTTGACTACGTGCACTATTTCGCGACCCACCCGAATGCCGGCCGGCATCACTTTGAAGGAGGCGTGGTGCCCTTCGTGGGCGGCGCCATTTATGTTCCTTACCCGGTTTACATGGAGGGTGGGGCGCCGGCGGAATCCGCTGTGGAAGGCAGCCCGGCGGAAGCCGAGCAACCGGCGCCGGCGGAAGAAGCTGCGGCACGCCCGGCAGATGTCGCTGTGCGGCCATATGCGAATTCACGCGCTCCGGCGGAGCCGGATTCTGAATATGTTTTCGTGCGGCGGGACGGCACGGTCTTTTTTGCCGTGGCGTTCACCTTCGATAGCACGGATCTTCGCTACGTAACCCGGGATGGCTTTCGCAAGACCGCGCCTTTGGCGAGCCTCGACCTTGCGGCGACGCAACAATTCAACGAACAGCGCGGGTTGTCTCCGCGCCTTCCTTCCTGACGATTACTTTCTAAGAGTTTCAGCGCTGGCTGGCAGGCGTCAACCCCTGCGCAGGGGTTGCGGCATAACGTAGCCTGAAACGGCCGGCAATCCCGCGCGTTCGAGCTGCACGGTGGTATGTTCGATCCCAAACTCTTCCGCGACTTTTTTCTGGATCGCGGCGAGTATCTTCTCGCATTCGTCCATGTGCATATCCGGGATGCGCGCATGGCAGCTCATGGCATTATGGCCGCCGCCGAGGGACCAGATGTGCACATCGTGGACTTCCTGTACAAATTCGACAGCGAGGATGGCGCAAGCGACCTCTTCGATCCGCGTTTCGCGCGGCCGGCCTTCCAAAAGGATGTGCGTGGACTCGCGCAAAATACCAAACGAGGAGTAGAGGATGAGCAGGCCGATGGCGAGTCCAAGGAGGGGATCGATCCAGTGCGCGTGGGTGTAACGCATGATAAGCGCGCCGGCGATGATGGCAATGTTGGAGAGGGCATCGCCAAAGTTGTGCACGAGGATGCTGCGAAGATTTAGGTCGGCGTGCCCGCGAACCAGGGCGAGCGTGATGCCGCCGTTCACAAACAGGGCCGCGAGGGAGGTCCAGATCATCCAGCTCTCGACGACTTCCACCGGGGCGCGCAAGCGCTGGACGGCTTCGTAGCCAAGCCACAAGGAAAGCAGGACAAGAAGGACCGCATTGGTGTACGCCGCAAGAGTACCGGCGCGGTGATACCCGTAGGTTCTCTCCGAATCGGCCGGGCGCTGCGCCCAGCGCATGGCCAGCCAGGAAATCCCCAGCGCGGGAACATCAGAGAGGTTGTGGACCGCATCGTTCAGCAGCGCCACGGAATGACCCAGGATGCCGCCGAAGACCTCCGCGACAACCAGGCCGAGAGTCGCCACCATGGCCCAGGCCAGGACGGATGGCCGCATAGCCGGGTGCGCGTGGTCATGACTGTGAGCATGACCGTGGTCGTGTTCGTGGCCATGTTCCTGGCCGTGATGCGGCTCGTGGACGTGCATCCCTTTCATTCTACGAGCTTCGAAAGCAAAACACAGCCCTTGCGAACAGCCGTGTTATTGGAAAGTATGACAACACAGGCCCGCGATTTCGTTGACGCCCCTTGCCATGACTGCCACTATCAGAAATGGCAGGGAACCACGGGGAACGAGCAATCCAGTACAGGGGCACCGAGTCGTAGCACCGGCGGAAATGACCAGTCCTATCGCCAAACTGAGTTTTTGGGGCGTGCGCGGTTCCACGCCCACCGTCGATCCCGCGACGTGGCGCTACGGCGGAAATACGCCATGCCTGGAGCTGGTTGCGCCGGATGGCACACAGTTTATTCTCGATTGCGGGACCGGACTGCGCATGCTGGGGAACCGCTGGGCGGAAGGAATAAACGGGGCGTCGGCGGAAACACACATTCTGGTCACCCACTACCACTGGGACCACATTCAGGGGTTGCCCTTTTTTGCGCCGCTCTATGTGGAGAAAAATCAATTCCAATTCTACAGTTTCCGCTCGAAATTTCTTGGCCGCGATTCCCTAAGGCAGGTGTTTGAAGCGCAGATGGCTTTGCCGTATTTTCCGGTGGATTTTTCGGCCATGAGCGCGCGCAGGAAATTCCGCGAAGTGGACGGCGGAGAGAGCTTCCAGATTGGCAAAAACAAGGTGAGCGCGCGCTGGCTGAACCACCCCCAGGGCTGCTTGGGATTTCGGATTGAAACTCCCGCCGGAATCGTGGCCTACGCCACGGACAACGAGCCCGGCGACCAGGTGTTGGAGAAAAACCTGCGTGAACTAGCCACTGATGCGGACATCTTCATTAATGACGCGCAATTCACTCCTGCGCAGTTGGACAGCAGGCGTAAGGGCTGGGGACATTCTTCGTGGCGCGAGGGTGTGAACGTGGCGCGCGAGGTGAATGCCAAGACGCTGGTGCTGTTTCACCACGATCCGGACTCCACCGACCGCATTGTCGACGAGATTCTCCGCGATGCGCGAGAGAAATTCGACTCCGTGTTCGCGGCGAGCGAGGGCATGGTGATTACGCTGGGCGCTGCCGGCGAGCCGGTGCAGGCGCACATGCCCGGTTCGCGCACGGCGTTGCGGCGGGAAGCGCAATTCCGCGCTTGCGTGAGCGGCGTGACCGCGGAAGGCCAGAAATTCGAGGAAGAAACGGTGGTACGGGACCTCTCTCTGCAGGGCGCGCTGATCTCCCTGAAGCACAGCCCGCGCATCCAGTCCGAACTTCAAGTCACGATGCAAACGCCAGGAGCCGAGGGGGTACAGGAGATGCGGCTGCGAGGCTACGTGGTGCGTCTGGAAGAGGGCGCGGAACGAGGTACGACGGCCGTCGGGGTGGTGTTTACGGACTAAGGTTTCCCGCAGCGAGCGGCGCAGGATTGTGCGCGACTTTCCAAGAAGAATTTAGCTGAATTCGGCGATCTTCTTGTCGAGGTGCGCGAGAGCGGCTTCCAGAGACTTGCGGTGATTCGGGTTCGTAGCGTTCTGGAGATCGTTCATGATGCGGATACGCGAGAGCTGCAAGCCGCGGCGTTCCTGCTCTCGTAGGACTTGCTCGGCAGTCTTAGGGCCTTTTCCTTCGGATTCGGTCACTGATGTTTTCGCTTCCACCTGGGATTCCACATCTTTGCTTTCCCAACCACATGCCATACCCTTATTTTGACACACATTTCGAGGCACCAAGGAGATTGCTGGAAAAAATTTCCTGGATTCATCCGGCGCTGACCGCGCGGCGTTTCGGGGTAGCAGGCAACACCTGTGGCAAGGCGGCGCGAATGGACTCTTCGGCGAGCCGCGCGAAACGTTCGGCGAAGAAACCGGCAAATGCGAATTCCGCCTTGTGATCGGCCCAGCCGATTTGCAGGAGCCAGCGCTGCTCTTTCTCTTCCACGCGAAGACTGGAGACTTCCGGCGCAGACATCACCAGGCACGGGTCGAAATGAGCGTCCAGGACCCAGATATGCGCGGGGGAAATGAACAGGCGCACCTCCGCGGCCGGTGCGTTTCCGGGCTGATATTCGCCGCCACTGACGACGGTCTGCGCGCCGAGTTCACGCGCCTTGCGGTCGGTGCCTGATTCCAGTTCGGCGGGCGGCAGCAAGATGGCCACGACAAAGAGGAGCAAACCGAAACTGGCGGTGATCCAGCCGTTCCACAAGCTCAGCGGAAGAATGACAATCGCCGCCCCAAGACAGGCCAGGGCGATGCGAAACAGCGTCCAGGACTTTTCGTTGCGGTGCAGTTGCAGAAGCCGGGGGAAGCGATGAATGACCAGGAAGAGCGCCGCACCAAAGAAGGCCTTTGCCTTTTGGAAAAGGTTCTCGTGGCTGGTAGGAGCGATGGCCGTAGGGGTAGTGCTCATAGGCTGGTCAGGTAACCATTCTACCTCACGGGGTGAGCTTCGCACGTAAGTTTCCATGAGTCGCTTCGCCCGCATTCCTCACCACGCTGCGCCAAGAGAAAGGGCTGCCGGCGCAGGCGAGTGGCCCGGATTGCTGCCTCTTTCTTCTTGAACAATCTTCATAGAGCGGAGCTACAAACTCTTCGACCCGCTCGCATCAAATAAACACGGAGGGTGCCCCAGGTTCGCTGTTGGAACCTGGGTCTTGGGGTCCCCTTTTCTTCCTACTCTACAACGTCCATGCGGAGCAACCCCGGCTCGTCCTTGGCGTAAAAGGACCAACTGCTCCATGGCCATTCCTTGGGATGCTTCACCAACCTTCGCGTCACCGGATTCGCGTGCATGTAGTTCAACTTCTCTGTCTTCTTGCCCTTCGTGTATACGTTAAAATCATAAAACCTCGGCTGCCAAAATGCCCGCGACGATCCCCCCACTTCCTCGAACGGCAACTGTAACTGCCCCACGCCGGCGAATTTTCTCCGCTTGCGCAACTTCCGCGACACCCGCAGTTTTAATTTCTGCAACACGGTTGATGGCGTTCCGCGTTTCGGTTCGCTCATCAACAGATGCACGTGCTCCGGCATGACCACATACCCGATCAGACGAAACTCCATCTCGTCGCGGACTTTTCCCAACTCTTGCACGAAGATGTCGCGCGCATGCACTGTCTTCAACAATGGCAGACGCCGATAACAACTGAAGGTAATGAAGTGCAAATGACCTTTGCCGTAGTAGCGCTTCAGCCCAGCCGGCATGGCGACCCCAAGACCCAGGTTCCCACACCGAACCTGGGGCACCCTCCGTCTCTATGTACTTCCGCAAGATTTGTCGAAGTGATATCCTCTCCGCGTCTCCCATGTCAACACTTTCTACCCCGTTCAGCCCGGGCCACCCCCTCTCCTTAAGAATCTCAGTCTGAAAACTGGCGGCTTTTTTTCACATTCTGCCGCAACTGACTGTGCCAATTACCTGAGAAAAGCATTTGTAAAGAACGACCATTTGGCCGAAGTTGCAGTGCAAGAGGAACTGTCAGGCACAGATGCACTACACGTAACGTTTTCCGTATTGGTATTTCCGCTTCAAACAATCATCGTTGATGGTCAGGTAATCAAATGACTGGGCGGCGGCAAAAACTCAGAAAGTCGGCGGCGTATTCACCCACAAAAGCCAGGTTTCGGAGCGTCCCGAGTTCTTCCAACGATGGGGCGTGGAACTCTCAAAATAGAGGCTGTCGCCGGGTTTGAGAACGTAATGTTCCTGCTTGTTCAGCCAGATTTCAAATTCACCGCGCAGGACGTGTAGGAATTCCTCGCCCTCATGAGCGTAAGATTCGCCGCTGCCTCCGCCGGGTTTGATGCGGAAGAGGTGGGGCTCCATCGCAGTGTTGCCCCAGGCGAGGAGTTCCATGCGGACGCCGGGAGAAGTTTCGAGGATTTTACGGTGCTCCGGGCGAACGAGATGCTGCGTCTCGCCGTTGGTATCAAACAGCGACATGATGCTGGTTTTATAGAAGCGTGCGAGGCGGCGTAGCGTGGCAACCGAGGAGTGCATCTGGCCGCGTTCCAGCGCGCTGAGAAAACCAACCGAGACGCGGGTGGCGCGGGCCACTTGTGCGAGGGAGAGCCCGCGGCGCACGCGCAAACGCCGGAATCGCTGGCCGGGGAGTTGCGGGGCGTCGACGGGGCCGTCGACCAGGCCCTGTTTTTTGAGGACGTGGACGATGGCGGGAGGATTGAGGCCGCGGGCCCGGCGCAGGAAGATGGCGCGCTGCAACAAGCGCACATCGGATTCCGTGTACATGCGATAACGGCTCTGGGTGCGCTGCGGGGTGATAAGCCCCAGAGCTTCCCAGGAGCGCAGCGCCGATGAAGAAATCCTCAACCGGCGCGCGACCTCCGAGATGCGCAGGAGGCCTGGTGCGCCCAAAGAATCCGATGGCTTGGAGAAATTCTTTCTGCTTGACACAGGTCCCGGCTTTCTCTAAGTTTGCTGGATTATAGTAAGGTTCCCGGGCCGCTAGCAACCACGAAGAATCGCAAAAAACTGATTGCGGTTATCGTGAAATTAGGGGTGAGTTTAAATGAAAGAAGCATCGCGCCTTGCGCAACTGAAGTCTGTCTGTTGCCGGAGCATTTTCCCCGCGTTCCTCTTTTCCATGGTGTTCCTGCTGCCAGTACCGTACGCCGGCGCGCAGAGCACGGGCGGCCGCATCCGCGGAACAGTCACGGATGAAAGCGGAGGCGCAATTGTCGGCGCCAAAGTGACCTTGATCAATGAGGGCACGAATGTCTCGCGGGAAGTGCAGACTTCGGCCGCCGGTGAGTATCTCTTCCTCGAGGTGCCGGTTGGCAGTTACGAGGTGGATGTAAATCAACAGGGATTCAAGAAGTCTGCCCACAAGGGAATCGTTCTCGTTTTGAACGAGATTGCCACGGTCGACATTACGCTGCAGGTCGGCTCGAATGTTGACACGGTCGAAGTGACCGGAGCGCCGCCGGTGATTGACACTACGACCACGCAACTTGGGGCGGTGATGACCGACCAGTCCGTGCGCGAACTCCCTCTCAATTCGCGCAATACCTATCAGCTGCTGCAATTGCAGCCGGGCGTGCAGTCGCAGTTGGGCGCGGACCTGTTTTACGGCAGCAGCAATCCCGGGGTTGTTTCGGTGAACGGCGGCCGCGGGCGGTCGAACAACTACATGGTGAACGGTGGCGACGGCAACGACATTTTCGTGAACGGACCAGCCATCCAGCCGTCGCCGGATGCGATCGAGGAATTCCGCGTACTGACGAATACCTTTGACGCGGAGTATGGGCGCAACTCGGGTTCGGTGGTCAACGTGGTCACCAAATCCGGAACCAACTCCGTGCATGGCGATGTGTATGAATTCTTCCGGAACAAGGTATTGAATACGAAGGGATTTTTTGACAGCACGGCTCCGGATTACAAGCAGAATCAGTTTGGAGCAACGCTGGGCGGCCCGATCAAAAAGGACAGGACATTCCTGTTTGGCTCGTACGAGGGCGACCGCCTGCGTCAGGGTATCTCTTCCGGGCAGGTATTCCTGCCAACAGCAGCGGAAGCTGGAGGAGACTTTTCGGCGGATGGGGCGTTTGCGGGAGTGCTCACGGACCAGACCTTCGCCAATATATTGAACAGCCGGCCCGGATGTGCGGCTGCCGTTGCTGGGCAAGGTGGAGCTCCAATCGCCGTTGGCAACAACTACGGGGGAACCTACGATAAGAATGGAAACCTGATTTCCCCTGGTATCTTCACGAACTTCAATACGAAGACCGATAGCCAGATTCCCACGGCCTGTTTTGATCCCACGGCCAATGCGCTCTATCAGAATTATGTGGCGCCCGTGGGGACGGGAGTACTGTCGTACGCGCCGGACAAGAAAGATCGCGAAGATCAGTTCACGCTGCGGTTCGATCACACCTTCACAACCACGCAACACTTTACCGCTTACTATTATTTCGATGACGATAACCACACGGATCCCTTTTCCGACTTTCAGGCGGCCGGAGCGAACGTTCCGGGTTTTGGGGGTCTCTTCAAGACGCGGGTCCAGCAGTTGAACGTGAGCGAGACTTCCACGATTGGCTCGACGGCTGTGAATGAGATGCGGTTCAATTACTTCCGTGAGGGGCAGGGGAGCCTGAATCACCCCGTGAACATTCTTTCGAGCCTGCATGATGCCTGCGGAACCCTTGTGGAGGCGGCGAATTGTTTTGCGGATCCCAACAATCCCACATCTGGGATTACAACGAACATTCCGGGCCGCGAGGGCGTTCCGTTCGTGCAAGTGCTCGGCGGATTTTCAATCGGGAACAACTTCGAGGGAGAACTTCCGCAGACCGGCAATACCTATCAGTTTTCAGACAATTACAGCAAGGTGATGGGGACGCACAGCCTGAAATTCGGTGGCGATTTTCGCGATCAGAAATTTAACCAGTTCCTCTACTACGACATCAACGGCGACTTTACGTTCCAGAACGGCGGGTCGTCCAATTCGTTGGCTCCCACCAGTTCTTCCCCCGACGCCTATCCCGATTACTTCCTGGGAGTGCCGACATCGTATTCGCAAGGCGCAGCTCAGGCGGAAGACTTGACGAACTACGGCCTTTATTTGTTCGCGCAAGACAGTTGGAAGATCAAGCCTAACCTCACGTTGAACTATGGCTTGCGGTGGGAGCTGAACACGCCGTACGTGGATAGCGGGAACCGCCTGCAAACGTTCCGGCCGGGACAGGACACGACCCAGTATCCGTGCTGGTTGTCCGCTTCGAGCGCGGCAACGCTGGGCACCACACCAGGGGACTGCGGGCCCACATCAGCAAACTATGCCTACTTTCCGACCGGACTTGTTTTCCCGGGGGACAAAGGCGTGCCGCAAGGACTGACCGCGACTTATTACAAGGCGTTTGCGCCAAGATTCGGCTTGGCGTACAGCCCCAGTTGGACCGAGGGCCCTTTGGCAAAGATCACCGGCGGCCCGGGGAAATCCACGATCCGCGGCGGTTATGGAATTTTCTATAACCCCATCGAGCAATTGGTGATGGAGCAGTTCAGCGCCGAGCCACCGTTCGGTGTCAGTGCGCTGCTCTCGGGCCCGCTCTTCAATACGCCGTTTTTAGGGCAGAACGGCGTGCAAGCTCCGAACGACGCTGGCGCAATCATCCACCAGACTCCCAGTACACCTTGCTTTGATCCTGCCGGACGCAATGGCTGCGTGGACTGGTCGCAGTTCCGGCCGCTTTTGCTCTACGGAGAATTCCAGCCGCATCTGCGTTCGCAATATGCGGAACAGTACAATTTTACGATTGAGCGGCAATTAACTTCCGATATGCTGCTGCGCGTCGCCTATGTGGGCACGCAAGCGCACCATCTGCTCTCCATTCACGACCTGAACTACGGGAATACACAGACGTGTTTGGACTTAAACACGGATGTGGGTGCAGGAACCTGTGGACCTTTTGGCGCGGACGCCCCGTATTCCTTCACGTTGCTGCCAGGGCAATCCATCAACATGCCGTATATCCCCGGGCCAGTGGCCAACGGGCCGAATATCCCTTGCCCATACGCAAACCCGAGCAATCCGACAGGGTGCAAGATCACAAACAACGGGAACGTCGGGATTCCCATCAATCTGGTTGGTCTCCGTCCGTATTCCTCGCCCAACTGCGATCCGATCGCCAACACGGGATGCCCGGCCGACGGTGTGCCGGTATTCAGCAATATCTTCGCGGAAGACACGGTCGCCAACTCTAATTACAACGGGCTCCAGATCTCCGTTGAGAAGAGCTATTCTCACGGATTGCTGTTCCAGGCCTCGTACACCTTCAGCAAGGCGATTGACCAGGGCGCGTCGTTCGAAAACGAACTCAACCCCATCAATCCCAGCGCCACGCGCGGGTTATCGCTGCTGGATGCAAAGAACCGGTTCGTATTCAGCCCGGTTTGGGAACTGCCCATTCCGAAGAAGGAAGGGTTCGCCGGAAAGGTCGCCAACGGCTGGCAAGTATCCGCCATCATTACCTACCAGAGCGGCTTCCCCATTCGCATGCAGACGCAAGACGATGCGGAGCTCCAGAGCAGTTACTTCTTCGAAGACGCGAACACACCGTATTCGACCGGGCCAGTTCAGTTCGTGAACCCTAAGATACATACGGTAAATGGAAACTTCTGGTTTGACACTACTAATATTGGCGATCCGGCTCCCGGTACTTTCGGCAATCTGCCGCATTCGCTGTGTTGCGGCCCTGCGCTGAGCAATACAGACCTGGTGATCGCCAAAAGAACTCCGATAAACGAACGATGGACCACGGAATTCCGCGCGGAGTTTTACAACGCCTGGAATCATACGGAGTTTGAGAATCCTGACGGGAATTTTAGCGACTCGACGTTCGGGCAGGTTTTGAAGGCGCGTGATCCCCGCGTCATGCAGTTTGCATTAAAGCTGATGTTCTAAGAGCTCCTGGTTCGATTTTAGCCAGCAGAAAGCGCCCCGGCGTGGCCGGGGCGCTTTAGTGCGAAGCGGAATTGCGAAGCCGCACGGAACTGCTCCTGCGCGTGGCTTCGAGTACAAAGGAAGGCGTAAGATTAGGTTCGCAGTACGTCCCACGAACCTCGTAGTTTACCTCGCTGAAACTGACCGCAGGGAACAGACCTGCCACAGGTGACCGCTTAGGAAGGCCAGCCTGCATGGAGTTTAAAATGCAAGAAGCGCTACAGAAGGAACTCGCTCTTTACGAGAAGCGCACGCCCAAATCCGCAGAAGCCCACAAGAAGGCGCAGAAGCGCATTCCCCTGGGCGTCGCGAGCAACTACCGCGCCTACGATCCCTACCCGATCTTCGTGGCTGAAGGCCACGGCAGCAAGATCGTGGACATGGACGGGAACGAATATCTCGACCACAACCTGTGCTTCGGCACGCTGATGGCCGGGCACGGGCATCCGGCGGTGGTCAAGGCTATCCAGTGGGCGCTGCAGAACGGCACCACCTTCGGCATGCCCCACGACATGGAAGCCGAACTGGCCGAGGAAATCTGCGCGCGCTATCCCGTCGAGATGGTGCGCTTCGGCTCCAGCGGCACGGAAGCGACGATGCATGCTTGCCGCATCGCCCGCGCCGCGACGGGCCGCGACAAAATCCTGCGCTTTGAGGGCGGCTACCACGGCCTGCACGACACCGCGCTCGTCAGCGTGAAGCCGAAGGAAGAGGACATCGGCGACATCAATGCGCCGAATTCCGTGCCCAGCGGGTTGGGCGTGATCCAGGCGGTGCTCGACAACGTGACCGTGGCCACGTTCAACAATCTGCCCAGCGTGGAAAACCGCTTCAAGCAGTTTCCCGGCCAGATCGCGGCCATCATTCTAGAGCCGATCATGATGAACGTCGGCATATGCATGCCGCAACCTGGCTTCCTGGAAGGACTGCGCGAAATCTGCAACAAGAATGGCGCGCTGCTGATCTTCGATGAAGTGAAGACCGGCGCGAAGCTCTGCTGGGGCGGCGCCAGCGAGTACTTTGGGGTGAAGCCCGACATCATCACGCTGGCGAAGTCGATCGGCGGCGGTGTGCCGCTGGCGGCGTTTGGCGCGGGCCGTCAGGTGATGGACCTCATTGTCCAGCACAAGGTTTTCCACGGCGGCACGTTCAACACGAACCGCTTCGCGATGGCCGCGGGTCTGGCCACCTTCCGTGAAGTTCTCACCCGCGAGAACTATGCCCACGTGGGGAAGCTAAGCAAGAAACTGGCGGAGGGCTACCGCGTGATCCTGAAGAAAACTGGCCTGAAAGCGTATGTGGCCCAGGCAGGGGTCAACGGTGCGCTGATGCTGTACCCGCAGGAAATCCTGAACTACCGCGACTGGATGAAGATTGATGTGGATCTGTGGCGGCAATTCTGGTTTGGCATGGTCAATCGCGGCGTCTTGGCGATGCCATACTGGTGGGACGAACAGTGGACCGTCTCCGTGCAACACACCGAAGCGGACATCGACAAGCACCTCGCGGTGTTTGAGGAAGTCGCGCCCGGGCTGGCCAAGACGCAGCAGGAACGCGGCGCGCAAATTGTCGGTGCGGCGGGACACTAAGGAGCAACAGGATTGAGCGACGAGGTCACCACAGCGCAAGCCGCTTCGCCGGCTTCGGAAGCCGGGCGGCCACATTTGAAGCGGGTGCTTGGGCGGCGTGACCTGGTGCTGCTCTTTGTTGTTGCTGTTTTTAACCTCAACGTATTGCCTTCCATTGCCGCCAATGGCGGAGTCACAGTCTGGCTCTGGCTGATCTCGCTTCTGCTGTTCTTCTGGCCGCAGGGAATTGCCGTAATCGAACTGGCCCACCGCTATCCGGGCGAGGGCGGCGTCTATCTGTGGGCCAAGGAAGTGTTCGGAGACTTCCACGGATTCCTTTCGGGGTGGTGCTACTGGACCAACAACATGATGTACGTGCCGACGGTGATGTTGTATTTCGTCGGCGTGTCCGTGTTTGTGCTGGGCCCGAGCCACGCGGGTCTTGCCGACAACAAGAATTTTGCCCTGGCGGCTTCCGTGGTGCTGCTGGCTCTGCTGGTGATCCTCAACATCATGGGACTTGGCGTGGGGAAGTGGGTCAATAATATCGGTGGCATCGGGACGTTCGTGGCCGCATTTCTGCTGATGGGACTAGGCGTGGTGGTGTACATGAAGTTTGGCACGACCGTTCACTGGGCCGATTTCCAGATTCCCGCGAATCCACGCTCCGTTTTGAATTCTTTTGGCGTGATCTGCTTCGGATTGGTGGGGCTGGAACTTGCCTCGATCATGGGCGACGAAATCGAGAATCCGGAGAAGAACATGCCGGGAGCGGTGGCCTGGGGCGGGATCCTTTCCGGGTTGCTGTATATCGGCGCTACCCTCACATTGCTGGTTGCAGTGAGCAAGGACAGCATCAGCGTGCTTGAGGGAATTGTGCAGGCCGTGAGCCACATGGCGGGACGGCTGAATGTCGGGTGGATTGTGCCGCCGTTCGCGCTGCTGTTGAGTCTTTCGATTGCGGGGATCGGTTCGGCGTGGCTGGGCGGGTCGGCGCGCATACCGTTTGTCGCGGGCCTGGATTCGTACATGCCGGCCTGGCTGGGGCGGATTCATCCAAAGTACGCGACGCCGTATGCGGCGCTGATCGTGCACGCGACGGTTTCGCTGATATTGGTGATTGTCAATTTTCGATCGACGGGCGGAGTGCAGGAAACGTTTCAGCAACTTCTATCGCTTGCGGTGGTGCTCCAACTGATTCCCTTTCTGTATATGTTTGGAGCGCTGCTGAAAATTGCGGTGGCAGAAAATTTCGTGCGTGGCCACTACGGCAGGACGACACTGGTGCTAGCAGGTGGGTTCGGGCTTTTGACGACTATTCTCGGGATTGCGTTGGCGTTTTTCCCCGCTCAGCAGATCAAGTCACTGATGCGGTATGAGATCTGGATGTGGGGCGGAACGCTGTTTTTCATCGGGCTGGCGGCATTTTTCTTTTATGTGTATGGAAGCCGCAAAGCGGCACGCAAGTTGGCAGCGAATTCCCCGGCGGTATAAGAAAGCGAACTTGGGAGGCGGTTCATGTCCACTATTGCAAAACCAACGGTGAAAACCTACCAGAACTATATCAATGGGCAGTGGGTGGCCAGCTCCTCCGGCGAGACCTTTCCGGTCTTTGACCCCTCGACCGAAGAGACAATTGCCCACGTGGCCTCGGCAACCGCCGCGGATGTGGACAAAGCTGTGAAAGCGGCGCGCGCCGCCTTTGACTCCGGGCCATGGGCGCAAACCACGGCGCAGGATCGCGGGCGCATTCTCTTCAAGATCGCCGACAAGATCCGGCAAAACACCGCGATGCTGGCAGAGCTCGAAACGCGCAACTGCGGCAAGCCCATCGTGGAAGCCGAATATGACCTGGCCGACGTGGCGACCTGCTTTGAATATTACGGCGGCCTGGCGAATAAGGTGACGGGCCACGTCAATCCGGTGCCCGCGAACGCGCTGAGCTTCACGTTGCGTGAGCCGGTGGGTGTCGCAGCCCAGATTATTCCGTGGAATTTCCCGCTGCTGATGGCGGCGTGGAAGTTGGCGCCGGCGATCGCCGCGGGATGTACATGCGTGCTGAAGCCGGCGGAGCAGACGCCGCTGACGGCGATGGAACTGGCGAACTGGTTCGCGGAAGCAGGGTTGCCGCCAGGCGTCGTCAACGTCGTGAACGGCTTGGGTGAAGTTACGGGCGCGGCACTGGTCGCACATCCGGGCGTGGATAAAGTGGCGTTCACCGGCAGTGCTGCGGTCGGAAAAATCATTGTGAAGAGCGCCGCCGATACGCTGAAGCGTGTGACGCTGGAATTGGGCGGAAAATCGCCAAACGTCTTTTTTGCCGACGCGGATTGGGAAGCGGCAGTGGATGGCGCGCTTTTTGGAGTGTTCATCAATCAGGGCGAAGTCTGCTCCGCTGGCAGCCGCGTGCTGGTGGAGAAGAAGATCTACACGAAATTCGTGGAGGCCATGACGGAAAAGGCCAAGCGCATCAAACTGGGGCCGCCGCTGGATCGCGACACGAAAATGGGGCCGCTGGTCAGCAAGGAGCAGTACGACCGGGTAACCTCGTATCTCGAAATCGGCAAGAAAGAGGCCAAGACCGCGATTGGCGGGGGAAGGGCGAAGGCGTTCGGCAAGGGCTATTACGTCGAGCCGACTATTTTTTATGACGTGCAAAACTCCGCGCGTATCGCCCGCGAAGAGATCTTCGGGCCTGTGGCCAGCGTGATTCCTTTCGAGAACGAAGCGGAGGCCATCCGCATCTCCAACGACACACCGTATGGATTGGCCGCGGCAGTATGGACGCGCGATATCTACAAAGCGTTTCGCGTGGTCAAGTCCATTCGCGCGGGAATCGTGTGGGTCAATCACATGCAGCCTACCTACGTGGAAGCGCCGTGGGGCGGATACAAGCAGTCCGGGTTCGGAAGAGAACTCGGGCCGTGGGGCCTCGAGGAATATCTGGAGACCAAGCAGGTTTTCGTCAATCTCGACGAAGCACCGATTGGCTGGTACTGAGAAGTTTGAAGAGATCGACTGAAATTCGGTCAAAGGAACAAGGAACCATGAAAACAATTCAGATTCGCACAGAAATCCCCGGGCCCAAATCCAAAGCGCTGCTGGCCCGGCGGGAAGCGGCCATTCCAAGGGGGCCGTCCCTGGTGACGCCCATCTTCGCGGCGAAGGCAGAAGGCGCGTGGATCGAGGACGTTGATGGGAATCGCTACATTGATTTTGCCGGCGGCATAGGCTGCCTGAATGTGGGGCACCGCGCTCCCAAGGTGGAAGCGGCGGTGCGCGATCAGGCCGGAAAATTTCTGCATCTCTGCTTTGGCGTAACTCCCTACGAGTCGTACATTGCTCTCGCGGAAAAACTGAACTCGCTGGCGCCGGGCAAGTTTGCGAAGAAGACGTTCTTTGTCAATACCGGCGCGGAGGCGGTGGAGAACGCCGTAAAGATTGCGCGCTCGTACACCAAGCGGCCCGCGGTGATTTGTTTCGAGGACGCGTTTCACGGTCGGACGCTGCTGACGTTGTCTCTGACCAGCAAGACCAATCCGTACAAGGCGGGATTTGCGCCGTTTGCGGCCGACATTTATCGCATTCCGTATGCCTATTGCTATCGCTGCTCGTATGGCTTGACTTACCCGTCCTGCAACACAGCTTGCGCGCATCATCTCGAAGACACATTCCGGCGTGTGGTGTCGCCGGATTCGGTGGCCGCGGTGATTGCGGAACCCGTCCTGGGCGAAGGCGGATTCATCGCGCCGCCGAAGGAGTTTTTTCCTATCCTCAAGGACATCTGTAAGAAGTACGGCATCGTGTTCATCGCGGACGAGGTGCAATCCGGGATCGGCCGCACGGGCAAATATTTTGCGATCGAGCATTACGGTGTCGAGCCGGACCTGATCACTTCGGCGAAATCCCTTGGCGGAGGTTTGCCCATCGCTGCCGTGACAGGGCGAGCGGAAATCATGGACGCACCGCAACCCGGCGGCCTGGGCAGCACGTTCGCTGGCAACCCCGCATCCTGCGCGGCGGCTCTGGCGGCACTGGAGACCATCGAAACGGAAGGATTGCTTGCGCGATCCACGGTCATCGGCAAACGCTTTGAAGATCGCGCCAAGGGCTGGCAGAAAAAATGGCAACTGGTTGGCGACGTGCGCGGCCTTGGCGGCATGTGCGCGATCGAACTGGTGCGCAACCGCGGCACGCGAGAACCTGCCGACGCCGAAACGAAGGAACTCGCACGCTACTGCTATGAGCACGGCCTCCTCACGATTACCGCCGGAACGCTGAACAATATCATGCGCATCCTCATGCCGCTGGTGATCAGCGACGCGCAGCTCGATGAAGGGCTGGATGTGCTCGAAGCGGGGCTGGCACACGTGGTAGAGAAAAAAGAGGCGGTGACTTCTCACGCCTGACACCGGCAATTTCCAAATCGGGGCGGCCTTTCGGGGCCGCCTTTTTTTGTTCCGGCAATGATCGCAGGTCCTTCCCGCCCAAGGCGGTGTGACGAGAAACCTTTCGGTTCCGGGAATGGATGTGACACTATCTAGGTCGATTTGGCAACCGCTCGTTAAGGAATAGAAGGGATACCTAGACGATGGCGAACGTAATCATGGAGAGTCCGAAGGTAACAGGAGAATCACCGAAAAACTACATTGGCGCGCTGGCGATTGTGACCACTCTGTTCTTCATGTGGGGTTCGCTCACCTCTCTGAATGACGTCCTGATTCCATATGTTCAGCATGTTTTCAAGATAAGGCTCGCCGCCAGCATGCTTATCCAAACCGCATTTTTTTCTGCTTATTTTATTTTCTCAATTCCAGCGTCCAAGATCATCGATTGGATCGGTTACAAGAAAGCAATCGTGGTGGGTCTGTTCACCATGGTGATGGCCTGCCTCGCTTTCTATCCTGCGGCTAGAATTCCTTCATTTCCATTTTTCCTTGCAGCTTTAATCATTTTGGCGACAGGAATTACGATTCTCCAAGTCGCGGCAAATCCCTACGTGGCAATATTGGGGAAGCCGCAAACCGCCTCCAGCCGGTTGAATCTTACGCAAGCATTTAACTCTCTCGGTACGGCTGTATTCCCTTGGATCGGTGCGAGGTTGATTCTCGGAACCACGGCTGCTGCTGTAAATCTGAATGCATCAGCGGAAGCCAATGCAGTGGTTAAGCTTTATGTTTATTTCTTTGCCACAGCCCTCGCGCTGCTCGCGATAGGCATCGGGTTATCCAAACTCCCGACAATATCTGCCGCTCAGCACCACTTAGGTGAAAAGGTCAATGATTCTGTTTGGAGGCACCCAAATCTTGTCTTTGGTGCAATCGGGATTTTTGTGTATGTGGGCGGTGAAGTTGCCATAGGAAGTTCCATCGCCAATTACCTTGCGCTGGATAATATCGGTGGCTTCATCTCCTCAGCCAACATTCCGGACGCAGCGAATCGATACCGCGCAGCACTCGCAGAGGCCGCAAAGTACATCTCCTTATACTGGTTAGGGGCGATGATCGGTCGTTTCATAGGTTCAGCTCTCCTTCAAAAAATAAAACCGGGGAAATTGTTGGCGCTTGCTGCAATCATGGCTGCCCTCCTCGTCACAATTTCGGTGACGACAAATGGCCATACAGCTATGTGGTCGATCTTGGCCGTTGGACTCTTCAACTCAATCATGTTCCCCTGCATATTTACCATGGGGATCGCAGAATTGGGTCCGCTTACGGGCGACGGCTCCGGCATTTTGAATATGGCTATCGTCGGCGGAGCAATCATTCCTTGGATCGTGGGTAAAGCGGCAGATCTAATCAACCGTAGTTACTATCCAACAATGAGCCAGGGGGAGACCAGTTGGGGGCAAGGGATTCACCATGCCCTCATTGCGGCCGTTTTTTGCTATTTGTATATTCTCTACTTCGCGGTGAGTGGCTCGAAGACCCGTAGCGAGCGCTCCGCGAACACTTAACGGAATCGGTTCAGGCTTGCTGATCGCGGTGATCGTGGGTGGAGCTCTCATCCCAGTAGCGCAAGGCGCCATCGCGGACCGCATCGGCGTGCATCACGCGTTTGTGCTGCCGGTGATTTGCTACCTCTATATTGCCTACTATGCATTGCGAGGATCGCATCCGGTAGGCGTCGAGTAGGCACACTCGAACGCCTGAGCGGAGAACTTCCGAAAGGCCGGTGCGCGGCTGAGGTTATGCACGCGCCGGCCCGCTGGAGGCGCGGGCAACCAGTTCCGGCTCAATGGCAATCTCCGGAACGAATGGGGCACGGTCTTCTATGCGGTCGAGCAACGTCTGCGCGGCGATGCGTCCCATTTTCAGAAGTGGCTGCCGCACCGTGGTGATCGGCGGAATGGAATACGCCGCCAGAGTGATGTCATCGAATCCGACGACCGAGACATCTTGCGGAACACGCAGCCCGGCTTCCTGAAAATCCCGCATGGCCCCGATCGCGGAAATATCGTTGTAGGCAAAAAGCGCGGTGAACGGCACATTCCGCGCGAGAAGCACCTTGCCTGACGGATAGCCCAGCTTCGCAGCTGATTCCCAGCCCTCCAACTGGACGATAAGTTCGGGCCGGATGCGAATGCCAAATTCGCGCGTAACTTCCTGAATGGCATCCCAGCGCGACACGGCGTCCGAGCTCTCCGGATTGCCGCGCAAAAAGGCAATGTTCTGATGGCCCAGTTGTTTCAAATGGCCAAGGGCCAGCTCGGCAGCGCGGTGGTGATCCAGAATAATGTTGGTGACGTTCTCTACTTTCTGGTGCCCCGCCACCGCGACGGTGGGCAGCAGCGGCTGTTCATCAATCGACGTATCAATGGTGATGATTCCCTCGACTCCGCGAGACTGCAACAGCTGCGAGTACGTCCGCAGGAGTTTCGGGTCGTGGCGATGGGCGACGGTCAGGAAGAAGTAGTCGTGCTCCCGGAGATAGGCTTCGATACCACTGCAGACCAGGCTGCCGTAAGCGTCCCCAATCTCCTCGGCGATGACACCCACGGTAAGGCTGCGCTTTACACGCAGCGACCGTGCGAAGAAATTGGGGCGGTAGTTTAGCTCACGTGCGGCCTTGAGGACGCGCTCCCGGGTACGTGCTGGAATGGAACGCGCCGCCGGTGAATCGTTCAATACCGCGGAGACCGTTCCGGCTGTCAGGCCCAGATGTTCCGCAACAGCTCGGAGTGTAACAGCACCAGATTTTCGGATGTGGGGTGATTTCATCGCTTTCATTATTTGGTTCAGACCCTACTTAATGAGTCTCCTCGAAGAACCGGGACAGATCACAAACGGTACGGACTCGCCACGCCAACGAGCCGACACCCTCAATGTCCCTGTATTGTAGTCCAATCCCGATAAATAAGGATGTGATGGAGGGCACGCGCGAGAGGGCTGCGAGTGGCAGTTCTAACGCACCCAAGGCACTAAACGGATAGCAACATCGACTCCGCTCCGAAGCCGCGAACTTCCCGCAAAGTGACAGAACATGGCACTGCGTCGCCGGGCGTCACCCGCAGCGGCTAAATCCCCCCGAAAGACAAACGATTTTCTAATGACTCTCAGGAAGTGTGGAATATAATCGCCCCGGGTAGCCCTGTACCGTTGAAACTTCGTGAAGAATAGGGACTTGGTGCATGCCGCCGTGGCTGGCGGAGCACGCCCGATGGCCGGATATAGGAGAGAGGGAGCGCATGAAACTCAAGGTGGAGCTGTTTGTCGCGGTGGCATTGCTGTTGGCGATTGTGCTCTGCAGCCATCCTGGTTTCGTTACTGCGGCCTCACCCGTTCAACGGGATTTTGATGTCAAGGATTTTGGTGCGGCCGGAGATGGGAAAACGCTGGACACGGAAGCTATCAGTAAGGCAGTCCGCGCGGCCAATGCGGCAGGCGGCGGGCGCGTAGTCTTCCCGCCGGGTGTCTATCTGACGGGAACGTTTGAGCTACTGAGCAATGTGACCCTGGGCGTGGAGGCAGGCGCGATCATTCAAGGAAGCAAAAATGTCGCGGCCTACGCTCCCATCCAACAGTATGACTTTGGGACGACGTATGGCGTGAATAGCACCGGAGAAGGTAGCCGCGTTGGGATTATCGTGGCGCGGAAAGCGGAAAACATCGCCATCGTCGGACAAGGTGTGATCGACGGCAGCGGTGACGACTTCTTTGACTTCCACAAGCCGCACTATGGAATCGATTTCGATCCCAAGTACACCCGGCAAGGCCCGGACTTTATGAAGTCCATCTTGGAATTGAGTGACGGGCCCGTGGAAACCAAGCCGTCAGGCCGCCCCGGTACAATGATTGTTTTCGCGGAATGCCGCAACGTGCTGGTGCGCGACGTTACCCTCCGGAACGCCCCAAACTGGACCTTTCACATCGATCACTCGCAAGGCATCGTGGTCTCCGGGATTCACATCCTGAATAATCTGTTGCTCCCCAACAATGATGGAATTGACGGCTTCTCCTGCAAAAACGCGCATTTTTCGGACTGCGACATTCACGCCGGCGACGACGATTTCGCTTTCTATGACGGAGAAAACATTGGCGTCACCAATTCATCGCTAGAGTCGCATTCTGCCGCCATTCGCATGGAGAGTACTCGTTACGCAACGTTCAGCAATCTCACCATTCACTCCAACCGGGGCATCGGAATTTTTGAGCGCAGCGGAACGACCGCCCATGTGCTGTTTTCCACGATTGTGATCGACACACAACTCCTGTCTGGCCATTGGTGGGGCAAGGCCGAGCCCATCTTCATCGCCGTTGGTCCACCAACAGGCACGGGCCCCAAGCCCGAGGTGCGTGACGTTCGTTTCACCAATATCACCAGTGAAGCCGAAGGTGGCATCGTCGCCTATGGCGACGCGAAAGCCTGGCTTCACGATATCGTTTTCGACCAGGTGAAGTTGAAATTCCGCGCGCCACGACCCAAGGTGGGCGAAATGGCCGGCGGCAATTTCGATTTCCGCTGGACGGCCACCGATCGGGCCAATGCGGTATTCAGGCACGACATTCCCGGGCTGTATGCGCGCTACATCGATGGACTCGATCTTCGCGGGCTGACCGTCGCGTGGGCTGATGATGTTCCCGCCTATTTCTCCAATGCCATTGAGTGCGAGGATTTCAAGCGGCTCGACGTGGATGGATTTTATGGCCGCCAAGCGGCGCATGCCACGGCGAAGGAATCCATTCTTCTCCGGCGCGGCCAGGATGTGACGATCCGGAATAGCAAAGCTGCAACGGGGACTTTGACCTTTCTTTCGGGCACAGAACTCACACGGGAAGGACTGTTTTCGGGGAATGATTTGCGCGGGGCCAAACAGGCATTCGCCGGTTCGGAAAACGGATTCACAATGTTTGGGAATCTGATGCCGGAGAAGCACTAGCATCGCGATTCGCACCGGAAACAATGGGCGAACGCCGCTTTTGGACTTCAGGAAGCTGGACGAAACAAAAGTGCAATGAGATCGTGAAGTGGAGGCTAAAATGTCGCGACTATTTTTGTTGATGGCAAGCGCGCTGCTCGTTTTGGGCGTGAGGGCAGAACTCGACGCCAGACCGGGAGCTGAGGCCATTGGAATATTCGAAGGGCACGGCGACGTAGGCACGGTTCTCCATGCGGGCTCGGTGGATTACGACGCCGGCAAGCAGAGCTATACCATTGCCGGCAGCGGCGAAAACATGTGGTTTGCCGCGGATGCTTTCCAATTCGTCTGGAAGAAAGTCTCCCGGGATGTTTCGCTTGTGGCAGACGTCAACTTCCTGGGCCAAGGCAAGAATCCCCATCGAAAGGCCGTGCTGATGGTCCGGCAGACACTCGACGGCGATTCGGCGTATGCCGACGTGGCCTTGCATGGAGAAGGTCTGACGTCATTGCAGTATCGGGATGAGAAGGGAGCCACCACGCACGAAATCCAGGCGAATCTTTCCGCGCCGCGCCGTCTGCAACTCGAAAAGCGGGGTGACTACGTTTACATGCTGCTCGGAAAAAGCAGCGACCCTGTGCAGGTTGCGGGTGGTTCGATCCGCGTGCCGATTCACGGCACGTACTATGTAGGCATCGGCGTGTGCTCGCATGAAAAGGACATCGTGGAGGAGGCAGTCTTCAGCAATGTCACGTTGCAGGCGCCGGCAGCGATATCCAGTCAGCCCGCACTCTATAGTTCGCTGGAGACCATTGCGATCGATTCGACGGATCGCCGCGTCGTTTACGTTGCCCCAGGGCGTTTTGAGGCGCCGAACTGGTCGCGCGACGGCGCTTCGTTGCTCTTCAACCGCAATGGGCACATCGAGAAAATTGCCGTGACCGGCGGCACGCCCGAAACGATCGACACCGGCATTGCGAACCGCTGCAATAACGATCACGGCATTTCTCCGGATGGCCATTTGTTGGCGGTCAGCGATCAATCGCAGGAAGAGCACCGCTCGCTTGTCTACGTCCTGCCGATCGGCGGTGGCACGCCGAAGCGGCTGACGCAGAATTCTCCTTCCTACTGGCACGGATGGTCACCCGATGGCCAGACCCTCGCGTTCGTCGGCGAGCGCAATGGTAACTTCGACATTTATACAGTTCCCGTGACCGGCGGCGAAGAAAAGCGTCTGACCACGGCGCCGGGCCTTGACGACGGGCCGGATTACTCTCCCGACGGAAAGTACATCTACTTCAATTCCGAGCGGACTGGAAAGATGCAGATCTGGCGAATGCACGCCGACGGCTCCGAGCAGGAACAGGTTACGTCGGATGAATACAACAACTGGTTTCCGCACATTTCACCGGATGGAAAATGGATGGTGTTTCTCTCCTACGACGCCAGCGTGAAAGGCCACCCGGAAGACAAGGACGTGATGTTGCGGCTGATGTCCCTGCAGGACAGAAAGATCAGCGTGCTGGCGAAACTTTTTGGAGGGCAGGGAACGATCAATGTGCCTTCGTGGTCGCCAGACAGCAAAAGGCTGGCCTTCGTGAGTTACCAGTGGCTGGCGCATTGAAAGATTGCCTCCAGGGGAGGCACGGGAAAGGCGTTCCGGGGGCTCCTCAGACCTGAGACCCGGGCATTGCCGTTTACGGCATACTCGCTGGATCTGCCGATGTCTTGGTGTGTGTCGCCTCCGCCTGTCGCCTCCGCCTGTCAACGCAAAGTAGAAATGTCCGGTTTTCTGCCATATTGAAATGTCCGCCAGGGGTGGTTCGGAGGAGCACTTTTGTAAGCTCTTGATAGTGGATGAGCGGCAAGGACTGTAGGCCGTAGGCCGGAAGGACTTGCTGCGCGCGGCGCCGGTTCTGGGCAGTGGCGCAGGCGCAGCTAGCCCGAATTTCTCATACTA
>DLMH01000030.1 GCA_002478115.1 Candidatus Acidiferrum typicum | reverse complement strand
TTCTCGAATTTCACGGCGTCGGACGGATCGACGCCCGATACAATACCGCCATCAACTCCAACGAACCTCGCCGCGAACGTCGCTTCTCTTTCCGAAATCGACCTGAGCTGGAGCGCTTCCACTGACAACGTCGCCGTCGTTGGTTATCAGATTTTTCGAAATACCACTAAAATCGCCACCACTGCGAGCCCCAGCTTTGCCGATAAAACCGTTATCCCGGGCGTTCAATACACCTACGCCGTCACTGCGTTCGATGCTGCCGGTAATATATCAGCGCAATCTTCGCCGGTGGTCGCAGAGACCTCAAGCGTACCCGACACAACGCCTCCTTCAGTGCCTACCAACCTTCAGTCCTCGAACGTAACCTCGTCATCCTTGACCGTCACATGGTCCGCATCCACCGACAATGTTGGAGTTGCGGGTTATCAAATATTCCGCAACGGCGCTGAGGTGGGAGCCACATCGACGACGAGCTATGCCGACACCGGTTTGGTCGCTTCGACCACTTATGTTTATACGGTCGCGGCGTACGATGCCTCCGGAAATGTTTCTACGCAATCCCAACAGCTTACCGTCACGACGGCGGCCGCAGCCCTTATGACGCCGTCTTTTATTCAGGTAAACAACAATGAAATAGCAAGCGGAACAAAGACCTCTGTTGTCTTCAATGCTTCGACGCAGGCTGGGAATACTATTGTGGTTTACGTGATCTGGGACAATGCCGGGAGTGTCGCCCTAACGGATTCTAACGGCAATGCCTTTGTAAACGTCGGCGGACCGCTAAGCTGGGGCAGCGGGTACAGCGCCCAGATTTTCTACGCGACAAATATTGTCGGAGGGACGGACACAGTTACTGCTGCGTTTCGGACCTCCGTAACCTCTTTTGGTGTCATTTACGTGCATGAATATGCCGGAATCAATACTCTCAATCCAGTTGACGTCACGGCGTCGGCCAGCGGATCCTCCACGGCGTTGAACAGCGGCACTGCCACCACGACAAGCGCCAATGATTTGATCTTTGGCGCGGGAGTCTCCGACAACATGGTGACTGCCGCGGGTTCGGGTTTCATTTCACGAGACATGGCCTACGGCAACATCACGGAAGACCGGATCGCAGAGGCAATTGGTTCCTATGCCGCCACTGCTACCCATAACGGTAAAATGTGGGGCATGCAAATGGTGGCCTTCCGCGCGGCTCAGTAAGCAATCATATGTTTTCAAGCCGCCTCGTGAACATCCGTGCCGGTATGATCCGTGCTATCCATGAAGGGTGCTCCGTTCGGTAGCCGACACCGCGTACAAGTTGTGCAGGCTCCAAAAACAGAGTTTGAGGCAGTTTTCCAGAGCGCCTTTAGCGCACTCGATGACAAACGCACTAAGCGCACAACTCAATTACTGGTAAGCAGGAAGTGCAGTAATCAGGCGAGACGGATGTACCTTTCCATCGCTGCGTCATTTGAACTAGATCTGCGCATTATGGCGTGGGAACGTGAACGCCTTGGCTTTGTAATGACCCTACGATAAGCCCCAACGGTTCAATCGATGTGGAGCTGAAGCAGGAGATGAACTATATTTGGGTGCGATTCGCTTAGGGAGAGCATTAGATGAGAAGGGGTTCGCTGCGCCCCTCGGGTCATGGCTCAAGGATAACCCGAATTGCTTGGGGGCTTACGTCAGTGCTCTTTTTCTTCACAGTCGAAAATATTTGGATTGATCCGTGGTTGAGAAAAAAGTCCCACCGAATTCCGTCACTCGTGCCAGAGGCGCTAAGCGGAGCCTGGTTTTTGGCTTTTGCACTCGGTGGCATCCTGCTGGCGCTCTTTTGGTCGTGTGTCAGATTTTGCTGCTCCGAGACCGCGCGCTTCGCGTCTGGACGAAGATTGGGACTGGGATGGCAGTGCTTATTGTCTTGCTACTAAGTGTGGGATGGTTCCGCGTAACCAACGGAGAGCCACCGGTACCCCGGTTGCAATCGCTCGGCAAACACCACACTGTCACTCTCACCTGGAGAGCCAGCACCTCGCCCGTCGCTGGATACAATGTGTATCACAGTACGACACACGGAGCTGATTACGTGATGATCTATACTTCACTTATTCAGGGGCCTACCTACACGGACAAGCCTGTCAATAACGGCGTAACCTATTACTATGTGACTCGGGCTGAGGACGCCCGAGGCTACCAGAGCCTTAATTCCAACGAAACTTCTGCAACGGTTCCCTTTCTTTGGTGAGTTCATACAACCTCGCGCAGTTTTGCCCTGACCGCGCCGAGAATACAATAAAGAGATGATCTCCTCCGCGAGACCCGGGGGCAGGTCGGGCGGGAGTGGCGGGACCCTAGTTAGCTGATCCATCTGTAGCCGCAAAACTCGAGAAGCCGTAATCGCTTTCTTGTGACGCGCTTCCGCTTTGGATATAGAATCCCATGCCTGGACTGCCGTTCGGATAGGTGCTGTCCGTGGCTTGTACCATCTGCACGCCATTGAGGTAGGCCGTGATCGTGCTACCGACGATGGTCGCCTTGAGGACGTCGCCATCAACACAGCTTGTCGAACTGCCCGCAAGCTGCGTGAAGCCATTGTTCGTGTTGCCGGAGTTCGCCAGCGGCCCATTCCAGCGGACAATCTGCAGGTAGGGATTGCTCGGAACCACTGAGCAATTGATTTCGTAGCCCGTAATGCTGTGCGCGGAAATGGAAGTGTGCACCCGCAGTTCCACCTCCTCAAACAATCCAGAACTCTGGTTGAGCACATGGACCGTGGCCTGCACCGTCTGGCTCGGACCCCAACTTCCGGCGAGTATTGCGGTAGAATCATCGTAATTAATAGTGTCCGTCTGGGTGCCGAAGGCCAACCCTGGCGTCGTTTGAACGTTTGCCCAATCCAGGCCGGTCGTTCCGCCATTGATCCACTTACCGCCCTCGGAGATGGGATTCTCAGTCAAAGGGAAGCTGGTAGTGTAGGTCGAGGTGCCTGGTGGAGTACCCGGCGGAGTCCCCCCACCGCTCGTGCCGCTCCCCCCACTTCCACAAGCCACCTGGAAGAACAAGCCACCAAGCAGCAAGCAGCCCAGTAGGAGGCCGATTAGAGTTCTCTTCAACTCCGCCACCAGTATTCCTGATTCCGCCTGCTTCAAAGTGGCCAGGAGTTGTTCTACTGCAAACCGTTTCTTCTCCACAGCAAGACCCCCTTTTCAGGCTTGGCTTTTGCCGAAAACGAATTCGAGTCTTGGCTCAAGAAATCGACGTTCCATAATAGATCTTTGCGGAGCGCTCGGAACCAGAGGAATCAATTGAGTATAGGTTAATAAACGCGCTGTTAGAAATAAATGTCCGCCGTGCGAACGCTGGCCGCTCGCATGCCCACCTATATCACGCTGAGGGACGTCAAAAAAAGCTGGGGAAAAGGTCAGGAAGATATCTTGCCGGTGGCGCAGTTTGAAAAGCTCTAGGGCGACATGACCAGCCTTCCGGAATTTCCCTGCCGCTTTGTGGCTGTGCCCCGCAGGCGTGGACAACAACTCAAAGAACCGGCGCAGCTTGATGGCTGGCTGCGCGATGGGTTCGCGGCATTCGTCGAATCCTTGTGCGACCGGGGCCACTGAGTTCCGCCGGGCCCATTTCATTTCGCGGCTGTTGCTGTTGCGAAACCCGATGGTGTGCTGGGACGGTTTTCACTGACCAGCTCCTGCTTTTTATGGGGCAGGCTGTGCAAGCTATCGAGATAGGCCGCAATGCCGCGGTACAGGCCCTCGGCGACGCGCTGGCGCTGGTCGCTCTCGAGCAGCAGGCTCTCGTCGCTCGCATTGCTGACGAAAGAAATCTCTGAGAGCACGGCAGGCATTTTGGCGCCGGTCAAAACCACGAAGGGTGCCTGCTTCACGCCGCGGTTCGTCTCGCACCGGCTCACAAGCTGGAGCCGCTGCGAGAGCGCGTTCTGGATATCCAGGGCAAGCAGCTTCGATTCCGCGACCTTCTCGTTGCGCGTGATCTTCTTGATGAGGTCCGGAAGATCGTGGAGGGAAGATTTCGCCAGCGCGTTTTCGCGCGTCGCGAGTTCTCTGGATTCCGGGGAAGCTGCCAGGCTCAGGTAATACGTTTCGACGCCGCGCGCTTCGCGGCTCTCGCTCGAATTCGCGTGAATCGAGATGAACAGGTCCGCGTTGGCGCCGTTGGCGATCGCCGTGCGCTCTTCCAGTGGAACGTGCCTGTCGTCCTTGCGCGTGTAGACCACTTCTGCATTCGCAATGTTTTCTTCGATCAGTTGGCCCAACCGTAGCGCCACATCGAGGCAAAGGTTCTTTTCGAGCAGACCGTGCGGCCCCATCGTGCCCGTGTCGTACCCCCCGTGGCCGGGATCAATCGCGATGCGGTTGATCTTCAGCCCCAATTCCCGCGTCAGTGAGAGTCCCGTTTCGTGGCTGGCGCTCGGTTTCGGCGGCGCCTCGGCCACGTTCTGCGTCGCCGCATCCGAGCTCAGACCGAACTTCGCTGCAGCCATCGCTTGCGCGTGAACGTCGATTACCAGGCGGTACGGGTCCGATAACAACTGGGCGGAGTAATCCTGCGCCCCATCCGCATCGAGAACCAACCGGACCACGTCGTCCCTATTTTGCGCGGCCCGCACCCACTTCAAGAGCCCACCTTCGACAGGAACTGTCTTCTGGCCGACGGACGGGCTTAGCCGCGCACCGTAAAGATCGAAATAGATACGGTCGGGCGAAGCAATGCGCGCCGAGTCGTACTCGACCGCATCGTCGAGCATGACGACAACTCGCGCATCGCTCTCTGCGCTCGATGTTTGGATGGCGGTGACGTTCGGCATGCCACGCTCGCTTAGCCGTGGTTCGACGGCCTCCCTGCTCTCCGCCGAGTCCCGAACACCCGGCGTTTGCCGCCCATCCCCGGCTTTTCCGCGATGCACCAGGCTCTTTGTTGCTGTCAGTTGATCGCGCATTACCTGCATCATTTCCGGCAGGACGTTACGCGGCAGGGCCAGGCCCGCCGACAGCAGAACAGCAACGAGTGCGCTCGCCCAAAGGCCCCAGCCTGGCAAGCCAAACTCCGCGAGCGGCTTGTACGTAAGTCGTAGCGCCGCAGGGACGCCGGCTGCCTCCGCAGAATTCGTGCGCGTAGACACAGGCGATGGCGCCGGCATCGGCGTCAGTGTCGGACGAGCAACGGCTACGACGTCCAACTTACGATATGCCTTCTCGACGATGTCCGGAGACACCGTGTGGCGCCCTCTGGCATATGCTTCCAGCAAAGCGCGGAAGCAGATCTTGTTGATGTTTCTCGGAATGCCCTGGCTTCGCTCGGCGACGAGCACCAAGGCCTCCGGCTCGAATAGCGCTTGGCCGCAATGGCCCGCCACTTTCAGCCGGTGCCTGACATAACCGGCCGTTTCCTCCGGCGACAGAGCTTCCAGATGCTTCACCACCGTAATGCGCTGCAGGAGTTGCGCCAACTGCTTCTGCCCGAGTTTCTCCCCGAGTTGCGGCTGCCCGGCCAGAACGATTTGCAACAGTTTGGTGTGCGGCGTCTCGAAGTTCGAGAGCAGCCGGATGGTTTCGAGCACCGTATCGTCCAGGTTTTGCGCCTCATCGACGATCAGGACAAATCGCTTGCCCGCCAGCATTTCAGCAAACAATATTTCATTCAACTTGTTGTGCATGGCCACGAGTCCCATGCCCGTCGAATCGACCCCGAGCTCGCTCAGAAGGTATTGGAAAAATTCGCGGGAGTTGCACTGCGTCTGGAACAAGAACACGGCGCGCGCCGTATCGCGCAGTCCCTCGAGCAGTTGATATAGGAGCGTCGTCTTGCCCATGCCCGGCTCCGCGATCAGGGCCAGAAATCCCCGGTCGCCCAGGATTGCTTCTGTGAGCGAGTCGAGCGCCTCGCAGTGCGTGTGGCTCGGGTACAGATACGCCGGGTCGGGCGTGACGCCAAACGGCTGTTCGCACAGGTGATAAAAATCGAGAAACATGGGCATGACCTCCATTCCACGACGGCGCCGGCAGATAGCCTTACCAGCTCCCCTACATCGGGGTTCCAGCACAGCATGCAGCCGCAGAACGACTGCACCCGGAGTTAGCGCTCGGTTGGCGGGGGCGGGAGAGCAACTGCGCGCAGCTCAGCCGGGATTTCCGTTTTAACTTCCCGGTAGACCGATACTGTACTTCTGACCACCGCAGCATGCAATGCTGCGGCCAGGTTTTTGAGTGCAGAGTCCTGGTTCAAACCATTGTACGCACGGCCTACCCAGCGATGACCCATCGCCCAGCGGGTAGTCCATTTGTAGTCCGAAACTGGGGCTTAGTTCCGGGTTTCCGGTGGGGCGGTGGGTGCAAGGGCCGCAGAATCAACGAGACTTAAAGTCTGAGATTTGAGTTCCGAGATTCCTCACAGAGAATGACACCTTGCTATGGTTGACACGGAGCCTTCTACAGAGTGACAGAGGCGCTTATCTCTGAAACTCGTGCGCAACTCGATGGCAGTCGACGCACAGGGTGATGAGGTTTTGTGCACTGTCGTCCCCCAACCTGCTGCGGAATTTCCTGTGATGGACCTGCAGGTTTCTGGGCGTCCCGCACCGTTGACAACGCCATCCGTCTCTCTCCAAAACCTGTTTGCGGAAAGCTTGGTACTTTCGGGGTCGAATCTCCGGCGGGGCTTACGCTGATCATATGGTGGGAAAGGCTCTCCGCATAAGGCAGAAATGTCTCGCCTTAGCGTTTGTGTGTATCAATGTCCCTTAATTAGTGTTTTTGAATGTACTTTAGTGAATTTTTATGGTATCAAGGCTTAGTGAAACCGGACACTAAGTGGCAGTTCTTAGCGTTGGTGAATAACATTTAATGGTTTTGAATAACATGGTCAAACAAGCCGGGCTTATTGGCCTGTCAAGATTGATCGAGGATTTACGACTTAGAGTGCCTCTGCCAGCAGTGCGTTCCGAGGCGGTTCAGGGGGCGCGGCGAACCAAAATCTCAGGCGCTTCTATTCTTGAACAGTATCCGCTCTCTTACGCACCGACAGACCTTTTCGGACAACTCCGGTTTGCGATGCGCTACGAACCGGTTGATGTTGGGGTACTCGCGGCAGCGTTCCAAAAGGTCTCGCGGGAAGACATGGAGAAGTGGGTACGGTCGGAGCACATCGGGAAATATGTGCGCCGAGCTTGGTATTTGTACGAGCTCTTGTCTGGGAGAACCCTTGATGTACCGGATGTACCGCCCACGAACAACGTCTTGTTGCTGGACCCAGCATTGCACGTGACGACCGCGGGCATACGGGTCCGCAGACAGAGAGTGATTGATAATCTCCTGGGAAATCGAGACTACTGCCCGACGATACGGCGTACAGAGATGCTCAATACGGCCATGGCACGGGGTCTCGAAGCCGAGGCCAAAAAGATAGTGGAAAACTGTGACCCTATCGTCCTAAGAAGGGCTGTGCACTATCTCTTCACGAAGGAAACGAAATCCTCCTTCGCTATCGAAGGAGAAAAGCCCACTTCCGAACGAGCCGAACGGTTCGTTCGTGCGCTGGCTCACGCTCCTGAATTTGATACCTCGAGCAAGGCTGCTTTCGTAGAGCTACAGAATGCAATCGTCGATGCTCGTTACGCGCAGAAGGATTGGCGTACAGGGCAGAATTATGTGTCAGAAACGGGCCCCAACTATGTCGAGGTCGTTCATTTTGTTTGCCCCAGACCAGAAGACGTTCCATCCCTGATGGATGGATGGATGCGCATGGTCGCACGCGTCGAGAAGGAACAAGTCGATGCGGTATGCGCGTCCGCGCTCACCGGGTTCGGTTTTGTATTCGTACATCCGTTCGAGGATGGCAATGGGCGGATCCATCGGTTTCTGATCCATCACAGTCTGGCGAGGTTAGGCTACACCCCACAGGGGATCGTGTTCCCGGTTTCCGCGGTCATGTTGCGCGACCCAGCGAGGTACGACAAGGCGCTCAGCGCATTTTCAGGGAAAATGGCGCCCTTCATCGAATATCGGATGGGCAAGGCGCAACGAATGACGATTCTCAATGAGACGAAGAGCTTGTATCAATATTTCGACGCGACTCCACAAACGGAGTACCTCTATGAATGTGTAGCGGAAACGATTGAGAAAGACCTGCGAGAGGAGATAGGGTTCATTGAAAAGTACGATCGTGCGTTGGATGAAGCAAAGGAAATTGTCGACATGCCCGACAGGCGGGCGTCATTGTTGGTGCGTCTGATCATGCAAAACAAGGGAAGGCTCGCGGAAAATAAGCGGGATATGTTTGCCGAAATTACGGACGAAGAGCTCGCGCGGATAGAGGAAGGCATCGCCAGCGTGGTGGAGTGACAAGGGACAGTTACAAGGCGTAACACCGGAACTAGAGATCTGGGCGGCCCTGTACGCCGCACGTTGGGAAAACGCTCGACCCGCCAGATCATAGTCCACGGTACGTCGCGCTCGGCCCCCCCCACACAAGCTGTCGCTCGCGGTGTGGACGCGATTGATTTGGAGCGATTCATTGCTGAGCTAACTGGCGTTTCGTAAGTGCAATGGTAGTTTCGACAGTTCTTGGGTGCAGGCTTGGCCCGCGTCGATGGCTGCCTGCGACTGATCGAAGGTCTCGCGCTTCTCGGCGAGCCGCAGTGGCATTGAGTGATGCCCAGGTAGCCGTTTGGAGGCACTCACCTCTGAAACTTGTGCTCCGCTCGATGGCAGTCGGCGCACAGGGTGATGAGGTTTTGTGCACTGTCGTCCCCCAACCTGCTGCGGAATTTCCTGTGATGGACTTGCAGATTTCTAATAGACCCGCACAATTGACAGCGCCATCCATCCCTTTCTAGCACTCGGTCGCGAAGAAGACGATACTGTTCTGAACCGAGTTTCAGCCGGGGTATCCGTTGCCGCAGTCTACTCATGGAGGCTTTAATTTACTCAGTCATCTAAGTGTTGTGAATCCCCTGCGATAGTTCATCCATCTCGAAATAGGGCATCCTATCGAACATCTCCCTGCAAATTTGCTCCTGCCAGAAAATCGGCACAGATCATCTCCAGGCAATAACCCCGTGATTTGTCGGTTCCTAACATCAGGGCCACAGTTTCAAGAGCTTCCTCGACGACGCGTAGCTGGCTCTTGTAGAGCTTGAAATAGATAATCTCCCACGGCTCCGTATCTTTCCCCGTCAGGTGCCGCTCGACTTCCCTCCTGAATTCTTCCCTCGGGAGTTCTTTTGCCTTGTGCACCCAGGGTGCACAAACGAATTCCGCTCCGTCTTTCCGCGCCACCTTGACGAGCTCCCTCGCCTTTGTCCAACCCATCTCTCGAAGCTGCGGCTTCGGTACTCGCGTGAGATGTTCGTGGATGGTCATGAGGTAATAGGCCTTTCGCTGGGAGTCGGCAAAACGTTTCTCCAGGAATTCGTCAAACGACTTTAATCTCTCGAGGCGCCAATATTGTTTTGCCCGCACCTCCCACAGGTACTCCCCCAACTCGACGAAGCGTACGTCCTTCTCCTGTTCCTTGGTTTTCTCCCAGGACAGAATCTCGTCGATCCTACCCAGTACGAACACGGCCCGCCGGCGATTGATCTCCGGAGTCACCATCAATCTCCTGTCAATCCACAAGCTCGTCAAGCCAAGCAAGGTCGCTCGCTCCTGGTGTCAGGGTGAGACTGAAATCGATCAGCTTTTGGTCATCGAGACAAAGGCCAAGATGCGCGCAGCTCACGCAACCGTTCTGTGGGAAACGAATCCCACTGTGGGATGGGAACCGGGCAGCCTCGATCTGGCCGATCGTTGCCCCCACGAGCCGGCCAAACTCGGCGCGTTGCTCTTCCGAAATTGAGGTCCTAAGGTATTGGATCCCCAACTCGCTAGAAACGACCCAGGTGTAGTGAAGACTCGACCATGTCCGCACTGAAAACACAGGTATTTATCCCCCAAACTGCGGAACTCGGGGTAAGTCATTCAATCCAAACAACAGGGCCTTGGACGGTTTCATTTGCTAAACGGTTGTTGGAGCCAAAACTTCAACCGGAGATTCGACTCCCTGATCGACGGGCTAGCGAGAGCAACTTCGTTTGAGGGTGTCTACCCAGCGGCAACCCGTTCCAGGCGTTCGAGCGTATCAGGGTATTTGCGAACCAGCAGGACTAGCGCGGCTGCCTGGGGATTGGGTCTTGCGCGGCCCTGTTCCCACTTTTCCAGTGTCCTTTCGTTGATTCGCAACTTTCGCGCGAAGACGGCACGCGAGCAATGCAATCTCTTTCGAGTATCTCGAATCAACTTGGAATCAACCTTCGGTAGAGGAGTTGGCTCGACCTTGAAACTGCGCAGCGTCAGTTTGCCCTCGCGCTGGCTCTTCATCGCCGCAACACCTTCCGTCAGGTCCCCAAGAATGTTTCTCTTGCTCATTTCCGTGTCCTCTCTGGCTTTCTTTCTCTCACGTGGCGCTCAGCTTGACGCGCTTGCAGTTCGGCCTCGATGGCACTCTTCAGCGCCTTCATTTCTCTTGGCGTGAGGTCAGCAGCCTCGTCCTTGTCGTAAAGCGTCATGAACCATAACTGCTGCTCTGCGAAAAAGTAGTAGTAAATGACCCGCAGGCCACGTCGCCGACCCTTACCGCGCCTCAGATCGCCCCAGCGGAGCTTCCGAAAACCTCCACTTCCGGGTATCACATCGCCGAGGCCCGGATTACTTGCAAGCTGGTTCTGTAATCTCCGGTAATCGTCATCGGCCAGGTAGTCAGAAAGATATCGAGTGAACGCGGGGGCTTCGATGAATTCCATTTGGCCGATGGTACGCCACTAGCGTACTAAATGTATCCTACGCTATTAGCGTATACTTGTCAATACGCAACGAGACGAGAAGAATGTGGATCCCGCCTTGTATGAGCCACGATTTTGGTGCTAGATCTCGGGATTTTTTGTTGCTGGGGCTACTGTGGGCTACTGTTTTTCGCCACTTTTTGGGCTTCGCAACGTTTCGCCGGACTTCGCGACACTTCGCGCGTCCAATTTGAAAGCTCGCGGTAATATGAGGAGATCGCAGAGATTTTCCCTGTAAAACGAGGTCTTCAGAAAACCTAGGGTTTAGATTCCACTCTCCGCCAGAATTATCTATCCCCCAGTAGTGCCCGAACGTTAGTCGAACAAAAACAACTGGAGCGTGTGCAGCTTGACGACCGCCTTAGTCAAGCGGAACGACGCCCACGGAAATACCGACAGACAGAGATCGATGGTCGTCGTGTCGAGCGCATGGACGGTCTCCTGCAGTTCGACACCGAATGGTTCCTGCACATACAGACGCCGGGCGATGCCGATCAGGCTCTGGGCGAAATCGGCGTAGATGCGCCAGTCGCGCACGCCATTGGCCAGCGCATTGCGAGCCACTGTCGAACGAATTCCCAAGTGATAGAGCTTGGCACGCTGTGCGCGCAGGCATACCCGCGCGATTCCGCATCAGCAAAGAGACTTGCGGTTGCTGCACGCCGAGAACTTTGGCGATCTGGACTTGTGTCAGGCCGCTGTCCTTGAGGATCGTCTAGATTCGCAGGGTGAGCTGTGCCTTGAGCTCCCACGACGTTGCTGCGTCGCAGAGTCAAGAACCGGCTTTCACACTTGAACCAAATACGCATACTGGGTACTATAGAACCCATAATGGGTAACAGGAAACTCGTTAGCTCCGTCGGTGAAGCACTGTATGGGCAAACCCGGCAAGCCGCATTGCGCCTGTTCTTCGGCCAGTCCGATCGGCGGTTTCTGCAAAAAGAGGTCATCGAGCGCATTGGGTTGGGTTCGGGAACGGTGCAACGCGAGCTTGAAAGGCTATCGAAAGCTGAGATATTGGTTCGAACTACGGAGGGCCGACAAAAGTACTACCAGGCAAATCACCGCAGCCCTGTATTTGAGGAGCTCCGCGGACTCGTGCGCAAGACATTCGGGGCCACGCAGGTTTTGCAGCAAGCTCTAGAACCGATTGCGAACCGGATCGAGGTTGCGTTCATTTTTGGTTCCGTGGCGAGCGGTACAGAAAGATCGGAGAGTGATCTGGACCTCCTGGTGGTCGCGAACGATGTGACTCTTTCCGATTTGATTCCTGCCGTCCGGGAGGCGGAACGGGAGCTCGGGCGTGAGGTGAATCCCTCCTTGTATACACCGAAAGAATTCTCACGCAGACTTGCCGAGCGTCAAAACTTTTTGGGCAACGTGGTTGAAGGCCCTAAGCTGTTCCTGATTGGAGACGAGCATGAGCTTGGCAGACTGGCAAAAGTTCGGTTGGCTGAAGGCGCACAAGACCAACCGCAACGAAATCGCAGAACTCATGGCCGTGGTCGATCGCGACCTCGCGGCCTCGAAGACTCCGGGTCTCCACAATGATTGGAGCTTCAACATTGCTTACAACGCTGCCTTGCAGCTCGCAACAGCCGCACTTGCCGCCAGCGGCTACCAGGCGGAACGCGCGAATCGCCACTACCGTGTCATTGACTCGCTGAGTTTGACCCTTGGTACGGATGCCTAAACGATCAAGACGTTTGCTATTTTCCGAGAGCAGCGGAATATTTCGGATTATGAACGAGCTGACAGTGTCTCCGAACGAGATGTTGAAGAGATGCGATTGCTCGCCGGAAAGCTAAAAGGGGACTTCGATGCTTGGATCGAGAAGAATCACCCTGACCTGAAGCCGTGAGCCCTCCCGCCGCTCGAACTTGCCCTCGTGCATGTGCAGGGAATTCGATTCAGCGTGGCCCCACGGTCCCCAGTTGCCCTTGAACCCGCCGGGGGAGTTTATGAGGCTGCGCACTGCTGAACGTGCGGGATTGAAGGCAATTTTTGAGTAGACGATCGGCTTCACTCCGTTGCTTTTCGCGAACAGTGTTGCCGGCAAGAACGTGACCAATCATTCGGTTCCGGGAACTACGGGGATTTGACATGACGCAGATAGATTTCGCCCGTCGCAGTGGAGTCAGCCAGAGTTATCTGTCCGCAATCGAACACGGGCGCAACGAGGTCGGGGCGGTAGTCTTACTCGCGATCGGTCGAGAATTTGATAAGTCACTGGAATGGCTGCTCACGGGCGAGAAGTAGATCCATTTGAAATCTGCGTTAGCTCAAAAGTGTTGGGTTAGATTGACTCCAGCCTTACTATCACGGTCCTTCCAACCGTTGCCCGCAATGCGCTAGGCTCAAATGGGGGGCCAGACCCTAAAATGCGCAACCCGTCTTGGGCCTAGGTAAAGCCGGCCTGTTGGAGGATCTGAAGGTTTTGGAGGTTTTTACGGCGTATTAGCGTATCTGACCCTACGAGTGGCTCCCCGTCCTGTTTCTAGGGAAGGTGCGGAGGAAGAACCCAATCAAAATGTCGCGATGATGTATTGATTTGCCCACACTTCCGCAACTCGGGAAGACCGAGAGCTACAAAACGAACTCAGCTAAGCCTTTTGGAATCTGCGAGTTGAAATTGAAGAGTTTGTCAATCTAGGGTCCTTCCCATCAGGTAAAGGTACGAATTGGGGCCCTCGGTCCGAAGACCAGTTAGGAGACATCTTCTAATAGCGCCAGGATTTTAGGTCCGCACCCGCTGGCGCAGTCTTCTCGATCCGCTCGAGAATCTTACCGACATACATGGTGTTGTAGTGCAGACGCGAGAGATAGTTCGGCAAGTTCGGATCGCCGTTCCAGCAGTGCTCCGCCCGGTCGCCGTATTTCACCTCGCCGCCGTAGGGAGGATTCTTCGTGGCATTGAGGACATCCTCCAGGTAGTAGACGGCGTTGTTGAGGAAATAGGTGTCCGCGCTGCCGACATAGACGTGGATCTTGCCTGCGAGTTTCGGTCCGAGGGTCGCCCACTGTTTTTGCAGTATCGCGCTCAAATCGGAATTTTCTTTCCAGTAAGCCGCTACCGCGGGATCGATTTCGCCCGTCTCCTTATTGAAGATCGGCTGAGGGTAACCGTCCTTCCCGACCGGGCCGTAAACCGCCTGCCAAATATCGAACTGCTCGCCGGAACGCGCGTGTGAGCCCAGGGCCAACTCGTACTGATTGGATTTCTGCGTGGTGATGAAGGTATGGCCGAGATAATCGCGCGTGGAGGGTTGTGCCACTTTGATGTGCGGGCCCTCGACGAAAAACGCGTTCTTGTCCGCGTAGAGATTGATGTTGGTGTACGCGCGAAAGTCCACGGGATCGGGGCATGCGGCAAATGCTCCGTTGTAGTGGTCCGGATAAAACACCTGGACGGCAAGTGCCTCCCATCCGCCCGTGGAGCCGCCATAGACAAACCGCGCCCAGCCCTGGCCAATGCCCCGGAATTGTTTCTCGATCGCGGGGATCAATTCCGTTTCAATGGCGTCGCCGTAGGGCCCAAGGTTCGCCGAATTCACCGCGTAGGAATCGTCATAGTAGGGATTCGCGTGATTGATCTGCACGACCAAGATGCGCGGAAAGTTTGGGCCGGTCCACTGCTGATAGAACTTGTAGGCTTCTTCCTGTTGAATCTTGTTGTAGCCGGAAAGGTGAAAACGCTCGCTATAATCCGGTTTTAGATTCGGGTCCGGCGGCGTGGTGCGAAATCCCTCGAAGTCTCTATTGAAGTGATCCTCTAAGATCGCCAAGGGAAAATGTGCATCGGGATGTGCATCGAATCCCTCCGGAACCAGGATGTTCGCGCTCAGGAACATCGGGCGGCCCCAGAATTTGGTGAGGAGTTCGCTTCGGATCTTGATGTGGCGAATGTAGGGTGTGTCTTTCGGATCGGGCAGCGGAGCGATGACCTGGTCCAGCACGATGGAAACCGGGGCGCCCGCAGCGCGCAACGTTATCTTCTGGGGCTTCGAATAAAGATTCCCGGGCGCCAAGTTCCAGTGCTGGCCTTCGCCGCGGTCCATGGGCAACTTCACGGTGTAGCCATCGGCTCGGTAGAAAGTTTCGTATCTGTGAAGAACGACCTGGACGAAATACTCGCCGGGAGGAACGTCGTGCAGGTATCGGACCGGATAGCCATACGCAGCGTCATCGACAATGACGGATTGCCCGGGCTTCAAGCCATCCAGGTCGAGGCCGAAAATCATCTGCGTTCGGGGTGAATCGCTGATTTGCGTGCGCGGCTCGGCGGAGCCGTCGGTCGACAATAGGAGAAGGATGCGACCATCCAAGGGCTCCGCGCTCTGCTCCCCCGCAAAAGAGACCGAAAAACGATACGTCTCCCCCACTTGAGCGTGAACCCCGCTCGCGCACAAGGTCAGGGCCCACATCCCCGCCAGAAAAGCGCCTAAGCACCTCCGCAACGGCATAGTTCCTCCTCTTCCATTCTATTTACGCCGTGGGGATTCTACACCAATGAGTCACCGTTGCTCAGTATGGGTTGAGGTTAACTTTTTTCTTGAGGCGACGTTCACGGTGGCAACACATAGCTAACCGCCTTTTCTCACGAGG
>DLMH01000027.1 GCA_002478115.1 Candidatus Acidiferrum typicum | reverse complement strand
CCAGGCGGGCGCATGCCAGCATGCTAATCGGCAGCTCGGGCACCATCGGCATATGAATGGTGACGCGATCTCCGCTCTTCAGGCCGCAGAAATCTCGGAGCAGCGCCGCGAATTCATTCACTCTTACATAGAGTTCACGGTAAGTGACGGATACGGGCGCTTCGGACTCCGGTTCCGGCACAAAGATCAGCGCCGCTTTGTTTTTGTACTTGGCAAGGTGCCGGTCCACGCAGTTGTACGAGGCGTTGATCTTGCCGCCTACGAACCACTTCCAGAACGGCGGATCACTGGTGTCGAGCGTGGTTTGCCAGTACTGGTCCCAGCTCAGCATATCGGCGTACTCCCGGAAGCATTCCGGAAAATTCTTCTCACTGAAGCGTTCCACGACGTTGGGATCGGTCAGATTCGCCTGGCCGACAAATTTCGCGGAAGGATAATAGTATTCTTCTTCCCGCCAATGGACTGCAATCTGAGCCTCGCTGGTCTCGATCACCGCACCTTGCGTCTGAAGAGTTCGAGCCATATCAGTCACCCCTTAGATTTTTGAATTTGTGATGCAACCCCCGGCAGTTCTCCGCCAGTGTTTCCAGGGTTGGCGGAGCGTGCCCTTGCGCTCCGTTCAAACCCTATACGATGGAACATTCTGCACATCACTGCAACAACTGCTGGAAGCTAGGCAACCGCGGGCACCTTCGTTCCTGCCAGCCTACCTTCCGGCGCGACCGGGCGTTTGACCGCAAGTTCGCAAAGCAGGGCAACTGCTGCCAGACCCGCCGCGGTGTAGAACGCCATCTGGTAGTTGTGGTACTTGTCGAACATCCAACCGCCGATGCGCCCACCGAGCAGGCCGGCCACGCCCCAGGCTGTAAATAGCATGCCGTAGTTGAGGCCCAGGTTCTTGGTGCCCCAGAAATCGGCGGCCGTCGATCCGTTCACCGAAAGCTGTGTGCCGTAGCACCAGTAAACGATGAAGAGCATCACGAACAGGGCCACCACGTTGCCGCCCACATGATACAGAATGGGCATAGCAAGCATGGAGATTCCGATCATCAGGCGCAAGACGTTGACCCGTCCCAGGTGGTCCGACATCCAACCCGAAAAGATGCGGCCCATGGCGTTTCCTGCCGCGCCCACCACCAGGCCAAACGAGGCCAGAGTGGTGCTGGGTATGCCCACGCTCTTGGCGAAGGGCACCAACTGGCTGATGACCATGAGACCGGCCGCGCAGCCAAACGCGTACGCTACCCATAGCAAGTAGAATGAAGGTGTGGTCAGCACCTCGCCGGGCGTGAAGTCGTAGGCGGTCGCCGCAGCCTTGGAAGCTGGAGCAGGTACCCAGCCAGCAGGCTTGTATCCAACGGGTGGGTTCTTCAGTAGGAACGCGCCAAACACGGTCATCGCAAAGAAGATCACGCCCAGAACCTGGAAAGTGGTGCGCCAGCCAAAGTGCGGGATCAGGTAGCTGGCGGCCAGCGGGCCAAAGATAGCTGAACCGCCGCCATAACCAGCAACCGCCAGCCCTACCGCGAGACCGCGCTTGTCCGGAAACCACTTGGACATAACAGGAATCGGGGTCGCGTAGCCAAAGCCGTTGCCCAACCCTCCAAGCACGCCGAAGAAGATAAGAAACTTGGTTAAGCTGTCGGCAGAAGAGCAGAGGAAGAAGCCCAGGCTCACCAGAACGGCGCCAATCAGGGAAATCTTGAAAGGCCCAAGTTTATCCTGCAACCGCCCGGCTACGATGAATGTCAGCGCGAAGACCACCACGGCGATGGTGAATACCATCGAGGTCTCGGCGCGTTTCCATTTGAACTCTTTCTCTAATGGAGCCACGAACACGCTCCAGGCATACAGCGAGCCCAGTGCCAGGTTCATGGACACCCCGCCAACTACGCGCCACCAACGACTTATTCCAAGGGTGCCAGCGTCAGATTCAAAACTTGCGTTAGGCATGCTCTTTCTCCTTTACCAGAGATAGAAATGAGAAGCAGCGAACTATTTTTTCTCCACACTGAATTTCCGATCCAAGATTTCCTGGCACAACTTCTAGACTCCACGCTCCTAGCGCGTGGACTAAACTTCCAAATTCACCCCGTGCAACGCTCAGGCTCACTACTGCGTTCTTTGCAAACTAGCCGTCACGTTGACGATCCCCGAATCAGGCGCCACCACAAGCTCTCGCTTCCATTTGGCAAATCCCGCCAGAGAAAGGACAATCTCGTGCGTTCCGGTAGTCACGCCGATTTCCGATGGTGTGTTACCCACATAGCTGCCGTCGACAGTAATCTCGGCGCCGGCTGGTGTCGAAGTGAAGTTGCACTTCACCTTCCCCACCGTCTCCCGGAGGACCTGCTGTCCTGAAGCAACTAACGGGGCTGGAGCGGACGGTGGAGCACTCTGCCGTGGTGCAGCTGCGGCTGGGACTGGCTGAGCTGCAACTGCGGCCGTAGTCGCCAGTTGACTGGTCTTTCCGTCCGTGTTGACCAGCTTGTATAACTGGCTGTGCGCCTTCCCCTTGTCATCCACGTAGTACACGACCAAGCCGTGCTTCACTACTTTGGCGTCGAAAGTTTCGCCCTTGGGCAATGGTGTGCACCTGGAATATCTTGAGTCAATGGTGCAACTGATACGGAACGGCGGGTCGTTGCCTACCTGCACCAGCAAGGTGCTCACCAGTGGCACGTTTGTAGTGGAACGGCAATACGCGTCGAAAGTAAGTTGCTCGCAATTCTTGGGGACACCGTTGTTGTCGTCAGGGGTCGAGGATCGAGTTACAGAATCCAGCACCGTGATCCGCACCGTGTCTTTCAGTGAGGTGGCGCTCGCTAGCGTGGCCACCAACAGAAGACCTGCCTGCACAGCTACAGTTCGCATACTCATCAAACCAACTCCTCTGAATACTGCGGATGCATCTATCGCATCCCCGGTTTTCCCGAACGATTCTGGAAGCCGGTCTCGCAGATGCGGTACATTGTGCTCCCTTGGCGTACTCCGAGCAATAGCTTTGCCTCCGGGGGGAGGTTTGGGAGGACAGACTCACCTGTGGGCCATTGCCCGAGTGGAGCCCGTCCCCTTTCTTTCGTAGCCGCTGCCCACAATCGGCACCGGCCATTTCAGTCACCCGGCCAGGCCCACGGGGGGCCGGTTTAGGCCCGCCGCGGGGGGGGCGGTCTAGAACGTAAGGATCTAGAATGTAAAGATCGGGCCGAATTCGGTGCGGTGATCCTGCCACTCGTTGGACGGCTGTCCATCAATTGTGTACAGGGGTATGCCGTCCTTTGCACGGGTGGCGTAGACCGACTGCTCGAAGGCGAATGTGGCCCAATTATTGAGTTTGTAGTACAGGGTTCCTATGGCACTCTTGCCCATCAGAAGGGGCAATGGGGCGGTGCCACCGCCGTTGTAGGCGGCGACAAAGCCAGGATTATTCAGGTCCCTATCGTTCACCTGATCCTTGCCGAGCGTGAAGGACAGCTGCCAGCCCGCGTTGTGGCCATGAGGATTGGCATTGAACCACCGGGAAAGCGGCAAGCCGAGCTGAATGAATCCGCCGAACGCCCGGATGGGCCGCTGCGGGGCAACCACGACCTGCCCAGCCGCATTCGTTCCGAGGACGGCGCCACCGGCAGCAGCCAGCGGACCTCCATCCGCAGTGGTGAAGGGGCCTACGATGCCTGTCAATCCGCTTACATCGGTGGCGAAAGTGTTGATTTGGTCGCCGAAGTAGAAGCGCAAGTCGCCTCCGCGATAGGCGGTCGCCACCAAAGTAAACCATCGGGTGGGCAATTGCGCCACGATTTGGCCGCCCCACATGGTGCTGGAAGCTTCAAAGCCGTTCGGGAAGGCATGGTCGTAGTTCGCTGGAATAGGAGTTGTGTTTGCGGCGCAAGGCGGCGCAAGGCAGTACGACGAGTTGGGAACGATTGATGTGCGCCTGGAATGGAATCCAGCTAGGGCGATTTGCGCTGGGGCGACACCCTTGGCCGGGTCAAGCTGGTAACTCAAAGCCGCCCTGGCTTCCAACTCGGGACGATCGGCGTCGGCGCCCTCGCGCTCACCTTGCCCGAGTTGCGCTGCAAGCCCGTTGCCGGCCGCGTCCCCGAGTTTGAGGATTTGACCTGTGCTCGGCATCATGACTCCAAATTGACCCTCGAGGTTGACGTTGTGCTCCTTATCCAGCGTCTGGATGAAGCCGCCCCGCAGTTGGGGAGAACGCTCCCATATGTTGCCCCAAAATGCGCCATTGAAGGTGGTTTCCACTATGTTCATCAGTGCGCCGGATCCGAAAAGCGTCCAGTCCTGTCCACCGATGAAGAAAATGTCGGTGTTCTCGCTGGCGTGGTAATCCAAGCGGACAAAGGCCAAACGCAGTTGCGGCTCATTGCTGCGAATGGAGGAAACATCACGGTTGTCGACTTCGCTGAAGTTGCCTTCGAAGTCGCCCTCGATCTTGCCGGTCAGCGTGAGGTTCTTCGAAATGTCCGGCCATTCGAAGTTGAGCCCAAAGCGCGTGGACCGCGCCTTGACATGGACCTCGGGATCCTCCGTTGGGCCAGTGTTGAAGGTCGAGTTAGGGCCGGCATTCAGCCATATGCCGGGAAACGGGAAGTCATCGCCATCGGGGTCGCTGCTGTCATGGACGACGGTCGCCTTGACGAAACCGTAAGGGGCAAGGGTGACCGGGCCCACCTTGAGACCAAGCAGACCGCCGGTCTTGGGAGCGTCGACGGGGAACACGCGGACCGGAGCAATCGCCGGGACCACCGCCGGTGGTGGGGGCGTTGGTGGCGCGGTAGCAGCAGCTTCCGACGCGAGCGCGGGTTCCGGGCTTGAGGCGGATGCCGAAACGGTTTCCCGAACGGCAGCCGGAGCCGCCGCGGGGGTGGAGGGTTGCGCTGCCGGGTTTGTGGCCGCGGACAAATCCGCTGCGCTCACTACTCCTTTGCGCGCCAGCGCATCTACCAATGCCTGGAACTGAGCTGTGGGTGCCGCGTTTCGAATCGCGTCGGCTTCGTTCGGCGCCAGCACGCCTTTCATCACCAGTACGCCGAGGAGTGCAGTAACGTTCGCATCGGCCGCTGAAGAGGAGAGGTTCGGGCTTGCCGCGGGTGGCGTGGCTTCCGCCGAGGTTGTGTTTGCTGCGTTGGCCGTGTTCCCACTGGCCGTTTTGGCGTCATTGCTTCCAGCCATGACAGGTGAAGCTGCGATGGCGAGCACAAGCAGGCTTGACAACAATTGTTTCAGCGTCAACATGGACGGCGGCTCCTAGTTCCGGCTCAGACCTTGGCCGAGCACATGGAGCGAAACCGTACTTTGTGATGTCGAATGACGCTGTGACGCCGATCACTGTTGTTCGTGATTTGAAACATTAAATGCAGCGAGAATCGAGCGAAGTAGATGGTGGGAGATCCAACTGGACCGTTAGCGAAGTAGCCAGTCACGCTGGCTGGCTACTCCAAAGTTACTTCTGTCCGTTAGGTACGAAGAGTTGAAAGTAGCCATCCGGAAATGATTCAGGTGAGTGGCGCTGAAAATGGCGCTTGTGGCTACAGTACTTCGTGGCGTTTATACAGTCTTTCGTCGCAGCAGACGACTATGTGCTCGATTGTAGATTCAATTCACGCTGACCCTTTTCTTGAAATTGCGCTCGCGCGTCGTGAAGACACATTGTGTCGTGATTTGCGTCACTGCGAGTGGCTTATTGCCCAGAGCAAAATCCACGCCAGTCCGTTAGCAATCGCCGCTCTCTCGGGAGGTCCGCATGAGCATTCTAAGCGTCGAAAAACCAGAAAACATCTCCAACCTTCTTGCCCTGGATCAGGAATACGCGGCGCCGGATATTGTGGTCCGCAACGTCATCCAGAAGAACTGGCTGGGGGAATGCGCGCGAGCGCAGAAATATCCCGAAGTGTTCTGGGCGGACTACGCAAGCCGGTTTGAGTGGTCACGGAAGTGGGACCGCGTGCTGGAATGGGACGGAGTCCATCATAAGTGGTTCACGGGGGCCAAGACGAATATCACCATCAATGCGCTTGACAGGCATGCGAATTCGGATCGGCGCAATCGCGCCGCCTTCATTTGGCTGGGCGAAGATGGCAGTGAAAGGATCGT
>DLMH01000015.1 GCA_002478115.1 Candidatus Acidiferrum typicum | reverse complement strand
TGGTACCTCATCAGGAACCCCGCGGCGACGGTCAACAGCATCGGTGATTCCCCGCGTCCATATTTACGACGAAACCGGAAACAGCTTTGCAACTGCGTTCAACGCCTTGACGAGTCAGGGATATCAAGGGGTCCCCTGGATCATCGGTGAGGCATTTTACAATGACGCGGCGGAGGCAGCGGCGCAGCTCCAGGAAGCTAACAGCACCGGGCAGAAGGTGCTTTACTTGACGCAGTGGCCCCTAACTAACATCCAACGAACGCTGCAGTAATGCTGTGAATGTAGCCCCGCCGGTGGACTTTTCGAATTACCAAGCTCAAGATTTCTGAGCGTCTTTACTGGTTAGCGAATATATCTCATGCTTAGTCTTTAGGCGATTTCACACTGATTTAAAAACGGCGCACTAACCGGCCAGCTTTAGTTCCCGCACTCAGTACCTGATGCAATCAGGCCATTTCACGTTTTGACCGCTGGTCATTGAGCGTTATGGGGATGTTTCACAAGATAGCGGTTGGACCAACCTCGAAACAGTTTATTTACCACGAGAAAGACTTTAGAACTCGCTTCTGGACTGTCGCAAGATTGTTGTCCATATCTACGTACATGAAAACAAGTACAATCGTGTTCCCATTCTTTTCCGTCGTGTAGAAATCGACATTCGCCCGCCCTCCGTAGTCGCCGTACCAGACATCATATGCAATCAGGATTCGATGCCATTGGTCCCTTCTTGTCCTTGCCGTACCAGCTCAACCCACTTCTTCATTCCCTCGAAATAGCATTCCCTCGAAATAGCTCGACTGGAAGCAAGAAACGGTTTACGATTCCATTTCATGAAAGCCTCAATGGCAGGCTGAACTCGAAGCCTGCAGGGGAGGTGGCTCATGAAGCGGAATTCGCCTACCTATCGTTGCGACGTTTCCACTCTGACTTTATTCTGCGCCGTTACGTTAATGTTTTGCGGCACGCTTGCGCATGGGCAGGGAAGAAAAGGTGGAGGAGCGCCGCCTCCAACGCAAACTGTTCCAAACCCTGCAGCAATGCCACCCGCTCCCCCATCATCGTTTGATGAAGCCAATATGGTCCTCGGTAACAACCGCAACCCAGTTCCGTCAAAGAATCCGAAGGAAGATAACTGTTTTCTTCCACCGCTGAATGGGCTGGACACGGGCACGGTCGGAGTTGGGGATTTGCAGGTTCCGGAGAAGACACAAAGGGAGTACGCAGATGGCTGTGCCGCCATGAGGAACAGGAAAATAGCTGCTGCGGAGAATCACTTGCGCAAAGCGGTGAACCAGTATGCGAAATATTCCGCCGCTTGGGTCCTGCTGGGTCAAGTGCTGGTGGCGCAGCAGAAGACTGAAGAAGCCCACGATGCGTGTGCCAAGCCGCTAACCTCCGGTTCCAATTACTTGCCCGCTTATCTTTGTCTCACGGATATTTCCTCGCGCTTGAAGAATTGGGATGAGGTGCTGAAGCTTAGTACTCGCGCTCTCGAAATTGACCCGACCACCGATGCGGCCGCCTACGCCTATAATGCAATGGCCAACTTGAATCTGCATCGTTTGCCCGAAGCGGAAAAGAGTGCACTGAAGGCTTTGGAAATCGACAGGAATAGGACCGAACCGAGGGTGCACTACCTGCTCGCTCAGATCTACGAAGCCAAACGTGATCGCGCCAATGAGGTCGCTCAACTGCGGGAGTATTTGAAATACTCCACCGATCCCAAGGATACGGCCACGGTGAAGAACTACTTGGCGGAGCTCGACGAGAAGAGCCGTAAGTAGTCAGACATGAAGCGAGCTATCCCTTCTAGAGTGGGAACGCGGGTTGAAGCTTGCCCATAACCCAGGGCAGCCCTGATGTGCCGAGAAGGAATTCCTCGTGAGAACCATTTGCGGATAACTGTTGTAACCAGGCGTTTACGCTCAAAACCCCCTCGACGGGGTCGGTGAGCGAAATCGAGATTTATCGCCAACCATCCTTTCGAGCCACCGCCAACCCCTTCGCTTTCATTGACTTGCCTGCTCAGCCCACGTAAGATTTGCCCCTGATGATCGGCCAGACCATCTCGCACTATCGCATCGTCGAGAAGCTGGGCGGTGGGGGGCGCCTCGCGCCCTTCGCGCCGATCTCCTCAGCCGGTTCCGTGCTCAGCCGGCTCCGTGGATGGCTCCCGCTTTGTTCCTGGCGCCATGTTGATGGAGCGTAGGCGCCGCGGACTTGCACTCACTGAGCGCCCTTCAAGTACCTATCGAACCAGTCCACCGTGCGATGAATCGCGTCGATCTGGTTTTCTCTTTTTGCAAATCCATGGCCCTCGTTTGCATAGTAATGTGCGTCCACAATCTTGCCGTCGTTCTTCAACAGATCGACGACTTGAACGGCTTCTTCTTTCGGCACGCGCGGATCGTTATCGCCCTGCAAAACCAGCAGCGGAGCCTTTACGTTGTGGATGAAACTAATGGGTGAGGCCGCGTCGTACATTTTTTTATCTTTGACGGGATCTCCCAGAAGACTTTTCTCATACTGCTGCAGCTCCGGGTCGGAATGCTGGAGCATGGTCATCCAGTCGATAATGCCGAACAGTTCCACCCCCGCCGCCCAGATGTCGGGAGTCTTGCCAATCGCCATCAGCGTCATAAACCCGCCATAGGAGCCCCCCGTGATTCCGATCTTCCTGGGATCGACGTAACCGGTGGCCTGCAGGAACTTGGTTGCGTACACTTCGTCCTGCAGGTCTCCGCCGCCCAGATCCTGGTAATTGGCTCGTTGAAAATCCATTCCGTATCCGGTCGATCCCCGCACGTTGGGCGCAATGCAGATGTAGCCGCGCGAGACCAGCGCCGCCACACGTGGGCTCCAGTAATCCAGAACCTGCCCTGTCGGCCCTCCGTGAGGCAACACCAGCGCAGGATTTGAGCCGTCGCGCTTCAAATTGAATGGCACCCACATTAGCGCGCTAATGGTTTTCCCATCGAAAGTTTTGTAGTGGACAATCTGCGACTCTGGCATCGGCGCTGAATTCAGGCTGGCAATCGCGGTATGCGTGAAGCGATTCGCGCTTCGGGACGCGATGTCATAGACCCAGAAATCGCCGGGCTGAACCGAACTCTCATGCGAGAGCAGCAAACGATTGCCCGAAGGGGAAAATGAATTTGGATGGGCGGCGAAGTCGTTGAGCCCCTCCTGCAGGGAAAGTTTTTCGGCGCGCATGGTTGCAGCATTCACGAGGTAGACTTCGGTGAGGCCGTCCGCGTTGAGCCTATACGTGAAGGAGTCTCCGCTCGGAGAAAAGTCTCCCGAGCTTGCCTCCCACTTAGTATCTGTGACCCAAGTCGATTTTCTAGTGGCAATATCCAAGAGCGCGACGTTCTGGTATCCGCCCTTCCCATTGCTGGTAATCAACAGGGTCTTTCCGTCGGGCGATAAAGATGAAGCAAAATTCACAACTTTGCCTTCATGGGGAGTCAGATTCGTCGTCTTTCCGCTGGCCACATCCACGGCATAGACATCGGCGTCCGTGAAACTTACTTCAACCCGATTGGCATACAAAGTTTTTCCATCGGAACTCCACGCCACGGAACTCCAGGAATGATTCGGAGTTTCTTCGTGCGTCAGTTTGCGAACTTGATGGGTCGCCCAGCCCAGGAGTGCGAGATCGTAAACAGTCCCTTCCTTCGGCTTGTAATTCAGCGCTATCGTCTTGCCGTCGGGCGACCAACGCGGGGACTCTTCGCGGACGTCCGGTGTAGCGGTCAGGTTGACGACCTCGCCCCCATCGCTCGGAACCGCGAAAATATCCCACAGTTCGTTGCCGCCAGTATCCTGCTGGTAGACAATCCACTTCCCGTCCGGTGACCATGTGCCAGCGTACTGCCGCTCGTCCGACTGAACCAACTGGATGGGCCAACCGCCTGCCGAGCTGATCTTCCATAGATTCGGGCGGCCCGCCATGTTGGTGGTGAACAGGATTTCTTTTCCATCCGGCGACCATGAGGCATTGGAAACCGATCGCGTGAAGTACAGGTCGTCAATTGGAACCGGACGGGCCTTTGAATTTGAAGCCGAGATGATGGATTGCGGATTGGTGATCTGGCGATCATCTGGACCGGTGGATTGTGCCAGCAAGAGCGTCGGGAACAGCAGTACCAGCAAAACCGCGGCAATCAGACGCAGATGTTTCATTTCTTGACCTCGCGAGAAATAATGTTTGGAGTAAAGTTCGAAATTCGCGGACCCCACGAATTTTACTTCGAACTGGCTCGGTAGGGGTATGCGGAAACGCCAAGGGAAACTCTGTTTACCTCGGCGCTGCCGGTGGGCATGAACCTGATTACTGCGGTATACGGCGGCGACTTGAACTTCGAGGGCAGCACGTCGAAGGCACTGAAGCAGGTTGTGCAGAAGTAACGGGTCTGGCTGCGTCAGAATTGCCGCTCGGGTCCCTCGATTCGAGCGGCTTCTCTTTGCTCACACGGAAAGGTGGAAGAGGTAACTTCTGTTAGCAGGCGTTAGCACAAGCTTGCGCCTTTTGTTTCGCCAGACGGGCGAAAGGAAAGCACAAACTTGTGCAATGGGTTTTTCAACAACTGATCTGTTGAGCCACTGCCATCCCATGGCCTTCGTTGACTTGCCCCGTTTCGCCCGCGTAAGATTTGCCCCTGATGATCGGCCAGACCATCTCACACTACCGCATCACCGAGAAGCTCGGAGGCGGCGGCATGGGTGTGGTCTACAAGGCTGAGGACACCCGGCTCCATCGCTTTGTAGCCCTCAAGTTCTTGCCCGATGAAGTGGCCAGGGACTCACAAGCATTAGCCCGCTTCCAGCGTGAAGCCCAGGCGGCATCCGCTCTGAACCACCCCAACATCTGCACCATTTATGACATCGGCGAGCAGGACAGCCAAGCGTTCATCGCCATGGAGTTTCTCGACGGTCAGACCCTCAAGCACGTGATCGGCAACCGCCCGCTGGAACTGGAAACTCTGCTTTCGCTGGCCATCGAGACGGCTGACGCGCTCGACGCGGCTCACTCCGAAGGCATCGTCCACCGCGACATAAAGCCCGCGAACATTTTCGTCACCAAGCGCGGTCACGCCAAGGTGCTCGATTTCGGCCTGGCTAAAGTTACGGCCGCGGGCGGCAGCAGCCAGAATGAGGCCACGCGTACCGAAGCGATCGAAGCACAACTGACCAATCCTGGCACCGCGGTGGGCACGGCCGCCTACATGTCTCCGGAGCAGGCGCGCGGGCGCCAGCTCGACAACCGAACTGACCTGTTCTCCTTCGGGGCGGTGTTGTACGAGATGGCCACCGGCCAGTTGCCATTTCGGGGAGACACGACCACCGACTTGTTCGATTCCATCCTGCATAAGACGCCGATGTCTGCGGTGCGGCTGAATCCCGACCTTCCGCCCAAGCTGGAAGAGATCATCAATAAGGCGTTGGAGAAAGACCGCGAGCTGCGCTATCAGGTTGCTGCGGAAATGCGGGCCGATCTGAAACGCCTGAAGCGGGAGATAGAATCGAGTCAGACGGGAATTCCGGCCGCTGTGGACGATTCCCGCCAGCCCGTCTCCGGAACGCCAGCTGCAAGCTCAAGTGCATCGAGTGGCAAACAGCAGCCGGCAGTTACTTCGGCGCAGACATCGGCGGTGGGGCAATTGACGGGCGCCCGCTGGAAGATTTTGGTTCCCGCCGTGGTGATCGTCGTCGCTGGTCTCATCGCCGGTGGCCTCTACAGGCATTCGCGTTCCGCGAGTTCCGAGACGAATCCTACGCCGCTCACTGAGAAAGACACGGTCGTACTCACGGACTTCACCAACACCACGGGCGACCCCGTCTTCGACGGCACCCTCAAGCAGGCCCTCGCCGTCGATCTGGAACAGTCTCCGTTTCTCAACATCCTCTCCGACCGCAAAATCAGCGCGACGCTGAAGCTGATGGGCCACGCGCCAACCGAGCACGTAACCGCCGAGGTCGCCAAGGAACTCTGTGTGCGCACGGGGAGCAAGGCCATTTTGGCCGGCTCGGTTTCCAGCCTCGGTACTCAGTATGTGATCGGCCTGGAAGCGGTCGCTTGCAGCACCGGGGACCCGCTGGCCAAGGAACAAGCTGAAGCGGCCAGCAAAGAGGGTGTGCTAAAGGCGTTGAGCACGGCAGCAACCAGCCTGCGCGGCAGGCTGGGCGAATCGCTTGCCTCGGTACAGAAGTTCGATGTGCCCGTGGAAGCGACCACGCCCTCTCTCGAAGCCCTGAAGGCTTACAGCATGGGCGTTACGACCGGCCGCACCAAGGGTGACGCAGAAGCCATTCCGTTCATGAAGCAGGCCCTCGAACTCGACCCCAACTTCGCCATAGCCTATGCCGGTCTGGCTGTTTCGTATGGGAATCTTGGACAGGCGAGTCTGGCCGTGGACAATGCCAAGAAGGCGTATGACTTGCGTGACCGGGTCAGTGAACGGGAAAAGTACCGGATCTCCGCCTTGTACTTTGATGATGGCACCAGCGAAGTGGAGAAGGCCACGGAAGCCTACGAAATCTGGGCGAAAAGCTACCCGCGGGACATGGTACCTCACATAAACCTCGGTTTTATCTATAACGCTCTGGGGCAATACGACAAAGCGATCGCAGAGACTGAAGTGTCCCTGCGGCTGGAACCCACGATTAACGGCTATGGAAACCTGGCAGCCAACTATATCGCCGTCAATCGGCTCAAGGATGCCAGGCAGACGCTCCAGGAGGCACAGCAGAGAAACTTCGATGGCTTCGTTGTTCGGGCTGATCTTTACTACTTTGCATTTCTGTCCCGGGATACCGCTGAAATGGAGCGCCAAGTTGCATGGGCAGCGGGCCGCCCCGGTGAGGAGGACCGGATGCTCAACATCCACGCCGATACTCAGGCCTACTACGGCCGCTTGGAGAAAGCCCGCGACCTTGCCCGACGCGCCGCTGACTCCGCTGTGCGAGCGGATGCCAAAGAAACTGCGGCCCAGTGGCTCGCGTTTGGGGCGCTCCGCGAGGCTGAACTAGGCAACGTGGCTGCTGCCCGGCAAGCCGTCGCCCGCGCCTTAGCGCTCGCTCCCGGGCGTGATGTCAAAGTCCTGGCCGCAGTGGCGCTGACGCGCACCGGCGAGACTGCTCAATCGAGAGCTATCTTTGAAGGGCTCCAAAAGTCCGAACCCACGAACACGTATCTAAAGGTGTACTGGTTCCCGGTGATGGAGGCATCCATTGCGATGGCGCAACAGGTACCCGACCGGGCGGTTGTCGCGCTTGAGCCCTCCCTACCCTACGAACTCGGAAGCCCTCCTCCCGGAACCGCTATGTATCCCGCGTACATTCGCGGCCTGGCTTACTTGGCCCAGCGGAACGGTGCCGCTGCGGCCGCCGAGTTCCAGAAGTTCCCTGATCATTCCGGACTTGTGGGGAACTTCCTGCTCGGCTCGCTCGCCCATCTCCAACTTGCCCGTGCCTACGCACTATCCGGCGACAGCGCCAAAGCGAAGAGCGCATACCAAGACTTCCTAGGACTCTGGAAAGACGCCGACCCCGACATCCCCATCCTGAAGGAAGCCAAAGCGGAGTACGAGAAGCTGCAATAGGTGCAAAGGCGATCTTCCATGCGTGACCTGCTTGCACAAAATTGTCAACTGACGCTATCAGGCGATTAAACTCAGAATTCGCTCAATGAATGAAATCGTGATTTACCGACAACTACCCGCCACTAGGAAGTAACTTCCTCTCAATGAACTCTAAACGACGTTCCAGTTCGTGACCCCATTCAGCGGTTGCCGGAACGTTGACGGGTATCAGGTCATCCACAGGGTTTCCGGCTTTTACTGCTGCCGTCCATTCACGCATCTCACGAATGTATGTCTCTACCGCGAGTACGGGTGTATTTGCATCGTCCGTGACGATGTACGCTGAAGGGCCGAGACGGATACGGATCGCTCGGATGGCCGTCCGTGCCCGTGAAAAGAAACGGAAGGAACAAGCCAGAAAGATGGCAAGACTGTCCGAGTGCGAACGTGCAATAGCTATTGATTCTGCGGGGCTGAATTTAGGCCTCTGAGCGGGTCAAACCCTCGCTCTCCAGGCCGCGCGGGCCGGCGTGCTCCAGGGTTCTTTGGACGGGGCTAATCCACGTGGGTAATTGCATTGCACTTCCGAACGAGTAAAGTGCCACAAACGCCATCTAGCTGTCCCCTCATTTTTGCCTTCAGAAAGGAGATCCCATGAAAGCTCCAAAGACTGGACTGTTGATTTTGCTCTTGGCTGTGGGTATGTCTGGGAGCGCGATCGCGAACACTGTAGAGCATGTCGCATCGCCCTACCCGACCGCAGCAACCCCTAAGGCAATCGATCAAGGCGCTCTCGCCACACAACCGACTACAGCGTCA
>DLMH01000094.1:2119-4599 GCA_002478115.1 Candidatus Acidiferrum typicum | reverse complement strand
GATCCGGCATCGCTGCAAGATTCACTACAGTATTTTTTGCCACTTTCCACCACACAGGTGCAGGGAACGTGGGCACAAGTGTTTTGCTCAGGTGTTGTCATAGTTTTTGCTCCATTCACCGGCAATGCCATTATACCGCCCGAGAACGTTAGAAAGTGGCGCTCCCGGAACCTTGGAAAATGATTAACTGTTAACTGCATGGCGGGCGCGCGGATGGACCTTATACCATGCTATCTTGGCTTCGGTTGCCGGTCTGGTACATGTCCTATTTCCTGGCGTGATGCAACGCGTCTCTCAGTTTGAAGAATCAAGGAGTTCTGCGGGGTAACCTGGGGAGGTGACGAACGGCACATTGCAGCGACCAAGAGCACATTCTAATGTCCCGATCAGAATGAACCTGAAACCTGCACATCCCCGCCCGAAATCGCACCGTCCAGACCTGGCTGCTAACGCAACCGCCAGCCGCAGCCAGATCGTAAAACGCCGGAGCAATCGCATGGCGCTCCACGCTTCTGTCGGGTTAGCCGGGGAAGATCGGCAGAAATGTTCCTTTACGATGCCGGCCAAGGCCACGAAATTGAATAAGCACGGCGCTGCCGTTCAACTCAGTCGTGAGCTTCTGGTGGGCTCGGTCGTCTCCGTAAATAACAAGCAAGGCACCAAGCTCTCGGCCCGCGTAGTTGCGCAGTTGGCGGCACTGGAGGGCGTTTCCACGTACGCAATCGAGTTTGTCGAGCAGGACGAACGGGCGGAAACCTTCTGGGGAATTATCTTCCCGCCGAACACCTCAAACGCCTAACCCGCAAATGTGGCACCGGCAGCCAGCGCCACAAAGGCGCCAAGCATCACTTCTGCTTGGATTAGGTTTACCGAACAGGAAGTCTGACTGTTGAAAACAGGCGATAGCGCTCAAAACCCCTCAGTGAGCGTTATTGCGACAGCTTAGGCTGACAGACCGCCTTGAAAACGAAGGAGAGGTCTGGCAGCGTCTCCTAGTTCTATTGGAACGTGATGACGACTTTCGCCCGGGCGTGCCCTTCTTCTACGTAAGCGATGGCACCGGCGCTTTCAGCCAGCGGATAGCGTCTGTCGATCACCGGGGTTAGTTTTCCGGCCTTGATAAGTCCGCAAAGGGTCGTCAGGTCGTCTCTATTCATTTTCGCAATGAAGAATGTGAACTTCTGCCTCAAGAACAGCGACCACGCGAATGCTTTGAGCAATCGGGCAAACACCGCCCAGAGTTCCTTAGGCGCTCCCGCCATGACACACTTCCCACTCGGACTTAGAACGCGCCTCATCGCTGACAACGTGCGGTTTCCCGCGTTATCGAGAAGCAGGTCGTAACGTTCGCTGTCCTGAGTGAAGTCATCGCGTGTATAGTCAATGACCCGGTCGGCACCGAGGGAGCGCACCAATTCAACATTCTTCGTGCTGCAAACGCCAGTTACGTTAGCCCCAAATGACTTCGCGATCTGCACGGCAAAGGTGCCGATCCCTCCCGCCGCGCCGTTAATCAGAACCTTCTGCCCCGGCTGAAGGTGTCCTTTGTCGCGAAGCCCCTGCAACGCAGTAAGCCCTGCAATCGGCACTGCAGCCGCTTGGTCGAAGCTCACGCTTTCCGGTTTCCGGACTAACTTGGCTTCGGAAGCACACGCGTATTCGGCAAAGGCCCCTTTGCAAGTGCCGAACACGGCATCGCCTGGCTTGAACTGCGTCACGGTTCCTCCGACCGCTGCTACCTGGCCAGCAACATCTACGCCGGGCCGTTGGCTCTTCATGCGCCAGTCCAGCGGATTGACGGAAGCGGCGCGAACCCGTATGACGACTTCGTTGTCCTTCGGAACCGGCTGTTCGAGGTCCTTCAGTTCGAGGACCTTTCCCAATCTGGCCTTGGTGTAGACAGCGGCTTTCATGTGGGCTGAGATGTTAGGCTTCGATCTGCCCGATCCAATGTGACGAGGATCACAGAATCGGTCAATGCATTATGAAAGAGCGCCCCGCTTCAGAGGGTCGCGGCTGTGATGTGCGCCGCCTCCGCTGCGCTGCGCAGGGCTTCGCTCCGCTACGGCGGCGCTTAGGGAGTAACTGCTGCGGTGTACGCGGGGGGGAGAACTGTAGAAGGACATAGGCAAATCGTCTGGAGAATGGCATTTTTACCTTGAGGGGAAGACAAGCGTTAGCACGAATGATCTTTCCCCCCAAGGAGGATAGGATGAGCGCTATCGAGATTTATCGACAACAACGTTTTCGAGTCGGCAAATTAAGCACAGGGCGAGTCTTCATTTCAAGCCCAACTCGCCATCGTACTGTCGGATAACCCCGTAGCACTCGCAGGCGGAGTCTTCAAGTTTCTTGCGGTTCACGATCTCCACTGCGCCACGGGTATACTCGATGAGCCCCTTCTTCTGCAAAACACCAGCTGCCAAGCTCACGCTAGGCCTATCTGTCCCTAACATAGTTGCGAGAAAATCATGAGTGAT
>DLMH01000094.1:0-1942 GCA_002478115.1 Candidatus Acidiferrum typicum | reverse complement strand
GTGCAACCTGCATACCCCGAACTGCTGCATAGCGGGTCAACAGTCGTTGAAGGTGTGGAGCGGATTTTAAAGTGTTTTGCAAAGCTCCGACCTCGACCCGAAATCCATCCCCCGTGATTTGTACCACGGCTTGCAGCGGGCCCCTGCTCAGGCCGACAGCCGCCAGTGTTCCGGTAAAGCCCTCATTCCCAAGTATGCCAGCTTCGGCTGTTTTTCCATCTTTCATTACGACCACAAGAGAAATCAAACCTCGATTCGGAAAATATGCAAATTCTAGCTTTTCACCCGCCTCGTGAAGGACTAGATGGTTGGGCAAGCTGACGTATTCGAGATGAGGACAAAGTGTGCTGTAGTCGCTTTCGGAGATCGATAGAAGTATTTTGTTGCTGACTTGTTTCCCTTTGGTATTCGTCCGTTCGCAAGGCTGGGAATGAACTCGTCCGTTATGGGGTGCGAGACAGGAAGTCTGGTCGGGCATGGTGACCCACCTCTCGAAGACGTGGCAACACTATGCTGGATACGACCCTGATACTGAGCAATACTGACCACTCAAGACGCACCAAACGTGACCCACAGCTAAAGTGATTCCGCTACTTCATTAAGGAAGCCCCGAAATCGGGCGTGCGAACGGACAAAACTCTTCTGCGTATGTGCGATGCCCAACAGACCATCAAAATTGGCATGTGATATTGGTGCAACGGGGGAAACTAGGGGAAATTGACAAACCCAATGACAGACCTAGACGCTTACACAGATGAGGAGCTAGAGCAGGCTCTCGCTCGCGTGCTCGCGCACGCTCAGGGAGAAGTGCTGAACAAAGCTGAAGTGCAGAAATTCTGTCAGCTCTACGAAGAGATTCAGCGGCGTGCGCTCGCTGTGACCGCCGCGTAGTTAACTGGCCTTGCGCAGGGCTCGCGTTGAAATGGATGGAAGCGGGGCCGAATTGTTAACTGATGTAAGCAGGCGTTTACACTCAAGACCTCCGGCTGTCTACCTGCACAAAACACGCTCGACTTTGAGCACCCTATTTGTGTGGCATTCCTGCCGGCTGAGCGCTAATCCAGTTCCCTCACCCAAATGTTCCGAAAGCTAATGGGCGGACTCGGATCGCCATGGGCCTGCAGCTTGATGGGTGCGCGGTCGAACTTCTTGTAGAAGGGCTGGCCGATGTAGCGGGTTTCGCCCTTCAACTCGAAGTGATTGTCGACCAGCACGCCGTTAAGGAAGATAGTAGCGTAAGCAGGACTCTTGAGTGAGCCGTCGGTATTGAACACGGGAGCGGTCCACACCACGTCGTAGGCTTGCCACTCGCCGGGCTTGCGCATCGGGTTCGCCAGCGGAATGCTCTGCTTGTAAAGGCTGCCGGCCATGCCGTTGACGTAGGTCTTGTTGTTGTAGGAGTCGAGGACCTGCAACTCATATCCGGCGTCCTCGGGGCCGGTCGAGGCCAGGAACAATCCGCTGTTGCCACGCAGCTGGCCAGAGCCGGTAATGTTTTCGGGAATTCTCCATTCGATATGGAACTGATAGTTCCTGAAGGTGCGCTTGGTCTCAATATTGCCAGCGGCTTTATTTACTGTGACCACACTGTTGGCGACGATCCATTTCGCCGGGGCAGAGCGGTCCTGCGCCGACACCCACTCGTCCAGATTCTTGCCGTCGAACAAGATGATTGCGTCAGAGGGAGGTGCTCCGCAGGTAGCGCCTGGCATCACCACCCTGGGCTCCGGTTGCCAGACTTCGGTGTCTTCCGGTTTGGCTGTGGACTGTTGGGCGTAGAGAGAGACGGCCGTGGAGCCGAGAATCACGAACGCGAAAAAGTTCCACATTTGTGCGCGCATGATGTCCAAGAGCATACGCCTAAAGTTGAATCCGATGCCGTGGGGCCATTGCGTCGCTTTCTGAACTGTGTCAGCTGGCGAAATCGCATTATAAAAGGGCG
>DLMH01000051.1:6978-8471 GCA_002478115.1 Candidatus Acidiferrum typicum | reverse complement strand
GCAACATTTTTCCACTGCAACCAGCGCGCCGAATTCACAAACGTTCCATCCTTCTCGGCGAACCCCGCGCCCGGCAGCCGGTACACAGTGGTATTGATCTTCTTCTGATCGTCGGCTGTGATGCCCGGCGCGCGCCAGAACTCACTGGTTTCATCGGGATAGATTTCGCAGACCACCAGCCAGTCTGCTTTTTTCAGCGCATCAATATTTTTGTTCGAGTCCGGACCAATCATCACGCCGTTCATGCCGAAGGCAAACAGGCCTTTGATCTTGCCTTCATACATGTCATTCCAAATGTTCACCCAGGAATAGTTGCGGTCAATCTTCGGCAGATAGTGAAAGGCCCAGTCGTTGTCCTTGGTCGCAGCCGGGCCATACATGGCCTTCAAGAACGAAACCGCAAACTTCGGCGTGTTCGACCAGTAGTTGAACGAGTCCCAGGGATCGGGCTTCGACAGTGTCGGTGTGGTGCGCTTGAGGTACGTCGCCAGATCAACATCGTTGGGGTTGGGCATCTTCAAATAGCCCGGCAGAATATCGAATATCCCAGCCATATCGGTTGCGCCCTGAATATTCGAATGTCCGCGCAGCGCATTCACGCCGCCGCCGGCACGTCCCACATTGCCCATCAACAATTGCAGCATGGCCGCGGTACGAATGATCTGTGTGCCGAAGCTGTGCTGCGTCCAACCCACGGCATAAATAATCGTGGCCACCTTCTTCATGTCGCCGTCTTTGCGGACGGAAGTGAACAGGTCGGCGGCTTTGAGAAATTGGTCCTGCGGAATTCCCGTGATGCGCTCCACCATCTCCGGCGTGTAGCGCTCGTACTGCTTCTTCATTAACTGAAACACGCAGCGCGGATGCTGCAGCGAAAGATCGAACGCAGTGTTCGGAGGCAGCGCTGGAGGCGGAGGCGTCGCCGCCGGAGCCATCGGCTTGGCAGCGCCCGCAGGATGAGAAACGGGCGTGGGCACAACTGGCTTCCCGGTTAGATCTCCACCTTCTTCGTAGTTCCATGTAGATTTGTCGTAAGTCTTCTTCTCCGCATCGAAGCCGGAATACAGCCCATCCTCGGGCAACTTGAATCCATCTTTAATAATGAACGCCGCGTTGGTGTAGTTAACGAGGTAGTCGTGCGCAATGCGGTTGTTCAGGATGGCGTAGTTGATCATCCCGCCGAGGAAAGCAATGTCGCTGCCGGCGCGAATCTGCACGTACATGTCCGCGGTGGCGGCCGTCCGCGTCAGTCGTGGATCGACCACGATGGTTTTCGCGTTGCGATGCAGCTTGGCTTCAATCGCCCACTTGAATCCGCAAGGATGGTTCTCGGCCGGATTCCCACCCATGATCAACATCATGTCGGTGTTCTTGATGTCGATCCAGCCATTGGTCATGGCCCCGCGTCCGAATGTTGGCCCCAAACTGGAGACCGTAGGGCCGTGTCAAACCCGGGCCTGGTTTTCCAGGTAGCAGACCCCCAGGCTGCGCAT
>DLMH01000051.1:0-6919 GCA_002478115.1 Candidatus Acidiferrum typicum | reverse complement strand
AGGCTGCGCATACTTTTTACGGCCAGATAGTTGAACTCATTGGTGTCGGTGCATCCGCCGGTCCAGGCGATGCCTTCGCAGCGGTTCACGGTCTTGCCCTGCGCGTCGGTTTCAAGGAAGGTGTCGTCGCGCGTCTGCTTCACTTTCCGCGCGATCTCGGCGTAAGCCTGGTCCCAGGAAATATCTTCCCACTCGGTCGTTCCCGGACGACGCACCTGTGGCTTCAGCAAACGGCGATCATTCAGAATGTCCTGCTCCAACGACGATCCTTTCGGACAAAGCGTCCCACGATTAATAGGATGGTCGGGATCGCCCTCGACGTGGACGACCTGCGGGATCGCATTCTTCGCTTTGTCGCCCAAGGTGTAGATGATGACGCCACAACTGACGGCACAGTACGGGCAGGTGCTGCGCGTTTCCGTGGCGCGCGAAATCTTCAAGCTCTGCGTCTGCGCGTAAACGGGAGTCAGATCGAATCCCAGAAGGGAGATGCCCGCACCACCGGCGAGCGTGCCTTTGAGGAAGGTTCTGCGGGAGAGTTCCATTGCATATCCTCCGACGGTGAACCTGATGGCTGGTGTCGACCGCCAAATCTACCCAGCGGCCGGGCCTGCGCCCCAAAATTTCCAAGAACTATATCGCCACCGCGTGCCACAGTCAATCCCCTGGGAAGCTGTACGCCACCATAGCCTTTGTACGTGACGCAGTTGCCTGTGACAGGCCGAAGCCCCATAATCGCCCGGTGGCGGAAACTGTCTGGCAGCAGCGGATCAGGCGCGCCGAAACTCTGGCCGCTCAGCATCCCTACGCCGGGCAAATCCTCGCCTTCTATATCCAGACTGCGCGCTTCCAGCAAGATCTTTACCACCGCCTCGAACGCGCCTCTGCCGGCAAGACTCACTTCTCTCCATCCGGCCCGCCGGAATTGCCGGAACTCTTGGCCAGCTTCCCGGCATTTCTCGCGCTGGTCGAAAAGCAAGCCCCGGCCCGGATGGCACAAGTTGCGCACGATCTTAGCCAATCGCACTCCAGTTCCTGGACCGACCTGCTGAACAACTTCTGGTCCGCCATTGGCCAGGCGCCCGCCGATCCGAGTGAATTCCTAGCAATGGCCTTTCTTCAGCCCTACGCCGAATTCGTCCGCTCCCGGGTTCCGCTTCAACTCAAGGGCTACACTCACTCTCTGTGCCCGTTCTGCAGCCGCAGTCCCGCGCTGGGCGTGCTCCGGCAGCTGGGCGATGGCGCCCGCCGCAACCTGCTCTGTGGATTCTGTCTCTGCGAGTGGGAGTTCCGCCGCATCGTCTGCCCCGGTTGCGACGAAAAAGACCATGCCAAACTGCCGGTCTATACCGCCGAAGAGTTCCCCTATATCCGCGTGGAGTGTTGCGACACTTGCCACACCTACCTCAAGTCCATCGACCTCAGTAAAAACGGCCTCGCCGACCCCCTCGTCGACGAAATCGCCTCTGTTCCACTCGATCTCTGGGCGCAAGAGCGCGGATACGCCAAGCTCCGTCCCAACCTGCTCGGGATGTGATCACTTCAGTAATTCCGCAACTAAGGCCGCCGCGCCGGGTTTGTAACTTGCTTGCGCTCATACAACCTTCTGTGCGCAAGACTTGATCAGACTGCAAGAAAGCCGTATAAGCTAACAATTACTACCCGAACCCAACTTGCAGACGGAGTTCTTAATGCGATCCTGGAAGTTTCTCCTGCCGCTTCTAGCCACATCCATGTGCTTCGCCGCCCAGCCCGACCGCATTACGGCCCCCATCAATTCCAGTGAGATGGTCGCTCTAGCAAAAAGCCTCCATCCCAAAGCGCAGCCCCGATACGACCAGGGCCCCGTGGATCCGTCGCTGAAGTTGAGCTATGTCACGATGTTGATGGCCCCCTCGCCGAGTCAGCAAAAAGCCCTCAACCAACTTTTGGCCCAACAGCAGGACCCCAAGTCACCCAATTACCACCAGTGGCTCACCCCTCAGCAATTCGCCGATCAGTTTGGACTCAGTCAGAACGATCTCAACAAGGTGACAGCCTGGCTGAAGTCGCAGGGTTTCCAGATTCTCCGGGTGGGAGGCAGTCGCAACACCATCTCATTCAGCGGCACCGCTGCCCAGGCCGAGAGCGCTTTCAGGACCGAAATCCACAACTACAACGTTGATGGGGAAGTGCATTTCGCGAACTCGACTCCGATCATGATTCCGTCCGTGCTTAACGGCATCGTGAGCAGCGTCATGGGCCTCCACAGCTTTTTCCCGAAGCCAGCCAGCCGAGTGAGAGGTGCGGGCGGAGTGCGGAATTCCCACCCCAATTACTACGTCTCGAGCCTTGTTTTTCCCAATTTCCTTGCCCCGGATGACATTGCCACGATCTACGACATCACTCCGCTGTATAATGCCTCAACTCCCATCGACGGCAGCGGCCAGACCCTTGGTATCATCGGCCAGACTGATGTTTACCTTGCCGACCTCAACGATTTCCGCTCCGGGTTCAACCTGAATCAGATCACGGGCTGCACCACCAATACGAGCGGTGTTATTACCGCCTGCAATTCAACCTATTTCCAGTATGTGCCGGTGGGCACCGACACGGGTATACCCAGCACATGTGGCGATTTATCTGAGGCGGACCTCGACCTCGAGTGGTCCGGAGCCGTGGCCCGGAATGCACAGATCGTCTTCTTCAACTCCCCGGTCACGTATAACTCGGAATGCACCGGGATAACCGCCGGTGGCGGGGTTAACGCCGCCCTGACCCAGGCGATCGATCCTACTAGCGGTTCCCCCCTCGCCAAGGTTCTGAGCATGAGCTACGGGATTTGTGAGGCAGAGGCAGGCCCGGCCAGTCTGGAAACCCTCCTCCAACAGGGCAACGCAAAGGGAATCACCATCATGAGTTCGGCAGGCGACCAGGGCTCGGCCGCGTGTGACTTCAATCCTCCTCTCAATCCTGCCGATCCGCCGTTCAGCCCGGCGGAGTTCGGACTGGCTGTGAGCTATCCCGCCAGCAGCCCGGAAGTCACTGGTGTCGGTGGCACTTCGATCTCGCTCGCCAACGATTCTTATCCGACCCAATCGTCTTACTGGAGCACCACCCTTGGCGCTAACGGTGGCACGGCCGTCAGCTACATTCCGGAACAGCCGTGGAACGACGACGAGGCGTTCGCCGACTACTGTCACGATCCCATCTCCGGCGACACATTCTGCAGCACAGGCGGTGGTGTGACCGGCTGGGTTGCGCTCTCGACCTCGGCGACCGCGGCACAGGTGCAAACCGATATCTGGATTTCTTCCGGCGGCGGTGGCGCAAGCAACTGCTGGTATGTAAACCCGAGCGGCGTTTGTCTGGGCGCCGGGGCAGGGCCTTCTGGCGGCGGCTTCGCTCAGCCCTCCTATCAGCAAAGTTTGGTAGTTCCCAGCGCTCCGTCCGGCGTCCGCTACGTTCCCGACGTGTCTCTGCTGGCCTCACCGGACTTTCCGGGATACATCTATTGCACGCCGGAGTCTGAGCTTGTTCAGGGCGGCAGCTCGACCAGCAGTTGCGCCAGCGGCATCGCAAACGCCCTTAACAACGGCACCTACGTTTCTGCCGTGGGTGGCACCTCGGCTGCATCACCAGTTTTCGCCGGAATCGTGACGCTGCTTAATCAGTATCTCGCCGCCAGCAGCGGCCTCAGCAACGTCAATCCGACACTTTACTACGTCGCCGCCGCGAACTACTATCCCGCATTCCACCACGTCTCCAGCGGAGACAACAACGTCTCCTGCGACGCAGGAGAGCCCTCGGGCTATCCTAGCAACATCGTTTGCCCCTCTTCCGGCGTTATCGGCTTCAGCGCAACGAATTCAGACACGGCCACCGGCTACAATCTGGTGAATGGCCTGGGTTCCGTTGATGTTAACCAGCTGGCCATTGCCTACGCAGCATCGCATATCTCTACCTCCACAGCGCTTTCATCGTCTACCAGCGCGACTGCTGGGGGGCTCGGCGTCACCCTCACCGCCGCCGTCACGCCCTTGACTGCGGCCGGCTATGTGAACTATTACGTAAGCGGATCGAACTCGCCGATCGGCTCCGCGACTGTATCTGGAGGAACGGCCGCCCTCGTCACCTCGGCCTTGCCCAACGGCGTCGACTCAATCACCGCTTCATACTTCGGGAACAATGGAGGATCAACGTCAAACAAAGTCACCGTTACCGTTACCCCGGCCGATTTCAGCATGACGGCCACCGCCTTGGCGCCGAGCTCCGTCCCTGCGGGTCAGTCCGCGACTTCGACCCTGTCGATTGCGCCGGTCAGCGGCGCTGGGACCCTGAACTTTACCCCCAGTAGCTGCTCCGGCCTTCCTGCGGGCGCGACTTGCAGCTTCAACCCCTCAATGGTCACGTTCGGAGGCGTTACGCCCACTGGCACCACGACTTTGACGATTAGCACCGCCGCAAACATGACCGTACCCACGGGCCTGCAGACCATCACGATCACAGGAACGGAAAGCGGCACTGGCGGCAATTCGCACACCGCTTCTGTTACTTTCACAATCACCGCAACCAACCAAACCTTCACCATCGCGGAGACAAACGGCCCCACCACTTACTCCGTGGCTCCCGGTGCGACTGCTTCGGTCCCGATTACGGTCAACGGGACGAACGGCTTCATTGTGACCACCACTTCCCCCACCACCACTGCCTTGCCGCTAACTTACAGCTGCACCCAAAGCAGTATTCCATCCGAGGCGAGTTGCAGCTTCAGTCCCGGCAGCGGAAATTCAATCAGTAATACCTCTGTCACGCTCAACATCGCAACTACGGCCCCCACAGCGCAACTGCGTCCACCGCCGGGACACGGCAGCCGCATCTTCTACGCTCTGCTGCTTCCGGGGCTGTTCGGAATTGTCTTCGCGGCGGGATCGCGCACCCGCAGCGCTCGCCTGCTCGGCCTGATCGTGGTGCTCGGCGTCTCCACGCTGGGGCTGGGCTCCTGCGGCGGCAGTGGCGGCAGCAGTGGCGGCCAAAGCAATCCGGGAACGCCGGCGGGAAGCTATTCCGTGGTCGTGAACGCCACCACGGCCGGCCCGAACGCCCTCACCAGCACATTCACGGTGAGCCTCACCGTCCAGTAAGCCGCTTAAAAATGGGAGGCGCTCCGCGCTTGCGGGGCGCCGTTTCTTTTGCCGGAAAAACCCGCTGGCATTAGATTCCTCCTACTGCGCCGCCCGGAAATGATGACCACGCACGACGTGCCCGCCAACCGCATCAACTACATGAGAATGCTGCAGTCCGTTTCCCGAGCCGACCTGGACGTGTCTGAGATCGACAAATTAATCAAGACCGAAGCCTCGATCTGCTACCGGCTGCTGCGCTACATGAACTCGCCCAGGTTCGGATTCAGGAATGAGATCCATTCCGTGAGCCATGCCCTCGCCATACTCGGCGACCGTGAGTGCGCCGCTGGGTACGCCTAATCCCCGCCGTTGGCGCTTGTCAGGATAAAACCAGCGATCTGGTGCTCTGCGCCCTGGTTCGCGCCCGCTTTGGCGAACTGCTGGCTCCGCTCACGCATCATGGCGAGTCCGATCTGTTCCTGCTCGGACTGCTCTCCATGCTCGATATCATGCTGGATATGCCCATGTCCGAGGTACTGGAGAAAATTTCGCTGGATTCCGAAACCAAAGCTGTGCTACGAGGCGAGCCCAGTTTGCTGCGCCCCGTCTATCAGTTGATGCTGGCCCACGAGAGCGGCGAGTGGGGAGCCTCTCGTGGCATCTGCGACAGCCTCCATATTGATGCCGACACCGTTGCCGCTTCCTTGGCAGTCTCAACAATGAGCCCGCGAAGTTTCCAGCGGAGCATGAAACCAGAAGCCCGTCCTCCGCTCCAAAACTTCCGGCAATGGCCTCTTGTGCAAAACCCGTCCGTTTTGCCACTTGCGTGCGCGCTGACGGACGAGTACCATTAAGTTGTTCTCATTGGCCTCGTTCCCGCGTAGGCCTTCCGCGTCCCAGGCCGTTCCCGGCGGCGCGACGGATCCGACAACGGATAACCGATACGCAGAAATTTATATTTTTTCGCCAATACGAGTTGTTTCACCATAGCGGTTGATCACGATTGCGTTACAGCCCAACTCGCGTTCCGCATCGAGTAGTTCGGTTCCTCGCGGAACATCCGGAGTTGAGGGGGCAGTCCTAAGCCAGCGGGAAAACCTGGCCGGAAAAGTTGCTGGTTCGCCAATATTGTTTGCCAACATTGTAAGAGTCCGCCGCAACCAGTTTGCAGCCTGAAATTACAGAACCTGAACTTGGGGAATCTTAAAGAGTTTAGCTTTGCAACACTGCACCGGGTCAAAGATCCGGCAAAGCAGCCTTGAGAGGACTATGAACGCAGGACCAGGAAGGCCTTCCGGTGGAGGAGGCAGAAACCGACGGCGTCGTGGACGCCGTCCCAACAATGCACGCGGACCCCGCCCCGCCGGCCCCAGCCAATCGCGCCACAACCAGGACGGCATCTACACCGCTCCCATGGATCACAGTTATCGCGCCGCGTTAGCCGGCAATGGCAATAATGGCCAGGGCGCGCGTCGCCCTCGCCCGGGTTTTGCTGCGCCCTTCGCGCCCGCCGATCCCGAGCCTTTGCCCGCCTTGCGCGAAGATTCCAACTCACGCATCTTTGCCTTCGTTGACGACTTGTTCTTCGCGGCCAAGATTCAGGAAACCGCGCGCAAACTCAATGTCAAAGTCGAGTTCGCCAAGAACGACAAAGACCTCGCTGAGCGCATGCTGCAGAACGGCGAAGAGAAGCCGTCGCTGATTATCTTCGATCTCAACAACGCCAATGCCAAACCGCTCACGCTCATTCCCAAGCTGAAGTCGAAGCTGAAGAAGGGAACATCCATCATCGGATTCCTTTCTCATGTGCAGGG
>DLMH01000112.1 GCA_002478115.1 Candidatus Acidiferrum typicum | reverse complement strand
GCCTCTTCGGCCAGTGTCTCCCACGGCAAACCGGCGCGAACATGTTGAGCGCCCCAAGCTCCGCTCAGTTTACCGTGAGCACGCCACGAAAGGGTTGCAAATAATTCACGCCGTCGAGCCATCAGAAGGAATCCATGATAGACACGCGGGTCGCCTCCGCCTGTCTTGGTGTGTGGACACAAACCTGCCGCGCACATATTATTGACACACGCTCCCGGGTCTCTTGTTTCCACGCACCGCGCGGCCCGAATGGGGAGGAGAGACAGAGCTCTCTTCCACCGCACTTCAACCACAGCCCAAGTCTGTGATGAACCCGTCTGGAATTTGCCAGCCGCCGTGGCTCATTCCCCGACGACACGAGGACCTCATGCAGGATGAACTCTTCCGGGAAATGAAGCAGGCCATCATCGATGGCGATCCTGACCGTGCCCGGGAACTCAGCCTGCAGGCAATCGTCCAGGGCGTCCCTCCACTCGATGCCATTCATCATGGCTTCCTTCCCGGATTGAACGTTGTGGGCCAGCAGTTCGAAGCAGGAGAGATGTTTCTCCCTGACCTGGTGCTCGCCGGAGAAGCCATGAAAGCGGCGACCTCCGCCCTGGAGCCGGAGATTCAGAAGGCGGGCGCGGCGCGCGAATCGCTTGGGAAAGTTGTATTGGGAACGGTGAAGGGAGATATTCACGAAATTGGGAAAACCCTCGTCGGAACGATGCTTTCGGCGAATGGATTTGAAGTGTTCGATCTTGGCGTCGACGTTCCGGTGGAATCGTTTGCCCTCAAAGCCAAGGAGCTGAACGCCGACCTCATCGGCGTCTCTGCCCTGCTGACCACAACGATGACGGGGCAGAAGGACGTCGTCGAGGCTTTGCAGCGGCACGGTCTTCGCCCGCGCGTAAAGATCATTGTGGGCGGCGCTCCGGTCACACAGAGTTGGGCCGACGAGATCGGCGCGGATGGTTTCGGAAAAGATGCGTTCGCGTCAGTGGCGCTGGCCAAGAGCCTGCTCAAAAAGCAGGGGAAATCACCTGTCAGTTAAGAATCAAACGGGCCGATTGCAAATGCAGCCAAACCTACGATTACTGGATGCGGAACTTCTCGAGCGAATCCTGTCAGAAGCCCTCGCTCTTATCTTTCAACGCGGCGTGACCGTACAGGGTCCCGAGGCGAGCGAACTGCTTGCCTCCGCGGGAGCGCGGGTGGAAAACGGGGTAGCCCACATTCCGGAATCGTTGGCCCGCAGGAGCATCGAGAGCGTTCCGCGAGAATTCCACCTGCACAATCGCGCGGGCGAACCCGTCGTGAAATACGGCGGCGATAACGTGCAGTTCGACCCGGGCTCCTCTTGCGTGCACATCCTGGACCCGGAAACTCTCGAACACCGCCTGACCCAGTCCGCCGATTTGGTGCGCTTGGTGCAGGTTGCGGAGATGTTGCCGCAGTACGCCGCGCAATCCACCGCCGTGGTTTGCAACGATGCCGCCAAAGAAATTGGCGACTTGTACCGGTTGTTCCTGGTGCTCTGGTATTCCAACAAGCCCATCGTGACCGGAGCATTTTCTCCGCATACCGCGCCTGCCATGATCAACCTGCTTGTGGCGGACAGCGGCAGCCTTGCCGCTCTCCAGCAGAAACCACGCGCGATTTTTGATGTGTGTCCTTCGCCGCCGCTGCACATGTCGGAATTCGCGGCCCAGAATCTGATCGATCTCGCGCGTGCCTGGGTTCCCGCGGAGATCGTCGCGATGCCGCTTTCGGGCGCGGCTGCCCCCGCTACATTGGCTGGCACGGTCGTCCAACATGCCGCCGAATGCATCAGCGGCATCACCATTCATCAGTTAGCGCAACCCGGCGCGCCCGTAGTCTGGGGCGGTGCACCCGCCATCTTTGACATGCGCAGTGGCATCACCCCGATGGGCGCGGTCGAAACCGCTATGTTGAATATCGCTTCCGCGCAAGTGGCGAAGACCTTCGGTCTGCCCACGCACGGCTACTTGATCGGCAGCGACGCAAAATGCCTGGATGCGCAAGCGGGCCAGGAAAGTGGCGTCGCAGCGATCTTGGGCGCGCTCGGCGGGATTAATATGATCTCTGGGGCAGGCATGCTGGATTCGCTGGCATGCCACAGTGCGGAAAAACTTGTACTGGATGCGGAGTGCATTGCCATGGCGCAGCGCCTTTTGCAGGCTGTCCAGGCACGAACAGAATCGCTCGCCTTGGAGATGTTTGCCAAAGCTGGTGCGCAAGGCGATTTCCTGAAAATTCCGGAAACGCGGAAGTATTTTCGGATGGAGCAGCATCTCCCCTCAAAAGTGATTGACCGCGGTTCGCTTCATTCCTGGGAGCAATCAGGGAAAAGAGATGCCTTTGCGCGCGCCCGCGATCGCGTGAAAGAGATCCTGGCGGCCTACAAACGGCCTGTAATTTCGCCGCAGGTGGAAAACGATTTGCGCGCCATCGTGGCCGAACACGCGAAACGCGCAGGCATGGCGCATCTGCCGGGAATCTGATGACGAAGACATGAATCGAGTGCGGGTCCCATGACACAGAATCTCATCTCGAGCGAACCCACGCGGATCCTCAGCGATTGGCAACTTGTCACCACCGTGGATATGGTATTGCGCGGCCAAGGAGCGGAGCCGCAGAAAATTCGCGCCCGCCAGCCTCAACTCATTTCCCTGGCTGAACGAGCGATCGCCGAAGGCAATGGTTTGATTCATCCGCAGGTGGCTTTTCGCCGCGTGGACATTTGTGGAGTCTCTCTGTCTTGCGTGACGCTGAGAGGTGGCAGCGAGTTAAATGGGTTCGGAATTGCGCGGAAGCTCGCCGGATGTCAGGGAGTTTTTCTCGCCGTGGCTTCACTCGGGAAAAAGCTGGAAGAGGAAATGGACAAGGCGTCGCAATCCGATTTGCCCTGGCAATTTGCTCTGGACGGTTTTGGCACCGCCGCGATTGGTGCTCTCTCCAACGCGGCTTGCCGTTTTTTTGCGGCACTGGCGGCAAAGGATGGCCTGCGCGCCACAAGTCAGTTTTATCCCGGCATGCGCGGATGGCCTCTCGCTGAGGGCCAGACGCAGATCTTCTCTCTAGTGGATGCGCATTCGATTGGAGTTGCTCTCAATCCCTCATTCCTGATGGTGCCGCGCAAATCGCTTTCCCTGGCCGTGGGGTTTGGCACCCACGCGCAGCCTGCTGGCCATCTTTGCGACGAATGCAGTGTATCCGCGAAATGCCGCCACAAACCGGATGACCACTGAATTGCTCCATGGCCAACCGCGGACAAAACTTTATCGTCGAACTGCAACCCATTGGACGCCGCGCGGAAATCTCTGCGGGACAAACTCTGCTGTCGGCTGCGCAATCCGTCGGCGTGGAATTACAGGCGGTTTGCGGTGGGGTGGGAACCTGCGGCCAATGCAAGGTGCGCCTCACCTCAGGGTCGCTCTCCGCGCCCACTTCGCAAGAAAAGGAGAAACTCGGTCCGGAGCTTCTGGCTTGCGGCTACCGTCTTGCCTGTCAGGCCCTGCCGGCAAACGACGTCACTCTGGAGATTCCGCCGGAGTCTCTTACTTCCTCCCAGCGCGTTCAACTCGATGGCCTTGAGCTCGGCGTTTCGTTAGACCCGCTGGTCGTGCCCTTTGATCTCGCAGTGGACGCGTCGCTCCCTGGCAAAATCCAGGAAACAATCAATGAGGCCGCGGGCCAGGATGTACAGCCGGCCGCAGGGAGCTTCGAGCATTTGGCGGAAACCGCGAAGCAGTTCGCGGGACACGTGCGAGTTGCGGTCAGTAAGGAATCTTTACCTTTCACAATTGTCGGCATTCTCCCGGAGCAGGCCCGCATCTTCGGTCTTGCGATTGATCTTGGAACGACGAAACTCGCATCGTACCTCGTGGATTTGGAAACGGGGAAAACGGTCGCCCAACGCGGATTGATGAATCCGCAGATTGCCCACGGCGAGGACGTCATCAGCCGCATTTCTTATGCCAGTCATTCTGGCGGGGCCGCGCAGCGGCTGCAACGCAGCGTCATCGAGACGCTGAACCAGATGGTGCGGGAATTTTGCAACGATCTCGCCATCTCACCCGTGCAAATCGTGGAGATGGTCGTCGCCGGAAATACGGCGATGCATCATTTCTTTGCGGGTCTGCCCGTTCAGCAGTTGGGCATGGCACCCTATCTGCCTGCGACGACTGAGCCACTTCACCTAGCCGCGCGCGATCTCGGCATGGAGATTGCCCCCGGTGCCGCTATTTATACTCCGCCAAACATCGCCGGTTATGTGGGCGGAGATCACGTGGCCATGCTTATTGGCATCGGCGCCGGCTCTCGCAAATCGGGTCCTCCGTTTCTGGCGATCGACATCGGCACCAACACTGAAATCACTCTGCGCGTGCACGGCCGCTTTTTGACATGCTCGTGTGCGTCGGGACCCGCTTTTGAAGGAGCGCACATTCGGCACGGCATGCGCGCCGCTCCGGGCGCCATTGAACGCGTTCTTTTCGAGCGCGGCGCTATTCAGATCTATACAATCGAAAGACGTCTCCCCATCGGCATCTGCGGCTCCGGAATTCTCGATGCTATCGCCGCCCTGCTCGATGCCGGTGTTCTGGAGTCACGCGGAAATTTCTGCAAAAGTGCGGAGCGCGTGCGGCAAAACAGCGGCGGCGGCGAGTTTCTTCTGGTCAGTGCGGAGAACTCCGGCAGCAGAGGCGAAATCGTATTGACGCGGCAGGACATCAGCGAGATTCAGTTTGCCAAGGCCGCGATTCGCGCAGGCATTGAGGTTCTTCTCGAAGCGGGCGGAGTGGACGCGTCGGCTCTGAAAGAATTCATCATTGCCGGCGCTTTTGGCAGCTATCTGGATGTGCAGAGCGCGCTGCGCATCGGGCTGTTTCCGCAAATTCCCCTTGGCAATTTCCGCCAAGTTGGCAATGCCGCGGGGATTGGCGCAAGGCAAATGCTTATATCCGGCTCCCAGCGCCGCCTGGGCGAGTCTCTCGCCAAACAGATCGAATATGTCGAACTGGCCAGTCACCCTCATTTTCAGGATAAATTCGCGCAGAATCTATTTTTCTGAGGATCAAGCTAGATCGCTTCGCGCTCGAAACGCCGGATCTCGCGCCAGCACACGGATAAAGTCCGGGCTTGTTCCGCAGCAACCTCCAACGAAGGTCGCCCCTGCGTTCGCAAGTTCCTTTGCCGTCTCGGCGAATTCCTCCGGCGTCGTCTTGTATTTCACCACGCCGCCCACAATTTCAGGCAATCCCGCATTCGGCTTGATCCATATCGGCAGGCGGCACACCGCCACCAGGCGCTTGCAGATCGCCACGTACTCCCGCGCGCCGACCCCGCAATTAGCTCCGATGCCGTGGACACCTTCGCTCACAAGAGCGCTGGCCACTTGTTCGGGCGTCGCGCCCATGATCGTCCGGTCGCGATTCTTGCCGGAATCATAGACAAACGAAACAATCACGGGCAAGCTTGTCTCCAGAGCCGCCGCCGCCGCAATCTTGGCTTCCGTCACATCAATCATCGTTTCGAGCAGGAGGGCGTCGGGACTTTCTTCTGCCAGCGCGCGGGCCTGCGTGGAAAATGCGCCATGGAGTTGTTCAGGCGTAACGTCTTTCGTTACAAGCATTTTCCCACTTGGGCCAATCGAAGCAAAGACCAGCGCCGCGCGTCTCGCCGCTTCCCGCGAGATCTTAACTCCCGCGCGATTGATCGCCGCGCATTGGCCGTCCAGCCCATGTGGCGCAAGACTGATCGGATTGGCGCGAAAGGTGTTGGTCAGAATCACCTCGCTCCCTGCCTGGATATAGCTTTCCGCCACCTGACGCACTAGATCAGGTTTTAGGAGATTCCATTCGTCCAGGCAGGCACCCAGGGGTGCGCCGAGTTTCTGCAGCTCTGTACCCCAGGCGCCATCGGCCAGCGTCAACGTTCCGCGAAGGCAATCCGTAAAGTTCATAGCGTTTCTTCGACGTGGAATTTAATCTCCCAGTATACTCCCGCAGGCAGCAGGAATTTCCTCCTGCGTTGACAGGAAACGCACCAGAGAAAGTGCCTGCAAAATCATTTTTGTAGGGTTGTCTGTGCTTCACCAGGGTCATAAGATGATAGCCACGTGGATATGACCATCCTCGCGAAAGCAATCCAAACCGAATGGCAGGCGCAAAGGAAATGAAACTTCTAGGGATCGATGTCGGGACGGGCGGGACCCGTGCGGTGTTGATCGATCAATCCGGGCGCGTCCTCTGCAGCGCAACTGCAGAGCACGCTCCCATGAGCTCTCCGCAAATTGGCTGGGCGGAGCAAGACCCGCAGGACTGGTGGAGGGCGGCATGCCGCGCCATCGCCGAATGCCTCGCGAAAGGTGGTGTGCAGCCCGGCGAGATTGACGCGATCGGCCTGACGGGGCAGATGCATGGCCTCGTGCTTCTGGATGAGCAGGACAACGTGCTGCGCCCATCGATCATCTGGTGCGATCAGCGCACCGGCGAAGAATGCCGCGAAATCACGGAGCAGGTCGGCGCCCGCCGGCTGATTGAGCTCACTGCTAATCCGGCGCTGACGGGTTTCACTCTTCCGAAGATCTGGTGGGTGCGCCGGCATGAACCGCAAATCTGGGCGCGCGTTCGCTCGATCCTTTTGCCCAAGGACTACGTGCGGTTTCGTTTGACCGGTTCGCGCGCAATTGATGTCGCCGATGCTTCTGGAACTCTCATGCTCGACGTCGTCAACCGCCGCTGGTCCCAGCCAATCCTCAAGATTTCACAGTTGGACGAGCAGTTGCTTCCGAAAGTTTACGAATCGCCCGAAATCACCGGGCGGACTTCCGAAGAGGGTGCTGGCGCCACCGGACTCCGCGCTGGCATACCCGTCGTTGCGGGCGCCGGTGATCAGGCGGCTGGTGCGGTCGGCATGGGCATCGTCAAGGCCGGCGCGGTCAGTGCGACCATCGGCACGTCCGGCGTGGTTTTCGCGGCGACAAGCAAGCCGGTGCTGGAGCCAGGGGGGCGCATTCACACCTTTTGTCACGCCATTCCCAACCGCTGGCACGTGATGGGAGTGACCCAGGGCGCAGGGCTCTCGCTGCGATGGTTCCGCGATCAATTTGGCGCCGGGAAGGACGATGGCCGCGATCCCTACGACCGCCTCATGGATGAAGCGGCGAAAACTCCGCCGGGTGCGGAAGGCCTCCTCTGGGCGCCTTATTTAATGGGTGAACGCACTCCACATCTCGATCCTGATGCGCGCGGCGCGCTCGTCGGAATCACCGCGCAACATTCGCGCGCCCACGTGATTCGCGCCATTCTGGAAGGTGTGGCTTTCAGCCTTCGCGATTCCTTGACGCTCTTCAAAGAAATTGGCGTGCCGATCGAATCCATTCGCCTGGGTGGCGGAGGCGCGCGATCCCCTCTCTGGCAAAAGATCCAATCCGATATCTACGGCATGTCCGTGGAATTGATTGAAGCGGAAGAAGGCGGCGCCTACGGAGCCGCCCTGCTTGCGGGTGTTGGAGTTGGCGCATGGCCCTCTGTCGAAACGGCCTGCGAGACCGTCGTCCGCGTCTCCAAAACCGTGCGGCCCGATCCGAAAACGGCGTCGTTGATGAACCTGCAATACGCGGAGTACCGCAAGCTGTATCCAGCACTAAAGGGAATTCGATACAAGTTCTAGCGAAAATGTCGGCGGTCGCCTCTCACTTCCCGCACCAAGTCCCCTTTGGCGGACGAATGCCCGCAAAGCCGACGCCAGCAGCTCGACTCGCAGCGCATGTAAGTTTCGATCGCCGTCGCGACTTCGGATTGCCTTATCACGGGCTGCCTGGTCTTGGCTGACCCTAATTGGTTCTTCTGATGAACTTTTGTTGACTCGTCTTTTGCCAGCGGTGCGGTCCCTGGGGCATTCCGGCCCGCACTCGGTTCCACAGGCAAATGAGCCGGCCAAGCCCTCTTTACGCTATGCCCAATTGCTTCTGGATCTGCTCCAGCGGAACGCCCTTCGTTTCCGGAACCATCGTCTTCACCCAAATGAGTTGCAGAACCATCATGCAGGCGAAGAACGAGAACACGTATCCGGGTGGAAAGGCGGAGACCATCTTGGGGAAAAAAGTTGTGAGCAGGGCGGCGAAGATCCAGTGCGTGAAGCTGCCGAGCGCCTGTCCTTCGGCGCGCTGACGGTTGGGGAATACCTCGGAGATGAAAACCCAGATGACCGCCCCTTGGCCGACGGCGTGCGCGGCGATGAAGGAGAAGATACAAACCGGCACGATCGCGTAATGCTGCGTGAAGAAAGCCCAGGCAACCAGACCGAGCGAACCGATGTAGCCGAACGAGCCAATAAAGAGAAGAGTGCGGCGGCCCAGCCGGTCAATGAGCCAAAGGCCGACGAAAGTGAAAATGAGATTGGTGACGCCGATGCCGACGGATTGGAGCAGCGCGGCTTTCGCTCCCAACCCCGTAAGTTCAAAAATGCGCGGAGCAAAGTAGAGCACCGCATTGATGCCGGAGAGTTGGTTGAAGAAGGCAATGAGAATGGCAAGCAAGATCGGTTTGCGAAGACGAAGCGTCCAGAAGTGCGCCGACGACCCCTTCGCCGAGGACGCGGCGGCAATCTCGTTCGCCTGAGCTTCGATCTCCTCGCGCGAGGCTTCCGGTTCGATGCGTTGCAGGACTTTCAAACCGCCCTCGCGGTCGCCCTTCCTTGCCAGAAGCCAGCGCGGGCTCTCAGGAAGACCAAAGCACAGCAGAGCGTAGAGAAGCGACGGGAACGCGGCCACGCCCAGCATCCAGCGCCAGGCATTGACGCCGATGCCGGCAAGCAGCGCGTTGGATACAAAGGCGACCAGGATGCCAAAGACAATGTTGAACTGAAACATGCCGGCAAGCCGTCCTCGGTGCTTGGGCGGCGCTATTTCCGAGATGAACAGTGGAGCCGCCACGGTGGAGATACCAATGCCCAGACCGCCAATGACGCGCGCCGCGATGAATAACGAAACATTGGTCGCCAACCCCGACCCGACCGCGCCGACGAAGTAAAAGACGCCGACCCAGAGCAGCGTGGCTTTGCGCCCGAAGCGGTCGGCGGGCCACCCGCCGATCAGCGAACCGACAACGGTGCCGTAAAGAGCGGAAGCCATAGCAATCCCGTGAAGACCGGGGCTCAGCCCCCAAAGCGATTGAATGGTTTTCTCGGCCCCGGAAATGACAACCGTGTCAAAACCGAAGAGAAACCCGGCGAGTGCGGACGTGAGCGACCAGAAAAAGACGCGAGTATTCATAGGTGTGTAGAGCAATCTGAAAGTGTGACCTCAGCGGCCAAATCGGTAGTGTCAAAGCCGAACAACAAACCGCCCAAAGCCGCCACAATTGTGCTTCGCAGAATATAGGAATTGAGTTTCACGTGATTTTCCTGAGACTTTCTTCAGTGACGCGGACTCGCGCTCCGCGTTCACCGGCCCTCGCCACACTAAACTACACCTGGCGGTGGCCGCGTACGCCCCTGATTGTATGGGATTCCCTTCCGGTTCTCGCGCAATTTCTTCGGCTCCTACGTAGCGCGGCACAGCAAGTCCTTAGTTGCAAAATATTTGCATATACGCACCCTCCCAGCCTTCCCCTCCGCGCCCGCCAGCAAGCTCCTTAAATATCGTATTTTCACATCGTTACTCCTGGTAAAGATGCTCTAACTATTACTAAGTACTCTTACGTTACACCTCGTGTTTCAACCCATGACACCCCTGTCCCAGTACTGGACACTTTTAAAAAGGGCATTCCAGTTTTGAACATACGCCCCGGCGGAGGTCTGCCAAATTTCCATGCTTCCCGATAACGTCCGGTTGATCCGCAATCGCGAGGTGGTCTCGCGTCAGATCGAAGGCGAACTCATCATCGTGCCCATACGCCACGGCGTCGGCGACCTGAATTCCCTCTATACCCTGAATCAGGTTGGTTTGGTTCTCTGGGATTTCATGCAGGAAGAACACACCGTCCCGGAGATGATGAATCGCGTCTGCGAAGAGTTTGAGGTCACCACGGCGCAGGCACATGACGACATTCGTGAGTTTCTTGATTCGTTGCTGGAGGAAAAGCTAGTTCAGCTTGTTGCCTAAGGCTGCGCGGGCA
>DLMH01000116.1 GCA_002478115.1 Candidatus Acidiferrum typicum | reverse complement strand
AACCCGCTGCGCCTACTCGACAAAGCGGCCGCGTTCTTTCAAGGACGCCCAGAATTTCGCCGTTTGCCGTCCGGATCAGGGATCTATGCAAGTGGATGGGTACGCGCACGCCCTCCTTATGGAGGCGCTCGGTGGCCTCTGCCTCACTGGACTCTATGCGTTGCGGGCTTCCCAGCAACTCCTCGAGGGCCGGCAATTCGTACAGAGGCAGAAGCTGCGTGATGGACTTTCCCAAGACCTCCGCCTCAGTGAAGCCATAGAGATCCTGCGCGGCCCGATTCCACAAAACAATGGTGCCATCCGTCCGGAAGCCCACCAGCGCTTCGTCAGACCGGGCGAGGAGATGCTCCAACAGCGGTTCAGAAGGTAACGTCGTGCACATAGATCTTCCCAATGCTGCGTAAACAAGAAATATACGCGTAAACGGCACCGGGAGGGAGTTGCCGTGAAGCAGCGCAAGAACCCGGGGGCAAGAGGGGGAAGCCCGTCAGGAGGAGCTGGGATACCCAAACAGCAAGAATGTAGGAGCAAGACTAGCACCGAAGCTGAGGAAGGCGGGAGAAGAATGCAAGGGGGGATGAAGGAAAAAGCACGGTCCATCTAGTTGCAACCTATCTGCATAAAATATAGGACTAAGTTAGTCTCAATTGATGCATACCATTTCCCCTAACTCTTTGTGTTTGTTTGTACTGCGCTTAACGGTCCTCGTTTTCGGTTTGCTGGCTCTTCTGGCGTCCACTCTCGCCAGCTACTCCCAGGAAAACCCCTATATCGTCGCCTATGATCATAATTTAGAGGAACCCGGAAGCTTGGAGGTCGAATGCTTCTCCGCTTTTGGAACGCAGCGTGGCGGACCGGATTTTCATGCCTACTGGGCAGAATTGGAATACGGCGCATCCGCCTGGTGGGCCACCGAGATGTACCTCGACGGCCAGGCGACCTTCAGCCAGAGTACCCTGTTCACGGGCTATCGCTGGGAGAACCGCTTTCGCCCCCTGAAAAATGAGCACCTGATCAACCCCGTCCTCTATGTCGAATTTGAGAACACCAACGCGGCCGACAAGATCCTGAAAGAGGTTGAAAGGCACGACGTAGAAGCTGACTACGCCGTGCCCAACGCACTGGCGCGCCAGGAACGCGCCCGCGAACTGGAGTTCAAACTCATACTTTCGAGCAACTACAAGGGCTGGAATTTCACGGAAAACACCATTGCCACGAAGAACTTGTGCAACGAGCCTTGGGAATTTGGCTATGCGATGGGAGGCAGCCGGCCGCTGGCGATGAAGGGCGCGGCGCACTGCTGCAACCTCTGCCGGCAACATTTTGTTGCGGGGGTGGAACTCAACGGCGGACTGGGCGACCGCTACAGCTTTGGCCTGAGAGACACATCGCACTACTTAGGTGCGGGGCCGGCGTGGAACCTCCCATCCGGCTGGACGTTTCGGATCGAGCCCACCTTCGGGCTCAATGACAACAGTCACCAGTTTCTGCTGCGCTGGGGAATTTCGCGGGAATTCTCCGGATTTGGCAGCATGGTCGGCGGGCTGTTTAAAGGGCGGCAGGAATGAAGCTCTACCAATTTGTAATCGCCGGTGTGCTGCTTTTCACTGGAGCCGTTGCAACGGCAGGCCGACAGGAGACGCCAAGGCGCTCCGAGCAGGAATCCGTCTACGCGGAACTGAAAAAGGCCCCGGAGAAATATCGCGCGAAGATAAATCCGCTGGCGCACGATGCGGATGCGGCGGCTGCGGGAAGGGTTCTGTTTGAGGAACACTGCGAAGAGTGCCACGGGGAGGAAGCGATGGGTGGCAAAAAGGCGCCGAGCCTGAGAGCCGAGGAGGTACAGAATGCGGCGCCCGGCGCGATTTTTTGGATCTTAACGAATGGTGTGAGCGCAAAAAAATGCCCGTGTGGTCGAAACTCCCGGAACCGGAACGCTGGCAATTGGTGAGCTACATTAAATCGCTGGGAACGGATGCGGCGGAAACCAAAGCAGCGGGGAAACCCTAATTCGCAACAACTGCTGATCCCGCGGCATCATTGAGGATCATGGCGAGCCGCACACCCGCCTGGGCCAGGCGTTTCTCGACAACGGCTGCGGCGGCATCCTGATACACCTGGCAGGCAGTCAACTGCATCTGGAACAACCGCTCACCGATGTGGTTGTCGTCGGCGCAAGAGTTCACAGAAACGGGCGGTTCCACCGGAACCTGGGGTTTCAATTCACCGTAGACCACGGACTCCGCCAAGTCGTGGCTCTCCCAGGTCCAATCTTCGATATGTATCCCGGCCTTCTGCCATTGCTTCAATTCACTGCTGAACGATTGCTCGAGATAGTCCGCGAATTCTGCAGGATCGGCGCCTTCCATGTCGCGTTCGAGGATGGCGGTATCCCAAATCGCGTGGAGGTTGGGAGAAAAGGAGTCATGCGTCTGGCGCGGCCGGCGCCGAAGGTAATGCACCGGCACACAATTGCCGCCCAGATCGTTGTTGTTGGAGGCATGCAAAGGCATGTGTAGATCAGCGACGAAGTGAACGACATAGCGGAGGGCCTCGGCGCGCTTGCGCGGTTCGGCATGGCTGTCCTTGAGAACGGCCCATTGCTCGGCAATGGCCTTCGTGACGCAGCCCTGCGCGCCGCAATACTCCTCAAGAGGATGGCGAGGAGCTCCGCGCGGAATATCGATGTAATGCCACGGACCATTCTTGCGTTCATTGCGCACGTCATCCGGCCAGGTGGATCCGTCCGCGAGCAAATCGTGAATCGCAGAACCGCAATAGCGTTTGACTAGCGGATCAACCGGGTTCTCTTCAAGAAGTTTCTCAACCAATTGGCGCGCTTCGGGTGTGAGGTGCCTTTCGGCGATCAAGGCCACGGTCTGATGGCCTTTGCATCCCCAGGCATGGGCCGGCTGAATTCCTGCGACGATATCGAGTAGAAGAAAAAACGCTGCCCCGGCAAACAGGCGGACGGACCTCATTTCGTGTGCCATGTTCTCACTCTGAAAAAATCGAGTGCTAAGCGCCCAGCCAACGCGCCACGGGCTTCGCCGATTCCGTGTGGTCGCAGATAACGCGCAGGGCCGCCGTGATGGGGATCCCCAGGATGAGCCCCATGCCGCCCCACACCCAGCCCCAGAAGAGTAGCGAGATGGTGATCGCCACGGCGTTCAGACGCACCTGGCGCCCGACGAGTTGCGGCGCGATCAGGTTCTGCGCCACGATGTGGATTCCCGTGAGCACAATCGCGATCAGCGCGAAATGACTTATGGATTTCCACTTCACAATGGCCAGAAGAAATGCCGGGAGCCAGGCGAGCACCGCGCCAATGTACGGCACCATGTTGAACAGGCCCGAGACGATTCCCGTCAGCACGGGATAGTCGAGCCCGAGCGCGAGAAAGAAAATGCTGCTGCAGGCGATGACCACCAGCGATACCACCGTCATCCCCACCAGATAGTCGCGCAAGACATCACGCAAGTCCTCCAGCGTCTCCTTCACTTGTGTGCGCCGAGCCACCGGAAAGAGTTGCAAGGTGCTGTGCCACGCCTCGCGTTTCCCCGCCAGCATGAAGAAAACCAGGAAAGGAACGAACGTGGCCTCCAGGACGAGGGCATACAACGAACCGATGCCGCGGACCAGTAAACTGTGCACGTCGCTGCTGCTGGTACTCGGTTCCACGGGTTTCGGTGTGCCTGCCGGCGTGGTGAGTTCGGTCACGCTCCCCTCGATGCCGCGCAGCTTTCCCTGCACGGTACCTGTTGCCTCCTGCAGGATGCCACGGTACTTTGGCCAATCCGCGGCAAAATCCGTTGTGCGCGTCCACAAGCCGTAACCCACCGAGAAAATCACCGTCATCAAGAGCAGAACCATCACCAGGGAACCAATCGTCCGCGGCAGATGCAGGCGTTCCAGGAACTCCACCGCCGGATCGAGAAAGTAGGCCAGAAGGACGGACAAAAGCAGGGTGATGACGACCCCGGCAGCGTAGTAGAAGAAGAGCAGGATGATCGCGGCAGCAACGATACGCAGGCTGAAATTCGAGCCTGAAACGCGATAGACCGTTGGTGGTGTTTCCGGCGTAGACACCAATAGCTCCCCTCGCCCAACACGGTAACATACTCGGAGAATTTCGGGGTGGCCCGCGAACCCGAAGTTACATTGCTATTAACACAGGCCGTGAGGTGGGTTGGAGGCTGTGTAAACGGTTTGGAAAGCCTCTTCATGAAACCGTTAAAGTGTGAATTCGCGCGTATGCTAGACTGCCACGAGGCCACACCCACTCGGGTTTTCACGCACGCATGGCAAAAGAACTCTTCGGCACGGATGGGATTCGCGGTGTTCCCGGAACGCCGCCGCTCGACGACCAGACCCTTTTCGCTACCGGACGCACATTGGGCGGTTTCTTGCGCCGCGAGCATGGCTCCGCGCATGCCCTGATCGGCATGGACACGCGTGAATCGGGTCCGCATATCGCGGCCGTGTTGGCAGCGGGACTCGAGAAAGCCGGCGCGAGCGCTGAGTTTGCAGGCGTCATCACCACACCCGGAATTGCCTGCCTGGTGCGGCAGAATGACTTCCAGGCCGGTGTCGTGATCTCCGCATCGCACAATCCCTATCACGACAATGGCGTGAAATTGTTCTCGCATGCGGGCATGAAATTCCCCGATGCGGTGGAAGAAACGCTGGAAGCGGAGATTCTCCGCCTGCGCCCGGAACCGGTCTCCGACGGGCGTCCCGCGCTGGTGGCGAATCACGCCCGGCATGTGGAGTACCTCGATTTTCTGCGCAGCCGCATGATCGACACCGCCAATCTTTCGGGCCTTCGCGTGGTCCTAGATTGCGCGAATGGAGCTGCTTACCAGTTGGGGCCTGAGCTCTTCCGCGCATTGAAAGCCGATGTTGTGCCCATGGGTGTGAATCCCGATGGACGGAACATCAATGCCGGCTGCGGTTCACTGCATCTGGAGGGATTACAGAAACGCGTGCTTGCCGAGGGCGCGCGCCTTGGCGTGGCATTTGACGGTGATGCGGATCGCGCGCTGTTCGTCGGCGAGTCTGGGCATGTCGTCAATGGCGATGGCGTGCTGCTGGCCGTGGCGCGCTATCTGAAAGCGCATCAAGCACTCAAGAACCAGCGCGTGGTGGCAACTTCCATGTCCAATCTCGGCCTGGAGCGCGCGCTGGCGCACGAGGGCATTTCCCTGGCGCGGGCTGCCGTGGGCGATCGCTACGTCCTCGAGGAAATGCTGAAATCGGGAAATAACCTGGGCGGCGAGCAATCAGGCCACATTATTTTCCTCGATGATAGTCCGGCAGGCGACGGCCTGCTCACCGCCGTGAAGGTCGCCTGCCTGGTAGCTTTGCGCGGATCTCTGGGATCCCTGGTGGAGGGTCTGAAAGACTATCCGCAGAAGATCGTGAACGTGAAAGTGAAATCGAAGCCGTCGCTCGATTCCCTGCCAGAAGTCGCTCGCGCGCTCGCTGAGGCCGAGGCGGCACTCGGGGACAATGGCCGAATCGTGTTGCGCTACTCAGGCACCGAGCCGCTGGCGCGCGTCATGGTGGAAGCGGAGCACGACGCGGATGTCCAACGGTATTCGCAATCCATCGCCAACGCCCTGCGTTCCTCAATAGGGGCCTGAGCCGGCGCGCCCTGCAAGAAATCTTGACTCCTTCGTTCTAAGGGAGATGCCGTAGGAGGCTATCCCATGAGAAACGCTTTCGTTTCGCTCCTTGCGAAGTTCCGTACGTTATCCCCTGTTCGACGCGGGTTATTTGTAGTCCTGACCATCATCGTTGGCCTTCTTGTTTTTGCCCGAATGACTCCGCCCCCAAAGAAGTACGCGGGTCTGCCGGCGCCTGCGGACCAAAACGCAGAGGCTGAATCACGCGAACTCCAAGTGGAAGCCGGCCGTGCGAAGGAAGAATTGAGGGAGTATGCAAAGATGTCGCCCGCGCCATTGGACTCTCGCGACTCTGCGGGTAGCAGGATGGGTGGAATGATGGTGCCGGGAGACCCGTTGATTGCGCACACAGCGGAACTCGCCGTGGCCACGAAAGAGTTTGCTCGTTCTCGGTCCTCTCTCGAAGAAATCCTCGACCGTCATCGGGGCTATGTGGCAAAACTCCGGATGGTAGGGAAGCCGACGGGTAGCACTCTCTCGGCGACGTTACGCATTCCTTCTTCGGAATATGGCGCAACGTTAAGCGAGCTGAAAACTCTTGGCCAAGTCGAGCGGGAGGAGGAGGCTGCCGATGAGGTCACCCAACAACGTGCTGACCTGGAAGCCCGCTTGACCAATGCGCAGAGCACGCTGCATCACTTGCAGGAACTGCTTAAGCAGCAGACATATCCCGATCGCAACGTTATGGAGCTGCAGCGGCAGATCACCAGCGTGAATGCAGACATCAATCGCCTGGAAGCGGACCGCCTCACGGCAGAACACCGCGTCGTCTTCGCGAATGTCCTCTTTGCATTGCGGGAGGAGATCACTCCGCCAACGGAATCCCTCGGAGCACAGTTTCGCAACGCAGCCGTCACGGGGTTTTCGGAAGCGGTACTGAGCCTCTCCGCCCTACTGATGTTGCTCATCAGCCGCGGCCCTGTTTTCCTCCTGTGGATCGCAATCCTCTATCTGCCCGCGCGATTCGCATGGCGTCGTTGGCGGCACTCCGCACTTCAGGGCGAAACGCCGGTTCAGATCGTCTGAATAGGGAGCTTGAGCTGAGGGACCTGCACTCTTCCCAAAGACTGTAGGAAAACGGGAGTTGGTCTGTGGGATTTTGTAGATTGGCAGTTTGGCAAGACGCTCTCGCCGAGGCTCTAAAGTAGTAAGTGCTTGCTTTTCAATAGAAAAGTGCCTTTTCTCACACTGGCACAGACTTGGCAAAGCGCGTGCATTGTATCAAAACAATTCATGAGATTGGCTTCCCGGGGTGGCTGGTACTCAACCTCGACTGAGTATCCGGTTATTGGGGGGTCGAATCGATTAAACAAGGGGGCTTGCACCGGCCCCCTTTATTTTTTGTCCATGGCCTCCCCCAAGACTGGAAGCTGCTGAGATTCCTCGCACTTGCCATAATCTGAAAACTCGGTTTAAAAAAATGAGCGGCCGGTGGGGGTGCCGGCCGCTCTGGCGTGGGGGATGGAGGGTATGGACCTGAAGCTCGGTTCGTCTCCCTAATGCTCTGGAGGGGTTGGCCGCTCAACTGCGCTCGCTAGCAGCAGAACGACACACAGGATTAAGATCCCTACGATCATTCCACCCGCTCCAGGAGCCGAACTTACCTCCCGATCACATTCACAAGGATGCCGGACACGTAGAAATGCGTCACTAGTCCGCGGGGTTCATTCGCACCAGTACTTCGCTCCGGGACTTTTGGGGCGCTCCTTTAGTACTCCCTTACCAGCGTGTCAGCACAGCGATCTTTGGGGGAGTGATTTGGACGCTCTCAGCGTCGGCGAAGCCCTTATGCAAATCACAAGATCACCTTTTCACGGTTCGCCCGCTTTCTCTCGGCTCCTGCCTGGGCTATGCTTTTAGCACCATGCATGATCTGAGCTACTTCCGGGAACATCTGGACGTCTTCGCCGAGATGGCGAAACGCCGCAACATCACACTCGACCTCGATGGCTTTCGCACGCTGGACAAAGAACGGCGTGAGCTGATTACCGAAAACGAGCATCGCAAGGCGCAACGCAATAAAGCCAGCGACGAAATTGCGCGCCGCAAAAAAGAAAAGCAGAGCGCGGACGCCATCCTCGCGGAGATGAAGCAGCTTTCCGAACGCGTCAAGCGGGCCGACGAGCGCATCGCCGAGCTGGACGCCACACAGCGCCAACTGCTGCTGACCATTCCGAACATTCCGCATTCCAGCGTGCCGACGGGCCATGGCGCCGAGGACAACACGGAGGTGCGCCGCTGGGGTACCGCGCCGAACTTCGATTTTCAAGCAAAGCCTCACTGGGAGGTTGGGGAACGCGCGGGTATCCTGGACCTGGAAGCGGCTGCCCGGATTACCGGCGCGCGGTTTGCCGTATACAAAGGCTGGGGAGCGCGGCTGGAGCGCGCCCTGGCGAATTTCTTTCTCGATGTGCACACGCGCAAGCACGGCTATACGGAAATCCTGCCGCCTTTCCTGGTGAACACTGCTTCACTGCTGGCCGCGGGCCAATTGCCGAAGTTTGCCGCGGACCTCTTCAAATTGCAGGACACCGATTTCTGGCTGACGCCTACCTCGGAAGTGGAGCTACACAACCTTTATCGCGACACTACGCTCAGGGAGGAGCAGTTGCCGATTCTCGTGACCGCTTGGACTTCCTGCTTCCGCTCCGAGGCCGGCGCGGCGGGTAAAGACACGCGGGGCATCCTGCGCCAGCACCAGTTCCAGAAAGTGGAACTTTTCAAGTTCACGCATCCGGACAAGAGCTACGACGAACACGAATCCTTGGTGCGCAACGCCGAGACAATCCTGCAAAAGCTTGGATTGCACTACCGCACCGTGCTGCTCTGTTCCGGCGACATGGGTTTTGCTTCGGCGAAGACGTACGACCTGGAAGTCTGGCTGCCCTCGAGCAACGAATTCCGCGAGATTTCTTCTTGCTCGAACTGCGAAGCTTTTCAGGCGCGCCGAGCGGGCATCCGCTTCAAGCCTAAGGCCGGCGGAAAGAGCGAATTCGTGCATACGCTCAACGGATCAGGACTGGCTGTAGGCCGCACCTGGATTGCCGTTGTGGAGAATTACCAGCAGGCCGATGGATCGATTGTGATCCCGGAAGTGCTTCGCCCGTATATGGGCATAGAGCGGATTCCATCGGGAAAATAGCCAGGAACGCCACGCCGGGGCGATTACGGCCCTGAATATATAAGCCTTTTATTTGCAATTAGTTACAATATTTTCGAGCCCGGTCGCGTGGGCGTCTCTAGCAACCGTTTCGTCGCGCAACCCCTTGAAAGTACAGCTTTTTGTTTGACTCCCCGTGAGCCCCTGCATACACTCGCCTCAACGCCGTCCAAGGGATAGAAAGGTCGAGTGAGGCGGCGGCCACACTCGCATTCAGAGATGACATTTATTGTTCGCATGCTGCGGTTTGTATTCTGGGTTGTCGTGGTTTCCTGGAGCGTGGCGCTCCTGCGCCGCCTGGTGCAACGCATGGGTCAGGGCGCGGCGCAATCGCAGACGCCCGTGGATGTGCCGAATGATGCGGTGACGCGGAAACTGGTCAGAGATCCCGTGTGCGGCATGCACATCGCCGAAGTGCTGGCTCTGCCGCTGCGGCAGGATGGCGAGTTGCTGCACTTTTGTTCCACCGCCTGCCGGGACAAGTATGTGAGTGAGACGCGGAAAATCGCCGCGAATGGCTGACGCCAAAGACTTTGTAGAAAGAAAAGTAGTTCAACGCAATAGTAAGCTGCTACAGAAATCCAGCGCAATAGAAAGGACCGAAGCTGATGGCCACGGTCGCAAAACCACAACTCCCAACCCGTCCGGTGGGTGCCCCTCCGATGGTGCCGCGGATCGCGCCGCGTGAAGAACTTAATCCCTTCCGCATCGCGCAAATTCAATTTGATATGGCGGCCGAAGTTTTGAAACTCGATCCGGGACTTCGCCAGGTGCTGCGCACTCCCAAACGCATTCTGGAAGTGTCGCTGCCGACGAAGATGGACAACGGTCAGGTGAAAGTGCTGACCGGCTTTCGCGTGCAACACAATATCGCGCGCGGACCGGGCAAAGGCGGCATCCGCTTTCATCCCAACGTGACCCTTGACGAAGTGAAGGCCCTGGCGGCGTGGATGACCTGGAAGACCGCCGTGGTGAATGTGCCGTTCGGTGGCGCGAAGGGCGGCGTCATCTGCGATCCGAAGCGCATGTCCAAGAGCGAGCTGGAGCGGCTGACGCGCCGGTTTGCCAGCGAGATTCTGCCGGTGATCGGGCCGGACAAGGATATTCCGGCGCCGGACGTCTATACCGATGCGCAGACGATGGCCTGGATCATGGATACCTATTCCATGATGGTGGGCCACACCGTACCGGGCGTGGTCACCGGGAAGCCCTTGGCGATTGGCGGCTCGGTTGGACGCGCTGAAGCGACCGCGCAGGGGCTGGTGTACGTCGTCGAAGAAGCCTGCAAGATGAAAAAGATCTCTTTGCGCGGCGCAACCGTGGCGATTCAGGGTTTTGGCAACGCCGGTGCCACTGCGGCGCGCCTTCTGGCGGACAGAAAAGCAAAGATCATCGCGCTGAGCGATACGCGCGGCGGCGTGACGAACTCGCGCGGGATCGATCCGATCAAGGCCATCCGCTATAAGGAGCGCTCCGGGACGGTCGTCGGCATGCCCGGCGCTTCGCGCATTTCCAACGAAGACCTGCTGACGATGAAGTGCGACATCCTGGTGCCCGCGGCACTGGAAAGCGTGATCACCCTTCAGAACGCGGAAGCCGTGAAGGCGCGCATCGTTGCCGAAGCGGCCAACGGCCCGACCACGCCCCATGCCGACGAAATTCTGGCGCGGCGTGGCATCACGATTTTGCCGGACATTCTGGCGAATGCCGGCGGCGTCACGGTGAGCTACTTCGAATGGGTGCAGAACCAGGAAGGCCTGTTCTGGGATGTCGACGAAGTGAACGCGCGCTTGCAGAAGATCATGGTGCGGGCGTTCCACGACATGGTGGACGCCATGCGCAAACACCACGTGCCGCCGCGCGCGGGCGCCATGGTGCTCGCGGTCAGCCGCGTCGCCGAAGCCACGCTGGTCCGCGGCCTTTTCCCGTGATGATAGGCTGAACCTGAGTCATCCTTATTACTGAGACGCTCGGACTCTTTCTTCTTCCCAAATTTATCGACTTGGACCGGAAGGTCCTTGTGTCTTCCCGGTAAGTGAAAAACCCCTTGCAGGGAGAAATGAGTGCGCGTACATTCGCAAGTGCCGGGCGTTTTCTGGTGCGCGGTATAGAAAGGGCGTGCCAGGCAAAACGTGTCCGGCTATTTTCTTCACGGAACGTGAGCAAACACGGACGATCATGAGCCATCTCCATTCGCAAGGGATCGCCGCCCCGCCCATTCTGCTGGCCATCGGAGGATTTGACCCGAGCTGCGGCGGAGGAGTCGCCGCGGATCTCAAGACCTTTGCTGCCTACGGCTGTTACGGTGTGGCGGCCATTACTTCGTTGACCGTGCAGAACACCCAGGGCGTGGAGGCCATCCATAACACCCCCAGCGCGGAATTGCGCGAACAACTGGAAGTCCTGACGAAAGATTGTGACATTGGCGCAGTGAAAATCGGCATGCTGGGAAACCGCGCGAACGCTGTCGTGGTGGCGGAGTTTCTCGACACCAACAAATTTGCCCACGTGGTGCACGACCCGGTGATGCGCTCTTCCAGCGATTTCGAGTTGCTGGATGCGATGGGAATCAAGTTTCTAGCCGCGGAACTTCTGAAGCGCTCCAGCGTGATCACTCCAAACATTCAGGAAGCGGAGGTTTTGTCCGGCCTCGCGATCAAGGACGTGGGGGACATGGAAGCGGCGGCGCGCAAGCTCGTGGAAATGGGCGCGCACGCCGTCATCGTAAAGGGCGGCCACATGGATAAGGCCGTGGACGTCCTCCTTGATGGGAATGAACTCCACCTGTTAAGCGGCGACAGGGTGAAGCTGGAGCACACGCACGGAACCGGCTGCACCTTCGCCTCGGCGATTGCCGCGCAGTTGGCGGCCGGAAGATCGCTGCTGGAGGCAACCACGCTGGCCAAGGCCTACGTCATGAAGGCCATCGAACGAGCTTATCCTGTAGGTAAGGGGCGGTTACCGCTCGACCACTTTTACCGTATGAAGATAGAACCGCTCACACGGGGAACGCATGAGGTGCCGCAGCACGGGTTACATTCGGCTGCCGAACCCGCGGCGCACTGAAGGAGAATTTCGGAGCCCAGGTTCCTCCGAGCTCGATGAGGGGGGCATGTGCAGAAAATCTTCCGATGCGCGAAGTGTGAGCGTGGGATGCGGGTAGTAGGATCGACGGGGCTGGGGAAAGAGGTCGAGCGCGTGGTGCTCTGCCCCTACTGTAAAACCAAAAATAAAGTGATGTGGCCGAAGGGCGACAATTTCAACGTGCAGCGCATCGCCACGCGCTAGGCACCTTTTCACCCCTCTCCTCTTCCACGCGTTCCCTCTGCTCCGTTTGTACGTATCCGCCGACGAGCCCGCACAATTTCACGTCACCAACCTCCACCCCCGCCGCCTCCTCCTCCTCCGGAACCTCCCGAACCGCCGCCTCCGCCGGAACCCGGAGCCGAAGACGAAGAAGAGATGGCACTGGTAAAGGAATTACTGAAAGAGGAAGCAAAATTCGTCCCGCCGAATCCGCCCCCGGAAGTGCCTAAGTAGAACGAAGTTGCGTAGACCGTGCTGGAACTGCCGGGCACAGAGCCCGCTGCGGCGAGTACACCGGAGAATTTGTTCGCCCAGTCCTGCTCGACGTCCAGCGCCAATGCGTAGGGAAGAAACTTCTCAAACACCGCGGAAGTCTGCTGCGGCGGCATCGCGCGGTTCAGGCGGTCGCTATCCACGGCGCCGAGGAACATCTTGAAGCCCTCAACCTGGTCCAGCAGGCGCCGCCCGGCATACGTCGGGGCTTTCATCAAATAGAGAAAAAGAATGTGGAGTAGCCCGCTGGCGATTACGAACAGCACCAGGGACACGGAGGTGGTCCTCATGAGAATGGCGAGGACCACCAATTCCGCAAAGATAAACGGAATGGCGAAAAGCGTTAAGAAAATCGTCGAACCAGTTTTGCCCGTGGAGTTCTGGCCGCCCGCAGAAACCGCGCGCCAGGACAGCACAATATTTCTCAGCAGGGCAGCCACGCCAATCGACCAGAAAGTCAGCCAGAAACACAGAAAAGCGGCGATGAAGGGCTGCGGGCCGCCTTGGGCCATCAGGTAGACGACGACAATCGCCAGGGAAAGAAGAACCGGCGGCAAGAGATAGCGGGAATTGGTGACGAAATAGACCTTGTACTCGGCGCTCTTCAGCCACTTCTGGATGGCGAGCATTGCCGCTTGGATGACCTGATGATTTTCCTGTCGCAGCCAGATTTCCTTGTGCCCTTCGAACAACACGCGGGCGATCTGCTTTTCGTCCGGTGTGAGCACGCGTTCGTCTTTGTCCGCAAGAGTGAGCATATAAGAACCGGCTTCTTCCTTGATTTTCAAGTAGCCACGCGCGGCCATGTCCAGAATTGCGGCGGCGAAGGTCTTGTTGTCGAAGCCCATGCGGACCAGATAGCGCATGCCCGCTGGCGAGAGAGTGGCGGGTGGATCATAGAGCGGCATGATGACCGCGGGACGCGGGTCGCGGCCCACCTCCGCCCAGGCAATCAGATAGTAAAGAAGCAGGACCAGGAGGCCGGTACCCAGGAGTAGCGCGTCGGGATTATCCCGGAAGAAATATTCGGCCTTTTGCGAAAACGTGGGCGGCGTGACGTAGCCCTTGGGCCAACTCAGCAATACGCTGAGGCCTTCCCGCGGGGCCAGTGAGCGCGTCGTGGCGAATTGGAACGAATCGGCGTCGCGCGAACTAGTTAGTTCGGATTCTCGCGAACCCTGCGGCCCGGTGAAGCCCGCTAGCGTCACCTGGTCTGCAGGGATCGCGGACAGCAAATGCACGGTGGCGCTGGCGTGGTCGATGCGGAAATTCCAGCCCAGCCCGGTGACATTCCAGAAAAGCTCGTCATGATCAGAGAAGAAGCCCAACTGCCGGTTGGTCGTGTAGGTCAGCGTGTAAACATGACGCCCCGGCGGAACCATCGCATTTGGATTGCCGAGGTAAATCCGGACTCCGTTGGAATAGTTTTCCACGCGGAAAGTCTCTTCCGCGGAATCGCGCGTCGCCGCGAGCATTTGGAACCCGACAACATAGCGGTTGTTGTAAGGGTCGGAATAATGTGTGGGGAATTCGCGAAAGATGCCGTGGCGGATCAAGCCGCCTGCGGCAACTACAGTGATGGTCTCCGTAACCTGCAGAGAGGAGTCGTCCTGTAGCGCGATGTCGCTATGGAAAACGAGGATGCGCTCGGTTTGGGCATAGGATGGCGAGCCCCATGCGAGTAGCGCGGCAAAGAGGAACAACAGACGGATCTTGAACGGGTAGCGCATGGTACGGTGCTCCACTTGAGTCTAGCTGTAATAGTGCAGGCATTCAGAGGGTTGCGCTAAGGTGGTTAATTGCTAATCAGCAACAGCAGAAACCGGCTGCTGGAGGAAAAACCCGCAGGGCTCCCGCTAAAAAGCGGCGGCCAACCGCAGACTCGCCCTGCGCTACAGCTCAAGCCCGATAGACAATCTTGCCGGCGACAATGGCTGCGGCCGGGCCACCCTTGAACGATTTGCCGTCGAACGGCGAATTGCGCGACTTGCTGGCCGACTCTTTTACGTTATATGTCCATGCCCGATCCAATGAAAAAATGGTGATGTCCGCGGGCTCACTGACGGCGAGTTTGCGTTCTTTGCCCAGGACGCGCGCTGGCCCCGTGGTAAAGAGCTCCACCATGCGCATCAGCGAGAGCTTGCCGGTGTAAACAAGTTGCTCCAGCGCCAGGCCGAGAGCCGTCTCGAAGCCCAGGATGCCGAAGGGCGATTTGTCGAACTCCACATCCTTGAGAGCCGGCTCGTGAGGGGCATGATCGGTGGCGATGGCGTCCACGGTGCCATCGGCCAGGCCCTGCCAAAGGGCTTCCCGGTCGGCCCGCGCGGCCAGGGGCGGATTCATTTTGTAACGCGAATCGTAAGTCACATCCTCGTCGATCAACGTGAAATGGTGCGGGGTAACTTCGCAGGTGACGCGCAGCCCATTCTGCTTGGCATAGCGCACCTGATCGAGCGAAGCTTTCGCCGAAAGATGCGCGATGTGCAGCCGCGCGCCGGTGAGCTCCGCGAGCTGGACATCGCGGGCAACGCAGACGGATTCCGCGGCCGCCGGCATGCCCGGCAAACCGAGGCGAGTGGAAGCGATGCCTTCGCGCATCACGGCGCCCGCGGCCAGAGAAACATCCTCGGAGTGCTCGATCACGGGGAGTTCCAGCGTGCGGCAGTAATCCATAATCTGGCGTGCCAGTTTGGCCGTGGCAATGGGTTTGCCGTCATCGGAAACGGCCACGATGCCCGCTTCGCGCATGGCCCCAATCTCAGCGATGGCTTCGCCTTTGCTGCCCACGCTGGCTGCGCCAATCGGCCACACGCGCACGTGGCCGTGGACCTTGGCGCGATCAGCAATGAACCGCGTGATCGACGCGTTGTCGTTCACCGGCTTGGTGTTGGGCATGCAGCAGACCGCCGTGAAGCCGCCGCGCGCCGCAGCGAGCGTCCCGGTCTCGATGGTCTCGGAATTTTCCTGGCCGGGTTCGCGCAGGTGCGCGTGCATATCAATAAAACCCGGTGCGACGATCAGGCCGGAGGCGTCGAACACTTCCGCTCCCTTTGCGGCGGATATTTTCCCGCTGGGGGCGATTTCCGCGATGCGCTCGCCATCCAGCAGGATGTCGCGCGGCGCGTCGGTCTTGGACGCGGGATCGAGGACGCGCCCGTTCTTAATCAGAAGCATGAGCAGATTCCTTGGGCTTCGGTTCGCCTTTTACTTCCAGCGCGGGATGCGTGCCTTCCGTGGCGCCCACCATGAGCAGGTAAAGAATGGCCATGCGCACCGCCACACCATTGGTCACTTGTTCCAGCACGGCGGAGCGCGGCCCATCGGCCACTTCCGGAGTAATCTCGATGCCGCGATTGATGGGGCCGGGATGCAGGATGAGCGCGTCCTTCTTGGCCAGGCGCATGCGTTCGGCGTTGAGCTGGTAGAGCAGAATGTAGTCGTTTTGCGAAAGAGAGGGCTCGTGCAATCGCTCGGTCTGCACACGCAGGACCATAATCACGTCCGCGTCTTCCAGCGCTTCTTCGACGCGATAAACGCAGCGGATGGGCGTTCCCGGCGGCCCAATCTTCTCCAGTTCGCGTGGAACCCACATGGCGGGTCCGCAGAGCGTGAAGCGGCAGCCGAATTTTCCCAGCAGATGAATGTTGGAACGGGCCACGCGCGAGTGGGAGATATCGCCGAGGATGGTCACGTTCAGGTCTTTCAGGGTGCCTTTGCGGTCGCGGATGGTCAGCGCATCGAGCAGCCCCTGAGAAGGATGCTCATGCGTGCCATCACCCGCATTGACCACGGGAATTTCCAGGTGCCGCGCGACAAAGTCCGCCGCGCCTGAAGAGGAATGGCGCATCACGAAACAATCCGGCTTCATGGCGTTCAGGTTGTTGGCGGTGTCCAGCAGCGTTTCGCCTTTCTTCAGGCTGGAAGCTTCCGCTTGCAGGTTCATGGTGTCCGCGCCGAGGCGCGAGGCGGCCGTGCCGAAACTCAGGCGCGTGCGCGTGGAGTTCTCGAAAAAGGCGAGCACCACGGTTTTGCCGCGCAGCGTGGCGAGCTTTTTTAGCGAGTGGCGCTGGATTTCCTGGAATGGCTGGGACTGATCGAGAATGAAATTCAGTTCGTCCGCGGAGAGCGGTTCAAGGGCGAGCAGATCACGAAAACGATAGGTCACATTTGAACTCAGATGATCACGCGGCGGGCCTCGGCGCGTCGAGGACTTCTCCGCCCCTTCCTTAATCTCATTTTACGCGGACCGGCGTCACGACGCAAAAATTTCGCTGGTGTTCCCTAAGACTCCACGCGGTCCACGAGGATGACGCGCTCTTCGTTGTCGATCTCTCGCAAGCGAACCTCAATAATCTCGGTCTCGCTGGTCTGGATATCGCGGCCCACGTACTGCGCCTCAATGGGCATTTCGCGGTGGCCACGGTCAATCAGCACGCACAAGGTAACTCGTTTGGGCCGGCCAAGATCGAACAGGCCGTTCATGGCCGCGCGGACCGTGCGCCCGGTGTAGAGCACGTCGTCAACAAGGACCAGGTCCAGGCTGTCCACCGGGAACGAAATATGCGAGGACTGTAGCACTGCCTGTGGCGCGACCTTTGACAAATCGTCGCGGTATAACGTGATGTCCAGCGTGCCCACGGGGACTTCCACGCCATCAATCCCGCGCATAGCCTGCGCGATTCGCTGCGCCAGGGGCACGCCGCGACGGCGTATCCCAATCAACGCCAGATGCCGGGTACCCCCGCTCTTTTCCACAATCTGGTGTGCCAAACGCTGTAACGTGCGGTCGATTTCCGCCGCGGACATCAACTGACTTTTTTCGACGAGTCGCATAGTTGCGTAATCCTAGCACAATTGGCGGCCACAAATGGCGTGACGCCCGGCACAGAATCGCGTGCGCATTTACGGGCCGTTCCCGCGGGCATGCTAGACTCTCGCTGACAGAGGAAGGGAGTCAACGAAAATGCGCTGGGCGGCGGCCATTCACCTTGTAAGGCGGTCTTTGTGCGTAACATTTGCGGGGGCGTTGTTCACTGCATTGGCTTTCGGGGCCCAAGCGCCGAGGAAGCTCCCCGTCAGGAGCATCCCGCATCCTGCACACCCGAAACTCGTGGTGATGATCGTCGTGGATCAGATGCGCGGCGACTACGTGGACAAATTCCGCGGACAGTGGACGGGCGGGCTCAAGAGACTGGTGGAGGAGGGTGCGTGGTTTCGTGAAGCGGCCTATCCCTATGCGGCCACGGAGACCTGCGTGGGCCACGCTACGATCTCGACGGGGACGTTCCCGGCGGCCCACGGAATGATCGCCAACGCCTGGTGGGACCGCGATCAACAGAAAATGGTCACCTGCACCAGCGATCCCAATGCGAAAAACGTGGCCTATGCCGGCGGCAGCACCAAAGGCGGGGATTCCGCGGTGAGGATGCAACTGCCCTCGTTTGCCGAGGAACTCAAATTTCAGACGGGTGGGGCCACACGCGTTGTCACATTCTCCCTGAAGGCCAGCGCGGCAATCACCCTGGCGGGGCACAAAGCCGATGCCGTCACCTGGCTGGATACCGGCACGGGCGCCTGGGTCACTTCCTCAGCCTACGGCACGATGCCCTTTGTGGAGGAGTTCGTGAAAAAACACCCACTGTCGGAAGACTTCGGAAAGACATGGTCGCTCTCTCTGCCTGAAAGCGCCTACTTCTATGACGAGAAGGCCACGGGCGCCGCGCCTCCTGGAGAGTGGTCGCTCAGTTTTCCTCATCTGTTGCGCGGGAAAGAGGGCAGCGCATCCGCCGACGAGGTGTTTGTCGAGCAGTGGACCAGCAGCCCGTTTGCCGATACCTACTTGACGCGCATGGTGGAGGCTGCCATTGATTCTCTGGGCTTGGGCAAAGCGGGTGGCACGGATTATCTGGGCGTGAGCTACTCCACGGTCGATTACGTTGGCCACGCTTACGGCCCGCGCAGCCGTGAGATTCAGGACATTCTGGTGCGTCTGGATAAGGATCTCGGCGAGCTGCTAGCCCACCTCGATCAGAAGGTTGGACGCGGTAACTATATCGTGGCATTGAGCGCCGACCATGGCGTCGTGCCGGTGCCGGAAGACATGGCCAAGACGGGCGTTGACGCCGGTGTGTTAAGAGTTCCCGACTTGCAGGAACGCATGGAAAACGCGCTGGAGCCGTTCAACTACACGAAACCCGCGATCGCTCGTATGGGCGAAGGCAACGTGTACTTTTCCCCCGGAATTTATGGCCGCTTGAAGCAGGACCCCGCGGCGCTACGAGCAGTGGTGGATGCGGCGCTGACGCAGCCGGGCGTGGCCGCGGTCTATCGCGCGGAAGACTTAAGCGGAGCAGGTTTGAGCAGTTCGCAAATCCGTACGGCCTTGACGCTCAATTATTTCCCTGGCCGCAGCGGTGATCTATTCTTTGTTCCGAAGCCCTACTGGCTCGTGGGTGGATCGCCCGCGGGCAAGAGAGGTGGCTCCGGCACAGGACACGGAACTCCCTACAATTACGACCAGCATGTGCCGCTGCTTTTGCTGGGATACGGAATTCAGCCGGGCCAATATTTTGCGGCCGTCACGCCTGCGGACATCGCACCGACCTTTGCCGCGCTTTGCGGCATCACACTAGCTACGCGCGATGGGCGTATCCTGGCGGAAGCTCTGCATACACGCGTGTCCAAATAATTCCATAAGCGGCGCAGGATTTTTCGGATGGACACGGAGCTTCGTGCTATTCTCTCTCCAACGTGAGTTCCCCGGACCGCGTTAGCCTCCGTGTTCAGGTTGGCGCTCTGCGCCTCGCTAATCCCGTCATCGCTGCAAGCGGCACCTTTGGTTATGGCTTAGAATTCGCTCATCTGGTCGACTTGAACTGCCTGGGCGGCTTCGTCACTAAGGGCATTTCCCTTGAACCCATCGAAGGTGCGCCTGCTCCCCGGCTCTGTGAAACGCCTTCTGGGATGCTGAACGCGGTAGGTCTGCAGAACGTAGGCGTGGCTTCCTTCGTCAAGGAAAAGCTTCCCCTGTTGCAAAAATACAACACCAACCTCATCGTCAACGTTTTCGGATATACCCTCGAAGACTATGCAGAGGTGATCCGGCGGTTGGAGGACGCCCCGGGAATCGCCGCCTATGAGCTAAATATTTCCTGCCCGAATGTCAAAAAAGGAGGGATGCAGTTCGGCAGTAATCCCGATTTGGTCGCGGAAGTCGTTATGACAGCCCGTCGGGCCGCCAGGCAGCGCCCCCTCTGGGTGAAGCTGATGCCGCTGGTCACAGACATCGCCCTGATCGCAAAAGCGGCCGAGTCTTCCGGGGCGGATGCGCTGACGGTAGCCAATACCTATCCTGCTATGGCCATTGATTTTAGGGCTGGAAAATCGAAGCTCGGTAACCTCACTGGTGGGCTCTCTGGTCCAGCGATCAAGCCGATTACACTTCGGCTGGTCTGGGAGGCACGGAAGGCGGTGAAAATCCCTATCGTTGGCTTGGGAGGGGTCGAGACGGCCGAAGACGTGCTCGATTATATCTGTGTAGGCGCGTCGGCAGTACAGGTCGGAACGGCCAGCTTTGCTGACCCGAGGGCCAGTGAGGCAATAATCGGGAGTCTGGGAGCATTGGTACGTACGTTTAAGTACAATGATATCAGCGAATTAAGGGACAGATTTGGGACCGATTTTGGTTGACATAATGCTGTTTTTCTACTACACTTTCTGAAAGTTTGTAGTGAAAAGAACACACTATGCAACGACCACTCTTCATCGCTTGGGCTGCTATCCGGTGGGTGCCGCTGATGTTCCTCATCGCACCTGTCATGGAAGCTCCCCTTGTCGCTCACCTGAGTGAACCAATCAAGCCCATAAAGGTTTGGGTTGGCAACGCCAGTTGGTATGGTCCGGAGTTCAATGGCAAGCGGACCGCCGACGGGGAGACCTTTAGCGCTGAGGGGCTGACCGCGGCACACCCCAACCTGCCCTTCAACTCCTGGGTGCGTATCGTTAACCCGCGAAACGGCAAATTTGAAGTGGTACGTATTAATGATCGGGGTCCCTACCAAGAGGGCCGCGAAATTGATGTATCCTATCGGGTAGCCCGAAAGATTGGCCTGATCCACTCGGGAGTGAGCCAGGTGCGGCTGGAACTGATGCAACTGCCGCCCAAGCGCGACCGAGCCGACGAAAGCCAGAAGTAAATGTTTCGGGCACGTCCCGAACCTTGACCTTCGACGCCCATCCACGCAGCAGTCTGATTGTTGCCCTCGATTTTGATTCCCTATCCACAGCGCTAAAGTTCGCCAAGCAGGTGGCGGATCTTGTCGGCATGTTCAAGATTGGCAGCCAACTGTTCACATCCGCTGGACCCGAAGCGGTCCGCCAGGTGGCGCAACTGGGAGCCGGTATTTTTCTCGACCTGAAATTCCACGACATTCCCAACACGGTGGCGGGAGCTGTACTTGCCTCTGCCGCCATGCCTGGCGTGCAACTCGTCAATGTGCACGCGCTAGGCGGCAGCGCGATGTTGCGCGCCGCGGCGCAAGCCATCAGCGCTGGCGTGCCCATGGGTGCGGACCGCCCGCGGCTGCTCGCAGTGACCATCTTGACCAGCATGGATCAGAAGGCCGTTCGTGAAGTAGGTATTGGCGGGCCACCAGCAACGCGCGTCGTGAAGCTCGCGATACTCGCGCAGAAGGCCGGCGTGGATGGCGTGGTGGCTTCTGTACGGGAAACCAAGGCGATTCGCAAAGCCTGTGGCAGGGAATTCCTGATTGTGACCCCGGGGGTGCGTCTCAAAGAGACGGTGGTCGGCGCGAAGAAAGACGATCAGGCGCGCACCGCAACTCCCCGCGAAGCAATTCGCGCCGGAGCCGATTTCATCGTCGTGGGACGCCCCATTCTGGCGGCAACCGATCCGCGCGCCGCAGCCCAGGAAATTGTGGACGAAATCGCAAGCGCCAAATAACAGAACTAAAGCGAACAGTTTCCGTTCGAGTTTCGGGAGATGCCGTGTCCGCCATTCAGGCTGGCTGCGAGTGCATACTATGTGCGCGGCAATCGCGACGCAGTGATGAAGCTGATGGTTTCGCAAGGGCATAGCGCGCGGAATTCATTCACTTCGGAATTCATGAACGCACCTCTCAAAAGCGTCATCGTCGGCACCGCCGGCCACATTGACCACGGCAAGTCCACGCTGATTGAAGCTCTGACCGGCACGCATCCGGACCGCCTGGAGGAAGAGAAGCGCCGCGGCATCACCATCGATCTTGGCTTCGCCTTTTTGGAAGAAAGTGAAGTGCGCTTTGGTTTTGTGGACGTGCCGGGACACGAGCGCTTCATAAAGAACATGCTCGCGGGAGCTTCGGGGATCGATCTCGTTCTGCTCGTCATCGCTTCGGACGAAGGCATTCGCCCGCAAACCCACGAACATTTCGAGATTTGCCGGCTACTGGGAGTACAACGCGGCGTGATCGCCCTGACCAAAAGCGATCTTGTGGACGCGGATACTTTAGGGCTGCTGCGGCTGGAAGCCGAGGAATTCGTCAAGGGCTCGTTTCTCGCCGGTGCGCCAATCTGGCCCGTCAGCGGAAAAACAGGCGCCGGAATTGCCGAGCTGAAGGCCGCACTCGTGCAAGCTGCGCGCGAATTGAGCGCGAGAGACACGTCGCGCTACTTTCGCCTACCGATCGACCGCTCCTTTCCTGTGAAGGGCTTTGGCACGGTGGTGACCGGCACAGCGATCTCCGGCCAAGTGGCCGCCGGTGAGGACGTTGAATTGCTGCCGGCGCATCAGCTTCTGCGCGTTCGGGGGTTGCACTCCGGCGGAAAAGCTACTGAGCGCGTGCAAGCAGGCCAGCGCAGCGCAGTCAATCTTTCCGGAATTGAGCACACCGCGATTCAACGCGGCATGGTCATTGCGTCGCCGGGGCGCTTCCGTGCAACACGCCGTGTGGACATTCGCCTGGAATTGCTGCTTTCAGCCCCAAAACTGAAACACCGCGCGCAAGTTCATTTTCACGCCGGCACAGCCGAGACCGTTGGCGAAATCTATCTGTACGACGGAACTTCCATCCTGCCAGGAACGAGTGCCTTGGCGCACGTCAAGCTGCAGGACGAGATCGTTTTGGGGCGTGGCGACCGCTTCATTGTGCGCCAGTTTTCGCCGGTGGTGACCATCGGTGGTGGCGCGATCCTCGATCCGCTGGCGCGGCGTCCCGCGCGAAAAGACACTGGCCGCGTCGCTTATCTGGAGACATTGGAAAAGGGCACGCGCGAGGAAATTCTGGCCGCGCTCGCCGAACGCAACATTCTTGGCGTCCCCTTGCAGGAAATTGTTGCCCGGACGGAGTGGCTGGAGAACGAAGTGCGCGCCGCAGCCGAAAACCTAGCTCAGACCAAGCAGGTCCGTATCGTCGCGCTCGAGCCTCTCCTTGTGCTCTCCGAAAACGCCTTCGCCGACATTTGCGGAAAGCTGTTGGCCCGCGTGGAGCGCTTCCACAAGGAAAATTCGCTGCTGTCCGGCATCGCACGGGAAGACTTGCGAGCCGGTCTAGGGAAGCGCGTGCGGCCAGAATCCTTCCGGACAGCGCTTGAGGTGCTCGTACGGGAGAAAAAGCTGGCGCTGCAAGCGGAGCTTGTGAAGTGGCCCGGCGCGGAAATCACCCTTACGCTCGAAGAAGAGCGTGCCAAACAGCAGATCGAGCAGACCTTCTCAAAAGCCGGTCTGGCGGCGCCCTCGGCGAAGGAAGTTTTCGCGCTGCTGGCCATCGAGAAGGCCCACGCGGAAAAGCTGCTACAGATTCTACTTCGCGAAAAGGTGCTGGTTCGCGTCTCGCCCGAGCTCATTTTTCACGCTGCCGCGCTGGCGCGCCTGACGGCGCTTTTGAGGGACTACAAAGAGGCGAAAGGCGAGCGAATCGGGGTGCCGGCCTTCAAGGAACTCACCGGAATCACCCGCAAGCACGCCATACCGTTACTCGAATACCTCGATCGGCAGCGGTTGACGCGCCGGGCAGGGGACGAGCGTGTTATCCTATAAGCGTCGAAAGCAGCGGCGGCCAAGGCTTGCTGAGCAAGCGGGAGTGCGCTAGCTTGCAGAGTAGCGCGAAAACCGAGAGTCGCCGGGAGGCAGTTCATGGGTGAATTTAGTATTTTCCACTGGCTGGTCGTTCTGGCCATCATATTGATCTTCTTCGGCGGGCGGCGCATTCCCGAAGTGATGAAGGGCTTGGGCGAAGGCATTCGCAGCTTCAAGGAAGGCATGAGCGGTACATCGCAGACGCCCACACCACCGCCGGCACAAACGCCTCCACCGCCGCCGGCGGAAGAAAAGAAGTAAACGTCACAAGAAAACATTTGTAAGTTTGTACAGGGCCCCGACCCGCTCGGGGTTTTTTTGTTTTAGGTGTGTCGTTTCGTGGGAGAGATTAGATCCGCCTAACGTGGCCGGAAGGCTGAAGAAGAATTGTCCGCAGAATCTGCCGCAGAAACCAGAGAACACACAGTAGAGAAACCGTAGGGTTCCCAACAGAAAGCGGCGCGCTGGTGAAACGCCAAGACTCGCGCTGCACTACATCGGTTCGTTCTCGGTCCAGCCCAACTCCCGCAGGGCCGCGAGAAGATGTTCCAGGGGCAGCCCGACCACGTTGTAGTAGCAACCCTCAATCCGCGGGATGAAGCGGCCGGCGCGCCCTTGAATCGCATAGGCGCCGGCCTTGTCGTAAGGCTCTTCGGTAGCGAGGTACTTCGAGATTTCCTCCGCCGTCAGCCGGGAAAAATGCACCAGCGTGGTTTCCACGAAGCGCAGGCGCTCCGCATCTGGCAGGCGAATCAGCGATACGCCCGTGTGCACGGAGTGGGTGCGCCCGGAAAGTTGTTCGAGCATGTGGCGCGCATCGTCCGTGGAACGCGGCTTGCCCAGAACCTGGCCATCGAGAACCACCACAGTGTCCGCGGCAATCACAATCGCCGGACCCACGGCGCGCGCGGCCACCAGATCCGCCTTGGCGTCGGCCAGCCGCTGGACGAGCGCCTGCGGCGCTTCCTCCGGGTAGGGAGTCTCATCCACGGCGGAAGAAACCACGGTGAACGACACACCTGCATCGCGAAGGATTTCCGCGCGGCGTGGTGAAGCAGACGCAAGAATGAGTTTCATGAAGCCCGCCTAGCCGAAAGAATACTACAGCGAGCGCGCACTGACAGCCTGTGCCTTGGCGCAAAGGAACGGGGCTCAAATGACGACAGATTCCTGGTATTCGCCGTAGACGTGGCGCATGGCGTCGGAGATTTCGCCGACCGTGGCGTAGGCTTCGACGGCGGCGAGAATGCCGGGTAACAGGTTCTCTGACGTTCCCGCGCACCGCTGGAGTTCTGCGAGGGCCGCCTTGGCCCTGGGCGTATCACGTTTCGTGCGCAACGCCCTCAGCCGCGCCACTTGCGCGCGCTCAATCTCGGCATCAATGCGCAGCGTGGGAATCTGGCGATGGTCCTCGGTCACAAAGTCATTCACACCCACAACGATGTGCTCCTTGGATTCAACGCCACGCTGATAGTCGTACGCCGCGCGCTGAATTTCCGTCTGCACGAAGCCCGCTTCGATGGCTTTTATCATCCCGCCCATGGCGTCGATCTTGGAAAGGTATTCCTGCGCGCGCGTTTCGATCTGCCCCGTGAGCGATTCGATGGCGTAAGAGCCGGCAACGGGATCAATCGTGTTGGTGACGCCGGTCTCGTTGGCGATGATCTGCTGTGTGCGCAACGCGATCAGCGCCGATTCTTCCGTGGGCAGCGCCAGCGCTTCATCCATCGAATTGGTGTGCAACGATTGGCATCCGCCGAGGACCGCGGCCAGTGCCTGGATGGCCACGCGCACGATGTTGTTTTCGGGCTGCTGTGCGGTGAGAGACGACCCGGCCGTTTGCGCGTGAAACCTCAGCAGCAGCGAGCGCGGATCCTTGGCCTGGAAACGATCACGCATGATCTTTGCCCACAGCCGCCGCGCCGCGCGGTACTTAGCAATTTCCTCCAGCAGATCGCTGTGAGCATTGAAGAAAAACGAAAGTTGCGGCGCAAATTCGTCGATTTGCAGGCCCGCGTCGAGCGCCGCCTGCACATACGCGATGCCGTCGGCAAGGGTGAAGGCTACTTCCTGGACCGCCGTCGAGCCCGCTTCGCGAATGTGGTAGCCGGAAATGGAAATGGTATTCCACTTTGGAAGCGCGCCGCGGCACCACGCAAAAATGTCGGTAACAATGCGCATCGCCGGACGCACCGGATAAATGTAGGTGCCGCGCGCGATGTACTCCTTCAGGATGTCGTTCTGGATCGTGCCGGAAAGTTTCGCCAGGCTGGCGCCTTGTTTCTTGGCCACGGCAACATACAGGCACAGCAAGACCGCTGCCGTCGCGTTGATGGTCATGGAGGTGGAGACTTTTTCGAGCGGGATCTGATCGAAGAGCGTTTCCATGTCTTCCAGCGAATCAATCGCCACGCCCACTTTGCCGACCTCGCCGAGCGCCAGCGGGTGATCGGAATCCATTCCGATTTGCGTGGGAAGATCGAACGCCACCGAAAGCCCCATCTGCCCTTTGCTCAGAAGATAGCGGTAACGCCTGTTCGATTCGACGGCGCTGCCGAAGCCCGCGTATTGCCGCATCGTCCAAAACCGCCCGCGGTACATGCTGGGATAGATTCCGCGAGTGTACGGAAATTCACCCGGGAAGCCGAGTGCCTGCTCCGGACCCCAGTGCTCGAGAGAATCCGAAGTGTACAAACGCTCCAGGAGCAAGCCCGAAAGAGTGGTGAAGCGCGGTTTGCGTTCCGCGGGTGTGTCGGATTTAGCCTTGGCGTCAGACATCAAAGAGACCTGCTTCCGGAGCGAACTTTTCACTCGAAGAATTAGCGGCTGCGGGTGCGCAGCCGCGATGCACTACAACTGCCGGGCACGGCGAAACGAACCGACGGCAAAAGCGATGAACACACCGGCGACGCCAACCGATACTCCGATGAGCCAGTGGGCGACGTCGCGGGTCCACGCGCGGAACGCCAAATTCAGCCAGCCTACCGCCAACACCGCGAACGACGCGCCGACCATTTCGTGAAACAACTGCCTGAAAACCCGCCATAATCGGCGAAATCCGCGAGGTTCCCCCGGACGAGCGACCCTTTCCCCAGCCGTGGTCATACCTGCCATCTTAGCGCAGATTGCCGCGAACAGCCGGCCGCACCCCGTCCTAAAGTACAGTTTCGTGCCTGTGAATAGATTGAAGACAACGCCAAAAGGGCATCTTGTGTCGAATCGGGTGTAGGCCTAAAATCAGCTCAGGAGTACTGGGGGAGCCACCCTTGCAACTTGACGATCATCTCAAGAATCTGCTGCGCGAGCTGGGCCATGCCATCAACGACACGGTTTCGGAATCGGACCGCATTACGGGCGCAATCGCCGGTGTGCGCGCGCATGGCTACGACATCGTGCTGAAACTTGATGCCACCATCGGCCTGGCAAAACGCGATGGCAGCAACGCGGACGGGACAGCAATGACCACGCAGGATCGCCGCTTCCTGGAGTCCCTGCGCATACAGGTGGACCAGGATTCCATGGAGCAGGAACCTGAGAAGCGGCCCGCCTCGCGGCTCACCATGACTCCCCAGGATGTGCGCTTTCTGAAATCACTTCGCATTGCGACGGACGATATCGAATGAAACGTCTTCTCCAATTCGCGGGCGCCGGCGCGTTGGCCTTGGTGGCGACCGGCACTTTCGGTGTTGCCAAAGCCGCGGCGCAGGTACCGGTGGTCGCTCCGATCATTGTGGATACCGCGGCGCCTATTATTGTGAACGCGATCAAGCCGAAGCCCAAAGCGACAGGGCTCGTAAAGTTTCAAGGCTTTGTGATGCACGCGAACATTGCCCAGGTTACCGTGCGGGCCAGGAACAACGAACAGGCCATTCAGAGTTTTCCGCTCGGCGAAAAGGCCTCCGCGAAAATGCAGCAGATCGTCGATAAAGGTGGCTATCAGTACGGCGACAAGATCACCGTGTACTACGACCCGCAGTCGCTGAAGGCCATCAAGTTCAAGGGTAAGCCGTCGCCGCCCATCTAAAGGAAGCGAGCCATGCTGCGCTTTCCTGCCGTTGCTGGGAAGTTTTATCCTGCCCATGCCAGGGAACTCTCCTCCCTGGTGGGACAATTCACAGACAAGAAATCTGCGGCTGAGCCGGTACATGTGCGCGCGTGCCTGGTGCCTCATGCCGGGTACGTCTATTCCGGAGTTGTTGCCGGCGCCGTGTTCTCCCGCATTTTTCTGCCAAAGAAGATTCTGCTTTTGGGCGTGCGCCATTACCCGCGCGGAGAAGCGCTGGCCATCCTATCGGAAGGGTCCTGGCGAACGCCGCTGGGAGATGCCGCCATCGATTCTTCGCTGGCGCAGCGTCTGCGCGCAGCCTGCCCGGCTTTGCGCGAAGACACCGTCGCGCACAGCCAGGAGCACTCTCTGGAAGTGCAACTGCCCTTCCTGCAGGAACTCGATCCTGGATTCTCCTTCGTACCCGTGGTGCTCGGCACAATCCGCTTCGATCAACTGGTCGAGGTGGGAGAAGGAATCGCCCGCGTTCTGAGCGAAGACAAGGAAGAAATTCTCGTGGTGACCTCCTCGGACATGAATCACTACGAAGACGACGCAACGACCCGCCGCAAAGACCGCAAGGCCATCGACCACATGATGCAGTTCGATGCCAAAGGCCTCTATCAGGTCTGCCGGGATGAGGAGATCTCTATGTGCGGACTGGGGCCCACCGTTGCCATGCTGACAGCAATGCAACGTCTCGGCGCAAAAAAAGCGGAACTCGTGCGCTATGCCACTTCCGGGGATGCCATGGGCGATCGCGATGCCGTGGTTGGCTACGCGGGTATGACGTTTGCCTAACGCGCATGCAGAAGACTCTGCGTGCTCTGCTGAAGGGGAATGTAAGTTTTGATGGGGCGCGGTGAAGCACGCCGCAAAGTTGCACGATCTCCGAAACGATTAGCGCGGATGCGCACCGCCCCCGCCGCCTCCCGAGGGATGCGAGGAAGAGGGTGCCGAGGAGCCAGAAGAACCGCCCGAGCTGCGGCTGCCTCCCCCAGCGCCTCCACCAGAAGAACCGGAAGTGGGCCGTGAGGAGCCACCCCCTGAAGTGTGCGCTGGCGGCGGCGTCATAGCCGGACGCGGTGGGAGAAAAGCTCGCGGCACAGCCGGAGTTGACGGCTTATTCGCCGGCTGAACCACCCTTGCAGTAGGCGGCAAGTCTTTCCCCATTGTTGGCGTCTTTATCTCGTTTGAAGCTATCGCACCGTTTGCGCTGTTTGGCGGATTGTTCGCGTTCACGAAACGATGTTCCTGTGGATCGTAGGTGATCGACGATCCGAACACCGGCGTCGCCGCTCGACCCATCGTATTGCCCGCATACATCGTACGCGACACCCGCGGCGGCGTTGAACTGGCGACGGGGCCACCCGTGAGGGTTTCCCGCGGCGCCTGCTTCACTACCGACCATTTTTCCGTGCTCGTTAGTGCCAACGGCTGTCCGATCTCTCGTCCCTGTACCGGGTACACGCCCTTCCCCAAATTCAGCGGTGTCTTGCCGTTCTTGTCCAGGGGATGAAGCGGCACAACGCCAATCTTCGTACCGGAGCGTACCCACACGGCAGTCACCGGGTGCCAGCGCAGCGGGCGGCCGAAGCCAAAACCTACGGGGTTCCAGCACCAGCCGTAGCTTGGCGAGGAGATCCAGCCACCATAGTGATAAGGCAGCCAGCCCCATTGCGCGGACCCGACGAACGTCCAGCCAAAAACCGGATCTTGATACCAATCGCCGAACGAGAATGGAGACCAACCCAACCCGGCTCCAAAGGGCCGCCAGCAGTTGCCATAGCCCCCCATGGAAAACCACGAACCAAAGGTGTACAGATCCGAAAAGCCCGCAGTGTAGTTGGGCGAGCTCACATACTGGCTGGAAGAATTCAAGGCCGCGACTTCGCTCTCGACGCGCCCGGAAACCCAGTGGTCAAAATCGTCGTTCTCCGCCGCGCGCCCGATGACCATATCGCCTGCGTCCCCCGCGTGCACTGAAAGAGACTGGCCCTTTTCCAGCGGCGTGGACTTATCGTTGCGCAGCACGGCAGCTTTGCCCCGCTCCACTTTCACCGTGCTGCCATCGTCAAAATTGTCCATCCGGAACGTGGTCCGGCCATCGGCCTCCACGGTAAAGTCCCCGCCGGTCACGCTGAAATAGTCGCCGCTCGCGGGACTGGCATAAAAGGACGCGCTTCCCTGCCGAAGAACCAGCCGCGTGATCCGCCCACCGTCATGCAACGACAAATCGTAAAACTCCAGCACCGTGTTCCCGCTCAAGAAAGCCATCGCACCACTCTCGAATTCCACCTCGGCGCGCCCGCTGCCGGTGGCCAGGACGTAGCCTTCGCGGAGTGGAAGGTTTAGCACAGCCTGTTCCCAGGTCGCGTTGCCTTCAGCGAGAGGGTCGTCGTGGAAACTCCGAGCGTACCGGACATCGCCCTGAATCAGGCTCAGCCGCACGATGCGCGCGTGACTTGCATCTGCCAATGCGACCGAAGGCATTACCACAGAGATGGCCAATACCAGCTGGCCAATGACGTATGCGAAGCGTTTCATGGGGAACCTCGATGGGGGCGCATCCCTCTGACTATTAGACGATAGCGCAAGTTGGCGGGTTACGATAAAGGAATATAGGCCAGTGACCTTCGCGAGCAAATTCGTCCGATTGCCCCACTTTCCGCTCGGTGCCTGGGAGAAAGGCATTACCGGATGCAACCTAGCAGCAAAATGAGTGCCAAGTCATTTTCAATGAGTGACTTAATAGCACATTTGGCGGCTCGAGCAGTCTCACTCCGCGTGGTCTCATTCCGCGCCACGGCGGCCCGAGTCTAGTAAATCCCGTGGTTCGAGCCCTCGGCCACGACCTTGCCGTGGATTACGGACAAGGTGTAATCGTCTCCCTCGCCTTTCCACTTCGCGACATCGAACGTCATCCCCTTCGTCGCGCGGTGTGCGGCAATTCCCTGGAACTGCAGCGGTGTTTTTCTCCGGCAGGCCTCGGGCTGATTTTTGGCCTCTAGAAAATAGGCTGGCCCGCCTACCACCTTGGCTTGGCCATCGGGCTCAATCAGCACCGCCGCATTCTCTTCTACGGCGATGGCGCGCACTTGATCCGCCCAGCCGTCCTGCAGGATGCGCGCCATAAAGACCAGCAAGCGCCCCAGGCGGTCGCGCTTCACGAAATGCGTATCGGTGATTGTTCCGGCAAGCAAGGGGATGCGCAGAAAATCGCGCGAAATCGTCACTTTGTTGCCGTAAGGGTCCGCAAGCGCCTCCGGCGAATAAATCGTATCAATCATGGAAGCAAACGAAAACTCTCCCAGAATCGCCAGCCCCGCGCTGGAACCGCCCACTGGCTTTCCCGCGGCGATATGGCGGTTGAGCGCGTCCTGCACGGGCGTGTCCTGCCAGAAGCGCACGTAGTTCGATTGGTCGCCCCCGGCGAAGAAGATGACCTCCGCCTTCTCGATGATGTCCACGACTTTCTTATCGTCGGAATCTTCGCGGTCAGAGAACACGATCGTGCCCACGGAATTGAGCGGGCAGAGCGCGGCAATCTCCTCATTGAATTTGCGCGCGTAATCGTCCTCCGTGTTTGCGCGGAGGATCAGGAAGTCGCCGCCGTTGGCGCGCTCGCACAGGAAACGGTAAGCCGGCTCCAGCTTGCCTCCGCCGCCCATCAGGGCAAAGCCTCCGCGCGGCTGGACGACCTTATCCGCTTCCTTGCCGGTTCGGAAGTATTTCCACTTGGCGTTCGCGGTGCTCGGGAGCAGAAGAGAAAAGCAGGAAAGAAGAGCGAAGAAAAGAATCCGATGGCGGTGAGTCATAGCTACCTTGCGATTCGCCTGCCCTGACAACTTGTTTCCTGCGGGCCGTCAAGAAAAACTTCGCGGGCGCGAGCGCTCGTTGGCGATTGTCCGCAAGCGGAGCGTTTTCTACCGGCTTGCGGGAGGAAGATAATCCCTCTGATATTTCGCGATGTCCACCTTCTGCCAATCGCCGCGCATGATCCCTTCGCGGATCTGCTCCGGCTTCTTGCCCCGGCGCGTCTGTTCGTAGGAATAGAACGCTTCCTTAATGCAGATGTCGCAGCCCGAGCCGTGCCTGCTTACAAAACAGTCGAGCAAACTGCCGTGGCCCTGGCTGCGGTCGCAGTGGCAATAGCAGGGCTGCTGATAGAGCACTTTCTTCACGCGCCCCGCTACCACATAGGCGTTGAAAATGAGCTTGTCGGTGAACAAGGAAGGCTCCATCGTTGGCGGCAGCTCGCCCTGCGGGGGCTGCGCGTGATATGCGGGCACAGGTTCATCGCTGGCGACGTGCTGCATCCCAGGCATCGGCGGAGCCTGCGATGAAGCAAATTGCGGACCCCACAGCAGAGCCGCGGCGGATAGCAGAAGCGCGCTACACGTAAGAAACTTGCCAAAATGTCGCATGGAACCCCTCTCTCCGGCTGAGACAGTGCATCCCCACTGTACGTGGGCCTGCGGCGAAATTCCAGTTGCGTGCCGCATCCGGCAATGGTTCCGCGCTTCCCGTTCCGCCTATCTCCCCCTCCGTCATCCCGCCTCCCCCGCTGTCATCCCGCCTGTCCTGAGCGGAGTCGAAGGGACCAGAGCGGCCCGATTTTCTCCCGCGCGCCGAATTATGGTGCGTCGGGCCGCGGAGTGGAGGGATCTCTCCGCCCTCTTGTCCCCGCCACCCCGTTCCGATTCGGGAGCGAAGTGTTGGCGACGGACTAACACCCTCCCCCTGGGTGTTTTTGTGAAGTATGTGAAAAGAAAAGCGATATGGACGCAAGAGTGCGCAAGAATGTGAAAACAGGGGACTTAGAAAGTACCTGTTTTGATTTAGAAAGCCTTTGTTTTGATACTGATGCGCACTGTTCGTGCAGAGGGTGAGTGTGCCGGGGAACTGGGAGTAACTCGCAGGCTTGTGCCGAATATTCACGACGGATTATACCGCTATAATTACCAAATGTCAATCTATATTTATGAGATACTAGTTCTGGGACTGGTACGAGGAGCAGCGTCAAGAAAAGGGAAAGTGAAAAACCGCCCTCCAGAAGACGACGGGCGCAGAAAGCGCGCACCCTTTGTGAACCAAACCCAAAGGGTGCGGCACCCACCGCTGGTCAGCCCACAAAGGGTGCGCCACCCGCCTGGAAAATCAACAAGTTAACGGACAGCGCCCCAGACCAACAGAAGAGCGCTCCAGAGCGCCGGAGATTTCCTAAGCTGCGCGACGTGAGGAAGTTAACCCAGAGCGCCATCCGGCGCTCTACAGCGCCCATTCGGGTGTGACGTGTCATACCCCATCCCGGTGCCGCAGGCACCACTCCCTCGAAGGCCACCCGAAATTGTTTTGGCACCTTGAGTCTTTGCTTTCCGGCTTCAGTCACCGACGAACTTAAGGTAGAGATGCACCCCCCCTCGCATCGTTCGGCGAGTTCGTCCACTTCGGCGACGAGTTTGGCTTCTTCGGCGGACATGGTGTGCTTTGCTAATGTTTCCCACTCCGCCCGAAACCGGGGCATCTGAAGGCGGTTAAACGTCGTGTTGCCGTTCCAGTCTATTTCCACCAAGAGTGGCTCGTCGTCAAAAGAGCGCTCCAAAAGACGATGTAACAGATTTTTGGGGTCCGCCACAGTCGCGAGGACTTCCCCGTGTTCTTTTTCCAAGTTGATATCGAATCCCATGACTAATTTCTCCTATGGTCGGCCCGGAAAGGCGTTCATCAGATTTCCGTTTGGCTTTGTGATGACTGTATATGTGGACGTCGGTGCGCCGGTGGCCCTGTCTATACCGATCGTTCTTCCAGCATCAACGACGCGAGCGAAGTCGCCGCCTGGCATCCTTGTTGGCGTTACGCCCTCTGCCGCCTTTATTAGGCCTTGGACATCTTCGCCCGCATTGAAGATGCTCTTTTCGCGGGTGGCGCAGCCTTTGGCTTGAATTTGGGTTGCACACGGGCAGCATACCACTTTAGAAAATAACCGGAGAGTGATAAAAGGCAAAGGAGTGGGTGGCCTACCCTTTGCGGGTTATGCAAAGGGTGGGCTCTTCCGCTTTGCTTTTATGCCGAAGAATCTCAGGCGCGTGACGGGGCGCGGCGATCTGCACTTCATCACGTTCTGCTGCTACCAGCGGCGCGCGTTGCTGGGGACGGTTCGGGCGCGAAATCTGGCCGTACAGATTTTGGGCCAAGTGCGGGCCAGGTACGGATTCGCGCTGGTGGGTTACGTGATCATGCCGGAGCATGTGCACCTGCTGATCGGGGAATCGGAAACTGTGTCTCCGGCGAAGGTGGTGCAGGTATTCAAGCAGCGGCTGTCACGCCGGATGCGCGCAAGGAAACGCGCGGAGGCGAAGCAACTGCGGTTGCGATTCAGCGAGGGTGAAGCCGAGTTGCGGCGTTTCTGGCAGCGGCGCTACTACGATTTCAATGTCTATACAAGGGCGAAGCTGAGGGAGAAGTTGGATTACATGCACGCGAACCCGGTGAAGGAAAAGCTGGTGGCGCACCCGCGCGAGTGGCCGTGGAGCAGTTGGTCGTACTATGCGACGGGAGAGGGACTGTTGAAGATGGAGGCGGTGTAGAGGAAGAAAAGAGATGGGAGGAGAGAAAGAGTGAAGACCCAGAGCCCACCCTTTGCAGAAGGCGCAAAGGGTAGGCCACCCGAAGTTGCCTTAGCGCACTAAAGCTGCGCCACCCGCGGAGAAGAGAACAGAAGAGAGCAGAGCCCAAGCGCGGGGCTGGCTACGGCTTATGCGATTTCCGGGGAATCGGCCGAAAAATCACGCTGGGCATAGGATGCGCGTTCCAGCAGGTGCTTTTCACGCAGGTGGCGCTGGACGCGGCGGCCCCACGATCTTACGAAGGTGTAATTCAGGGCGCCGCCGATCGCCGAGCTGGCTAGAGGCACCATGCGACCCACCCACTTTTCCGCGCTTTCTTCGCCGATGCGCACAGCCAGCCGCCCTGCCAGGCGCGGAGCAAGTTTCTCCACCATCTGCTTTTCTGCCAGGTCCTTGCTGAAGTCGATTCCGGCCGCCGCTGCCGCCGCCATCCACAATTCAATGCGCTGATCGGTCCCTTTTTCCTCAAAACCATAGAGTAGGCAAAGCCGCTGAATCAATCGCAAGGTGATGACCGTCAGCAGGCTGGCGTCCGGCAGCAGCGTCATTATGCCACCCAGACCAAATCCGGCACCCTGAGCCAGAGCCAGGCGTTGCGCGTCATGAATCAGGCGCTCGGCAATTGCGTCCAGCTTATCCAGGGGTACATCCTTCATCCGGCCGAAGTGGGGCACCCACAACTCGTGCTTCTGGGACAAGTACTTACGGAAGTCTTCCGGGTCGATCTCCACAGAGCGCAGTCCCCGCAACATGCCAAAGCGCAGGAACCTTCCGAAGGTCCTCCCTGCCAGCCACTTGGGTAACCGTGCCATGGGCTTAAGCATCCTATGCCGATTAGAGCCGGTCAAGGAGCGTTACGTTGCATCCACCGAACCGAGGGGAGTATTGACCTGCTCGCGGCATTAGGACCGATGTCCTACTTGACGCGGCACGCGATTTAGGTAAACTGCGCTTTTCTATATGGCGACACTCGCTCCATTCATGCCCGCCGAAATCACTACGGACCTGGACTTTCCGCAGCGCGAAGCAGCCTTTTTCTATGGGCTTTTCCTGCGCGGCCATTCCGCGGAGAGGCTGCGCCAGGATATCGAAGTGCCCCCTGCGGTGCTGGCCAAGTGGCACAGGGAAGTGGAGCGCGAGCCGCACCTACGGGATATGCTGAGCCGCATGGTGGAATACCGCCGCCACGTTTTGGCCATTTTTGATTCGCTGATCGGTTGCGAAGTGCAAAACCGCCGCGTCCAATAGAATTTCAGCCCCGCGCGTCCCCCCGTACCAGGGTCCCGCCTCCCTTTGACGTGAATTTTCCGCGCCGCGATCTCACCATCGCAGGCAACTTACGGGCATCCTCTCCCCGTCTAACAAGAATCGGGGCCAAGTCTATTCGAATGAACGAGATTACTGAATTGACGTTCTCTGTCCGTAGGATTAGAATCCAGAGGTCGTAAGGGTGTCTCAATGTCAAAGATTTTTCGGACCATTTCCACCTATCTAATCAGCTTTGCCTTCCTAGCTTTGGCTGTCTCCGCACAGCAGTCGCAGCCACCTCAGGATGCCGGAGCCCAAATTCCGCCTCCAAATCAAAAGCTGACCAAAGATCAAAAGCAGAAGATTAAGAAGACCCTCAAGGAGTTGGAGGGTCCTTACAGGAGCTGGCTGAACGAGGACGTCATCTACATCATTTCGCCAGAAGAGCGCACTTCTTTTCTCCAATTGGAAACGAATGAAGAGCGCGAGCAGTTTATCGAACAGTTCTGGCTGCGGCGCAGCAGCAACCCCGATCTGCCGGACAATGACTTCAAGGAAGAGCACTATCGCCGCATCGCGTACGCCAACGAGCATTTCGCTTCCGGCATTCCTGGATGGAAGACGGATCGCGGGCGCATCTACATCATCTGGGGCAAGCCCGACGAAATCGAAGCGCACCCCACTGGCGGCACCTATGATCGCCCCCAGGACGAAGGAGGCGGGTCTACAACGACGTATCCATGGGAAACATGGCGATACCGGTACCTGGAAGGGATTCAGGAAAACGTGGTGTTGGAGTTTGTGGATCCCAGCGGTTCGGGCGAATATCACCTGACCATGGATCCGTCCGAGAAAGACGCTTTGCTGCATGTTCCCAACGCTGGTCTGAGCGATTTGGAATCAATGGGCCTGGCATCGAAAGCCGACCGGTTCAGCCGCTCGGATGGCACGTATCTTCCGACGACCATGGGCGGAACACCAGCCAGTCTGAACGAGTTCACCCGGCTCGAACTCTACGCCAAGGTGCAGCGACCGCCGGATGTAAAGTACAAGGACCTGGAAGCGCTGGTGACTTCGCGCATGGTTCGCGATCAGATCCATTTCAGCTATCGCACCGATTTCATGAAAGTGACGAGCGACACGGTTCTGGTGCCCGTCACCGTGCAGATTCCCAACCACCAGCTCCAGTTCAAATCCAAGGACGGTGTGCACTCCGCCTCGATGAACATTTTCGGGCGTGTCAGCACGTTAACGGGCCGCACCGTGCAGACCTTTGAAGATTCCGTCAGCAAGGATTTTCCAGACTCGCTCTTCCAGCAGTCCGTGAAGCTCTCATCCATTTATCAAAAGGCGCTGCCGTTGCGTCCGGGGTTATACCGCCTGGACCTGGTCATCAAGGACGTGGAGAGCGGCAACGTTGGCGTCGTGAATGCACGCCTCGCTGTGCCCCGCTACGAGGATGAAAAACTGGATGCCAGTAGCCTGATTCTCGCCGACCAGATCGAGCATGTCCCCGCCAAGCAGATTGGCACGGGGCAGTTTGTTCTGGGCTCTTCCAAAGTCCGGCCGCGCCTGGACGGTGATTTCACCACCGCCGACAAGCTGGGGATCTATCTTCAGGTGTACAACCTGAAACCCGACGAGAAGACCCATAAGTCCAACGCCACCTTTGTATATACCGTCAAGAAGGGCAATCAGCAGGTCATGCAGTTCAAAGAGACCTCGGAGGACATGAAGCAGACCGGCGATCAGGTCACCATTGAACGCCTGCTCCCTCTGGCAACGTTGGCGCCGGGTAAGTATACTCTCGAGGTCAGCGCCACCGACACCTTATCGCAGGCTAGCATTTCGAGGACGGCAGACTTTTCGATCAGGAATCCTTTGGAACCCAAGACTGCGGCGAACGTTACACCGGGGAGGTAAACCGACGTGAAGCACGGCCCGCTCCTGTGCGTCGGAGTATTGTTAGCTTCCGCTATGGGTGTGAGCTGGGGCGCTCTTCCTGCAACGGCGCAAACTTCCCCGAAGCCTTCCTCCGGGACTTTGTCCGGCGTAGTACGTGACTCCGCCGGCATTCCACAACTTGGCGCAACCGTGGAAATTTTTTCGGAGGCGCCGGGCGTCCTCGCTGCGCGCCAGTTCCTCACAAATACGCAAGGTGTTTTCAAGGGCGATAAACTCGCCCCCGGTTTCTACACGGTTCGCGTGACCCTGGCCGGATTCCTGCCCAGTCTTGAGAAGCACATCCGCATCTCCTCGAATCTCACCACGCTGATGCGCGTCCAGTTGGAATCCATGTTCGCCTCGGTCGAGCAACTCCGCCGGCCGCCCACCAACGGCGCCGCGGAGCCCGACGATTGGAAATGGGTATTGCGTTCTGCTTCGGATTTGCGCCCCGTGCTCCAGTGGACTGAGGACGGCACTTTCGCCGCTTCCGCGATCGTGGTGGACACGAACGCTTACTGTCCACACGGCCGCGTCGAACTCACCAATGGTGCGCGACGTCCCGGCTCCCTTTCCAGTGTTGGCGCCGCGCCGGGCACTTCCTTTGCCTACGATCAGCCCATCGATCGTTTCAGTCGCATCCTCTTCGCAGGACAGGTCAGCTATGACGAGGACTCTCCCGCTGGCGGCCTGGCCGCTATTTGGCTGCCTACCGGCTCTTCTGCTACGGGGCCGCAAAGCACCATCGTTCTTCGCGAAGCAAAGATTGGCCCGGAGGGTCCCACCTTCCGCGGCGTGCGTCTCGATCAAAGTGGATCGCTGACCTTTGGCGACCGCTTCCTGCTGCGCGTTGGCGGCGAATATGTTCTTGTGGGCACCGGGTCTTCCGCGTGGAGCGTGCGTCCGCGCTTGAAATTGGAATCCCGGGTTGCTGCCAAGTGGTATTTGGATATGGTCTACGCCGCTCTACCCAATAGTGGCGTCCCAAGTGATACCGTCGCTTCCGATCTGACCGGTTCGGCCACTACCGGCAATTTGACCAACGTCCTCAATCAACTCGACACCTTCCCCGCATTGCTCTGGCGCAAGGGACGGCCCGTTCTTGAGAATGGCCAGCATGAAGAGGTGGCCGTGGAACGCAAGGTGGGAAGCCGCAGCGTCCTTCAGGTGGCTGCGTTCCACGATGACAATCGCGACGTGGCCCTGTACGGCCGCGGCATTGACCTGCCTTCTTCCGAGTTTATCCAGGATTTCTACTCGAAGGGGTTTGCCTACGACGGGGGATCCTCTTCGGACTGGGGCGCGCGCCTGGCTTTGCGGCAGAAGATCACCGACGACGTGGAATTCACGACCATCTATGCATTCGCGGGTGCGCTCGTTCCCGTAAGTGATGCCGATGGTACGCTGCGTGATGCACTCCGCACGCTTCCACGCCACTCTCTCGCCGCCAAGGTCACCGCCAAAGTTCCCCGGTCGGGCACCAGCCTCAGCGCTGGCTACAAGTGGGTCAGCGGCATGAGCGTGTCCCGCGTTGACCCTTACGGTGAGAGCATCTACCAGATCAATCCCTACCTATACATCGGCATTCGTCAGCCTCTGCCGAGGTTTGCGCTGGGGCGTTGGGAAGCCACTGCGGAATGTGACAACCTCTTTGCGCAAGGCTATGTGCCCCTAAGCACACCGGAAGGTTCGGTGCTTCTGGTGCCCGCATTTCGCAGTTTCCGAGGGGGCTTGAGCCTGCAATTCTAGCTGTACGTGAGCTTCTGGAAAGTTGTATTCACCCTACCAGAAAGTGGAACCTGCTCTGCCGGAACTCGCTCTGACTTTGGAAGTGTCTGAATCATAAGTACTTGATATGATGGCCGCCTACCAAAGATTGGAAGACGAGTTGCACACTAAATATTAGGGACGGAGTTTCTTCGTCGGCCTGAGCCATGAAGGAGAATCTAAGAGTCAGGGTGGGTGCGGTCGTCCTCGCGCTAGCGACGCTGGCGGCGGTGACCTTTGGCTGGATCAATTTCGTACAACGCTCCAAGTTTGATCTGGTCGATGACGGCGTTGCCTGGTCGGACAGTGCGGCTGGCATCGAAGCCTGGCGCGTGGCTCCCGATTCTCCTGCGGCGGGTGCAGGCATTCGCCCCGGTGATCTTCTCCTGACCATCAACGATGCGGCCGTTCCCAATGCGGCTCACGTGGCGCGCCGCCTGTACCGCGCGGGCCTCTGGACGCAGCTCCGCTACAAGCTCTCGCGCAATGGGGAAGAGTTTGAAACCCGCCTGATCACGACTCCGGCGCATAAGCCGATTACCGTCGAGAATTACCTGCGGGTTGTCGGCCTGCTCTATCTCTTCATTGGATTGTTCATTTTCATCCGCCGTTGGAACGCCCCGCGGGCGGTACATTTTTATGTCTTTTGCCTGGTTTCCTTCATCCTGTACTCGTTCCAGTACAGCGGAAAACTGGACACTTTCGATTTGGAAGTCTATTGGTCCAGCGTGGTCGCGCGGCTCCTGGCGCCGGCGCTGCTGCTGCACTTTGCCCTGGTTTTCCCGGAACGCACGGAGTCGGCCCGCAAGTCACTTCTGAAGTTCGCGGCTGTCTACGCGCCGCCCCTGGCCCTCTTGCTCGTTCACATCCTCGCCGCGGTCAATGCACTGGGCTTTGTTCCCACGACGCGCTCGCGCGTACTCCTTGAGGAGCTCGAATTGAGCTTTCTGGGCACGTATTTTGTGGCCGCCGGGCTGGTGTTCTATCTCAGTTACCGCCGCTCCCGCTCGGGGGTCCTTCGCCAGCAGGTGAAATGGCTCACGGCCGGCACGCTGGCGGGCAGCCTCCCGTTCATCCTGCTGTACATCATCCCGTATGGCTTCAACGCTGCCACGCTGCCGTGGATGCAGTTTTCTGCGCTCAGCCTGGTGCTCATTCCGCTGTGCTTTGGTTACGCCATCATTCGTTACCGCTTGATGGATGTGGACATCATCTTCAAGCGCGGCCTCGCTTATACGGCGGCGACGGCGGCGGTCGCAGCCATTTATTTCGCATTGGTCGCGCTGATTGCCGAAATCTTCCACGCGCAGACCAGCGGGCCCGTTGCCGGCATGATCGCCATCGTGATCGCCGCCTTTCTCTTTCAGCCTTTCCGCGAAGGCATTCAGGCGCGGCTCGATCGCTTCTTTTATCGCGACCGTCTCGACTATCGCCGGACGCTCATCGAATTCGGCAGCACGCTCACCAACGAAGTGCGGCTGGAACCCATGCTGGGTTCGGTGATGGACCGCGTCTCGCAGACGCTTCTGGTCGACCGTCTGGCCATCTTCGTCGAAGATCCTCAGCGTCCCGGCGAAATGCGGCTGGCGCGCTCGATGGGCGTGCGCCTCGCCGAACCTCTGGACCTCAGCTTCATCGCCTCAACCCGGCCGGAATTCCTGCGCGGCCCCCTTTTCTTTGAATCCTCGCGCAGCGCCGCGGAAGTCGGCGCTACCGTGCGCCGCACCCTCGAACAGCTCGATCTCAATTACTTCATTCCGTGCCGCATTCGCGAACATACCGTCGCCGTTCTTGGTCTAGGCAAAACCGTTGACGGTGATTTCCTCTCCAGCGACGACGTCGAACTGGTACAGACCATCGCCGGCTATGTGGCCATTGCGCTGGACAATTCACAACTCTATTCCTCGCTCGAACAGAAGGCTTCCGAAATTGCCCGCCTCAAGGATTTCAGCGAAAACATCGTCGAATCACTGAACGTCGGCGTGCTTGCCGTGGACCTTAAAGGGATGGTGGAAGCCTGGAATAGCCGCATGGAACAGGTCTTCGGTGTGCCTCGCGACGCGGCGGTAGGCCAGCCCCTCGGCAGCCTCCTGCCGGCGGAGCTCGCTTCGGAAATTGCCTCCCGCGATGATCAGGAGCAGATCACCGGTATTTACAAGCACCGCCTGCAAAGCCAGGGGAACTCGCTCATTCTGAATGTTTCGATCACGCCGCTGGTCGGCAAATCAGGTGAGCGCATTGGCCGCCTGCTTCTGTTCGACGACGTCACCCAGCGCGAACGCATGGAAGAGCAGATGAGCCAGACCGAAAAGCTTACCTCCCTGGGGCTGCTGGCCGCGGGAGTTGCGCACGAAGTCAACACCCCGTTGGCCGTCATCTCCAACTACATCCAGATGCTGGCCAAGCAGATGCCCGAGGGTGATCCGCGGCACTCCATCATCGAAAAAATCGTCAAGCAGACCTTCCGGGCCAGCGAAATTGTCAATAACCTGCTGAATTTCTCGCGAACGGGCGCCGGCGAACTTGCCGATGTGGACCTGAATCGCGTCGTGGAAGAAACACTCTCGCTGGTCGCCCATCCTCTGAAGACCTCGCAGATTCGCGTCGTCAAGCAGCTCACCGATGGCCTTCCGCCGGTGCGAGGTTCCGCCAACAAGCTGCAACAGGTTTTCCTGAATCTTTTCTTGAATGCGCGCGATGCCATGCCTACAGGCGGAATGCTGGAAGTGCGCACTGCCGCGCACAATGGCAGCGTCGAAATAGAGGTTGTTGACACGGGCAACGGCATTCCCCGTGAACACATCCATAAGATTTTTGATCCCTTTTTCACGACCAAAGCGACAGGGCGCGGCACAGGTCTCGGCCTCTCTGTGACCTACGGGATCATCAAAGAACACGCCGGTAGAATTGATGTTCGCTCGACGCCAGGCCGTGGTACTTCCTTCCACGTCGAGTTCCCGGCTGTCAGGAAAGCGGTCCATGTCTAAAGGTTCGATTCTTGTTGTTGACGATGAATCCGAGATCCGCGAAGGCCTCGAGCTTCTCCTGAAGTCGGAAGGGTACCAGGTCTCCAGCGCGGAATCCGGCCAGGTGGGACTCTCCCGTCTGGAAGAACGCCCGTTCGACCTGCTGCTGCTCGATGTCAGCCTTCCCGACCGCAACGGCATTGACATGCTAAAGGAAATTCATCGCCAGGATCCCCATCTGCCCATCGTTCTGATTACGGCCTATGGCTCCATTGAAATGGCCCGCGCCGCGTTCAAGAGCGGGGCGATGGACTACATCACCAAGCCGTGGTCCAACGATGAGCTTCTGGTGCAGGTGGCGCAGGCCGTGGAGGCGCGCCGTCTGCGCGATGAAAATATCCACCTGAAGCGCGCGCTCAAACAGCGTTTCAATTTCCCCAATATCATCGGCAAGAGCGACAAAATGCTGGCGCTCTTTGATCTGGTCGCGCAGGTTGGTCCTTCACGCTCCACGATTTTGATCAGCGGCGAAAGCGGCACCGGAAAGGAACTCATCGCCAAGGCCATTCACTCCGCCTCGCCACGCGTGGACAAGGCTTTCGTGCCCGTCAACACTGGCTCCATTCCGGTGGATCTGCTCGAATCGCAGCTCTTCGGGCACCTCAAAGGGGCTTTCACGAGCGCCGTGGCTTCCAAGAAGGGGCTTTTTGAGGTCGCCGATCAGGGCACTATCTTTTTCGACGAAATCGCCACCGTCAGCCCGGAGACCCAGGCCAAACTCTTGCGCGTGATTCAAGAGCGCGAATTCATGAGGCTGGGCGGCACGGAGCAGATCAAAGTGGACGTCCGCATTGTCGCGGCCTCCAACGTCGATCTGCTCTCCCTCGTCAAGGAAGGCCGCTTCCGCGAAGACCTGTATCACCGCCTGAACGTCATCCATCTCCACTTGCCCCCTCTTCGCGACCGCCGTGAAGACATTCCGCTCCTCCTGGTCCATTTCATGGGCCGCTTCTGCCAAGAGAACACCAAACCGTTGCGGCAGTTCACTCCTGCGGCAATGAAGCTGCTCATGGATTACGACTGGCCGGGAAACGTCCGCGAGCTCGAAAACGTGGTCGAACGCGCCGTTGTTCTCTCTACCCAGGAGCGCGTCGATGTGGACCTCCTGCCCGATTCTTTTCGCAGCAAGGAGATCGTCCGCGGTGTGCGCCTGCAGCTCTCGGAGTTTCTCCCGCCTTTGCCGGGCGAAGCGGGCGCGCGAACCGCGGCTGACAATCCCCATCCATCTCTCTTTCAGATCATTGATGAGGTGGAGCGCCGCATCATTGTCGACATGCTGGAGCGTACCGGCTGGAATCAGACGGAGGCCTCGGAGCACTTCCTGATCCCCCTTTCCACCCTGAATCAGAAGATCAAGCGTCTCGGCATTGACGTCCGCCGGCGCGGCCGCACGGACGAAGTGGTTTCTGCCTCGACCGGGAAATGAACTCCGCAACTTCCGGCCGGAGCACCCACGGCCACGAACCAGCTCTTCCATCTTGAGTCGATGCCATCCGGGGGGGGGTGCCCCGTTTGCTTCTTCGGGACCGGGCCCGCTCGGTGGCTTCGTTTTTTCAAATTGCATTCTCCTCGTCCGGCAAGAAAACAGCTGGTTGTCCCGCGGTGCGCTCGGACGATGCTGCTGCAATGACACCCCTGCCGCGCACTGACCTGAAGGGCAGCCGGTCGCCATCCCCACTCGTACATCGCTGATCCGTCGTCATCGAGGTCGACCTTGACCTAATCTTTATGGTCCGAGGGTGGTTCGTCGTCTTCGTCGGCCGGCAGAGCAGGGTCTGCGCTTGCGGTGTCTTCGGAACTCGCTTGGGCCTTGCGCGCGACCTGGAGGCGCTCGAGCTCGGCGATCGCACGGAACAGGCCACGATCCGCAGCCGCAGAATAGCGTAGCAGGCGATCTACGATGGGGACGGAAGAGTAAAAGATGTTCTGCCGCAAAACCTCCCTTTGCTCAAATGCCACAATGCGGGCACGGCGGGCGACCTCGACGGCGATCTTCTGGGCTAGCAACTCTTCGATTACTCCGACCGGCTGGAAGAACTCCCCGATGTCAGCGACCAGAGTCGATATCTCTTCGGCCGTCTCTGGCGTGGCTCCGGTGAGAAGCTGCTTGGCAAAGATTCCGTGGGTGAGGCTGTTGCCCGCCGATTTGGCCTTGCCCTCTGCGGTCTTCGGGCCGGTGGAGTGTTTCGAGTTTTCGCGATTCGCCGCGATCTTGCGGGGCGAACTCGTCTTTTGCGGGTGACCCTGAGGTTCTTCCTCAGAGGGCCCAAGCGCCGCGGCCTCTTCGGGGGGGTTCTGGGGCCCTTCCTCAGGGGGCCCAAGCGCCGCGGCCTCTTGCAGGGGGTTCTGGGGTTCTTCCTCAGAGGGCCCAAGCGCCGCGGCCTCTTGCAGGGGGTTCTGAGGTCCTTCCTCAGAGGGCCCAAGCGTCGCCGTGGCCTCTTGCGGGGGGTTCTGGGGTTCTTCCTCAGAGGGCCCAAGCGCCGCGGCCTCTTGCAGGGGGTTCTGAGGTCCTTCCTCAGAGGGCCCAAGCGCCGCGGCCTCTTCGAGGGGGTTCTGGGGTTCTTCCTCAGGGGGCCCAAGCGCCGCGACCTCCTGCGGGGGGTTCTGAGGTTCGTCCGCAGGGGGCCCAAGCTCCGCCGCGGCCATTTCACTTGCCTCTTCGTAGTTCATATGTGTCCGTTTCCTCGCTATACGTATGGTCTCAACCCTGAATCAGGGTAGGCTTGCCGCCGGATCACCGGCGAGTTCGCCTACCTATGGGGTAGAAAGTTCGAATTCTAGGGGGCCGTTGGCGAGGCATTTCCATTTCATCTGGAACTCTTGGGTTTTTGTCGGGCGGAGATCCCAGCCCAATGTGAGTACGCCCAGATTTCCACGCGCGCGATTTGGCCAGACCATCGTGGGCGCTTCGCACTCTACGGACGTCGTGAGTCATTCGCCCCGCTTTCCTCCTGCCCGTTTGAAACCCTCGCGGTAATCTCACTTTTTTGGCCAACACTGACCGTCCCATCGCGTACACTAAAGTTGGATTACCAAGGAACACTCCTTGCCGCTGCCAGGCCTATCCGATTTGCCTTCCTCCCGCAGGGAATGGGCGGTGCTCCTCGAGTGCGCCTCTCCCGCATCCGATGCCCGGCGGCTCGTAGCGTTGGCCGGCTCCGCGGATTGGTCCCGGTTGCTCATCCTCGCGGAGGAACACGGGGTCCTTGCGCATCTCGCAAAGCGTCTGCATGAGTTCGACGAGAATCTTGTTCCCGCGGAGATACGGCAGACGCT
>DLMH01000104.1 GCA_002478115.1 Candidatus Acidiferrum typicum | reverse complement strand
AAGCGGGCCATGATGATGGCGGTGGCAGTGCCCAGCGGAACCATCACCGTGGCGAGCCCGGCGCCAAACCAGCCGAGGAAGCGGTGCCAACTGACTTTGTGTATACGGACCAGCGTCGACTGACAAATGAAGAAGATCACCCACCCGGCGAAAGCCGAGCCGTGAATCCAGAGAATGAAGGGCCGCGGCACCGCGGGATGGAACAGATTGTCGTTGACCGTACGCTTGAAGCCGTCGACCACAATGGCCGCGACCAGCAGCGACATCGCAAAATAGAAATAGCGATGCACAATCCCGTTGCGACCGGTCAAGGTCAGCGTGCTGATTTTTTTCTCCGGGCCCACGGCAGGCCCGACGTGCTCTGCGTTGACAGTGGACATGGAAGGGTGAGCTGGGACTTCGCTTCCGTTTGCCCGGCGTACGAGAGGATACACGTCGAGCGTCCGGTTCGCCATCTTTTTCGGATTCGTTCAAAGGAAAAGGGCGGGCTGGCCTACCCTTGGTTTTTTCTGGTTACGCCTACATCAAGAGGCTGCCCCAGCTTTGCTGGTTTTGCAAAGCTGGGCACCACGGACCTCGACCCCGCCGACTGGCATTACGCTATCTTCCTCACTTTCAGCCCCGCCTTCCGCTCTTCATTCACCAGCACGGCTCCGCGCTCGCCGTCAGCATAATGCCGGTAGCTGCTCCAGTCCCAGTGTTGAGGTTCCAGCCCCAGTCCCCGTTTTACCGGATTGCGATGCATGTAGCGCAGCTTCTCCACCCGCTTTTTCTCCGTGAACACCACAAAGTCATAGAAGCGCGCCTGCCAGATATGCCCGCTATCCAAAGCCGTGTCCCACAAGCTGCCCTGCCGCGGATCGCTGGCCGAGCGCTGCTTGTGCAGCAGCCGCCGCGCGAAGCCCTGCTTGATCGCTTGCATCACCTTGAACGGATCGCCGGCAGATGCTCGCGGGATTCGGCCTAAAGTACACAAAAAATAGGAAACGCCTTCTGGCCTCAGGGGTCACCCAAAACCGGCCAATGAAGGTCACCTGAAAACCGGCCAACGAGAGTGAGGCTCGGGGACGTTGATTCCAACGCAAGGCAGTAGCCTTCGTTGGTATGAGCACCGTCTTGAGCGAAGCGAAAAAACAACAAGTCATAGCCCTGGGACGACTCGGATGGCCCTTGCGGCGCATCGAGCAAGAGACCGGGGTGCGTCGGGAGACCGCCGGAGCCTATCTGAAAGCGGCGGGGATCGGGGTGCGCCCGCCAGGTGCCTGGGGACGGCGACCGCCGGCAAAACCGGCCAACGAAAATGGGGTGACCACCGGGTCGGACGCGGCAAAACCGGCCAACACGGTCAACCCCAACCCCAACCCCGAAAACCTTTCCACGAAGGGAAAGGCAAAAGCAAGAACCGCAAAACCGGCCAACGAGAATGCGGTGACCACCGGGTTTGGCGTGGAGTTGAGCGCCTCAGAACGCAAACCTCGCAATCCCGTTCCGTCCACCAGTTTGTGCGAACGTTTCGCGAGGCGATCGAACTGGGTCTGAGCCAGGGTCGCAATGCCATCGGGATTTGGCAGGACCTGGTGTCCGAGAGCGGGTTCAACGGCGGCTATCAGACCGTCAAACGCTTCGTGCGCAAGCTTCGCGGAAACCAACCCCCACAGCCGCGAGCCGTGATCTTTACCGCACCCGGAGAAGAGTCCCAAGTCGATTACGGCACCGGACCGATGGTCCGCGATCCGCAGACCGGCAAATACCGACGCACACGATTGTTCGTGCTGACGCTCGGATGCAGTCGCAAGGCGGTACGCTTGCTCTCCTTCCGCTCCAGCTCTCGCATCTGGGCTGAGCTGCACGAGAAAGCCTTCCGTCGACTCGGCGGCAGTACCCGCATCGTGGTGCTCGATAATCTGAAGGAAGGCGTACTTGTCCCCGACATCTACGATCCCGCTCTGAATCCCCTCTATCGCGACGTGCTGACGCACTATGGCTGTGTCGCTCTACCGTGCCGGATCCAAGATCCAGATCGAAAAGGAAAAGTTGAGCGCGGCGTCGGACACGCCAAGAACACACCCCTCAAGGGAAAACGCTTCGAGAGCCTGGAAGAAGCGCAAGCCTATCTGGACCGTTGGGAAACCAGCTGCGCCGATACGCGCATCCACGGCACCACCAAACGGCAAGTCGCCACCATGTTTGCCGAAGAGAAACCTATCTTGCTCCCACTGCCGCTAGAACCGTTCCGCTACTACCAGCACGGTCAACGGGTCGTACATCTCGACGGTTGTGTCGAAGTCGAGGCCGCCTACTACGGCCTACCCCCGGGCTGGATCGGACGCTTGGTCCGAGTGCAGTGGGACGAACTCTACGTTCGCATCCTCGATCCCCAAAACGGTCTGCTGCTGCGGGAACATGTGCGCCAGAAACGCGGCTGGTATCGCATCAAAGAAGAAGACCACCCCAAACACAGACCGCTGCGCGTCTCTCAGTTACTGTGGCGAGCCGGCCGCGCTGGTACTCACATCGGCACACTTTGCAACCTTATTTATAACCAACTCGGAGAACCGGGTGTCCGCCGCGTCTTGGGCGTCCTCGCGCTGGCCAAGAAGTTCGGCTTGGCTGCAGTCGAGGAGGCATGCGCGGCGGCCCTCGAAATGGGCGTGTATGAGTACCGCTTCGTTCGTCGCTATCTCGAACGCGGTCCCCAACTGACCTTACGGCAAGTCGTAAAGGAAAAGGCCACGCTGCTTTCGCAACGTGGCCTTTATTTATGCCGGCAACGACCTACGCTCCCACACACTTGGCGCGTGCAGTACCATCGGCCCTGCGGGGCTTAACTTCCGTGTTCGGGATGGGAACGGGTGGATCCCCCGCGGTAAGATCACCGACAACTTGAGGCGTCTAGCAGGCGTGAATGAGCCGCGAAAAGCGGCGATTGGGAGCCTGCTGCCGAAATCCTGAGCCGCGGTTTGTGCGGCGAAGGATCTCTCTACGCCATCTCGGTGTCAGAGTTTCTGATTTATGCAATCAGACGCTCTAACGAACTTTCAAAGATCGTATTTCAAAGATCGTGAGGCCAATACCTCACAACTGAATAGATTGGGTGTGGCTTACTTTCTTATTTGTTTACTTCCAATTTCAGCCACCGTACTTCGGCTTTGCTTTCTTTTCAAAAGCGTCGGCGCAACAGTTATCAGTGTTGCATCTCAGTCATCCAGGTTCGAACGACTTCAACAACATTGCTGGCTCCAGTTCAGGTTCTAACTAGAACTGGCAACTGAGAACTGACAACTGTTTTTCTGCACCGAGTAAATTCTATGGTCAAGCCGAACGGGCGATTAGTACAGGTAAGCTACACGCATT
>DLMH01000148.1 GCA_002478115.1 Candidatus Acidiferrum typicum | reverse complement strand
GGCCTTCTCATCCCATCTGATTAACGCGGAAACCGGACAAGTTAGGGCTAGTACCCCGCGCGGTCAGCCTTGACGTCCTGTACCAAAAGAAATCCTCTGATACAAGCACATGCGCCGTGAATTAGCGGTTCAGAATAAAACAGTTAGGCTCGACAGTTTGAAAACCCTTTGATACGGCATGCGGCAGGAATGTTCAAGGCCCGCGCGCAAGTCCTCCGAAGTCGATACCTTGGCCATCTTAGGAAGAACTCTCACCAGTCGGTTTTCAGCCTTGTAGAGCTCCCTGAGTTCTTCGACGTAGAGACGTTTCGAGCGATTCACTTTTACTCGAATCTCCTATCAAAGCCAAAAACGTACCGTTGTTCGAAGCGATTCAACTTCTAAACCGATGCGTGGCCGTCCGTCACGGGACAGTGGTTCTCACCGGATCTGGCGTTGACCAACGTTCTACATGCTTGCTCAGCTGCGTCGGACGAAATGCACCACAAGTAATATGATGCCCAAAACCAGGACAACGTGAATGAAAGCGTTGGTTACGTGAAATGCAAAAAACCCAAGCAACCAAAGAACGATCAGAATGGCGGCGATTATCCCAAGCATATTTTCATCTCCTTTCTTCTGAGTGCGAGAACATGTGCGACCTCGTTCTTCCGAACTGCGCTGAGGCCTCTTCCTATGCGGAAGAACACTGAACGGACATTAGATTAGCCACAGAGAAGAAGGTCGTCTGTGCCGTTGTGAACACTTACGCATTGTGATTTCACATTCAATCTTCCACGTGATTGCAGAATCGCGGGCTGCCTTGGAACAACGCTGCGCGAATCTCATCCCCTTTGTTCTGAATGACGCGCAACCACGAGGGCTGCGAAAAATCGCGTACAAACTCAAACGCTCGCGCATCCCCCGGAAGCTGACCACCCCAGAAGAATGGCTCGCGTTGATAGGCAACGCCTCAGAGAAAATCTCCGTAGGGTTGTATAAAAGTGAACAGATATAGGCATTGGCAAAGTCTAGGGTTGCTGGAGCAGCATCCTGTCGTAATTGAGGGGCTCCTAGTCAATTCAGCTTGTTAGATACTCATTCTAAATAGAACAGGAGTGTTACGCGTACAATGAAAAACCTTCAGAAGCTCGTGATCGCCGTATCCGTGCTGGTGCTCTTGGCGCCCGCCATTTTCGCGGCTAAGGCTCAGCCGCCCAGAGAGCATCCGGCCTATCTTCATGCCCTCGCGGATCTACGCCACGCCAGAGCGCATCTGCAGCGCCCTGGTGGCGGGGAACTCCGCGAGCAGGAAAGGAAAGCCATTCACGAAATCGACGAAGCCATCAATGAAATCAAGAAGGCTTCCATCGATGATGGCAAGAATCTCAACGATCATCCGCCGGTCGATGCCCAGATGGATTGGCCCGGCCGCCTTCACCGCGCCCTCGAGCTGGTCAACAAGGCCCATGAGGACGTTGCTCAGGAGGAGGACAACGCGTTCGCGCAAGGCCTGAAGCGGCGCGCCCTCGAACACATCGACAGGGCCCATCATCACATCGAAGAGGCCATTCACCTGGTTCAATAGCCGCAGCTCATTTCAGCTATCGGAAAGCACCGCAGTCCACGCTGCGGTGCTTTTTTACCCTCGAATTAATTCGCTTTCGGGATGGATTGTGTGCGGCCACGGACCTCGCCCACCGCAGCGTCAAACCGAACCTCGCTGGTTTGGGCAGGCTAAGTCCTAATTAACGCCCTGCTATGAAAATAGCCGGAATGTGTAGTGAAAATGAAAGACTTAGGAAACAGGCCGACTATTTTCATGCCCGGTGGTGCGCCGACGGCGCATGAGGTCTAACCGGACATGTGGGTACTGGAACGAACTTGTGTGGAGTCGAGGTGTGGCGCGGTGGTTTAGGTGGAGCCTATCGGTTTCCGACCCTTTCGTCTGTCGGTGCCTCACTAGCCCCACCATGCTTCCGTTTCCACACCCCGCTCATCGAACCGGACGTGCGGATTTGCCGCATCCGGCTCTTGGAGAAGACTCACGCAATGGCTAAGCCATTGCATGTGACACCGTCTGCAACTTCTGAAAACAACTCGGGAGCTACTAGGCTCATCGCCAATCTCCCGTTCCGTCGTCGCTTCTTGCGTCCGCCTTCAACTGAGGCCCCTTCCCTCCACCGGAGTTACCCGGCTTCGTCGGTACTACGAGCCTCTCCGCCATCCCAGTCGGCCCGGCCTTTCTCTCACGAGCTGCCAGTTGATTCATCTTGCAATCACCGCTGGGACTTCCCGTGTTGCGCATGGTCCACTTTGCTTGCATGCCGTCGCCAATACCCCGGCAGGTTTGATGGAAACTTGTTCGCTCGTACGTTTCCATCAACTTCGGCCTTCCCCGAAACCGGGGCGGGTCGGCTCCTGCATTAGTCTTTTCGAGGCCTGCTCAGCGTTCACTCACGTTACGGCCTGCATGCTCGCCGAGTCGCCAATGCGACCTTCTACACCGAAGGCTTCAGCAGCTTCGTTGCCTCCGCCATTGCTTCGATTGCTACCGGGTGGAGCGAACCAGTTCCCGGGCGGGTTTATCTCCCGCTATGGACCAGCGCCTTTTCACGGCGCACTCCGGTTTGCCGACTCACCAGGAGTTGAGGTGCCCGAAAGCTTGTGTATCCTTGCAAACCTAACTACTCTGGTGTGCAGAGCCAACATGCGAGAGCTCGCGTCTGTGAAATTGCTGATCGGCGGAATGTCTTTAGCATTGGCGTTGTTTGGCTGCGCGCCTCCAGCGGCGAATCGGGACCCATCTGCGCCTGTAGCGGAGTGGCCGAATTACGGAAACGATCCGGGGAGCTCCCGATACTCGCCGCTGACGGAAATTAGCAAAAACAACGTCGCGAATTTGCGAGTCGCGTGGACCTATCGTACCGGTGATGTATCGGACGGCACGACGACCTGGAATGGGGAACGAGTAAAGTCCCGAAGCACCTTCGAAGCCACACCATTGATGGTCGACAGCACGCTCTACGTCATTACCCCATTCGGCCGCATCATTGCCCTCGATCCGGAAACCGGCACTCAAAGATGGGTCTTTGATCCCAAAATCGACCGCATTGGGGATTATGGAGACGCATTAACCTCGCGCGGGCTGGCCCTGCGCATCGATCCCAAACGCCAATTGGGCCAGCCATGCCGCAAGACGCTCTATGAGGCCACGCTCGATGGCAGGTTGATCGCAGTCGATGGTGACACTGGCAAACTCTGCACGGAGTTTGGGACCAACGGCCAAGTCGACCTGAAGGCCGGGATCAACCTGAAGACAAACGTCGACTGGGACAACAAGGGCGAGTACCACTTCACCTCGGCGCCAGCCGTAGTTGGCGACGTCGTCGTAGTCGGGTCGGCCATCAATGACAACAACCGAATCGAGATGCCCTCGGGTCGGGTTCGTGGCTACAACGCGCGAACGGGAGCGCTTGTGTGGTCCTTTGATCCAATCCCACGAGACCCTGCCGATCCAGACCGAGCCGGTTGGCTGAACGGTGCCGATCGAACCGGTGCTGCCAACGTGTGGGGGCCTATCTCTGCCGATCCCGACCACGATCTGGTTTTTCTGCCGACGACCAGTCCCAGCCCGGATTACTACGGCGGCGAGCGTGAGGGCGACGACCGCAACGCGGATTCATTAGTCGTTCTCCACGCGTCTACGGGGAAAATTGTGTGGACGTTCCAAGCTGTCCATCACAATCTGTGGGACTACGATCTCCCTTCGGCCCCTTCGGTCATCGAGGTCGAACACGGTGGGAAACGCGTCGCGGCCCTGGCTCAGCCCAGCAAGATGGGCCATCTATTTATTCTCGACCGGGATACCGGGCAGCCAGTGCTTCCGATCGAGGAGCGCGCGGTGCCGCAGAACGGAGTTCCCGGCGAATGGCTTTCGCCCACACAGCCGTTCCCGGTCGCCACGCCACCACTTGCACCCAACCATTTGGAACCTCAGGAGGCGTGGGGACTGACTCCCTGGGATCGTAGCAAGTGTCGCGAGCAGATCGCCGGATTGCGGCGCGAAGGGATCTTCACGCCGCCCAGTTTGGAAGGCTCGATAGTCTACCCCGGAATTATTGGCGGCACGAACTGGGGTGGAGTGTCCTTCGATCGCTCGCGCGGCTTGATCGTCGTGAATCAGACCAACATGGCGTTCGTTGCGCAACTGATTCCCCGGGACAAACTAACTGGCTGGAAGACTCACGCCGGTGGCGGCGAGGATGGCTGGGAGTACGCCCCGATGAGGGGAACGCCGTATGTCATGCGGCGCAAACCGTTGCTCTCGCCGCTTGGCCTACCGTGTAACGCACCGCCCTGGGGCACGCTAGCAGCGGTCGATGCCAATACTGGGAAGATCCGGTGGCAGGTGCCACTCGGGACAGTTCGCGAGCTTGCACCGGTTCCCTTGCCGATCGGCTGGGGCACTCCGACCTTGGGCGGTTCACTGACCACGGCCAGCGGGCTCACCTTCATCGGCGCAACAGCAGATCGCACGTTCCGCGTATTCGATACGGAGACAGGACGGGAGTTGTGGCACGCGAGTCTGCCTGCGTCCGCGATGGCAACGCCGATGACCTATCGTTCACGTACGGGAGGGCGCCAATTCGTGGTCATCGCAGCGGGCGGGCACGGAAAAATCCATGGAGTCAAGCTGGGAGATTATGTGATCGCATACGCGTTGCCGTAAGTACCTCCTGCAGGAAGGGCTCACTGCTAAGCCGAGGCCTTGAGCTCCTAATCGAAGCGGCGGATGAGAGCTTCGAAGTTTGGTTTTTTGTTATTTGTAACCACGCTTCGGCGCAAACCGGACAAGTGGGTTATGGTACGAAGATGTCCGGTAAGCCCTGCGGGCACAATCGATAAAGATGAAGTTTCTGTGTTCACTCTGGTGCTCCCACATTGACTCACGTTTAGGTACCGCTTAACATGCTCAGCGAGTCCTGATCCCACGCAATTGCATCCGGCAAGAGGCCAATGATGGTTATCAGCGCGAAACCTTCGTCCCGCTTCATTCGCGTTCGCACGTTTTTCTCAAGGCAACTGGTGTTGGTTATGGTTGCGGCCGCGTTATTTGCGATTCTGTGGGTAGCGAATGTGCGGGGTCCGGGCATGAGCTTCGTTTCCATACTTCTCTACTGTCTTTTCATCGGCAATCTGACGAGGCCGATGATGAATCGTCTCGCGCCACTGTCTTCACGTCTCCAGTTTCCGTGGAACTGGGTTGCGTACCTGATATTGTTGTTCCTCACGGCGGTTGCGATCGCGTCGTTGACAGTGGTGATCATAATGGCTGTGTATCGAATTCCCATCGGATCCTATTTTCCCCAACTATGGAGCGCCGGTAGGCTTGTAGTCGTGGTTGTTTTGATCATCGGGAGCATCCGCCATTTGTATGAGGAATCGCGGGTGCACCTGGAGGGCAAGAATCTCGAACTTCAACGCGCTGTTGAACTTGGGAACACTCAATCAAAACAGCAAGAGCAAGAACTGGCCAAGGCGAGAGACATTCAGGAAGGGCTGTTACCCAAGAAGATTCCCCAAGTAAGAGGACTAGAAGTGGCAGCAGCGTGGCAGCCTGCGAGCACCGTTGGCGGAGATTATTTTGATGTGCTCAAGTTCAGCGAGAGAAAGATTGGGGTCTGCATTGGTGATGTGGTCGGCAAGGGGATTAGCGCCGCGTTGTTGATGGCCAACCTGCAGGCCAGCTTTCGAGCCTTCGCTTCGGAAGAGATCTCGCCAGGCACTCTCGTGGGGAAATTGAACGAGGTAATCTCGAACAACATCGCTTCCGATAAATTCATTACATTCTGGTACTGCACGATCGATACGAAAGAAGACAGGTTGACGTACGCCAGTGCCGGTCATTGGCCGCCCATTCTCTTCCACAAATCTGGTGAGGGAGTTCCTTTGAGGGAAGGAGGAATGCCCCTGGGAATCTTTCCGGACCGGAAGTACGAAAATGGAGGATTTCCGTTGTCCTCTGGAGACCGCCTGGTGCTTTATACCGATGGTCTAACCGAAGCAATGGATTCGGATAAACAGGAATTTGGCGAGGGAAGATTGCTTGAGCTGTGCAGTCGCAACATTGCATTGAGCGCCTCCGAATTGCTGGCTGCAATCCGTAAAGAGGTGGTCAGCTTCTGCAACGGAAATTTTCAGGATGACTTCACCCTGGTAGTTGTCGCAGTGAAATAAAAAAGGTTGCAGGACCATCTGTTCCGCCAGATGGTTGAAATTGAAAGGCGAGTTGGATCGCCTCAGTGCCTCGTAAACGCGGTAACCGCCGAAGTGGGTACTGGGACCAACTTGTCTGGTTTGCCGACAAACCAGGACTTAGCAAGCCAGAATGTCCCGACGGGCCTTCTGACTCGGAATAACTTCCGGTTAGCCCGTGATCCTCCCGCAATCAAGGGCAACGCCCGTGGAAAGCCGGCCGGCGCACCGAGAAACAAAGGTTAATTTCGGAATTGACAACCATCCGCACAGAACCTCGACTTCCAACTCGGAATCGGGTTTTATTGCAGTGCCACTCTGTAGAGGTTGCGATGAACGTCCTGGTGCAAGGTAGCAGACAGTCCCGGCTTGGGGCCCCAGAGAATGGCGCCGTCGACGACTTTCGCGCCTCGGACACTGTGCATGTCCGCACTGGAGGCGATCCCCGCGGCAGGCAGCGACGGCAGATTCGTGGCGCTGGACACGGGAGCGAGGAGAGTTTCTGTTCCGAGCGTGGTGGCCATAGTGACGCCGAAGGACTTCCCGTCTGCGGTCCACTGCGTCTCGCAATATCCGTTACAAACGATCACAGGAGTCCCGCCGTCGAGCGGACTCGCCAACGTCCTACCAGTTTGGTCTTTCCCCTGCGCAACGATCGCCAACCGGCCATCGGGAGAAATCGCCTGGAGGTCAAGAATGGGATCGGGGAGCAGCCTTTCGCGCTCGCTGCCGTCCTGCCTCACGCGGTACAAGAAGTTCAAGCTGCCCTCGGCCGCCCGAAAGTAAATGTAGTCGGCTGAATCCCAGCGGGGTTCGTCCTCGTTCACGCCCGACACGAACTGCCGCGGAGGAAAGCGGAAGTTGAGCGAAGCCAACCACAGATGTGACCGGTTTTCGGCGTCAGTCGTGGAAAAAACTACTGCCGCGCCGTCCGGTGAAACATCGTAGTCCGACACCAAGGTGTCCGGCAGAAGCCGCTCGCGGCGCCCAGTCTCCAGGTCCGCGAGCCAAAGCTCTCCGCTGGGAGATTGGCCAGAGACGCCCTGGCGATAGGCAAGGTAATACAGTTTCTTGCCGTCGCGGGAAAACTCGGGGAACTCGGCGTAACCTTCGGAAGAAATTTGGCGCTCGCCGTTGGCATCGCGCTCCCACAGGGTGCTTTCGTTGAGACCAACAGAGGTAATCAGTGAAGCGCCGTCCGGAGCCACGGCAATGCCTTCTTCTTCGGTGGCCCCGGAGGTCACCTGTTGCGGCTCTCCATCGGGAAAAAGCTGGCGCCAGATATGGAAACGACCACCAGCATTAGAACTAAAGTACATCCACGCTTGATCCGAAGACCACGCCACGTAGGTGCACGCGGCTCCCTGCGGTCCTACCGGCTTGCCCGCAGAGCTGCCATCGAAGGGCACAAGCCGGCAGGGCAGCCAACCGCCATTATCCATCTCCGCCACCAGCACCCACTTGTGGTCGGGAGAAAGCGCAGAGCGGTGCGCCATGCCGCGTTCGCGCGGCGGAACGTAGACATCGCGGATTTGATCGCGCGTGGAGGTGGAAGTGACCACAGCCATGTGGATGCCGGATACGAACTCGGAGAACAGGAAATGGCCGGAGTCGATCCAGGTCAGACCCTCGGTGTTGGGAAACATGAGGCGAGGTTCGCCACCCAGCACCGGAACTATCCATGTATTAAATTCCTTCAATGCGAACACGGTGTACGCGACGGTCGAGCCGTCCGGCGAAAACTGTGGACTCATCTTCTCGAGGGCGTCGTGCGTCAATTGTACTGGTTCGCCGTCCGGGAGAAGCTTCGCGTAGATTTGCCCGGTGCTCATGAAGGTGTCGGGGCCGCGGATGAAGGTGAGAATGCGTCCGTCCGGGGAAAGTGCCGGGGACACAGCCGAATCGGCAAAATCGGTGAGTTGTATCAAGCTCTGTTGTGACGCGGGTGGGAGGGCCGATCGCTTGAAGCGAAGCCAGGCAACAGCCACCGCTGCTAGCAAGATCAGAGCTATCGCACCCACGCTAACAGCCACCCAACTCAGTCGGAGGTGCGCCGCGGGTGCATTCACTGCATCCGGTCTGATCGCTTCCAGCGCTGCCCGCGCTTCGGAGGCTCCTTGATAGCGCTGCTGCTCCGTAACCGCAATCACTACCGGCGCGTTGGGCTTGATCTTGCCTATGAAGCGGTAGCCGCGTTTGGGGAGCGTCTCGATATAGCGGGGATTGTCGGCGGCGTCTCCCAGCGCCTCGCGGATCTTGTTTACTGCGGCGGCCAGACTGTGTTCGAAATCCACGAATGTGTCCGCAGGCCATAACTCGCGGCAAATCTCCTCCCGGCTAACCACGTCTCCGGCATTTTCCAGTAACAAAACCAACAACTGAAAGGGCTGTGCCTGCAACCGGATTCGGGAACCATTCTTGCGAACTTCGCCCGAGCGCAAATCGACTTCGAAGTTGTCAAAGGCAATTCGTCGAGGCCGTGGTGAGGGCGAGGTAGAGGTAGAGTCTTCGCGAATCTTAAAAGGCATGTGGCGGTCCTAGACAGCTGGATAGCTTAGTGTCAGTTCCATCCGCTCCAAGCAAGTCATCGACTGTTTTAGGGCCGACCAGTTCGCTGGCTACGGACAGGTAGCCAGTATGAGCTGCAACCCGGGTCCCCAAGTGCGAACTAGCCCAAAATCGCATCCTCTGCAGTTAATTCCGCGGATGCTAGCACCCCCGCGAAGGTGTGGTCAAGCGCGAGAGTCCTCAGCAAAAGCCTCTGATATCAGTGAGTTATCTGGTGACAAAAAATTAAACCCGAAGTGAGGACACAGGCATTGCGCCCAATCGCCTTTTCGATGAAATTGCGTGAACTTTGCTTTGCTCCGCCCTCCGGGGTTGGGAAAAAGCATGTGGACTTTAGCTCAACTAAGAGGAGAAAGACGATGAATCAGATCCTTGGGGTCACTTTGAAAATGCTTCGGAACGCGCGGTGCTCCGCACCTGCTGTATTGGTAGGATTGGGCCTTTTGTTGACTGCTACAGGCGCCAAAGCTGGTTGCGCCGTTCCTTACAAAGCTGGGGCCGCTCCCGCAATTCCTTTCGTCAGCCCTAACGCGGACGGAGAATGGAACGAGCATGCGACCATCGTGGGTTTGTGGCATGTGATTTACACTGCAACCTACGATGAGAATTTTCCTCCGGGAGGGCCTTATCCCACCACACCCTTCCCGTTCCTCGAATCCTTCAAGACCTGGCACGGGGATGGAACGGAATTTGAGAATGCATTTCTTCCACCCGTCGGCGGGAATATCTGCTTCGGGGTGTGGAAGGACCTGGGTGACCACCGCGTCAAGCTGCACCATATCGGTTTAATGTTTAACCCGGACGGCAGCCTCTCAAGCATATTCACCGTCGACGAAACGGATACGGTCGCGTCCGACGGCAAAACCTACACAGGTATGTTCGATTTCAAACTCTGGCCGCCCAGCTACGATGCGGTCGGCGTGGGAACGCCAATAGCGGAGGTCAAGGGAACCACGGCCGCAACTCGCATCGCCGTCGATTGAAGAATCAACTTCCCGTTTGCGTCGGATGACACCGGCACGGCAAGGCCCACGCTTTTACACCCTAAGAGCGTGGGCCACCTAATCTGCGTAACCGCGGAAGCGAATTGCGCACCTACGCGAGGATTGCATCGGGGAATCTACTTCAGGAGTGCGTTAGGGCCTGATCAACGGCATTCGAGGAGATGAAGACGCCAGCGACCTCCGCCGGGACCTCGCGTCCCACATCCGGACTTCTGCCCCGGAATGACTTCCGAATTCCCCGTGACTCGGGCGGAATCCCGAGAACACGCTATGATCCGTTGCGAACTAGGTCACTTCTGCGGATAGGCGAATGACCACCCGATGCACGCTGCGAACGCCAGGTGCGCAACTGTTTTGATACTTTCTTGACTTCATTGGGGTCGCGACCCAAAATAGGTCGCACGGATTTTTAACTATTCGGCGTATTCATTCCAGAGGGCCTATTTAACAACCAAGGAGACCAGCATGAAGCGAATCACATTCATTTGCATGGTGCTGCTTGTGGGCGTGTGCGCCGCATTCGTGCCAACAACGGTTGCCCAACATGAGCATCCCGCAGGCGACCCGAGCAAACTCGGCAAGGTGAGTTTCCCCGTTTCCTGCGAACCATCGGTTCAGCCGCAATTCAGCAGCGCCGTAGCGATGCTCCATTCTTTTTGGTACGAGAAGGCTAGCGACACTTTCGCTGCTATTGCACAGAAAGACCCCACATGCGGCATGGCCTACTGGGGAATCGCCATGACCTACTACCATCAGGTCTGGCAAGCGCCCGGCCCGGCTGATCTAGAAGCAGGAATTGCCGCGGTAGAAAAAGCAAAGTTAGCTGGTGCCAAGACACAGCGCGAACGCGACTATATTGCGGCGATCGAGACGTTCTACAAGGACGCCGACCAACTCGACTACCGCACTCGCGCCTTGGCTTACGAAAAGGCCATGGACCAGCTGCAAGTGCGCTACCCTGACGACCATGAGGCCGCGATTTTTTATGCGCTGGCACTCCTCGCCACCGCGCCGCCAACCGACAAAACGTATGTGAATCAGAAAAAGGCTGGCGCGATCCTTGAGCCACTATTTGCAGAACAACCAGAACACCCCGGCATAGCTCACTACATCATTCACGCCTACGATTATCCACCGCTGGCTGACAGGGCTTTGGACGCAGCGCGACGTTACGCCCAGATTGCGCCAGACTCACCGCACGCGCTCCACATGCCGTCCCACATCTTCACCCGGCTCGGCTTATGGCAGGAGTCCATTGACTCCAACCTCGTTTCGGCAGCCTCGGCCCAGAAAAACAATGCGCCCGGCAACGAGCTGCACGCGAAGGATTACCTGATCTACGCGTACCTACAAGGGGGCCAGGATCGCGAGGCGAAAAGAGCACTGGATGCGCCACCACCGGGCCGTCCTGACGATCCGCAATATATGAACTGGCT
>DLMH01000125.1:2821-11810 GCA_002478115.1 Candidatus Acidiferrum typicum | reverse complement strand
CCCGGGGTGCTGCGCAACGACACGAACCTGCACCTCACGCCCGGCCGTGAGACCGAGCATCTGTACCAGCTATTGGCGGGAGCGAAGGTTTCCGTGCTTAAACGCGGAACGGCGGAGAAGCAGCCCGGAGCGGCTATACAGCCGAAAGCGGGCGGGAAAGCGTCTGGCCCAGTGCTGGAAGACTGGTGGCTGGTACGCGACGCGGAGAACCGCGTGGGTTGGGTGCTGGCGCGCATGGTGGATATCGACGTCCCACTTGATATCGCGCAGTATGCCGAAGGCCAGCGCTTTGTTGCCTTCTTTGCGTTAAACCAGGTGCAGGATCCGGGCAAAGAGGGTGCGGACAAAAATGTCTCGCAGTACTTGTGCGTGATCACGGAACCGCATGATGGTCTGCCCTACGACTACGATCAAATCCGCGTTTTTACCTGGAACGTCAGAAAGCATCGCTACGAAACGGCCTACCGCGAGCACGGCCTCAACGGCGTTCTGCCGGTGACAGTGACCAGTGAGAATTTCGACAAAGAAGGCACATTGCCGGTCTTCATTCTTCGTGTGAAAGACGATAGTGGCAACGTCAGCGAACGCAAATACAAGATGAACACGCCGATCGTGCGGCGCGTGCTGGCTCCGGGCGAGCAGAAGGAAACGCCCAAGCCTCCAGCGAAGCGTCGGAGGCACTAGCCATTCTGGCTAGCAGTAAAAGTCCGCGATGCTGGTGACCACCCACTTCTGCTCTTCTTCGGTGAGTTCAGGAAACATAGGCAGCGCCAGCACTTCTTTCGCGGCACGCTCGGCTTCAGGGAAATCCCCTTCGCGGTAGCCGAGATACACAAAGCAGGGCTGCAAGTGCAGCGGGATGGGATAGTAAATTTCTGTCCCGATCTTGCGCGCCGTAAGGAATTCTCGCAGCTCGTCGCGGCGGTAAGCGCGGATGACGTACTGATGGAAAACGTGGTGCGCTAGCGCGGAAGTTTGCGGCAGGCGAATGGGCGCACTGTCTTCAGGTTGCGCGGCGCTTAAGGTCAGGCCGGCAGCGGCAAAGAATTGATCGTAGCGCACGGCGCGCTGGCGCCGATCGTCATTCCACCCTCCAATGTATTTCAACTTCACGCGCAGGATGGCCGCCTGAATAGCGTCGAGACGGCTATTCCATCCGAATTCTTCATGAACGTAGCGGCGCGCGCTGCCGTGATTGCGAAGGCGGCGCATGTGTGCCGCCATCTCCGGATCATTAGTTGTGACCAATCCGGCGTCCCCGTAGGCGCTGAGATTTTTTGTGGGATAGAAACTGAACGCCGCGGAGACGCCCATGGATCCGGCACTCTGCTTGCCCCATCGCGCACCGATAGCTTGCGCGGCATCCTCGATCACTCGCAGATGAAATTCTTCCGCGAACTGCTGGAATCGATCCATATCGGCGCACTGGCCGTACAGATGAACCGGGAGCAGCGCGCGTAGTTTGTCGTGTGGGCTGCTCCGCAAAAAAGATTCGACCTGGGTGGGATCGAGATTGAATGTGAGAGGGTCGATGTCGGCGAACACAGGACGCGCGCCGGCACGCACGATGGCGCTGGCCGAAGCGAAAAAGCTGAACGGCGTGGTGAGAACCTGGTCCCCCGGCTGCACTCCAGCGGCAGCTAAAGCCAGCCACAGGGCATCTGTGCCCGAGGCACAGCCGATGGCGTCGCGCGAGCCGCAGAAGCCCGCGAGTTCACGCTCCAGCGCTTCAACCTCCGCTCCCAGAATGTACTGCTGGGACGCACATACGTTTTCAATCGCGGCCAGCACTTCCGGGCGAATCTGCAAATACTGCCTCTGCAAGTCGAGCAGCGGGACAGAGCCGAACGACCTCTTACCCGGCGCCGGCGATTCGCGCTTGCTGAAAGACGTTGTCACAGAAAGGCCGATTGTAGCAGGCCTCCTCTCTCCTAAGTGTTTGTCGAACCTTCCTCTCGGCGATGTCAATAACTTCAAAGCAGTTGCCTTAATACCAAAATTAATAGATTGATGCCTATGCTAATTCAGTTTTTGGGACCACCATCGCACAATAGATAACAACACATTGCAAATAAAGGGTGTTTCGCGATTCCTGTTTTGGAGTGTGAGTTGCATTACCTTAGTACCTCAGCGCCGTTTGAAACGGGTCGATGCGCTGAAACCGCCTGTTAGCCGGCGGTGGTTTTCAAGCCTTTCTTTAGTCTGATCTTCCGCGGTTGAGGAGAGAAATCATGAAACGGGGCGTGCATAGTTTTGGGCTGGTTGCTTCCTTATTGGCACTGTTTCTATTCCTATTCGGTTCCTGCCTGGCTTTCGGACAATCCGAAGCGGGCTCGATCGTCGGATCTGTCCATGATGCGACCGGAGCCGTAATTACTGGTGCTGCCGTCAAGGCGTTGAGTGTGGAGACTAGAGCCGAGCGGTTAACCGTTACCGGGGCTTCTGGTCAGTATTCGATTCCCGGCCTCACCCCAGAAAAGTACGAGGTGACGATCTCCAACAAGGGTTTTCAGACCTTCAAGAGCGTCGTGGAAGTAACCGTCGGAGGGACCGTCACGGTCGATGCGCAACTGGCGGTCGGTCAGAGTTCGACGGTGGTTGAGGTCTCAGCTACGAGTGCCGGGACCGAGGTGAACACGCAAACCCAGGAACTTTCGCAGCTCATCAACACACAGCAATTGGCGCAACTACCCAGCCTCACCCGCAACCCTTATGACTTTGTTGCGATGTCCGGCAACGTCAGCAACGGGGATACTACCTCGAATGGTGCAACTATGTCGTCCGGTGGCGGTGGCCAGGAGCTTTCGAGCCGGGGCGTGGGCTTCTCTATAAACGGCCAGCGCGAATCAGGTACGGAGATTCTGCTCGATGGCGTGGAGAACATCGCCATTTTTAGCGTTGGCATTGGCGAAAACGTTCCAATCGATGGTGTGCAAGAATACAGCATAGTTACCAATAACTTCGCGGCCGAATACGGTCGCGCCTCCGGCGGCGTGGTGAATGTGACCACGAAATCAGGCACCAACGCTTTCCACGGTTCCGTGTGGGAATTTAACCGCCTCTCGGCCTACACAGCGAATACGTACAATAACGATGCCAACGACCTTCCGAAGGGCGGGTACACGCGCAACCAGTTCGGCTTCCAGGCCGGCGGTCCGATTATCAAGAACAAGTTGTTCGTTTCTGAAAGCACGGAGTTTACGCGTGTTCGAAGTAACTCCGTCCAGCATGCCGAGGTATTCGACCCCACATTCATAGGTATGTTACCCGCAAACGCTCAGGCCTACTTCAGCGCCTTCGGGGGCACTACCGGCTTGACTCCCAACGGCTCACCAATCACTGCGGGGGCGTTGGCGGCGAACACGGCGAACCCCCTGATCGTTAATCCGATAAACGGAATCACGCCGGTTGCCGCGACTCAGCCAATTTTCGACCCCGTGAGCTTCATCGTACCGTACAATGATGGCGGCGGCCCACCGCAGAACTCGTGGAGCCTTGTGGGCCGTCTCGACTACAACCTGAGTGACAAAACTCAGATGTTCTTCCGCATCGGCAGAGAGAGGGAGGACTTATTCAACGGTACGAATGACTACAGCGCGTATTCCCAATATAATAGTGGTACCCTCAATCAGAACATGATTTATCTGTTCTCGGTGAACCACGCCTTTAACAACAACCTTCTCAACAACACCAAGCTCAGCTTTGCGCGCTACAATGACGCAACGTCATACAACGCGGCGTATCAGAGCATCCCAAACCTGATGTTCTACCCGGGGAGTGACCCCCTGACCGGCGCTTCCATTTCAACGCCAGGATTGGAGAACAATAATGCGCCGGGAACGGGAGGGTTGCCAGCCGGCGGACCGCAAAATACGATTCAATTCGAACATGACCTGTCATGGACCAAGGGCAAGCACAACGTGCGGTTTGGAGGTCAGTATACCTACATTCAGCTGAACTACGGCTACGGCGCTTACGCGCAGGCAGTGGAACAGCTTGGCGGCTCCCAACAGGACAGCATGGACGACCTGGTTAATTTTGGGGGCAACCCGGGCGGAAGCATACTTAGCGGTAGCAGCGGCTTCGCTGCCCGAGTCAATCCGAATGGTGCGCTCCCCTGCCCAGTCGATATAAACAACAACCCGGTCAGCCCATGTCCAGCAGACAGCGTCGTTACTCCGCCGCTGACCTCGGCTACCTACGGGCGAAGCTACCGCTACAACGACTGGGCCCTTTTTGCCCAGGACAGCTTTAGGTTCACTCCACGCCTGACGCTCAACTATGGTCTGCGCTACGAACATTACGGCGTGCAACATAACAATCAGCAGAACCTGGACTCCAACTTCTACCTCGGCTCCGGTGCTGGATTCTTTGACCAAGTTCGGACGGGTCAAGTCCAGATTGCAGATAAAAGCTCGATTGGCCAGTTCTGGGCGCCAAGCTGGGGCACAGCAGCGCCGCGCGTAGGTTTCGCCTATGATCTTTTCGGCGATGGTAAGAGCAGCCTGCGAGGTGGTTTCGGAATCAGCTATGAACGCAACTTTGGCAATGTGACCTACAATGCCAGCTTCAATCCACCGGCTAGCGCCGTGTTGACTACCAGTTGCCCGGCTCGTAGCGCAACCTGCACCTCTGCTTACCTGACCAACAACGACCTCGGCCCGCTGGGCCTGCCCGGTCCCTCAAGCAATCTTCCACCCACCGAGCTCCGTGACAACAAGGACAGCATCCACGTGGCGCAGACCCAGTTCTGGAGCCTGTCCCTACAGCGCGAAGTGGCTCCAAACACGGTGGTAGAAATAGGTTATAGCGGCGCTCATGGCGTTCACCTCTATGACCTCAACAATATCAATCTCCCCGGGGCTGGCCAGGTTTATCTGGGCGACCCAGCGGTCGATGGCACGGACGTGAACCCCGGAAGCACGACGTGTAATCCCGCCTACGTAAGCCCCACTGGGGTTTGTCTCACTCGGCCAAACTTTCAATACAGTAACATCAACCAGCGAGGCAGTGGTGGCACGAGCAGGTACAATGCTCTGAATGTGAAGCTCCAGACGCAGAACCTGCACAACACTGGTCTGAGTATGGTGGCGAACTACACCTGGGCCCACTCCTTGGATGATACTAGTTCAACCTTCTCCGATAGCTTACAGGGAGGATCCGGGAACGGGTACGGCAGCCTTGGATACACTCTCTTTTCCGACCCGAAGCTGGATTGGGGCAACTCAGACTATGATGTTCGGCAACGGTTCGTGATCTCGCCCATCTGGGAGACACCGTGGTTCAAGAGCCAGAATGGTTTCCTCGGCAGGACAGCCGGAGGCTGGTCACTGGTGGGTATCTTTACCGCGCGCACGGGCATTCCGTTTACTGCTTACGATCTTGACAACGACTACAATTTTTATACCTTTCCCCGGCTGACGCCGGCCACGGCTCCTACTTACCATGTCAGTTCAAATCCTACTGCTGCCGGCCCGAACCTGTTCAACCTGCTGACCCTGCCTCTCCCGGCAAGTTTCGCGCCTGACAACCCGACCTTGGGAATTTCCGACTTCGGACCATTTCCAGCCGGCATGACCGCCCGCAACGCATTTCGCGGAGCTGGTGCGTGGAACTTCGATACGGCAGTGAATAAGAATTTCAAACTCACCGAGCGGGTCGGATTAACCTTCCGCGCTGAAGGCTTCAACATTTTCAACCACCACAACATGTATGTAAACACCTTCCTCATCGGTTACACCGGGCCGACCACGACACCCCTGGTAGTCCAAGGGCTCAAGGGCGGTCTGAATAGCCTCGCCGAAGGCGGCAACAACGATGAGCGCAGGTTCGGGCAGTTCTCGTTGCGAGTCAGCTTCTAGTCCTGCGGCATATTATTAGCGGGGAGCCGAAAATGGCCCCCGCCTTTTTTTTGAACCATATAAGGTCCACATAAGGTCCACGCTGCCAGCGTACCGACTAACACTGCTGGTCCCTTCCCGTGCATTAACAACAACGTACAGTCCAGCAGCTTTGGTCAAGTTACGCTGCAAATCCCAGCCGGCTGGTGCAGCTGGGGGCGAAGTTCTACTTCTAGTAGTTTCGAAAGTGGCTCATTCCTGATCAGGAGGCCCGAAACGGCCTCCCGATTTTTTTGCGGCGTCGAGATGCGCGGGATCCATACATAATTCTCATCGACATTTCCAGGGAGATTCTTGCGGCGGGAGCGACTGCGCCGTTACTCGAAGAGGCCTCCGAAGTCATACCAACTATCATAGATAATCTCCTTAAATCCATATCTGTGGCCTGATAGTCGCTCGACGCGAAGCCCACATGCCTTTCATAGTGAATACGTTACCTCGGTGTTACTTTGGAACATTAGCTGCTTTACTGTCCCGCTAACAGCGATGTATTCTCCCGTCGTTCGCCTTGGCAATCAGCAATTTAACAAACATGAGGCTGCAGAGACCTGTTTCCCAAGGCCCCAGCTGCATTTAGGAGACAGTTCAATGGAATCTGCCTTTCGCCCCGTTCTCACCAGAGTTCTTCTTGCTTCACTTACCCTGGCCCTACTGCTGGGCATACCAACCCTCTCAGCCGCGCAGGATGTGGCGTCGTTGACCGGAGTGGTGACCGATGCGAGCGGTGCGGTGGTCCCCGACGTCAGCGTGAAGCTGCTGGATACGAAGACCAACACCAGTTATGAAGCCAATACAAATTCGGTAGGAGCGTACACGTTCCACGATCTGCCCCCGGGGCCGGGGTACCAGGTGACCTTTGTCAAAGAGGGTTTCGACACGGTAGTCGTGCCGAAGCTGTATCTGGCGGTCAACACGACGCACACGCAAAACGCGCAGTTAAAGATAGGCAGGAGTTCGGAGACAATCGAGGTAAAGGGCGAGAGTAGCGCCGTATCGCTGGATACGAGCGACTCCAGCGTAGGCAACAGTTTTGACATGAACCTGGTGCACGAGTTGCCGGTGCAGATCCGCGACAGCCCGGCAGCGCTTCTAGCCTACCAGCCGGGTGTGGTGACGGCATCAACTGACGATGACGGATCACAAAGTCGCAATGGCGCCATCACCGGCGCGCGCACGGATCAAGGCAATATTACCTTGGATGGGTTGGACGTCAACGACTACGCTGGCGGATTCGCATTTTATGTGGTCGGATATGCGCCCGTGGATTCGGTGCAGGAGTTCCGTGGCGAGGTGGCCAATCCGCTCTCGTCGGAGGGACGGGGCAGTGGTGCACAGATCAATTTGGTGACCAAGAGCGGGACGAACTCTTTCCATGGTTCCGGCTACGAGTACTACCGCACCAAGGGCTTCGAGGCGAATGACTTTTTCAACAATTTCGCGACTCCCATTGTCCCCCGACAGAATTTGGTGCGCAATCAATTTGGCGCGGCCTTGGGCGGTCCGATTGTGAAGGACAAATTGTTCTTCTTCTTCAACTATGAAGGCCGGCGGGACGCCAGCTCAAATCAGGTTACGCAAACCGTGCCACTTACCTCTTTCAGTAACGGCTCGATCTCCTACATCAATACCAGCGGCGGCGTCTCAACGTTAACTCCGGCGCAGGTGACCGCGCTTGATCCTCTGGGCATCGGCCCAAGCCCCGGCCTGACGAGTTTCCTGCTGAGCCGTTATCCGGCTCCCAACAGCACGGCAGTAGGCGACGGACTCAACACAGGTGGACTCGTTTTCAATGCCCCCGGCAACCAAACACTGAACGACTATGTAGCGAAAGTTGACTACAACCTGACCGACAAGATGAAGATTTTTGTTCGTGGCAGCCTGGTGCGAGAGACTGATGACCGGAATCCTTCGATTCAGTTTCCTGGAGATCCCTTAACTTTCATCGATACCAATCATAGCTACGCCTATGTATTCGGTCACACGTGGACCATCAGTACCACGAAAATCAACCAGTTTGTGTACGGCGAGACCCGCCAGGAGGAGAACTTCCCGTATTTGTATGCTCCCCTGGGAACTACCGCATTCAGCAATTTCGACTATAACGGCTCAAGTGGGAGCTACCTGACCTCGCCTTATATGACCCCGTCTTCCCAGGCCCGGACGATTCCAATTCCCGTCTTTCGCGATGATTTCACCTATGTGCGCAGTAAACACACTTTCCAGGTGGGAGGCACTTTCAAGCCAATTAAGACGACCAGCAAGCTGGTCAGCGACTTCAACTATGTCTACTTGGGCATCGGTGGAGGTTTGGCAAGCCTCAGTCCCAGTTTGCGGCCAGCCGATCTGGCGACCGATTCGGTTTCTGAAAACCTGTACGACAGCGCCTTCGCATTCATCCTAGGGCACTATGCGGAAGTGACCAGCCAATACAACAACAATAGAGATCTGCAGCCACTTCCCCAAGGAACTGGACACACTCGCCAATACCGGTATTACGAGACGGAAGCCTACCTGCAAGATTCGTGGAAAGCGCGCAGCGATCTCACGCTTACCTATGGCTTGCGCTACCAGTTCAACACGGTGCCTTATGAGGTCAACGGGTTGGAAGCCACACCGAACTTGGATTTCGCTCAAACCATAGGACCTCGCATTGCGAACGGGTTGGCCGGCAACACTGGGTGTCCCGGTCCAAGTTGCGGGCTAGTGAACCCTCTTCTCTATTACTCACTCGCGGGCAAAGCGAACCACGCCCCTGGGCTTTATCACCCCGATTGGCACGATTTCCAGCCGCGTCTGGCATTCGCCTACAATCCCGCGGGCGTGGACGGACCGCTGGGACGGTTGCTGGGTGACCGCAAGACTGTGATTCGCGCCGGTGCCGCGATCGTGGATGACCACACCGTGGTAAATGCGTTGAATTTTCTACAGGACCAAAGCACCTGGATTCTTCAGAACGCCGCATCCACCGTTTATGGCCAGCAGAGCAGCGCAGTACAAGACTTGCAATCTGATCCGCGTTTTACCACTATCAATGCTTTGCCGGCAGGAGCGATCGCGACTCCTGCGCCGATTACGACTCCGTACGCGCC
>DLMH01000125.1:0-2665 GCA_002478115.1 Candidatus Acidiferrum typicum | reverse complement strand
GGAATTCAGCGCGAGCTTCCAGGCAACTTCCAGCTGGATGCGACCTACGTCGGACGCTTCGCTCACCGGTTGTTGGCGCAATCCGATGCCTTCCAGACCGTGGATTTTGTAGATCCTGCGTCGGGAACGCGTCTGGCTTCCCAGTTCGCTCAACTTTCTCTTGCGGTGCGCAACAACCAGGCCATTCCGGCGCTCCCGTTTTTTGAGAACCAGATGAACGCAGCGCTTGGCACTTTTGGAGTCACCTGCGAGGGCGTGGGCTTCCCCAACTGCGCTTCTCTGGCGGCCACCTATGGTGGCGGACTTGTGGCTCGCGGCGACTTGGCTGACACGATTCAGGTGCTGAATATCATCGGCGCAATCTTCCCCGGAGTGGGACTCAACCCCCAATTTGGCGATAGTCTCTTTGTAACCAACAAGGGTTACTCGAACTACAATGGCTTGCTGGCGACCTTGCACAAGAAAATGTCACATGGATTGCAGTACGACCTGAACTACACTTGGTCACACTCGCTCGATAACATCTCTGCTGCAGCTAATAACGAGGGTGGTAACGGTCCCGGTTCCGGTGGCATCCTGTGCGACTCTATCAATATTGGAGTTTGCCGCGGCAACTCCGACTTTGATGTTCAAAACTCTATCACTGCGGACTGGTTATATGAACTGCCGGTGGGGCGCGGTAAAGCGCTAGGCGGTACCATGGCGCGTGCTCTGGATGAAGTCGTGGGGGGGTGGTCTATCTCAGGGCTTGCTAGCTGGCGCACTGGCTTGGCCTTCGAAACGGTGGCCAATGCCTTTCCGATCAGCTTTGCCAACAACGTCCCCGCGATCTTTAACGGAGACACTGCAAACCTCAAGGTCGATACCCACTATGAGATCAACGCGGCTTCGGGAAATCCGACTATTCAATTATTCCATAACCAAGTGGCGGCACTTAGTTCTTTCAGCGGTCCGTTAGGATTAGAGGCGGGCAGCCGCAATAACCTAAGGGGCCCCCACTACTCCAACTTCGACATAGGCTTGATCAAACACTTCCCTATTACAGAGGGCGTGCATATTGAGCTCCGCGCAGACGCTTTCAACGTGTTTAACCACGTCAACCTCGAGCTCCCCGGCTTTGGGGGCACGGCGGATATTAGCAGTCCGAGTACGTTCGGCGTGATCAGTTCCGACTATGCTCCGCGCGTGTTGCAGATGGCGCTGCGGATCGACTTCTAAGGTCAATCACCTCGTAGCTTCAGGTCGGCCCGAGGGCCGGCCTGATTTTCCTTATAGAGCATAATTTCCGCACTTCACTTCCCAAACATCGGATAGTGGCTGGCGGCGCCCATGAAGAACAGCATCGCGATCGACAGAAATGCGTTCGCTCGGGATGCAAGGAAGACTTGGCGGGCCATGGCTTTGGCTTTGTCCGGCATGGGAGTGCCGTTGGCGGCGTTATCGCGGGTCCATTGGATGAGGCGTTTCTGGATGCGCCAGATTACCCCCCAGACGTTGAGCAGCATCACCCATCCGATGCCGCCGCCGATGCCAATCGCGAGCAGGCGATTGCTCTCCCAGCTATGGCTGTTCAAGCTCAAGAAGAGCCAGGCCGCAGCCGCGACGACCACAGCGTAGACCACTCCCACGAACACGCCCTTGTCGAAAATGCCTTTGCCGGGGATGAGGCAAGCGTAGAGCACTCCCCAGACCATCGTCCAGATCAGAAAGAAGCTTCCCATCACGGCGCCGTGGGAGGGATTCAATCCTAGAATTTGGCCGTTGTGAACGTCAGAAGTCACAATGTTTTCCCAGTAGACGATTCCGGCCAGAACGGTGAGCGCGGCGGACATGCGAAACCACCATAGAGCGCGCGTCATGAGCGCGGGCATCACTTTGCCCTTGGTGGTGGCGTCGAGCTCTTTCATCAGCGGGACGTTCACCAGATTGAAGAAATAGAGCAGTCCGATCCAGGTGATGCCGGCGAGGAAGTGAATCCAGCGGACCAGCATCAGGAAATTCGTATTGAAGTCAGGGGGGAAATTGATTTGTGGTCCGAGGAACGTTGCGAGAGCGGCGCTTGCCATGATGCCTCCTAAGATTTCACCGGGGGCGGAATTCGCCCACGCGGGCGATTGTACACAACGCGACGTTTTCCACATTGAGACAAAAGGTGACTTCCGCGAAGTTCTAGGTTGAAAAGCGCGATAGGACGCCGTATCGTACTCGCAGTTACCTGCCGGCGGAGCGGCCTCGGGAAACCGGGGTGGCGAGAAGGCAGGTTGTCCCCCCGTGTTCCTTGTGCGGAAGGCCGCGAGGAAACGCTGTTGTTTTGAGCTGGTCCGGAGGCGAATGCCGAAGGAGCAGGTGGATAGGTCACAGTTCAAAAGAATCTAAGGAGATCGGCTATGGAAAGCAGCAAGCCGGCGCAGAATATCCAGGATTCCTTCCTTAATACAGCCCGCAAAGAGAGACTGAGCATCACGATTTATCTGCTGAGCGGAGTAAAGTTGACGGGCCGCATTCGCTCCTTCGACAAGTATTCCGTGGTGCTGGAGGCTAACGGGCAGGAGCAATTGATCTTCAAGCACGCCATCTCGACGGTGGTGATGGGCCGGACGCTGCCGCATGGCGCGCACGTGACGCATTCCGAGGGGAAGCCTGCGGCCCCAACAGGGACAACATC
>DLMH01000077.1 GCA_002478115.1 Candidatus Acidiferrum typicum | reverse complement strand
TGTTTATGAGATAACTTCTAGCCGCGCTCTTTGAAATGCGGGATTCAACGAGCAGCTTAGGTGACTGCGAATTGGCAGGCCGGCAATTGAGATCTGCGCATTGGTCATGTCGCGGTTGAATCCCTGCTTGGACACCTCAGAAAAGCATGTCTCAACGCCGTTGGAGATCGGTTCGAGGAAAGAACAATTGATTCTAGGAACTATGGAGTGCCCAGCCCTGCTGGACCAGCGACATCCTCAGAGATCAGAATGCGCCGTCACCTTTTAGAGCCGCAAGTGGAGTAGCGAGCAGGATCTTGAGATCCAACCAGAGCGACCACCCCTGAGAATAGCGCAGATCCAACCGGACCATGTCATCAAAGCAGACACGACTCCGGCCACTCACTTGCCACAATCCTGTGACGCCGGGTTTCATCTCGAAAACTCTGCGGCGGTGCCAATCATCATAGACTTCAAACTCATACGGCAATGGTGGACGCGGGCCCACAAGAGACATCTCGCCGCGCAATACATTCCAGAATTGCGGCAACTCATCGAGGCTGGTCTTGCGTAGAAATCTCCCAATCGGTGTGACTCTCGGATCACACCTAATCTTGTACACGACGGGTTCGGTCTCGCTCTCGTCATCCTTCACCGCCTTGCCTGCGATGAGGCGTTGGACGTATTCACGATGAATCTTTGGATCATTGTCCGTGTACATCGAACGAAACTTGAAGCACTTGAATCTTGTTCCAAACCATCCCACCCGTTCCTGCTTGAAAATAACCTGGCCTTTTGAACCTAGCTTGATTGCCAAAGCGATAGCCGCTAGAAGGGGCGAGAAAATAAGCAACAATATGCAGCTTCCCACGATGTCAATCCCGCGCTTAATAATAATGGAGGGCCGCTTTTTGGATACCTTCCGAGAATGATCTTTGTACATCTCGATGTCGGCCACTCGATCGGGTTGCTGCAGATCCCAACTTTCTGGAATGAGATGAACCGAAACGGCAAGTTTCGAGGTGAGCCGGTGATCGAGGTTATCCCGCAAGACTGCCATAACTTTGGAATGCAAGATCTCGGTGATGGGACTCTTTCCCTCTAGGTTGATCTCCGTGAATATCACGCTGAGAATCAGGCCCTCCTGGTACCAGCCGATTATGTCGGTCTCGCGAGTCGCATTGGAGACCACAGACGTGAGTCGCTCGATGAAAGCCGCGCCGCTCCCCTTCTTGGGTACCGCCTGTGCGTCAATCAGGATCAGAACGAAGGGCTTGCGAGAACGTTCCGCTCGCCGACGTTCGTGGGTTAGCATCGCGTGGAACGCTTCTTCTTTGAGAACGCCTTCTCGGCGAGGCATGTTGCCGAAGCGTGACAACACCTTCCGGCCATTTCCCTGTTGGGCTCCTTGCTCTTTAGGAGTGGAGCTCATGGAGTTGCTACTTTCCATTCTGGTTCCTGCGTCCTAACTCCTCGACCTAGCTGAAGATTTGAGTGCTGTTAAAAATTCCTGTAACGACCGCAAAACCGTGAGAGCTTGCCTAGATCAATCACCAGCCCAAGCAACCACTCCTTGCTGTAACGGATAAGATGTGAACGGCTCGAGAACGGAGGATCGAGTAGGACCAAGGGGACTCACGCAGGTCCGATCAATTTCCAACGCGACGGATCGGCGAAGCAGCGAAACTGAGACCACAACGCGATGATTCCCTTTGAAATTACTCAGAACGCCTTCAAGGCCGTTCAGCGCGCCACTTTCGATCCGAATTTTCTGACCGATTTCAAGGTAGGGCCACGGTTCGGCGCGCAAGCCCGATGAAACAACCGTTTGAATGACAGCAATCTCAGCATCATCCACTGGAACTGGAACTCGGCCACGGCCGACCACTGTAATCACACCCGGTGTAACAAGGATCGGTAAGCGATTAAGCGCATCGAACTGGCAAAATACATAGCCGGGAAAGAGGGGAGCGTTTAGCTGCCTGAGTCTTCCATTCCAGCGCTTTTTCGTCTGATAGGTGGGGAGAAGAGTCTGATAGCCCTTCCCAGAAAGCAGTATGGCCGTTGAGCTCTCCCAGCGAGTCCTGACTTGGAGGGCAAACCATCTTGGTCCGTCTGTTCCGGGACTCATCATGAATCAGTGGCTCCCTTCGGATCTTCCGATTTCGAAACTCTACTCTTGTCTAGGCTACCGCCATTAAAGCAACATCCCTCTCTACTGCTTATGGCAACTGGACTGCCAGACTCCCTCTCGGATACGGTTGGGATGGGTTGGCATATGGAGATCGCAATAGACTGATAAAAAAGGCCTTAGTTGTGGTGCCCGACGCCCTTCACCTCGCGTGACCATAGCGGTCGCCATATTACGTCAAGACCAGTGAAAACTCTTGCCATTACTTGCCAAGAGGCTTCCTCCATTGACCAGCGCAAATCCTGATGAATACAGCATATCTTTAATATTTTCATTGCGTTACAGAACCACGCGAGCTGAAGGAGCTATTGTTCATGGCGAAGGCTGTCGAGAATTCTGTCGGTGACACCCGCGCAAGTTGTTGGCTTGCCGTCTTTCTCATATTGAGACAGTATTGAGAGAATGTTGGTGCTTAGCCCGAATTTCTCATACT
>DLMH01000076.1:20738-52498 GCA_002478115.1 Candidatus Acidiferrum typicum | reverse complement strand
ATTTAAGATACAGAAGACTAGCGGGCGAACAGTCCGCGCACTCCCGCGTTCGTCTCCTGCTCGTTCATTTCCTCATGTACTCGGTACAGCGTGATACCTGTTCTTGCGACTAGTTACTTTCAGGAACCCACTTGGGATACTTTGTTTGCGGCGCGCATCCCCGCGGATTATTGTTTGCATACCCCGAGCCAGAATTCCGCGTGGGGTGTGCTTGTCCCTTGGGAGGTCCGATGTGGAGCAATAAGAAGCCGGATACGCCGCAAGCCGCGCACCCGGAAACAAAAAATTTGCCAGTGAATCCGCCGCCGAAGCCTTCTGCGGCATCTTGGGAGGGAACTACCGCCATGAGTACTGATGCAATGCGTCCGATAGGTGCAACCGCGGATCGCGCGACGGCGCGGCTCGGGCCAAGCCTGCACGTGAAGGGCGAAATTTCCGGGAACGAAGACCTGGTGATCGAGGGAACGGTCGAGGGTCTGGTGCAGCTTGACGAGCGCAAACTCACCGTGGGCGCCGCGGCCAAGCTGACCGCGGACATTATCGCTCGCGAAGTTGTGGTCTATGGCACCGTCAAGGGGAATCTCCGCGCCAAGGACCGCATTGAGATTAAGAAGGATGGGTCCGTCAACGGCGATCTCACCACCGCCCGCATCATGATCGAAGACGGCGCCTACTTTAAAGGCTCCATCGAAATCGACAAGTCAGGTGAAAAGGAATCCGGCGCGGGTTCTTTCTCGCGCACCTCGGCGACTGCGGCCGCGGGTGCTGCCCCGAAAACGATCTAACAGCACGGCCTGCAGCAGCTTTTTCAGCAAGAGCGGCGCGAGCCTCCGGTTCGCGCCGTTTTGTTATTGTTCTCTACTATTTCCTCCACAGTATTTAATAACTTGACAAGTCTAGAATATATATTTATTGTGAGCCTTGTTTACCTCTCTTGGCGGCGTTGTTCCGGCCGGCGTCCGTCCTCGCCGGCTGTGCGCTGCTCCGCTGGTTCACGCAGTTCAGGAGTCACGCCATGTGGGGAGGCGTTAGAAGCATCCCGGCCCTCGGTCTGGCCATCTTGGTATCCACGGCCGGCTGTGGTGGTGGAGGAGGAGGCGGAGGTGGGATCCAGCCACCTCCTCCGCAACCTGACTTCACCATCTCGCTTTCTTCTGCTTCGGTAAGCCTGCCGCAAGGCGGCACAAGCTCGCCCGTCACCGTTTCCGTCACCTCTGAAAATGGCTTTGCGGGAAACGTGCAAGTCACCCTGGCCGGTATGCCCTCCGGAATCATCAGCAATCCCACCAGCCCTTTTTCCGTGGCCGCGGGTCAAAACACAGCGGTGATGTTCGGCGCAGCCTTCAATGCCTCCACGGGACAATTCTCCGTGACCGCGCAGGGCACCAGCGGATCCCTTTCGCATTCCTCCGATCTTTCGATCAGCATCCAGGCGGCTTCCGCGCAAAACCTTCCGCGCAGCATTTATGTCCGCAATGATTCCGTGCTTCTGCTTAATAGCCTCGCAGGCGAACCGCATCACCGCCATATCGTTTATGACGCGGGTGGCAAACGCTTCTTTGTCGCCAATCGGGCGATGAATCGCGTGGAGGTATTCTCGTCTTCCGATGCCTCGCTGCAAGCGACCATAGACGCCCCGGGCGCCGCCAGCGTTGATCTTTCCATGGACGGCGCAACGTTGTGGGTGGGCACCGCGCTTGAACAGATCCTCGCCATCAACACCGCATCCCTCCAGGTGGCCACGCGCTACCCTGTTGCGGGCCTCACACCCATCCCCAATGTCGTCTTCGATCGCCCCAACGAAGTCCTTTCGCTCGCCACAGGCAAATTGCTCGTTCGCTTGCGCCAGCCCTCCGCCAGTGAAGCGCTCCTGGCGCTCTGGGTTCCCGCCTCGAATCTCTTTACAAATCTCACGCCGGCCGCCCCGGCCGTCTTTCAAAACGGCGTTGGTGTGATGGCCCGCTCCGGCGATCATACCCGGGTGATTGTCGCTTCCAACGATTCCACCGGTGAGATTGCCGTCTTCGATTCCAATGGCAATCTCCTGAGCGGGCCGAAGGCACTTGGTGCGGGGGCGATTTCATTCGCGGCCGCCAATTCCGACGGGAGCCGCTTCGCCGTCGTTTTTGGCGCGCCGGGCGCCTCGCAGGTTTTTTTGCTGGATGGAACTCTGAACTCGTTCGGTTCCTATTCTTCGCCAAGTGCCGCCGGGATTGTTTTTTCCCGTGACGGACAAACACTCTACGTGGCCGAACCGTTCGGCCACGGCCATGTCGTGACGGCGCTTTCCGTTTCGAGTCTCCTGAACCTCGGGCAGATCCCGGATCTCGCGGTTGAAGGCATCCCCACGATCCTCGAGGACGCGGATGAGACCCAGCTTCTGATTGGGCTGTCGAATCGCGGCCTGAACTTCCTCGATGCCGCCAATCCAACCGCGCTGCCGCAAAACGCGCCGGTCTTCGCGAGTGCGCCGGTTGCTCAGCCGGCGGAAGGAGCCAATACGGGTGGTGCATCCCTCACCCTGAGCGGTTCTAATTTCTCCTCCAATCCACAGGTTCGCTTTGGGTCGCAGTCCACCGTCAATGCCACGGCGGCAAGCTCCACCCAACTGCAGGTTTCTTCTCCTCCGAGCGCCATGTCCGGCCCCGTGAATCTCACCGCCTACTTTTCCAACGGCTGGATTGCCGTGGCGCCCGCTGCATTCAGCTACGGTCCCGCCATTCTGCAGGTTTTTCCGGATGCTGGCTCCCAAGCGGGCGGCGACACGGTTTGCTTCTTAGGCTTTGGATTTGGCGCCAGCACCGGCAATCTCACGGTCACCATTGGTGGCACGGCCGCCACCGTGCAAAAGGTCGAAAGTCTGCCAAGTTTTGCGAGCGCACTTTCCCTTGATGCCACTTATCCTTTTTCTCTGGAACGCATCACCGTGACCACTCCTCCGGGTACACCCGGCAAAGCCGACATTTCCATCACCGCTCCTTCGGGCAATACGACTGCGCCCAAGTCCTTCCAGTATTTGAGTGCAAGCGCTACTTTCCCCCATTCCGGCCTCTACAAGTTTCTTCTCAACGATCCCCTGCGCCAGCAGGTCTATCTCAGCGCCATCGATCATGTGGACGTCTTCAATCGCACCGGCCAGGAATTCCAGACCCCGATCGAGCCACCGCCCAATGGGCCTCCGCCCGATGCCGCGCTTCGGGGCCTCGCGCTCACGCCTGACGGCTCGCAGCTCATCGTCGCCGATTTTGGCGCACAGAACGTGTACCTCATCAGTCCGGATGGTGGCGCGAACAATGGCGCGCAGGTCCCGGTGGGCGGCGTGGCGGGTTACGCAGACTCCGGCCCGGCCCGCGTGGCGGCCACGAGCTCCGCGACCGTCTTCGTCGGCCTTAGCGGAGAAGGCGGCTCAACCGGAAGCTGCAATTCCTGTCTCGGCCAAATGGATTTGACCGCCAGTCCGCCCACTCTCCAGCCTGCGCCTCAGCCCGAAGTCAGTTCGCTGACCGGCGCTCCCTTGCTCCAGGCGGATTCCGCCGGAGACACCGTCTACCTTGCTTTCGGCACGGCGCCTGGCGGGCCGGTTGCCCAGTGGACCGCCGCAGCTCCAAACGCCTTCACCGTTTCCTCCGCCAACGACTCCGCTTCCGATCTCTCCACATCCGCCGATGGAACTCTGTTCGCCATGCGCTCCAACAGCGCTACGGAAATTCGCGGCACCGATCTTTCTCTCTTCTCGACGCCCGTCTCCGCCGAACTCGAATCCATTCCCAATCGAACTGCCGTTCCCGGCGTCGTGCTACATCCTTCCGGCGCGCTCCTCTTCGATCCTTTTCTGGATGGTCCGCCTCCCAGCGCTCCCTCGGCTCAAGGCATTCGAGGCGGCATCGATATCCGCGATGCGCACAGCGGCCGGCTTCGCCTGCGCATCTATCTCCCCGAGCCCTTCGCCATGCTTTCCACGGATATCGATGGCCTTCACGGCTGTTTCCTGACCACCGACGAGAATGGCGAGTATCTTTTCGCGCTCACCACTTCCGGCTTGACGGTCCTGCAACTCGCCAATGTGCCTCTGGGTATCGGCAGCCTTTCACCATCTTCCGGAGCCGCGGCCGGTGGCACCAGCATCACCATCCGTGGCAGTGGCTTCCAGTCCGCAACGAAAGCCACACTCGGCGGTAAGTCGGCGAGTGTCACCTTCAAGGATATAAACACGCTGCTGATTACCACTCCCGTGCTTTCGCCGGGGCCGCAGCAATTGATTATCACTAATCCCGGCGGGGAGTCCGTTTCCCTGGACGCGGCATTCGTCGCTCAGTGATACCTTCCTAACCTTTGCCACCTTCCCTTCATCCAATAAATGCGCCCGGTGCCTGCACTCGATCTTCGATTGCCTGGGCGACTCTCCTTGCGGTATGAAGGAAATATGCAAACACGCAAACTTGGCAATTCTGATCTTTACATCACTCCAACAGGATTTGGCGCTTGGGCCATCGGCGGTGCGGGATGGGAGTTCTCCTGGGGCCCGCAGGAAGACTCCGATTCCATTGCCGCCATTCACCGCGCTCTCGAACTCGGCGTCAACTGGATCGATACCGCTGCCGTTTACGGCTTGGGCCATTCGGAGGAGGTCGTTGCCCGTGCTCTGAATGATTGGCGCGGCGCGCGGCCCTACGTTTTTACCAAGTGCGTTCTTCGCTGGGACGCCAGCGGCAAAATCAGCTCCAGTCACTCCGCCAGTTCCATCCGCGAGGAGTGCGAGAGCAGCCTTCGCCGCCTGCAAACCGGCACCATCGATCTGTATCAGGTCCATTGGCCGCCGGCCGATAACGGGCCCGGCTTGGAAGAAGTTTGGCAAACTCTGGCAGCCTTGCGAAAGGAAGGCAAGGTGCGCTGGATTGGCGTCTCCAACTTTAACGCAGAGCAAATCAAGCGTGCGGAGGCCATCGCTCCGGTCACTTCTCTCCAGCCCCCTTACTCCATTCTGCGCCGCCAGATCGAGGAAACCACCTTGCCGTATTGCGCGAAACGCGGCATTGGCGTGATTGTCTACGCCCCAATGTTTTCGGGGATGCTCACCGGCGGCATGACTCGCGAGCGCGCGGCCGCTCTTCCGCCCGACGATTTTCGCAGCCGCAATCCCGAGTACAAGGAGCCAAAACTCTCCAAGAATCTGGAATTGGTGGAGAAACTGAAGGAAATCGGCGCGCGTCACGGCCGGGGTCCCGGCGAAGTGGCCATAGCCTGGACGCTGCGCAATCCCGTGATCACCGGCGCCATAGTTGGCTCGCGCAGCGCCAAACAAGCGGAAGGCGTGATGCGCGGCGGCGAGCTGAGACTTAGCCCCCAGGAAATTGACGAAATCGAAGCCTTTTCAAGTACTCTGGCAAAGGCGAAAGCGGCACTCTAAACGCGCTTCAAGGCGCCTGACTTTCAGACAAGAGGAAACGAAACATGAATTTGGGTTTGCAGGGAAGGCAGGCCGTTGTGACCGGCTCGACCGCGGGAATCGGTCTCGCCATCGCTTCCGCACTTGCGGAAGAAGGCGCGCGCGTCATTATCAATGGCCGCACCGAAGCGCGTATTGCCGCCGCGCTTGATTCCATTCGTCAACGCACCAGAAGCGCGGATGTCCGCGGCATCGCCTCCGATCTGGGGGATTCCGAAGGCGTTGCACGTTTCATCGAGCAGGTTCCGGAAGCCGATATTCTCGTGAACAATCTCGGTATTTTCGAGCCCAAGCCCTTTCTTGAAATCCCCGATTCAGATTGGATTCGTTTTTTTGCGGTAAACGTCTTGAGCGGCGTCCGGTTGACCCGCCATTTTCTTCCCGGGATGTTGCGCAAGAACTGGGGCCGCGTGATCTTCATTTCCAGCGAATCTGCGCAGCAAATTCCCGCGGAGATGATTCACTACGGCATGACCAAAACCGCCCAGGTCGCTATCGCCCGTGGCCTGGCTGAATCGGTTGCCGGCACGGGCGTCACCGTAAATTCCGTTTTGCCGGGACCCACGGCCTCGGAAGGCGTAACCGCATTTGTCCAAGAGATGGGGCGCCGGAAGGGCGTCTCTGTCGCGGAAGTTGAAAAGCAGTTTTTCGCGACGGTCCGGCCCTCGTCGCTTCTCAAGCGCTTCGCATCGCCGGAAGAGGTTGCGGCTGTCGTCGCCTTCGTGGCCGGCGCGCAAGGCGCAATTATCAATGGCGCCGCAGTCCGCGCCGAAGGTGGCATCCTCCGCAGCATTCTTTGATGGCTTCGCCTACGCGCGCAGGTGGTCGGCGCGCCAGTTCTGCACCAATTGCTTGATGGCTTTGCGGTCCGTCAGATTGTCGCTCAGGACCTTACGCGCCAGTGCCGGAAGCTCCGCGTCGCTCGCAAACCGCAAGGCCACAAATTGACCGCGCGTGAATTCCGGTATCCGCGCCTTCAAATCTTCCGGCAATAACCGCTCAAACCGCAGCCGCTCCTCCAGCCGGATTACGCGGTCCTGCACCGTTAGCGCGAAGATTCGCGCAAAAAAGGCCAGCAACAGCAACGCTGCTGCGGTCAGCAAGTCTACCAGTCCATCCATCCAATGGCGCCAGTGTGCCAAGCGATAGATCGACCAGCCGAAATTCAACGTCAATGCCGGAATCACAAAGTAATGAAACAACGGCACCGTCTTGGGGTGATTCGCAAAATTTTGTGCGTCCATGCTTATTCCTCCTCCGCCTCGCCTTGCATTCTAACAGGCCTGACCCTTGGACCAGTTACCTTACATTCCGGCGTCTTCCGTCGCATGTGGCTGCGCTTGTCAGCCAAATCCTGAAAAACTGTTCTCTGTCATCAAGGGATAGCTTTACAAGCCTCAGCCGTTTCCGCGCCGGTCGCAGTCAAACTGTAGCAATTGAGCTGATCAGATCAGGTTGATCGATTTGGCGTGCTTGGTCAATTCGTTCCGGAAGTTCGGATCCGCGATGCTAATCAGCGCCAGCGCGCGTTCCCGGGTCGACCTGCCGCGCAGATTCACGCAGCCATATTCCGTCACGATGTGCTCGACGTCCATGCGCGTATCCGTCGCCATTTGCACGTGCGGCACGATGCACGAAATTGTTCCGTTCTTCACCGTCGCTTTCAATCCGATGAAGGACTTGCCGCCCTTTGAAAAGGAGGCGCCCTTCACGAAGTCGAACTGTCCGCCCGACCCGCTGTATTGATGACCGTTGATGAATTCCCCGTTTACCTGGCCGTAGAGATCCACCTCAACCGCGGTGTTCACGCTCATCATGTTGTCGTGTTGCGCGATGATGTCGATGTTGTTCACGTAGGAGGACGCGTAGCTCTCCATCGAGGGATTGTCGTTGATGAACTGATAGAGCTCATCGTCTCCAATCGAGAACGTGAACACGTGTTTCCGCGGGTGCAGCGTCTTCTTCCTGCCGTTGGCCACGCCGCTTTTCACCAGCCGCATTAACGCGTGGCTGAAAAGCTCGGAATGAATTCCCAGGTCATTGCGATTCGCGAGCAGCAGCGCCACGGCATTGGGCAGGTTCCCGATCCCTAGTTGCAGCGTCGCGCCGTCCGGGATCTGTTCGGCGATGCACTTCCCGATCTTCATCGAATCTTCGTCAGGATCCTTGTATGGCACTTGCACCAGCGGCGCGTGATTTTCGACGATCGCCTGCACTTCCGAGACGTGCACCAGCGAATCGCCAAACACCCGCGGCATGTTGCGGTTCACTTCCACTACCACGCGGTCGCAATGCCGCAGCACCGTCGAGGCGTAGTCGTTATTCGTGCCCAGGCTGAAATGGCCCGACGCATCCATCGGCGAAACGGTCACCAGAAAGGTGTTCACCCGAATGTGCTCCGTCAGCGCACGGGGGATGTTGGAAAAATTGATGGGCACATAGCTCAGGTACTTTCTCCCCTCGGAGATTCCCAGGGCGACCATCTTGCGGTCCGGGTCGCCCATGAAAAAGACGCGCGCATCCACCTTGGACAATACTTCCGGCCGGATCAGCGTTTCTTCGCTGTACTTCATGGAATGCTGGTAATACAAGTTCAAATCCTGCAGGTTGCCCGCAAGGATGCGGTCGGCAACGGCCCTGGCCAGCCCTCCGGGCATGCCCACCGCCAGCGCCAGGCAAAGTGTGCTTCCATTCGCTATTCCTTCGACTGCCTTGGCCGGCGTGGTGAGCTTTGCTGCGTAGTCTTCCTGTGCTGTCCGATATCCCATGGATTCCTCGCTCGTTAGTTAACCTCTGAAACTGTGGCTGCGGGGAGCGATACCGCAAGCCTATTAGGTTCCCCTACACCCCCCTGGTTTGCAAGTGCAGCCGACACACCCCCAATTACGGCCATCCTCGGCTATTCGGAGCTTCTTGCCGACATCCCCGCACTCTCGCCGGAGGACCGCGATAACGCCAAGACCATCCACCAGCAGGTCCATCACGCCCAGGCAGCCGTGAACAGTCTCCGCGACACCCTGCGCCGCTCTTCTTCTCCGCCACTCATCACGGCTGACAAGCCGTCCGCAACCTGAGGTAAGCTGTTGGCGCTCATCTATGCTGCGCCTCGTTCTGCTTTCGTTGGAGTTCTCAGCGCTCTTCGCCGGCGTTCCTCTGCTTGTTTATTACCGCCTTCTGCCCAACCTCCCCATCCCCTATCTCCTGTTTGCCGCTCTTGCCGCTTTCCTGGTTCTTCGCAGCGACCCCAGCTTTGATTCTTCTCATCTCGCTTCGTGGAACAACGTTCGTTCCCAACTCCTGCTTCTTCTCGTGCGTGATGCTCTCTTTCTCGCTTTTTTGGGTCTCGCAGTCCGCGTTTTTGCGCCCCAGCTCCTCTTCTCCTTCCTGAAGCGCGCTCCCGGCTTCTGGGCCCTGGTCATGCTTCTCTACCCGCTCGTTTCCGTTTATCCCCAGGAACTGATCTACCGCGCCTTTTTCTTTCACCGTTACCAGCCGCTGTTTGGCAGCGGCTTGCTGATGATTGCCGCTAGTGCTTTTGCTTTCGGATTCGTGCACATTATTTTCGGCAATTGGCTTGCCGTGATCCTCTGTATCATCGGAGGTTTCCTGTTTTCCCTCACCTACCAGCACTCCGGATCGCTGCTTTTCGCCTGTCTCGACCACGCGATCTTTGGCAATTTCATCTTTACGATCGGCTTGGGTCAGTTCTTCTACCACGGCTCGCGCGTCTGAGCCGATTTCCCGCCCCGTCATTCTTCCTCCCGGAAACCCACCTCTCGCGGTAAAATGGCGGGTACCGGTTCCGTGGTCTTTTTCATCGTAACTTCTAGACACCTGGGTACGTATCCACTGTGAGAAGGACGTGAAACCTCCCCGGTTGAGGAGACGCCGCCCGTATGGCGACAACACCTAAGTCCCTGAAGCCCGATTTGTCTTCCCTGCGCATCACCGACGCCAAACGCAGCAATCCCGGCGCTGGCCGCCGCTGGCTTTGGATCATCCTTGCCGTGATTCTGATCGCCCTGGTAGCCGCTGTCGCTTCCGCGTATCACAACCGTAAGGCCGAAGTTGAGGTGACCTCCGCTCGCAAGCCTGCTTCCGGCCCGGCTGGCGTGCTCAATGCCAGCGGCTACATCACGCCGCGGCGTCGCGCCACAATCGCTGCTAAGATCACCGGCCGCGTCACCGGCGTCTTTTTCGACGAAGGCACGCGCCTCAGCGAAAACCAGCTTCTCGCCACGCTTGACGATTCCGATACGCTCCGCGCTCTGGACTCCGCCAAGGCCGATCGGGACGCCTTGCAGGCAGCAATTACGGACTTCCAGGTCCAGCTCCGCAATGCTGAAATTGAGCTTCACCGCACACAACAACTCGTCAAGGAAGGTGTGCAGACCCAGCAGGCCCTCGATGCCGCCGCCACCTCCGCGGACAGCCTCCGAGCCAAGATCGAGCTGGCCAAGCAACAGGTTCTCGCCTCGGAAGCGCGCATCCGCGAGCAGCAGCAAGCCGTCGATAACTGCACCATCCGCGCGCCCTTCGCCGGCATTGCGGTCTCGAAAGACGCTCAAGTTGGCGAGATGGTCTCGCCCATTTCTGCCGGAGGCGGCTTCACGCGCACCGGCATCGCTACCATCGTCGATCTTCATTCCAACGAAATCGAAGTGGACGTAAGCGAATCCTACATCGCCAAGGTGCGGGCCAATCAGCCCGTCAAAGCCGTACTCGATGCCTACCCTGATTGGGAGATTCCCGCGAAGGTTCGCACTGTCATTCCCACGGCGGACCGCCAGAAGGCCACCGTCAAAGTTCGCATCTCCTTCACCGACAAGGATCACGTCCGCCTGATCGATCCCGCCGCAGATCCGCGCATTCTTCCGGACATGGGCGTGAAAGTCACTTTCCTTGAAGAAAATGATGCCTCCAAGAAGAAAGAGGAAAAGTCTCCCGCCGTCGCGCTCGTGCCGCAATCTGCGGTGCGCCAGGAGAACTCCTCCACGTTTGTCTATGTCGTGAAGGGCGACACGCTCGAGCGACGCGGTGTTACGCTCGGCGCCGTGCGCGGTGGCGATGTCGAAATCCTTGCGGGCTTGCAGCCCGAGCAGGTGGTCGTCGTCAACGGCCCGGAAATTCTTCGTGACGGCCAGTCCGTCCAGATCAAGAAATAGGAGCGCCGCTAATGGTCAAAGTTGATGGGAGTGGCAGTCAGTCGAGTCTCATCCAGGCCCGCGACCTCGACAAAACCTATCGTCGCGGCGGGGAGGAAATTGACGTCCTGCAGGGGCTCAATCTCGATGTGGAAGCCGGTGAATTCGTCGCGTTCATGGGCCCCAGCGGCTCCGGCAAGAGCACTCTTCTCAATCTTCTCGGTGGTTTGGACGTGCCCACGCGCGGCCGCATCACCGTCGCCGGCGATGAGATCACCCACATGTCCAGCGGCCGGCTCACGGAGTGGCGCGCCCGCCACGTCGGCTTCATCTTTCAGATGTATAACCTCATTCCCGTGCTCACCGCATTTCAGAATGTGGAGCTGCCTCTCCTGCTCACGAAACTTTCCAAGGCGGAGCGCCGCTCACACGTCGAGACCGCTCTCGGCGTCGTTGGCCTCTCCGACCGCATGAATCACTATCCCCGCCAGCTCTCCGGCGGTCAGGAACAGCGGGTCACCATTGCCCGCGCCATCGTTTCCGATCCCACCTTCCTTCTCTGCGACGAGCCTACCGGGGACCTCGACCGCAAGAGCGCCGATGACGTCATGACGATCATCGAAGAGCTTGTCGGCAGGCACCATAAAACCGTGCTGATGGTGACCCACGATCCCGTCGTCGCCGCCCGGGCCAGCTCCATCCTGCACCTCGACAAAGGCGTGCTGGTCGAAGGCAAGCACACGACTCCGCTTACTGGTGCCGGAGGGGTCGCATGAAATTCGCGCGCATCATCCTCGCGAATCTCTTGCGCAAGAAGGTCCGCCTCCTTCTCACCATCGGCTCCTTCGCCGTGGCTTTGTTCCTGTTCGCCTTTCTTGCGGTCGTCAACGACGCGTTTCAGCGCGGCGCCGATGTCGCCGGTGCCGATCGCCTGGTAATCATCAACCGCACTTCCATCATCAATCCCCTCCCGCTCTCCTACCGCGATAAAATTCTGCGCATTCCGGGCGTCAAAGTCATCACGCACAACAATTGGTTCGGCGCCGTCTATAAGGACGAGAAAAACTTCTTCCCACAGTTCGTCATTGATCCCGAAAACCAGCGTCAGGTTATTCCGGAGCTGCTTGTTCCCGACGATCAGTGGAATGCCTTTGTGAAAGACCGCCAGGGCGCCATCGTCGGCGCGCGCACGGCCGAGCGTTTTGGCTGGAAAATCGGCGACCGGGTCCCGTTGATGGTCACCATTTGGGGTACCGGCAATTGGGAATTCAACATTGACGGGATCTATCACGGCAAACGCCCGCAGGACGACGAGACCCAATTCTGGCTGCAGTGGGATTATTTCCAGGAGCATGTTTCCGCCGGGATCAAGGGCCAAGTCGGCTGGTACGTTCTCCGATTGGACAGCCCCGACGATGCCGTCCGCGTCTCCAAAGCCATCGATGCCGAGTTCGCAAACTCTCCCTTCGAAACCAAAACCGAAACGGAATCCGCCTTTCTCGCCAATTGGGTTAAGCAGTTCGGCAACATCAAATTCCTGATCATCACCATCGGTACCATCGTCTTCCTCACTCTTCTCCTGGTTACTGGCAATACCATGGCCATTTCTGTTCGCGAGCGCACTCCTGAATTCGCCGTCTTCAAAGCCATCGGCTATTCCGATCGCGCCGTGCTCTTCTTCGTGCTTGCCGAATCGCTGATCATCGCTCTCATCGGCGGTATTCTTGGCCTCTTGTCTTCTGTGGTGGCCGTGCCGGTACTGGCCAAAGGGCTTAATGGCCTGCTGCCTGCTCTTGTGCTTTCTCCCTCTACTCTTGTGCTCGGACTGATTCTTGCGATTCTTGTAGGGCTCATCAGCGGCATGCTCCCCGGTTTGACCGCTATGCACATGCGCGTAGTGACTGCCCTGAGGAGAGTCTGAGAATGCTGCCTAAACTGTTCTTCGGATTCTTGATTACCGTGGTGGCGATCTTCGCCCTTCTGCTTGTCCTGGTCGTGGTTGGGGGAATCGTTGCTGGCTTGCTCGCGCCTTTTCTTGGCAACGTGCCGGTCTCCTACAACTTTCGCAGCATTAGGGCCCGCTGGACTTCGACGATTGTCGCGGTTCTCGGAATCGCCGGCACGGTCGGCGTCTTTGTCGCCATGCTCTCGCTTGCGCGTGGCTTCAAAGCCACCCTCGTCGCTTCCGGTTCGCCCGATAACGCCCTCGTCATGCGCGCTGGCTCTCCCTCGGAAATGATGGGCGGCGTCACTTTGGACTCCATCAAGGTGATTCAGGACGCTCCGGGAATTGCCCGAGGCCCCAACGGCCCGCTTGTCACCCAGGAAGTTGTCGGCGTCATGCCCGTCCCTTTGATTAGCACGGGCACCGACGCCAATGTCCAGACCCGCGGGGTCTCCCCAAACGTTCTCGAAATCAGGAAGTTCGTAAAAATCGAGCAAGGACGCATGTTTCACCCCGGCGTCTCCGAAATCGTTGTCGGAAAAAACGCCTCCAAAACTTACTCCGGTCTTACGGTCGGCAATAAGATCGACATGGCCGGTGGCCACTGGGAAGTCGTCGGAGTCTTTGACGCCGGTGGGTCCGCTTTTGACTCGGAAATCTGGTGCGATTCGCACGTCCTGAACGACATCCTGAAGCGTCCCAGCAATATCTTTCAGTCCGTTACCGTTCACCTGGCTTCCACGGATTCTTTCAAGACCCTCAAGGATTCCCTGACTTCCGATCCCCGCCTCAACGTAGACGTCATCCGCGAGGTCGATTACTACGCCAAGCAATCCACCACCATGACCACACTCATCACCTGGCTCGGTGGATTCGTTGCAGCAATCATGGCCATCGGGGCTATCTTTGGTGCGCTGAACACCATGTATTCCGCTGTCTCCGAGCGCGGCCGCGAAATCGCCACCATGCGCGCCGTCGGCTTCAGCACCTGGAACGTCATCCTCTCTTTCCTATTTGAGGCCCTTCTGATCTCCATCGTCGGCGGGGTTATCGGCTGCTTGGCGGTCCTGCCTCTCAACGGCTTGACCACCAGCACCATGAATTTTCAGACCTTTTCCAGTATCGCCTTTGCCTTTAAGATTACCTTCAAACTGTTGGGTTTGGGTCTGCTCTTCGCCCTGGTCATGGGCGTTCTTGGCGGCCTGCTTCCGGCGGTTCGCGCAGCCATCCGCCCCGTCGCGGTCGCACTTCGCGAACTCTGATTCTTTAGCAGGCTGCGGAAAAAGTGGCTTTGCCCGTCATTCCGAGCGAAGCGAGGAATCTCTCTTCGGCGGAAACCCAAGAAAAGAGGGATTCCTCACTCCGATGACTCCGTTCGGAATGACGGGATGGTGCTTTTTCCGCAAGCTGTTCGGGTGCAGGAGCCCTGCTCCCGCTTTTGCCCCGTCAAGTATCACGGACGCTTCTCCGCGCCCCTGTGCTCGCTCCGTGGCGAGCTCTTCTTTTTTGCCTTTACCTCTGAACTCTCAGCCTCCTCAAAACTCTTTCTCCTCGATCCGCCTTTTCCCCGGCGTGTAATCTCCATACCGCACCCATGTAGGCCGCGTTACGAAGTATGTCAGGTCCGCCCACTTGTCGCGCCCCGTGCTGTCGGGATACTTCTTCGCGTAGATCATTTTGTACTTCTCCAATTCCGCCCCCTCCAACTCCACCGCATTTCCTTCAAGTTGCACCGATATTTCCGACGAGCACCCGATCACCCACGCCACGCGCGGATTTTTCTTCAGGTTCGCGTATTTCCGGAAACTCCTCACCGTGTCGAAAATAATCTCCAGTTCCGGCGTCACCGCAAATCCCATCACTGCCGCCTCCGGCCTGCCATCCTCCGCCGACGTTGCCAGCACCGCCAGTTTCTCTCCCTCCAAAAATCGCAAAACCTCCGCGAGATCCATTGTGGATTGCTCCCTTCTTTCCTTCGATTCGAGCGTAGCCCTCTATCGTGCCTGCCTTGTGTGCGCGCCGCCAGTGCTCTGACCCACAAATACGCATATGAAGTGAGATTGTCATTCCGAAACACGCCGAAGAAGTGAGATTGTCATTCCGAGCGGAGCGAGGAATCTGCTTTTTCAGCCACGTGGAAAACAGAAGCAGATTCCTCGGGACCCGCGCGGCGCGGGACCCTCGGAATGACATGAAGGGCCGCGACATTTGCCAAGAATTATTGACTCAGGACACAAGCTTCTTGCAGCTACTTACTCCCGCTCGGGAAGGAAGCAGCGGCACTCATCCGTTCGCGGCCGCGCTGTTCGCAGCGGGCACATCCGTATCCGCCACCGTCACGCCTGCCGCGCGATATCGCACCACCAGCATGGTCACATCGTCGGCCTGCCGCGCGCCACGCGCAAAATTCTCCACCGATTCCAGCACCGTCTTTTGAATTTCGTCCAGCGGCAGGTCGGTCTTTCCTTGCAGCACCTCGACCAGCCGCGGCACTCCATATAACTGTTCATCCGGATCCATCGCTTCCGTCACGCCGTCGCTGAAAAGGAACAGCGTGTCGTTCGGCTCCAGTTGCAGCGTCGCCGTTGCGAACTCCGCTTCGGGCACAAGCCCCACGGGGAAGGACCCTTCCGTGAACGCCTCCTCGGCCCTTCCCTGCCGCATCAAAATCGGCGAAGGGTGCCCCGCATTAATGAACTCCAGCTTCCCGGCTACATCGAGAATCCCGAAAAACATCGTTGCATAACGCCCGACCTCCGCATGGTCGCACAAGAACCGGTTCACGTGGTTGAACGTCCGCGCCGGATCCGTCCCCAGCGTCATGCCCGAGAGTGCCCCCTGCAGCATGGTCGTCAGCAGCGCTGCTCCCAGCCCTTTTCCGCTCACGTCCGCCAGAAGAAAAGCCGTCCGCTTTTCATCCAGCGGGAACACGTCGAAATAATCTCCCCCGACCGACAAGCAGGGAAAATTCACGCCAGAGACGGCCAGGTGCGGGTAATCCTTGAAATTTTTCGGCAGCAAGGCCTGCTGGATGTCTCGCGCGATGTTAATCTCTTGTTCCAACCGTTGGCGTTCCCGTTCGCGTTCCACCAGCCGCGCATTGTCCAGGATGCTCGCCGCGTCGGCCGCCAGCGCGTCCAGGATCTGCCGGTCCAGCTTGGTGAAGGCCGTCGGGCGTTTTGAGTCCAAATACAGCACGCCCAAAAAAACGCCCCGGCGCACATCCACACCCGTGCCTTCGCTCGCCGCGCGCGAACTGGCGTACAACGGAATCACCACCACCGCCCGCAATCCTTGCGCCACGATGCTGGCCGCTGCCTGCAGGTTCATCTCCGCCTGCGCCAGATCTTCCGTGATCACCGGCGAGCCTTGCTTCAACGCCAACTGAATCGCCGTCTGGCTCGGTGTCATGCTCTCGGGAGGCAGCCGCTGTCCCCCGCTTCGGCGCGCCAGCCGCACGCGCAAATTTTCTGGGCGTCCCGCTTCCGCCTCTTCCAGCAAGCCGCGGTCCGCATCCGTTACCGCGATGGCGTGATCAATCATCTTTGCCAGTACGGAATCCAGCGGCAATTGCGAGTGCAACAGGGAAGTGGCTTCCAGGAGCATGTTCAACTTCCGCAAGCCCCCGCCCGTCGATTCCGAGCTGGTCATGTGGTCGATCCGCGTCAAAAGCTGCGGGATCGCTTCGTCGGAAGTTCCGGTCGCCGCCCGGAAAATAATCTGGTAGGAATCTTCAATCCCGAACGTGATCACGTCGCCGTCGTTCAACTGCCGGCTCTCCGCTTTTTCCTGGTTGATGAACATCCCGCGCCTCTGCCCGCGGTCTTCCAGGTAGTAGCGGTTCGCCTCCATGACGATCGCGGCACAGTTCCGCGAAATCCGGCGGTCCGTCAACTGCAAGTGGTTGCCCGTCTCCGCGCCGCGTCCGATCAGAAACGGCGTCTGCGTTACGCGAACGTACTTCCGCGCACCGTCGGGCGAGATGACTTCCAGTACGGCCTCACTCTGGGCTAACGCTTCTGTCATGCCTTTCCTGTCCTGACCCCTCAGCTAGTACCGTTCCAACTTGTTCCAACAAATCCCTTCGAGAATACTCTCTCCGTGTTCGCGTCAGATGTTTGGACCGTCATTTGGCCCAAATAGTTGGAACGGCACTAGTCCGCGCATTGTAGCACGGGCCCGGCCAGTTCGCCTGGCCCCGCTTCTTGTGGCACAGACACTCCTGTCTGTGCTCCTGGGTTCATTTTCTCCGTGCTACTCTGCAGACCTCTGTGCCCGGCGGTTACCCCGGCCTGCTCGGGGCATTTCCGCGTTGGATCTTTCTTCGATGCTCTGGATTCTCAGCCTTCCGCTTTTCCTGTCCGCGCCGCCAACCGCCTGCCCACGTAATCCTTCAAAAACGCATCGAACGCTTCATCCAGCTTCTGGGTTATCTCGCCTTTTCCCCCGTTTGCCATCGGCCGCCCCGCGATCTCCCGCACGCCAATCACATTGCGGTTTGTCGATGTGATGAAGACCTCATCCGCGCCGTACAAATCCTCCATGCGCAAGGTTTGCTCCGTCACGCTGGTTCCCGCATCCGCGGCGATTTCCATCAGCACCCCGCGCGTCACCCCTTCCAGGCATCCGGAACTCAGCGGCGGTGTCACCACCCTGTCCTTCTTCACCACAAAAATATTTGCGGCGGTGCACTCGCTTACCTCGCCCCGCTCATTCAGCAGCACCACCTCGTCAAACCCTTCGCGATGTGCCTCGGCCGAGGCCCACACACTGTTCAGCCACGAAATCGTTTTCACTCCCGCCAGTGGCGAAGCCGCGTGCCGCCCTTGTTCCCGCACCGTCAGCCGCACACTCTCCGGATGGTGCGGCAGGTCGGCGGTGGTTATCAGCAGGTCCACGTCGGGCATGTGCTCGTCGCTTTTCCACCCGCCCACCGTATTCCACACCAGGTAGATCCTTGCGCACCCTTCCGTCACTTTGTTTGCCCGGAGCACCTCCTGCAAATGCACACGCACCTTTGCGCCGGAATAAGTCAGCGGCAGCCGCGTCAGCGCCGCATCTTTTTCCAGCCGCCGCCAGTGCCGCTCGTAGGCAAAGGCCTCTCCCTGCGTGATGCGTACGGTGGTGAATAGTCCCCAACCGCAGATCAATCCTGCTTGCCCGGGCGACCAACGGACCTTTTCGATCTCCAGCAACTCCTCATTATGAAAAACGTTGCGATGAATCACGCGCTCACCTGTTCCGATTGGGAAGTTCTTTCCGCTGCTCAATTGTACCGAATTCGCGCCGCCCTCGAATATCTCTCCTGACCCGCATGTCCTTTCGCGTAGGGGCGCAGCACCCGCCGAAGGCGGGCGCCCCAGGTCCGCACGATCTCTCGATCTTGAGTCTGTGCCAGTGCGCTGGACCAAGGCCGGCATGTCCGCCAGCCGGCCTTCCTTCGCTCCGTGGCGCGCACTCCTTGACGAACACCCGCTGCTCCCTGATTCTTGGCTTGGCGTTCGCCTTCGAGTTGGAGTATCGTTTGACGAAATCATTCCGCAAATGAATTTCGTGCACTTCCGCTTCTCGCGGACAACGGTTTCCATGCAAGCTCAGAGGGATATCCCCGATGCTGGCCAGCTACCCTGATCTTCGCGGCAAAGTCGTTTTCATCACCGGGGGAGGGAATGGCATCGGCGGCGCCATGACGCGCGCTTTCGCCGAACAAGGTTCGCTGGTGGCGTTTGTGGACATCGCCGAGGACGCCAGCACCCGCCTCGCAGATCTTGTTCACCGGGAAACCGGTGCGAAGCCTTTGTATCTCCCCTGCGATCTCCGGGACATCGCCGCTTTGCAGAAGACCATCCAGGAAGCCGCGGCACGCCTCGGCGACATCGCCGTTCTTGTGAACAATGCCGGTAACGATGATCGCCACGCCATCGGCAGCGTCACCCAGGCGTATTGGGACGACCGCATCGCCGTCAATCAGCGTCATATGTTCTTCGCCGCGCAGGAGGTGTTTCCCATCATGAAGCGGCGCGGCGGCGGCTCCATCATCAACCTCAGTTCGATCATTTGGAAAATCAAGCAGACTGACGCGCCCATCTACAGCATGAGCAAAGCTTCCATCCACGGCCTCACCCGTGCCATCGCCCGCGATTTCGGCCAAGCCGGCATTCGCGTGAACACCATTCTCCCCGGCGCCGTCTGGACCGAACGCCAGAAGCAACTGTGGCTGAATCCGCAGATGGAGCACGAGGTCATGGCAGGGCAATGTCTCCAGGCACGTATCGAGCCGGAGGACGTCGCCCAGCTCGCTCTCTTCCTCGCCTCCGACGCCAGTCGCATGTGCACCGCGCAGGAGTTCACCGTGGATGCCGGCTGGTCCTGATTCTCCCTAAAGGCTTGGCAGCCGCCCAGATGTTTCTTCTCTTCTTCCTTAGGAGGCCGGGGCTTCAGCCCCGGCGTAAAGCAGGTAGAATGAGTTGGGCTTTAGCCCCTGAAGACTCCGGACTTCCACAATCCATTTTCGGGACATAAGCCGTTCTGCCCGCTTCATTTGCCGGCCGGTTTGCCCGTGCCCAATGCACTTGCCGAATTCCCGTAAACATGCGACAAAGAATTGTTATGACCATACTCATCAATAGTTCCACATCGAAGTTCAAGGCCCTCACTCGTCTCGTCGGCAATACTCCCCTCGTCAGCATCCACTTCCGCTACAAAGGTCGCGAACGCATTCTTTACGCCAAATCCGAAAACATGAATCTCACCGGCAGCATCAAGGACCGCATGGCCCTGCGCATCCTGCAAAAGGCCTATGAAGAAGGGAAGATCGAACCCGGCTTCACCATCGCGGAGGCCACCAGCGGCAACACGGGCATTTCCTTTGCGGCGCTCGGCCGCATTCTGGGCCACCCCGTCAAGATTTTCATGCCCGATTGGATGAGCCAGGAGCGCGCTCAACTCATTCGCAGCTACGGCGCCGAAGTGGTGTCCGTCGCGGCCGCGCAAGGTGGATTCCTCGGCTGCATCCGCATGTGCGAAGATCTGGCGGCCTCCCGCAAGGACGTCTTCCTCCCTCGGCAGTTCTCCAACCCCGCGAATGTCGAAGCCCACGAAGAAACCACCGGCCCGGAGATCTGGTCGCAGATGGTTTCGGTCGCCAAGAGGCCGCAGGCCTTTGTCGCCGGCGTGGGCACGGGCGGCACGGTTATGGGCGTCGGAAAATTCCTAAAGGAGCGCGACTCCTCTATCCGCATCCATCCCGTCGAGCCCGCTGAGTCGCCCACTCTATCCACTGGCTGCAAAATCGGTAACCACCGCATCCAGGGCATCTCCGACGAATTCGTGCCCGAAATCCTCAAGCTCAAGGATCTCGACGAAGTCATCGCCATTCCCGACGGCGACGCCATCCTCATGGCGCAGAAGCTCGCCTTCAATCTTGGCGTAGCCGTGGGAATCTCTTCCGGGTGCAACTTCCTTGCCGCTCTGCGCGCCCAGGACAAAATCGCGCCGGACGCTGCCGTCGTCACCGTCTTCTGCGACGACAACAAGAAATACCTGAGCACCGCGCTCATGCACGACGAGCCTGTGCGCGAAGACTACCTCACGCCGCACATCGAATTGCTTGGTTTGGGTACGGTCGGCCGCGCCTGCGAGTTCTGCCACTAATCACCGCGCCGAGTTTTCGGCAGTGGGCTACTTTGAATTTCTTGTGCCTGCGAAGCGTAAAATTGTCACTCTTCAAGTTAACGTGACTTTGTCTGCACGAAGAGCGTTAGGAAATTCATTATGGAAAAGGGAATCACGGCAGTGAAAGGGAACTAAGCGGCGTCATGCCGAAGTAGCCGAATCGCGGCGCAATGGTCCGCGACCGACGAGAGCGAGCTCCAGCGTCTGTCTTGACTCTGTTAAGTCTGCCGAATTGCGACGGAACCAATCCGGAAACTGGAGGAAGGCGAAATCCATCTTCCATTTCTCGTCTTTCAGGAGGTGCTCGAACCCCTCGCAGATTGCAGGCTCGATGGACTCTGGGTTCCCTGGCCGGTAGTAATGTATCGGAGCCAGCACGCGCAAGTGAATACGGCTCGCCTCGAATAACTTCTCTGTGAGCGGATGTTGCGTCGATCGCACTAGCGCGGGAGCGCGGCGAAACAGCCTGTAGGTGAGGCCATAGCGGAGGATTTGCAGCGCTGCTTTGTACGGATCGTCGCTTTCGATTTTCAGTTCAATTAATTCGAAGCTTCGCTCTGTGGTGCGATGTACGAGGTCGATGTGACTGGGCTGATTGTTCCCTTCGGAGATCCCGCTGTTTACCGGAACCTGGTTCGCCCATGTTCCGAGCGCCTGTGTCAGACCGATGATCTCGCGCTCCACGATCGTTTCCGGCGATCTATTCTTCGCGTGGTCGTAATCGGAATTTGCATACCATCGCCAATTCTCGGAGCTGGAACCGGCGCCGTCCATCTCCTTCAGCCGCTGGTAGTTGTCCGCAATCTGATCGTCCAGATCCTTGATCACCTTTGGACCGTTGAACTCGGTGCGCAAGTTCCAGATCCGGTCGAGGCCACGGTAGAGATCCTGTTCGCTCATGCATTGCCCCCGTTCACAGACAGGAAGATATCCACCAGTCCTTCGATTTTGCCGTCGCCGATTCCGAGCTCAAAGCGAACCTCGCACAGCCAGTCATCCCATTGCTCGCGGCTGGTCGGGTAGTATGGGTCGCCCGTGAAATACACGTGCGCGAGCCACGCTTCCAGTCCGCATTCCTTACGCAGGAAATAGAGGTGGGCCAGGCGGTTGGCGAACTGATAAAACGGCGACTTCCAGTCTCGGCGCTTCTGGGGCTGTAGCCACTGTTGAGTTTTGTGAAAAGCGGCCTTGATGATTTTGAGAGAGTCGAGCCCGCCACCGTAGCAGCTCGCCATTTCCGATCGGTGGCTCTTGGCCTCGATCAGCAGAACCGCAGGATGGGGCAGAGCCACCCGGGCCAGAGCATCCCAATTGGGACCGCGGCGCGGCCAGAAACTGCCCACCAACGCCTCGGAATAGCCTTCCAGGCCAAGAACTGCCAGGAATTCTTCATCGCAATACTCTCTGTACTGCTCCGAGACGAGCGGCGAGCGCCAGTCGAATTCGGCTGTACCCCACCCGGGGATGACCTTGCGAAGTTGTTCTTCGATGGGCTGCGGACTGTTGTTGACCAGGCGTCGAATCTGGAGTTTGCTGCCTTTCACGAAGTCGTGGGAAGTGGTGGAAGTCATAACTAGTACATATTACCACCTATGCGTAGGTGTTTGTGGGGTTTAAGGTCGGTGCCGTTGGTGCTGCTCTTTCTCTTTCATCTCCCGGTTTGTGCGCTTCCTGCTCGCCAACCAACTTCGCGACGGTTCAAAGCAGCCTCCTACCGGCGTTTCCTTCGTTGGTCTGCTCAGAGTATCGAGGTCAATTCCGGGTCGCCGGTTTCGCCACCGGGGCCGCCGAATCTTCTTTCGGAATGTACTCGCCGCCCGGGCCGCGCTCCCATGTCCGGTCCAAGACTTTCTCGGGATTTTGCCGCCGGAATGTCTCCGCAATGTAGCAGTTCCAGCAGACCGGCAGGTACGTCTCGAAAACCTCCGGCAATTTTTCCGGAGCCACCTCATTCCATTGCACGCAGGTGTGATCCGGGGCCAGCAACGCAGGATGCCGGTCATGCCAGTGGATTTCGGTGAAGGGCTTCTGGCAGTACGCGCACGTTTTTCCCTTGTACCAGTGGTCCACCATGTTCCAGACCAAGCACAGCGCCGGGTCCGCGTTCACCTGAGAGAGGCACTCCTGCCCGCAATTTTGACGCTCCGGCCAGCGCGAGCACTGGTCCAGGCGGACGTACGACTTGCCGAACAGAGCCTTGCGCGCCGCATTCGTCGCATTCACGTGCACGGCGACCGCCTTCTGTGTCTCTGGGCAGGTGATCACGCGTTTCCCGCGATACTTCACGTAGGTGCGCAGTGCCACGGTCAATCCGAAGACGACCGCTCCGACCGCCAGCACAATGATCGTTGCAAGAATCAGGTTGGAAAAAACCATGCCCGCCTCCTCCTCCCGGCTCGACAATCGCGAATAAGCCAGGAACCCCGTAAAGAGAAAGAGCATTACCGGGTCCAAATGGGCCTGTCGTCTTCCCTTTACCCGCGATCCTTGAAAGAAAAAGACTTACGCTGTGCGGCACCACCAGCCGTCTACGCGCTCCAGCCGCCCTCAGGGGAATTCCACCCAGACTCCCTGCGCCATCTCCCCAGTACCGGCGCGCACTCCAATTCACTCCGGCTTGAAAATCATCCCTTGGCTCGTTCGCCCATTCATCAAGACCAACAGGGGTTCCGCGAACCGCAGATGCCGCACACAGCCGCGCTCTTCCAGTGCCGGTTGGGCTCCCAACCACGCCCAATCCACCGATCCTTCTCCCAGATCGGGATTCACCGTGAAATAACCCACCTGGAACGCCGTCAAATTCTGGAAAAAGTGGCTGCCCTGCGATGGCGTCACCCGGAAATCCCGGAATCCCGCCTCGACGATCACCCGCGCCCCCGAAATCTCGTCCCACTCCACCGGAATCCCCAGCCACGGCTCGTTTGAGCCCCACCGCCCCACGCCCACCAGCAGGTACGGCCGGTTCTCCTCGTTCAGCTTCGCATTGAAGTACGACACGAGCCGCGCCACCTCCTGGCTCTGCCCGCGCTCAAACCGCTGCGAGTCAACCACCACGATATCCCGCAAATTCTCGATGCGCCCGTTGCCCAGCACCTTGGTGCTGTGCGCCATCACCCGCGAAGGATCCACATTCTCCATGCGTAGTTCTTCGCTCTCCTGCGAAAGAACCAGCGGGCGGATCTGCAAAAACCCAAACTCCGCAAGCTCGCCCGTTTGCCGCGGCAAGCGCACCGCAAATTCAATCTCCACCGGCTGCCCAAATGCGTCCTCGCCATCCTTGAGTAGCTGGACCAGCAGTGGCGCCAGCGGGAAAAGCCCGTACTTGAGAACGGGCGCGAAGGTCACCACGCGCATCCCCGGCCGGTTCAATCCGTCGTTGATCCGGTCGTTGTCCTGCGAATAGGTCGAGCCCACGGCGTGCAGCGTGCCGTCCGCCTCCGCCACATCCAGCGTGAAACGCACCTCGCGAAGTCCCGGCGGCGAAGTCTCCTGCTCCACGTGATCCAGCGAAAGTGCCCAGAAATCCGCTTGCGACTCGGAAAGAATGTCCTCTACCGTCGAGAACTGCACCAGATTCGCCGGATACCGAGGGCAGAACGACAGGCACTTCCCGCCGTCCACCACCGCGCGCCCCAGGCCCAGCGCCACCGCGGCGATGCCATCCTCAAAATGCATCGGCGGAACCGGATAAAAATTCCGCGAACGCGCCACCCCGGAAAAGTCCGGATAAAAACGCGGGCCGTGAAACGCCCCCACCACTTGCTGCAGGATCACCGCCATTTTTTCTTCTTCCAGGCGGAACGGCGTCGCCCGCACGTACGACTTCGCATGGTGGCTGAACGTGGACGCGTAGACCAGCTTCACCGCCTCCGTCAGATGCTGCAGCCGCAGGGAATCGTCGGCCTGCTGGTTGCCCAGCATGAACGTCTCGTACACTCCCGTGAACGGCTGGTACTGCGAATCCTCCAGCAAACTCGAGGAGCGCACCGCCAGGGGGTAGCGCGCTTCCGCAAGAAAGGCCCGCAAATCCTCCGTGACCGCCGCGGGAAGAGGCGCGTCCAGGAATCTCTGCTGAATCTCCGCGTCGTCGGCCGCATGGACCGCGAAATCGAGCAGGTTGTTCTCCGCAAGAAAGCGGTCAAACGCATCCGTCGCCAGGACCGCGGCCGGTGGCACCCCCACGCGCACCTCCGGAAATCGCCGCGCGACTCTCCGCTTGTGCAGCATGTGCCGGATGAACGCCAGCCCGCGCGCCTTGCCGCCCAGCGAGCCCGCCCCCATGCGCAGGAAATACGACCCGCCGGCCTTGAACGCCGCGGGCTTGAAGTCCCCGATCAGGATTTCGCTCTGCTCTCTGCGGTATTCCCCGATCGAGTCGATCAAGTTCTGCCGCAATCCCTCAACCGTCTCGAAGTCGGAAACCTTGCGCGGCCTCAGTTTTTGCGACAGCGCAAACTCCGTCCGTGCCATCAGCCAGTGCGAGAAGTGATTCCGTTGTCCGTGATACGCGATGCTGTCCACCGGCACCGTGTGCAGCAGCGCCTCCAGTGAATTCAGATCCGTGGCGCGCGCCACTTCGCTGCGATCCGATGTGCGGAACACGAAATCGCCGAACGCAAATTGCTGGATCAGCAGCCGCCGCAAATCCCGCAAAAAGGTCGGCGAGCGCTTGCGCAGGAAGGAAAACCCTTCCGCATGCGCCCGCTTCCGGAATTTCGTCCGGCTCGATTGCAGCACCACCGCCAAATCGGGCACCAAGGCGCGCACCCGCCGCGCCAGCTCGAATCCCGCGTCCGCGCTCAGCGCGCCGCCGTGCGGAAACTCGATGTCGGACACAATTCCCAGAAGGTGATCCTGATAGCGCAGCGCCAGTTCGTAAGCCTCCTCGAAATTCGAGGAAAGCAGAATCTTCGGCCGCGCCCGCATGCGTACCAGCTTGTGCGCCAGGTTCAAGCCTTCCTGAATGACGCGCCGCGTCTGCGTAATCAGCTCGGTATAAATCACCGGTAAAAACGCCGAGTAGTAGCGGATGTTGTCTTCCACCAGCAGCACCACCGGCACGCCCATCGTGGAGGTGTCATGCTCCACGTTCCGCCGGTCCTCGACGCATTTCACGATGGCAATCAGCACGCGCGCGCTGCCCTGCCACAGGAAAATCCGCTCGATATCCGTCACTGGATTCCGCGCAATGAAATTCTTGATTTCGCGGTAGTCGTACGCCAGCACCACCACCGGCACATTCAATCCCGCCGCCTTGATTTCGTGCGCCAGTTGCGCGGCATTCATCTCTCCCACCGCCAGGTTCGTCACGATGAGGTTAAAGCGCCGCGGATCGGAACGCGCCAACGCCAGCGCTTCCGAACAACTGGAGACGTGCGTGATCCGCGGAATCTGCTGCAGGTGCAGGTCCAGCGACTCGCCGATCAGCAACTCGTTCAGCCGGCCGTCTTCGCGCAGGATGAACGAATCGTACAAACTCGACACCAGCAGAATCTCCTGCACCCGGAAGGGCATCAGGTTGTCGAAGCCCTCCAGGAGCAGTTCCGCGTCCGGCAATGGCCGGGGAATCTGGTCTCGGTTCATGAATGTTTCCGTCTGAATAGTAAAACGGCGGGGTGAACTTTTCACCCCGCCGCATAGTAACCGCTGAACGGGTCTTAGACCAGCCCCTGATCCAGCATCGAATCGGCCACCTTCAGGAATCCGGCGATATTCGCGCCGAAAACCAGGTTGCCCGGCATGCCGTACTTTTCGGCCGTCTCAAACGAGTTCTTGTGGATGGCGATCATGATGTTGTGCAGCCGCTCGTCCACTTCCGCCCTCGTCCAGGAGAGCCGCATGCTGTTCTGGCTCATCTCCAGGCCCGAAGTCGCCACGCCGCCGGCGTTGGCGGCCTTGGCCGGCCCGTAGAGGATCTTCGCTTCCAGGAACAGCTTCGTGGCGTCCAGTGTGCTCGGCATGTTGGCGCCTTCCGCCACCACCTTGCACCCGTTCATCACCAGCGTCGCCGCATCCTTGGCGTTGATTTCGTTCTGTGTGGCGCTCGGGAAGGCGCAATCCGCCTTAATGGCCCAGAGCGGGTTGAAGTCCTTCGAAGGATCCACGGGCATATACTTTGCGGTCTTGAAGTGGTCCGCATATTCCTTGATGCGGCCGCGGCGCACATTCTTCAGTTCCAGAACCCATGCCAGCTTTTCCCGGTTGATGCCCTCGTGATCATGAATCACGCCATTGGAATCGGACATGGCGATGACCTTGGCTCCGAAGTCCAGCAGCTTTTCGATCGTGTATTGCGACACGTTGCCGCTTCCGGAGACCAGGCAGAGCTTGCCTTCCAGCTTTTCCTTCCGTGTCTTCAGCATTTCGGACGCAAAGTACACGCAACCGTAACCCGTCGCTTCCGGACGAATCAGCGAGCCGCCCCAGTTCAGCCCCTTGCCCGTCAGCACGCCGGTGAACTCGTTCTTCAGCCGCTTGTACTGGCCAAACAGGAAGCCAATTTCGCGCCCGCCGACTCCAATGTCGCCCGCCGGAACGTCCGTGTCTGGGCCGATATGGCGGCACAGCTCGGTCATGAAGCTTTGGCAGAACCTCATCACCTCGTTGTCGCTCTTGCCCTTGGGATCAAAGTCTGAGCCTCCCTTGCCGCCGCCCATTGGCAGCGTCGTCAGGGAATTCTTCAACACCTGCTCGAAGGCCAGGAATTTCAAGATGCCCAGGTTCACCGAAGGGTGGAAGCGGAGTCCGCCCTTATACGGGCCGATGGCGCTGCTCATCTGAATACGGAATCCGCGATTCACCTGGACGTTGCCCTGATCGTCGACCCAGGGGACGCGAAACATGATTACGCGTTCCGGCTCGACCATGCGCTCAAGGATGCGCGCTTTTTGGTATTCAGGGTGTTTCGAGAGGGCGGGACCTAAGGATTCGAGTACTTCCTGCACTGCCTGATGAAACTCGGGTTCGGCCGGATTCTTGGCTCGTACGCTCGTCAAAACTTCATTTACATAGTCCGCGGTTCCTTTGGTAGTCGCAGCGGATAGGGTACTAATGCCCATGAGTGTGTCCTCCTAATTGAATTTTGGTACTCAGATGTCATGAGATAAGCGGTTCAGGGGCCGGCAATCGAGGCTGGCCGGAGAGCACTACTATTAAACTTGCTTATAGGCACCAAAAGCTGTGACATATATCACATGACTCGGTGTGTCCCGTACTGGCCCCTTTCCTCCCTTGGCGTGACTGTTCCCTTGGAGCTCATCTCATAAGTGGCTCCTGGCAGGCCACCATCTTACCCAGGGCCAGCGAAGGGCACAGTTTGCGGGAAAAGTCTTTTCTTTAGGAGGGCGGGGCTTCAGCCCCGGCATAAGATTCCTAAAACCAATGGGCTTCAGCCCCTGAAGAAAATCTTTTTGGTGTTTTCCACAGCCTGTTCAGCCATGACGACAAGGCCCGCAAATGCAGGAGTTTTAACTCCTGAGGTGCGCAGGCTGGTGGATAGAAGAATTCATGAGAAAGGTTTAGCGGAGGTGTGACCTATGTCCAGCAAAGCAGCGGATTTGGCAGGACCCGGTATTGGCAACTATGAGGATTTGGAGAAGATTCTTCCCCTGGACTATTCCAGTGCGCTTTCCCGCAGGGAAACCCAGAAAGCGATTTTCGCCGTTAAACGCTTTATCGAGGACAACCTCTGTAAGGAATTGAATCTGTTAATGGTAACGGTACCCCTGATCGTGGACATCGCAAGCGGTGTCAACGACATGCTGGACCGCGACGGCTCCCGCACCCCCATCCAATTCCATATCCGCAATGACTACGACAAGCACCCCGTGGATGCCCAGATTGTTCAGGCCGCCACCAAGTGGAAGAGGGTGGCCCTGAAGGAATTCGGCATGCGTCCCGGTGAAGGCCTTTGCACGGACATGCGCGCCGTCCGCAAAGACTATTTCCTCGACCATGACCATAGCGTCTACGTGGACCAGTGGGATTGGGAGCGCGCCATCACCTCCGATCAGCGCGACCTCGACTTCCTGAAGGAGATCGTCGGCAAAATCTGGAAAGTGCTCGTCGAAGCCGAACTCTACGCCCAGGATCTTTTCCCCGAGCTCAAGAATGAAAAGTATCCGAATCTGCCGGAGAAGCTCACCTTCCTCCATGCCGAGGAACTCCTCCGAATGTATCCCCAGCTCCCCCGGAAGCAGCGCGAAACGGCCATTCTCCAGCAGTACCCCGCGCTCTTCATCGTTGGCATCGGCTATCCCCTCGAGGATGGCTATCCGCACGAAATGCGTGCCGCCGATTACGACGACTGGGTCACCGAAACCAAAGGCCCTGATGGCCGGCCCCTGCATGGTTTGAACGGCGACATCCTGGTCTGGAACCATGTCACGCGGCGCCGCCACGAACTCAGCTCCATGGGCATTCGCGTGAATGCGGAAAGCTTGAAGAAGCAACTCGAGCTGTCCCACCAGTTGGACTTCCTCAAGTTCCCCTATCACCAGGCCATTGTGAAGAATGAAATCCCGCTGAGCATCGGCGGCGGTATCGGTCAGTCCCGCACCCTCATGCTCCTGCTGAGGAAAGCGCATCTCGGCGAAGTCACCGTAAGCGTGTGGCCCCAGATACTCAAGGAGATCTGCGCCAAAAAGAACATCCACGTCCTCGAGTAAGCGCGGCGTGGCGGATCTCGCATACACTTGCCGCCGAGCGCCCCGAGTAAGGTAAAGTGGTGGCATTGTGATCATCAACTTTGCGCGGCGCGCACATGACCATAACTGGGAAGTGGACCCCATTACGCGGTCTCTGCTCGATACCGATATTTACAAGCTGCTGATGCTGCAGTTCATCTGGAAGCGCTTCCCTAAGACCACCGCCTCTTTTTCGCTCATCAATCGCTCCGTCAACGTACGCCTTGGCGATTTGATCGATGCCGATCAGCTTCGGGAACAGCTCGAGCAGACCAGGAAGCTGCGCTTTCAAAAATCCGAACTGATCTGGCTCGCAGGCAATACCTTTTATGGACGCCGCGGTATCTTTCAACCGGCTTTCCTGGAGTGGCTCGATCGCGACTTCCGGCTCTCTGATTATGAGCTCTCGATTCAAGACGGGCAGTTCTCCCTCGCCTTTCACGGCCTCTGGACAGAGACGACCATGTGGGAGATTTATGCGCTTTCGGCAATCAGCGAGTTGAGGACGCGCGCCAGCCTCAAGCGTCTGAGCGAACTCGAGTTGGATATTCTCTATGCCCGGGCCAAAACGAAACTCTGGGAAAAAATGGAGCGCTTGCGCGACGTCCCCGGACTGAAAGTGAGCGACTTTGGAACGCGGCGCCGCCATAGCTTCTTATGGCAGGAGTACGTGGTAAAAGCCATAAGCGACGTGCTCGGCAGCAACTTTACCGGTACCTCGAATACCTATCTGGCCTATAAACACGATTTGGAAGCGATCGGCACGAATGCCCATGAATTGCCCATGGCGTTGGCCACAATGGCCAAGGATGACGAAGAACTGAAGGCCTCGCAATACCGCTTGCTGGAGCTTTGGCAGCAGACCTATCACGGCGAGTTGCGCATTCTGCTCCCAGACACCTTTGGCACGACGCAGTTTCTTGGCAACGCTCCGGACTGGGTGGCGGACTGGACGGGACAGCGCGCGGACAGCAAAGATCCTTTTCTTGCGGGCGACGAATACATTGCCTGGCTCGAACAGAAAGGGCGCGATCCGCGGCAAAAACTCTTCATTGCCTCTGACTCCCTGGATGTGGACACGATTTTGGGATTGCATGCCTATTTTTCCGGGACAATTCGCAATGGCGCTGCTCCCACGGATTTTCGGCAAGCGAGCGATTTTCTCAATGAACGAAAGTGGATTCCCGAACGCCGCATCCGCTTCAGCGCGGGATGGGGCACGTTGCTTACCAATGATTTTCGCAACTGCAATGCGCAAGGCAGTGGCGACTTCGATCCCGTAAGCCTGGTGTGCAAGCTCAACGATGCCAATGGCAGGCCGGCAGTGAAACTTTCCGACAACTTTGAAAAAGCGCTGGGCCCCCGCGAGGAGGTGCAGCGCTATCAGCGGGTGTTTGGCCTGGCTGGTGTTGCTTATGCGCCGGTTGTGACGTAGTCGCAAAGAAGTTTCTTGCAGGTTTACTTCACTCGTTTCACGGAGGAAAAATTCATGACCGTTGATCAAGATCTCGAAAAAATTGCGCTGCAGGAAAAGCGGCTGCAATTCAAACACTTTGATGCAGAAGTGGCCTGGGCTGTGGGGACCGCCCTCAAAGCGGCTGCTGAAAAACGCCACGTTGCCGTGGCCATCGATATTCAGCTCAACGGGCATGCTCTTTTTTCGTACGCCATGCCGGGAACCACGCCGGACAATTGGGACTGGATTCGCCGCAAGCGTAACGTCGTTCTGCGCTTTCACCGCAGTTCCTACGCCATCGGTTTGAAGCACGAGCGCGCTCAAAGCACTTTACAAGAAAAGGTGGGCCTTGATCCAAAGGACTATGCGACCCACGGCGGCTGTTTCCCGATTCTCCTTGCGGGAACAGGGTGCGTCGGCACGATCACCGTTTCCGGTTTGCCGCAGCGCGAGGACCACGCGCTTGTCGTTTCCGTTCTTCAGGATTACCTGCATCTGGTGGGCGAAGATCTGGCCCTCGACGCCCCCGCAGCTAGCCAACCAGAGCGTTAGCTTTATTCAAATCGCTATCGCCAGATTGCGAACGGACCGAGGGAGACCCCCAGCCATCCCGCCCATGCCAACTTGGCACACGCCTCTCGGTCATTTCCACGTGAAGTGGTGGAGATGATGCATGACCGCGCAGCTAAGATGACCAAGGACGAACCAGAATACTGCTTGGAGCACTTTCTTGAGTGTTGGTGACATGACGCATGATTAGCCTGGTTAGCCATTACGTCAACATCGATTTCAATGGCCCGCAGGTACACGGCCATCGTTCCGTATTGCAAAGGCTTCCAAAGTCCCCCAGAATCGACGAACCACACCTTCTAATTAAGTAGCCGTCATTTCTCGGAAGCTAGCAATTGACTCTGCGTCCTCAGACCAGTAAGATTCCTTCCTCTGCTCCGCGGTCAATTGCTTTTTGGGGAACAGCATGCCCAGTGTGAAGTTCATCATGAAGCAGCTTCCGTGGTCACGGCAGGTTCCGGCTGCTTGCCTTGTACTCCCATCACAAGAAGATGAATACCCGGGTAAAGCCCGCTCACACGCGGCGGCAACGCGCTGACGGTCGGCGCTAAAGTACGTCGGACAGACTGTCGAGAGCAGGGCGCGTTTTTTTGATTTTGGCAATGATGGGGGATTTTCCGAGGAGGGCAATGATGAGTTGGAACGAAGGAAGCAAGCTTCTGGTTCGTGGTCTGTTGTTTTCCATGCTTTTCCTTGCTGTATCGGTATTCGCGGTGGCCCAGGAGAAGAAGCCCCAGGCTAAGGCACCGAGTAAACCTGCGGCTGCGGTTAAGCCGGCGCCAAAAGCACCCTCAAAGCCAGCCGGAAGCTCGGGTGGCGGGGCTGGCACGCACGGACCAAC
>DLMH01000076.1:0-20607 GCA_002478115.1 Candidatus Acidiferrum typicum | reverse complement strand
GGCACGCACGGACCAACCACCGGCGGGACGCATGGAGCCACCAATACCGCGCACGGCGGCGCAACCAACGTGGCGGGGCATCACCCCGCCGGTGGGAGTTCCAAGCCCGGCGCGAATGGCAGCGTCCACAGTTTCAACTCCACCGGCAAAAGGACCAGCGTTGAAACCAAGAGTGGTACAAGAGCGAATTTCGATCGCGGTGGCCATGTCAGCACCATCCACACCCGCAGCGGCATGACGATCAACCACGGCGCTCATGGCGAGCGGCGGTTCGACTCCCATCCCCGGCCCGGTGTCAGAGTGGTCGGCTATGGACACGGTCGTGGCTTTGCCGAACATGGCTACTACCGGGGTGGCCACCCCTATATGCGGCGGTCCTATTACTATGGTGGCCGCAGTTACGCCTATGCCTATCGCGGGTATTACTGGCACGGGCATCCCTACTTCGGCTTTGTTCCTTCGCTTTACTACGCCCCCGGATTCTATGGCTGGGCCTACAATCCCTGGGCCGCGCCGATAGCGTTCGGCTGGGGCTGGGGTGGGGCTCCTTGGTACGGGTATTATGGCTACTACTTTGCCCCTGCACCTGTTTACGCCTCTCCAGCTTTCTGGATCACCGACTATTTGCTGGCTGCCAATCTTCAAGCAGCATACGAAGCCCGAGCGGCAGCGCAGGCCAATGCCAATGCCGAGGCGGCAGGCGAGGAGCAACCTGCATCCGGCGGCGGCGCGGTCGGTCTTACGCCCGAGGTAAAGCAGCAGATCGCCGATGAAGTAAAAGCCCAAATCGCAGCGCAACAACAAGCGGCTGCGAATCCCGAGCCCGCCGCCCCAGTGAGTAGCACCGCCCCGGCGGGTGGAGGCCAGAACGGCCCCGATGAAGTTCCGGCCGCACTGGATCCCGCGCACCGCACGTTCATCGTGTCCGCGGTTCTCAGTGAGTCTAATCCCGACGGAACAGAATGTTCCTTGAGCCCCGGTGATGTGCTGACGCGCATCCAGGACACCCCGGACGCAGACCAGAACGTGAAAGTACTCGTCGCCAGTAGCCAGAGGAATGACTGCACCTCCGGATCACAGGTTGCCGTGGCCGTTCTGGATCTGCAGGACATGCACAACGACTTCCAGGCCAAGATCAGCGAAGGCCTCGGGAAGCTCGCGGAAAACCAGGGGAAGAACGGCATTCCCGCCGGTCCGGCGGCTGGTTCCAAACCCAATCCCAACGGTCAGGCGCAGCCGGACTTGACGGTAGAGGCCGATCTGAAAGCGCAACAGGACGAGGCCAGCCAAGCCGAGAAGGAAGTCCAGGACGCCTCCGCAAGCAGCAGCAGCGACGACTAGCGGACGTCCGAGAACGCGATCCGGTGGCAAACGGGAGCGTTTGGCCGCATTTTGCTGATGCTCCCCCTGCCTGCCCGGAGAGTGGGTTTGCGGGCAGTGGTTCCTTTTGAGAGGGAGAGTGGGCGGTCTACAGGAGGAGCTTTCAATGAACGGCAAAGCGGCGCGGACGATCCAGATGGTTGCGGTAATCTTCGCGGGGATGTTTCCCTGGATGCTGGCTGAAGCACAGGATAGTGGCGCTGATTCCCTGGAGAGTCAGTTGACCGCGAAATACAAGCTGGTGAAACTGGGCACGGATTCGACCGGACTTTCGGTGCTCGAAACCGGCACGGTGCTGGTGATAAAAAAAGGTGGAATCATCAGCGTCCCCTCCGGAAACGCGGTTATCCTGCCGAGCACCGTAAAAGATGGCCAAGTTCATGCGGCCAGCAACACGGCCGCGCAGGGAGTCAGTAAATTCCTGAAATGGAAGGGCGTGTCAGACCCGACCGGCGCAGCGTCCACGGACACGAAGTTCCTGACCGTCGGGGAGAAGGTTTATGTCTCCAAGATCGACGTCAATCGCAAGGACTCCAAGGTTGCGCTCACGATTATCGAGTGCGACACCTGTAATTCGGTACAGGATCCCTCCCAGCGAAGAGCCCAGGTCGTCTTTCAGTTCCCGAAAGACTATTTGAGCGGCGCCGATGGCGGCCAAGTCTCTGACCTCATCAATCAAACCCTCGAGATCGACACGGGAGATAGCGGACAGCAACAGCAGCAGGGGCAAGACGCGCAGGGCCAAAACGCGCAGGCACAGCAGCAGGCTCCGCAACAGCCGGCCACCCCGCCTCAGCCTCCCCCGACGATTCAGTTGGGCCAAACCCCCGATGAAGTTACCGCTGCCTTGGGTCAGCCGGAGAAAATTGTCAATCTCGGCGCCAAGCAGATTTACTACTACAAGGATATGAAGGTCACGTTCGTGAAAGGCAAAGTCTCGGACGTGCAGTGAGGTTGCAAGCCTCGCCTCGTTCAGCCGACGCGCTCTCTGAAGAACAGCGTAGCATTGTCTAGCGGCGTGCCTTCGCCCAAGCTGGATTCTCCTACCTTATCCAGCACCTAGAAACTGTCATTCCGACCGGAGGGACGGCGTTGTTTGCCGTCCCGGAGCGGAGGAATCTCTCCTCGACTTTGGATTCCAGGCGCAACACTGCCGACCACTGGCGTTACGTTCTTTCGCCGACGTACCACGGCGCACTTACCGTGAAGATGCGCTCATTGCCTTGCACCAGCAGCAGCCATTCCAGCAGCCGGCCACGCTGATTGTGAAGGAAATATTCATACCATTTGTTTTCCACGAGCTCGGGTATGACCACAATGATGTTGCGATCGGGATGCTTCTTCGAAAGATCGAGAATGAACTGAATGATGGGAATGATGATGAAGCGGTAAGGGGAAGGCAGTAGTTGGAGTTTCGGCCCCTCCCTTCCGGCGATGCGAAAGGGCTCTTCAACGTAGCGCGCCCAGTCGTCGAGAAGCAATTCGGAGTTCTCCCCAAGCTCGACGTGCAGGGCGATCACTTCCGTTGAAAGCCGGGCGGCAAATGCAATCCCTTGCCGGGTAATGATGCTCCAGCGGTCCACGGGCACAACGGCGATGGGAGCTTGGCTGAGACTTGCCGGGTTGACGGGAACCGTGCAGTTGGTGAGGACCTTCACAGAGTGATAGTGGCGGCGGACAACGGTGAAAAAAACAATCGTCAAGGGAATGAAAAGCAGCGTGATCCATGCGCCTTGCGCGAATTTCGCAACCAGCACCACGACGACGGTGATTCCGGTGACCAGCGCGCCCAACCCATTCACTAACGCGCTCTTCAGCCAGCCCGGACCGCGATTTCTCCGCCAGTGCATCACCATGCCGGTCTGCGAAAGCGTGAAGGCCAGAAATGCGCCGACGGCATAGAGCGGGATCAGCCGGTCGGTGACCCCGCCAAAAAGAATCAGAAGGCCGCCGCAGAGCACCGCCAGGACCACGATTCCATAGGTATAGACGAGCCGCCGCCCGCGGTACCCGAAGGCGTGCGGAAGGTAGTTGTTCTGCGCGATGGCGCGGCACAGGCGCGGAAAATCGGCGAAGGCGGTGTTGGCGGAGAGCGAAAGAACGAAGAGAATCGAGCCGATGGTCAGATAGTAGAAATAGCCTTTGCCGAAAACCGCGGCGATGAGCATGGAGAGAAGGCTCTGGTAACCGGGCTGCCCCGGATCAGTCGCGGCGATGCCGTAAACCTTCACGAGATAGGAAATTCCCGCCAGCAGCACCGCCAGGACAAAAATAATCACGGTGAGGCTGCGCTGGGCATTTTTCACCGCGGGCTCGCGGAAGGCCTTTACGCCGTTGCTCACAGCCTCTACGCCGGTCAATGCGGTGCAACCGCTGGCAAAGACTTTCAGCAGCAGCCAGTAGGTGACGGCTTGGGTCATCGGCGGCGGTGGCGGAAGGGGAGCTGCCGGCATTGGGTGTCCGCCGCTGAGGAGAACACGGAGAATGCCTGCGACGATGGTAATCAGAAGCGTGCCGACAAAAAGGTAGGTGGGAACGGCGAAGGCCAAGCCCGCATCGCGTACACCGCGGAGATTGATGATGGTGATGACGATCAGAATCCCCACGCAAATGGACACCGTGTGCGGCAGCAACGACGGAACGGCCGAGACCAGGGCGCCCACTCCCGCGGAAATCCCCACGGCCGCGGTCAGGATGTAATCGGCCAGGAGCGCCGCCGCGGCAAGCAGCGCCGCCGGTGTGCCCAGGTTGAAGCGCGCCACAGTATAGGAGCCGCCGCCGGAGGGATAGGCGGCGATGGTCTGGCGATAGGAGAAGTACACAATCACCAGCAACGTGATGATCGCGGCGCTGACCGGAACGATATAGCGCACGCCGAGAAGGCCGAGGGGAATCAGAAGGCTGAGAGCCGCTTCCGGGCCGTAAGCAGCCGAGCTCAGCCCATCGAGCCCAAAGATGGGGATGCCCTGTGCCGGACCGATCTTTTCGGCGCGTTCGTCGCTGGTCTTGATGGGCTTGCCGACAACCAGGTCAAATACGTTCATGAGCGGTGGGGTCCCATGGATGATTCACTCCAGGAAAATCCATATCTACGCGATAAGCGTGCGGTGGCCCTCACAGGGATATGCGTATGAAGTCGCATTCGGCGCTCGTCCCATGATCGGCGAAATGTCCAAGCAGAGACACGATAACATCGCTCGGACTCGCAATCAAAAATCGGCGCGCTAACCCTTGATCACTCGGATTACCAGGCACGCACCGTCCCAGTACTTCACTTGTCCGGTTTGAGCGTTGTTGGCATGTTTCCAGCATGCCAATCTTTTGCTTCCAGATGCTATGCAACCCTGGCTTGTAAGCAATCTGTCTTCGTTGACTTGCCTTCTGGCTCAACCTAAGATGAACGCGAAATGCCGGACTCTTCATCTCTAATCGGCCAGATCATCTCGCACTACCGAATCGTGGAAAAGCTCGGCGCCGGCGGTATGGGCGAGGTCTATCGAGCTCGCGATGAGCACTTGAAACGGGATGTCGCGTTCAAAATCCTCCGGCGGGATTCTCAAGGCGGCGCCGAGGCGGAAAAAAAAATCCTCAGCGAAGCGCGTTCCGCCTCCGCCTTAAACGATCCGCATATCTGCACCATCCACGAAGTGGGCGAAGCCGGCGGCCACCATTTCATTGTGATGGAGCTCGTCGAGGGCAGGCCGCTCAATTCGCTCATCCCCCCGGAAGGCCTGCGCCCAGAGCTGGTGGTGCGCTATGGCGCGCAGATCGCCGCCGCGCTGGCACATGCGCACGATCGCGGTATCATCCATCGCGACATCAAGACGGCCAATGTCGTCATCACCCCCTCCGGCCAGGTCAAGGTTCTGGACTTTGGTCTTGCCAGGTTTTATGGCGACCGCGAATTCGCGGAATCGACTCGCTCGACCCAATCGGCTATCGATGCCAGCGCGATCGTCGGAACGCTCCCATACATCGCGCCCGAAATTCTCCGCGGCGAAGAAGCTGGTGCGCGCAGCGATATCTGGTCTCTCGGCGTCACCCTCTACGAAATGTCGGCAGGCAATCGCCCCTTCCGCGGCCAGACGGCCTTCGAGCTGACTTCTGGAATCCTCCGGGAGCCGCTCCCTCCGCTCCCGCCCCAACTTCCTGCAGGACTCCGGACGGTCATCGAGCGTTGTCTCGAAAAGGAGCCGGGCCACCGCTACCAGCGGGCAAGCGAAGTCCGCGCCGCGCTCGAAGCCGCTCACACGCCGCGGGCCACTTCCCCTTCCATTGTTCCCGTTTCCGTAACCCCTCCAAGCTCCGCGAAGCGAAGCCTGTGGATTCCCGGCGTCATCGCCCTGGCTGTCCTTGCCGCCGCTCTGTTCGCCGCCAACGTCGGTGGTTTGCGTGACAGGGTATTCCATCGCGCCTCTGCTCCCGGCATTCACTCTCTCGCCGTGCTTCCCCTCGAAAATCTCTCCGGCGACCCTCAACAGCAATACTTCGCCGATGGCATGACCGAAGAACTGACCACTGAGCTGTCCCAGGTCCGCTCGTTGCGTGTCGTTTCGCGTACCTCGGCGATGCGGTATAAGGGAACGCAGAAGTCGGTTCCGGAGATTGCGCGAGAGCTGAATGTCGACGCCGTGGTTGAAGGTTCGGTCGAACGCGAAGGCGACCGCATCCGCATCACCGCGCAATTGGTTCAAGGCCCCACCGATACACACCTCTGGGCCAAGGGTTACGAACGCGATTTCCGGGATTCGCTCCGCCTCCAGGACGAAATCGCGCAGGCTATCGTCGATGAAGTCCAGTTGAAACTCACCCCGCAGGAACAGGCCCGCTTTACCCGAAATGACGTCATTGATCCCGAAGCCCACGAAGACTATCTCCGCGGCCTCTTCTACCTGAATCTGCATAACGGTCCTGACGAACAAAAAGCCATAGCGCTGTTCCAAGCCGCCATCAAGAAGGATCCGGCTTACGCAGCGGCCTATGCTTCCTTGGCGGATTCCTATCGGGCGCTCATATTCAACAGCAACGTCGCTCCGATGGACGGTCTTCCTCAATCCGAGGCTGCCGCGAAGCGCGCCCTCGAGATTGACGACCAGCTTGCCGAAGCCCATGTCTCCCTGGCCACCAACTTGGCAGACTACGACTGGAATTGGGCGGGTGCCGAGAGAGAATTTCAAACCGCGCTCCGTCTAAACCCAAACTCCTCCATCGCACACGCCAACCATGCACATTTCCTCCGTCAAGAGGGCAAGATCGAGGAATCGATTCGCGAAGGCCGGCGAGCAGTCGAACTCGACCCAGTGTCCGCGCAAGGAAGTTTTCTCTTGGCGCAATCCCTGTATGAGGCGCGGCGCTACGACGAGGCAGTCTCCCAACTGCGCAAGACCTTGGATCTCGAGCCGCGCTTTTGGCCCGCGCATCTTTACCTCGGCAAGACGCTAGCCGAGCAAGGTCAGTTTCAGGAGGCCGTCGAAGAATTGAAAAAGGCGGGAGACTTCACGGCAGAACCCTACGCGACGATCGGCTACGTTTACGGCCGAATGGGCCGTGCCGCGGACGCTCGCAAGGTGATTGCGGATTTGCAAGAGCAGTCGAAGAAAGGCTATGTAGCGCCAACCAACTTCGCGAAAATCTACATTGGTCTCGGCGACAAGGATCAAGCCTTCGCCTGGCTCGAAAAGGGCTATCAGCAGCGCGATTTCTGGCTCACGTTCCTCAAGGGCGATCCCGTATTCGACTCTCTGCGCTCTGATCCTCGCTTCCAGGACTTGGTCCGCCGGATCGGCTTGCCTCAGTAACCTCTCCTGTTCGTCGAATGCTCATCATCCGAAATCCAGAGCTTCTGAACCAGAAATAAATCCGGTTCGCGAAACGGAATTCTGCTAGGGATTTCGTACCTAGTCGAATACGTGTTGGGAAATGACCTTGTGACCGGCAATCGGCGCGGTCAGCGATTGGCTAACTCCTGTAGAGTCGCGTAATCGGAAACTGGCTTTCTGTGGGGCGGGAAAGCGCAAGTGCTTCGTTGACAAAGCCGCACTCCACCCTTAAAATTAGATTTTGTCTTTACAGGGAAAGGTGTGACTGATTGCAATGAGGACGTACGTAGCCAAGGGAGCAGAAGCCGAAGCCCTCAAAATCGGCTCGCAGTGGTTTGTCATGGACGCTTCCAACCAGGTGCTGGGCCGCCTGGCCACGAAAGCGGCGCGCATTTTAATCGGGAAGGATAAGGCCAGCTTTACGCCCTATCTCGATTCCGGCGATCACCTGGTCATCATCAATGCGGACAAAATTCGCCTGACCGGCAACAAGGTCGATCAAAAAATTTATTACTCGCACAGCGGCTATCCCGGCGGATTAAAGGAAGTTCCCGCCAAGCGCCTCCGCGAGAGCAAGCCGGAATGGATGGTTCGCGAAGCCATTCTCGGCATGTTGCCGAAGAACAAGTTGCGCGCGCGCCGTGCCAAGAAATTGCGTGTTTACCGCGACGCCGCCGGTTTGGCGCGGCACGCGGGGCAGAAGCCGCAACCGATTTCGCCTTGAGTTTGGTCCCGGCGGGGCCAGGGCCCGATTCTGGTTTTCCGCACGTAGGGGTTCCTTTCTAAGTGGTGCCTTAGCGGGGAGCAATCCGGACGTGAAGTCGATGGGATTACGCGGAGTAGTCTCGTCCAACAGGGTTTCGAGGAGGAGCATTGAGTACAGTGGAAACGCCCGTTGTGGGCACAAAGACTTGGTTTCTCGGCACCGGACGCCGCAAGGAATCCGTGGCTCGCGTGTTTCTGCGGGCCGGCACCGGCAAATTCACGGTGAACGGCCGCGAAGTGGATAAGTATTTCCCGAATCATGCCTGGAGTCATGACGCCACCGAGCCGCTGAAGTTCACCAGCCTCACCGAGCAGGTGGACGTCCTGGTCACGGCGAAGGGTGGCGGCGTTGGCGGGCAAGCCGGCGCGGTGCGCATGGGACTCTCCCGCGCCATCAGCCGTTTCAATCCGGAGTTGCGCCCGGCTCTTCGCAAGAACGGCTTTCTGACCCGCGATTCCCGTATGAAGGAACGCAAGAAGTACGGCCAGAAGGGCGCACGCAAGCGCTTCCAGTTCACCAAGCGTTAAAGAACTGGTGCCGTTCCAACTATTTCGGCCAGATGACGGTCTGAGCATCTGACACGAACACGGAGAGAATATTCTCGAAGGGATTTGCTGGGAAAAGTTGGAACGGCACTGGGCGGCACAGTTTTCGGCGGAGATTCTTCTGCCCATCGGGCTCTGGGGCCCTGGCGCAAGCCGCGGCCCCAAGATCACGGCCGGCAAGGAAGCCGGCAAGAGGCTGTTGCGCAGCATGTCTCGGCCACTCAAGCGTGGCCGCAACACGCGCGAAAAACAGCCATCTACTTAGGAGGAATAGTGGCGGTAGAAATCACCATGAAGGAGCTGCTGGAGGCCGGCGTTCATTTCGGCCATCAGACGCGTCGTTGGAACCCCAAAATGAAGGAATACATTTTCGGGGAGCGCAACGGCATCCATATCATCGACCTGCAGAAAACCCTGAAAATGTTCCGCGAAGCCAGCCGCTTCGTCAGCGACATCTCCGCGCAAGGCAAAACCGTTTTGTTCGTCGGCACCAAGCGCCAGGCCCAGGAAGCCATCGCCGAAGAGGCCAAGCGCTGCAATGCGTACTTTGTCAATCACCGCTGGCTGGGCGGCACGCTGACCAATTGGTCCACGCTTCAGAAGTCCATCAAGCGCCTGAAGCTCCTTAAGGCCATGACCGAAGACGGCCGCATGGAGCAACTCTCCAAGAAAGAGCACGCGCGCCTGGACCGCGAAATGAAACATCTGTTCCAGAATCTCGAGGGCATCGAGAACATGGCCCAGCTCCCGGATGCGATGTTCGTCGTTGATTCCAACGCCGAGGAAATTGCCGTCAAGGAAGCGCGCCGCATGGGCATTCCGGTGGTCAGCGTTGTGGATACGAACTGCGACCCGGACATGGTCGATTGGATCATCCCGGGGAACGATGACGCGCTGCGCGCCATCCGCCTGTTCACCACCAAAATTGCCGATTCCGTCACCGAAGGCCGCACCCTCTACGAGCAGTCCCAGGTTGCCGATCAGAAGCTCGCTGCCGACCAGTCTCACGAGGCGGGCGTGGATTACGTGGACACCAGCGCGTACGAGCAATACGAAAAGCAGGAAGGTGACTTCGTCGAGGGCACCGAAGCCTTGAGCGAAGCCGCCGCCGAAGCCACCGTGCCTCCCGACGAGGCAAAAAGCTAAGAACGCCGCGTGGCTACTCAATTTCGACGGCCCGGCGCTGTGCGCATCGATCACGCCGGGCCATTTTTCTAAAATGCGTCCCAAAATGTTCGCAAAAACCGGGAGAAAAGGATGAGTACAACGAAACCTGTCATGGATATTCCAGCTAAGCTCGTGAAGGAACTCAGAGAACTTACGAACGCCGGCTTCAGCGATTGCCGCGCCGCCCTGGTCGAAACCAATGGCGACATCCCCAAGGCCGTGGACGTCCTGCGCAAAAGGGGCCAGGCGGCGGCCGCCAAGAAGGCCACGCGCGAAGCCAGCGAAGGCCTCATCGGCCACTACATTCATGCCGGCGGAAAGATCGGCGTGCTCGTCGAAATCAATTGTGAAAGCGATTTCGTGGCCCGCACTGACGCGTTCCAGAGCCTTTGTCACGACGTGGCCATGCACATCGCCGCCGTCGATCCCCGTTACGTTCGCCGCGAGGACGTTACGCAGGAGATGCTCGAGCACGAGAAAGAAATTTACACTGCCCAGGCCCGCGCCACCGGCAAGCCCGAGCCCGTTATCCAGAAGATCGTCCAGGGCAAAATGGAAAAGTTCTATGAGGAGACTTGCCTCTACGAGCAGCACTTCATCAAAGACGAAAGCCAGACCATCGGCGAGATGATCGCCCAGGCCATCGCCAAGCTCGGTGAGAACATCACCATCCGCCGCTTCTCCCGCTACAAAGTCGGGGAAGTTACCGCCGCCGCCGGCAGCGCCGCCGAGGAAACTCCAGCCAACGCCGGCTGATCCCCGCATTCAGTCCGGCGTCGTCCAGTCGCCGGGTGCCCCAGGTTCGATTTTTTACCTGGGTCTTGGGTTTGCCTTTTCCCTCTTTGTCATTCCGACCGGAGGGACGGCGGTTTTGGCCGTCCCGGAGCGGAGGAATCTCTCTTCAACTCTGGATTTCAGGTTCATCGATCCTTTACTGCCGCACCATCGTTTCGTGAAACGCCCCGAATCGCCGGGGCGTTTTTTTTTGGTATACCCGCGCCGTTCGCCTTCCCATTGAGTAATCCCGCAATTGTGACCTCAAACCTACGCCATCCCGCTCGATGTTTGTTACAATCGGCAAGGTTTCCCTCGGATCGGACGGACACACATGGCACGGCAATCGCCAGCGGCAAGAAAACCTCCCAAGAAGCGTCCCGCGTATCACCGGATTCTCTTGAAGCTCTCCGGCGAATCCATGCAAGGTCCCCAGGGTTTCGGTATTGATGGCCAAACCGTCTATGCCATCGCCCAGGAACTCCGCGAAGTCCACAAACTTGGCGTGCAGATCGCCATCATGGTGGGTGGCGGCAATATTTTTCGCGGCGCTCGCCAGAAGGGCTTTGAAATCGATCGTGCCACCGGCGATTACATGGGCATGCTCGCCACTGTCCTGAACGCGCTGGCCCTGCAGGACGCCCTCGAAAAGAGCGGCGTGAACACCCGCGTGCAGAGCGCCATCGAAATGCACCAGGTCTGCGAACCCTTCATCCGCCGCCGCGCCACGCGCCATCTTGAAAAAGGGCGCGTCGTCATTTTCGCCGCCGGCACCGGTAATCCCTATTTCTCCACGGACACGGCTGCCGCTCTCCGCGCCATGGAAATCAAGGCCGACGTGATCCTGAAAGCCACGCGCGTGGACGGCATTTACGACGCCGACCCGGAACAGGTCAGCGGTGCCAAGTTCTTCGCGGAAATCAGCTATCGCGAAGTGCTTCACCAGAATCTGAAGGTCATGGATGCGACGGCCATCTCCCTTTGCATGGACAATGGCATGCCCATCAAGATCTTCAACATGCACAAGCCTGGCAACATCCGCCGCGTCGTTCTCGGTGAGCGCGTTGGCTCGACGGTCATGCCGGCCTGAGAAAAGTTTTCAGTTTTAAGTTATCAGTATTCAGTAAGAAGTTCGGAGGTTTGGGATCCTGCCGTGAGAGTTGGGTTTTGCTATTGCTTCGAACTGACAACTTAAAACTGAAAGAGCTGGGTCTTGCTTTTGCTTGGAACAGATAACTGATTACTGATAACCGATAACTTGAGCTGGGTTGCCCCCCCAAGAGGCATTCAGTTCAACGAGGATACACAAATGACCACGATTTCGAGCACCAAAGAAGCGTTCGCCGCTGCAAAAACGCGCATGGAAAAAGCCGTTGACGATTTTCGCAAGGAGCTCGCCAGCGTCCGTACCGGCCGCGCCAACGCCGCCATTCTCGATCATGTCCGCGTGGATTATCACGGCACGCCCATGCCCGTGAACCAGCTTGGCAACGTCACTGTCCCCGATGCCGGCATGCTGATGATTACGCCGTGGGATCCCAGCGCCGTGCCGCTCATTGATAAGGCTATTCGCGCCTCCGACCTCGGCCTCAATCCCGCCACCGACGGCAAGGTCGTGCGTATTCCCATTCCCTCGCCCACGGAAGAGCGCCGCAAAGAGCTCGTCAAGCTCATCCACAAAGCCCTGGAAAATCACCGCACCGCGGTGCGCAGCATCCGCCGCGACATCAAGGAAGCCATCGACAAGCTCGAAAAGGACAAGAAGATCAGCCAGGACGAGCAGAAGCGCGCTCTCGAGGAACTCGAAAAAGTTTCCCACGCCGAAACCAAGAAAATTGAAGAGCTCTCCGCCTCCAAGGAAAAAGAAGTAATGGAGATTAAGTAGAAGTGATATCAGCGATCAGACATCAGCGACCAGCGATCAGGAACCAAGAATCCAGCTACGCAAAAGCCTCCCCGATAAGGGGAGGCTTTTTTTGGAGTGCGGTGGCTTGCCACCGCTTTTGAGCCCGTCCTATTCACCGCCAATCTGTCATCCTGAGGGCCGCGCCGTTTGCGGCCCGAAGAATCTCACCTGCTCCAACATTGCGACGAACCCGCCATTGACGGCCCTCAACGCGGAACGCCCAACCGGTTCCTGATCGCTGCTCGCCGTGAAGCGCTTCATTATTGCTTTGGAGTTGAAGTCACCGGCTTGGCATTCTTGTCCGCATCCCCACCCGGCACCAGCGTAATGATCTGCCCCTGATCGTTCTGTACGGCCCGCACAAATGCGCTGTAATCCATCGCGCGATCGCCGGGTATCTCCCGCATCAGAAAATTCACGCGCCGCGAAGCCGTTGCCGTGTTCGCTGCCGTGCTGTACTTCGACGAAAATTTCGCGTAATCCCGTTCGACGGAAGTCCCGGCAGGCGCCTGCACCACCGTTCCAGCCGGCAATTTCAGCGTCATCTGCGTGTCCACATCCAGCGGCGTCCCCAACTCAATCGCGTGCGCCGCTTCTCCCGCCGCCTGCTTGGCGGGCGGGTCCGGCAATCCAATCTGCGGCAGCAGCGCCGGAATGCGCACCGGCTTCTTGGACCAGTCCACGAATTTCGCCTGCGAAATTTCGTACTCCACCGTGAACGGATCCTTCGTCGCCATCGGATCCGAAACATTCACGCTCGTCACCTGCCCCCGAAACCCATCCGAAAGCGCCAGCAACCCCGCCACGCCCTTCCACTTCTCCTTCGCCGTTTGGTGAAACGCCACCCGCAGTAGCAACTCATTGTCCCCCCGCAGCGTGTACCTAACCTTGGCGGAAAGAGTACCGTCGGATCCCAGGCTTGCCTCAACTCTTACTTTCTGATATTCGGGGAAAGGCGCGGTACGTGGGATGCTAACCCATTCATGTCCAGTAGAATTCATCGCGAAGAAAGCCTTATTCAGGTGCAAAGCGCACTTTCCGAATGCCGGTGGGATCATTCCAAAGGGCGCGACCTCCACAGCAGGGTCCAACCAGTATCGCCGCTCTCTTGTCGAACCGATGACCACCAGGTGTTTGAACGCGCTTGGCACGGCCACGGCCTTCTTGTCGCAGAATCCTGTCAAGGCGGCATCGGCATGCAGATTTACTGCAGCTCCCAGCGCGGCGAAAAGGACATATTTGTCTTCCTGAATCGCATAAGCGGAATTCAGGATATCGACTGCGGGTCGCGAGCGAAACCCCGTGGTCCCCAGCGGTATATCCACCGTGCCGATGCCTGTCGAAACGAAGTCATATAGCGCTTTCAAGCGGTCAACATCGGTCTTAGAATCCCGCGTCAACGAAAGCGCTTTTTCACGGACCGCGTCCGCAACCTCCGGCCGTCGGTTCAACTCTTTCGTGGACTCTTCGTAGGTCTTCATCTCCCCAACGGGCATCGAACCTGGAAGCAGGAGTTCCGCGAGCCGGATCGCGAGATACTCCCAAGAGAACGTAGAGATGGCCACGTCCGGGGTGCCGAAAGCATCCGGCGCTGTGTCTCCGCTTGCAGTTCCGTCCTCGGGAGCCGAGTAGGTCCTTTCCCAACGGTAAATAGTGCTGGCGTTTTCTCCTGATCCGTCATTTTCTTTTGAGCTGGGAGGAGCTTTGGGATTAATGCGAAGTTCAACGTGCCGAGAACCGGGCAAGTCAATTTCGTAGTGTTCTTCGAGCACCTGGCCGGTGCGATCAAATGTATGCTCCACCCAAAAATCCGGCGCCAGCGGATGTTTCGTCGTCGTGGTGATCACGCGATAGTCGATCGTGTCGCCTTCTTCCAAGCCGAGGATGCGCACCGATTTCACCCGCACATCCTGATACGCGGGAAATTTCTCCACCGCAGGATTCGGCGCGTCCATCACCGCGCTGGGCAGCAGCTCACTCGTGCCGCCATTCGCGTGGCTGATGCGCACCAGCGGAATCTCCACCTGCTGAAACGCGCGATTGTAATCAAACGTCAGCCGCGCAAACTGGTGTGCTCCTAGAATGTCGTTGATCTTGACGACGGTGTGGACTTCCTTGCGCGAATCCCCATTGACCTCAAACCGGATGTGCGTCTCCAGCAGTTGAATCTGGAAGGGAAGTTCCGGATTGCTGGCGTCCTTCTCCGGCGTGGCGGCTTTTTCCTTGGCCGTTTTGTCCACAGCCTCAGCAGGTTTCTGCCTGCCTTCCTGGGCAAAGGCCGGCCCCACCGCGGCCAACAAGATTGCCAGCAGCAAGAAAACGCAGATTCGATCGCGTGCGCGTGTCACGCTGAAAGTGTAGGAGCCGCCGCGCCACCCGTAAAGCGCCGCCTCGCCGCCCGTTGCCCCCTCAGTCACGGGACCTTCTCCCACCGTCCAGCCCCCCCAATCGGGTAGCTACCTGTCGCGCGGCTGCGTCTAACAGCATGGTAAAATCATGCGTTTGTGTTTCACCGTTCAAAGTGTCGGCAGGCTGCTGAGAGATTCCTTCTCTTTAGGAGGCCGGGGCTTCAGCCCCGGCGCAGAGTCGCCGCTATAAATGGGCTTTCGCGCCTTTTGCGTCCGCCGGTTTTTGGCGGAAGCCCCTGAAGAAAGCTTTTCCGATCCTATTTCGACAGCCTCAAAGGAGAGTGTGGATGAAGAATTATTTGCTGGGATTACTGCTCGGGCTAACGCTGTCGGCCATCGCGGTCCAGGCCAACGATGCCGCCAAGCCCAAAGGCCCTGACGAGGACGGCACGCTGCCCGCCCTGGTCAAAATCGCCGGCGAAGGCACCATGGACTCTCACGCCTTTGAGTACCTCACTGAACTTAGCGATGAAGTCGGCGCCCGCGTCACCGGCACTCCCAGCGCGCAGAAATCCATCGACTGGGGCCTCGCCAAGATGAAGGCCATCGGTCTGCAAAACGTGCGCGCGGAGAAGTGGACCATGTGGAAAGGCTGGACGCGCGGCAAGGCCGAAGCAGAATTGCTCGAACCCCTGCACCATCCCTTAGCGATTGATGCGATGGGCTGGACCGGCTCCACGCCCGCAAACGGTGTGGAAGCCGAAGTGATCACCGCCAATCTTTTCGATCTCGACGAAGAAATCCGCACTGTCGGCAAGTTCCGCGGAAAAATCGTCCTGATGTCCCCTAAAGGCAACCCGAAAAAAGGTTTTGACGCGATCTTCGCCCAGTTCGGCGATTTCCTGCGAGCTGCGCATCGGGCCGGCGCCTTCGCCGTGATTGGCGGCCAGGGCGGTTTCAAAGCCGAAGGCATGCACCTCACGCACACGGGAATTCTCGGATTTGCCGCCGATTTCGCGATTCCCGTGGTGGACATGACTCGCGAAGACCAGGGCCAACTCGAGCGTTTTCTCGAAGCCGGAAAAACCGTGCGCGTGCGCATGAACGTGCAGAACACCTTCAGCAACGGCCCCGTGGATAGCGCCAACGTCGTCGGCGAAATTCCCGGCCGCGAACATCCCGAGGAGCTCTTCGTCGTCGGCGCGCATCTCGATTCCTGGGATCTGAGCGAGGGCGCCACCGACAACGGTACCGGCTCAACCAGCGTTCTCGCCGCCGCCGACGCCATCGTCAAGTCCGGCTTTCGGCCCCGTCGCACCATTCGCTTCGTACTCTTCACCGGTGAAGAGCAGGGCCTCCTTGGCTCCCTGGCCTATATCAAGCAGCACGAAAGCGAAATGAAGAATCACTTGGGCGACGTTGTGCTCGATTTAGGCCAGGGCCCCATAAAAGAATTCCAACTCGGCGGCCGCAGCGACCTGCTCCCGGCGTTTGAGCCGTTCCTCCGTGCGCTTGCTAACATTCGCGAAATTCAGGTCAGCGACAAAATCGAAATCGAAACGGACACCGCGCCTTTCACTCTCGCCGGTTTGCCGGGAATCAATCTCGATCAGGATTCCCCCGACTATAAATACACCTACCATTCCGCCGCCGACGCGCTGGAAGCCGTCAAGCCCGATGTGCTGGCGCAAAACGCCACCATCATGGCCATGACCGCCTTCTGGATCGCCGATCGCCCGGAGCGGCTGGCTTCGCCCTGGCCCGCCGAAAAAACCGCCAGGATGCTGCGGGAAAAGGGTGAGTACGATACCCTGAAAGCCTTCGGCCTGTGGCCCTTCGGCGACCTGGGCGCCGAGCCCTCTACAACTAATTGATTATAAATATCTTATGTGAAGAACAGGGAGCCCCAGCATCTTCTCATTCGTGTTGCTTAGGCGGCAGCCTCAACCAGCCCGTAGCTGCCAGCGGGCCACACCCCATTTTTCCACAGTTTTTTCTCGCCTCCTGTGGCGAATCTTGTTTGACAGAACCCACTGTCTTCTCTATACTTTATGTTTTGTCAGGGGTATTTTCCCCGTGCAGTAGGCCATCTCGCTTTTGGGGGATGGTTGGTTGGAAGGGAATTCTTCGGTCCCGGAACAAGTTCGATGGAATGGGACAGAAGAGCGGCCGGAATGGGGCGCCAGCCCCGAAAAGCCGAGTAAGCCTCTCCGATTCGGAACCAAGAGCTGATCGCTAGCCTCTTGGAGTGCGTGCGGAGTCTCTTGCTGGTATCTCCGGATTCGCAGTAAACCTTTCAGCATCTTTGTGTGCTCTCGCGAATTGGTCTGTGCGCGACGCGAGAGTTCGGAAATTTGTCTGCGCGCAACGACCGGTGGCTCGCGATATGCCTCGCGATTCGCTGAAGAAAAACGAGGAACGACTGTGCCGACGTTTTCGCAACTGATTCGCCTGGGAAGAGAAGGAATCCACTCGAAGACCAAGTCGCCCGCGCTGATGGGCTGCCCGGAAAAGCGTGGCGTGTGCATTCGCGTGTACACCCAGACGCCGAAGAAACCGAACTCCGCGCTCCGCAAGGTCGCGCGTGTTCGCCTGACCAACGCCATCGAGGTCACCACGTACATCCCCGGCGTCGGCCACAACCTCCAGGAGCACTCCATCGTGCTCGTGCGGGGAGGCCGCGTGAAGGATCTTCCCGGTGTCCGCTACCACGTTGTGCGCGGTACGCTCGATGCGGCCGGCGTGGAAAATCGCAAGCAGGGACGTTCGAAGTACGGCGCCAAACGGCCCAAGGCCGGCGCTGCGGCGAAGTAAAACGATCGTGCACCAAGGCCCGGCGGATTTTTTGGAACTTCAGCTTGTGCGGCGATCGTTGGTAATAAGTTCCAGGTGATAAAGGTAAGGACGGCCGGTTTACTTGAAACTTAATACTGAGAACTTTTAGGAGCGACAAGAGCGATGCCTCGTAAAGGAATAGTCAGCCGGCGGGTCCAAGCGACCGACCCGGTCTATGGAAGCGATCTCGTGGAGAAGTTCATCTGCTCGATGATGTGGGAAGGCAAGAAGAGCACGGCCCAGCGCGTCTTCTACGGCGCCATGGATCAGGTCGCCAAGAAGACCAGCGACGACGCTCTGAAAATTTTCAAGAAGGCCATCGAGAACCTCAAGCCGCTCGTCGAGGTCAAGACGCGCCGCGTGGGTGGCGCCAACTACCAGGTGCCGGTGGAAGTGAATCCCTTCCGCCGCCAGTCCCTGGCCATCCGCTGGCTCCTCCAGTATTCGCGCGAACGCGCCGGAAAGACCATGGTTGACAAGCTCGCCGACGAGCTAATCGACGCGGCCAATTCCCGCGGCGGGGCCATCAAGAAGAAGGAAGACGTTCACCGCATGGCCGAAGCCAACAAGGCTTTCGCCCATTATCGCTGGTAGGACTTTAGAAGGGATTTGACGTGACTGAAGCTGTTGCAAACCGTTCGGGGGAGAAAAGGGCTGTTCAAGGGAGCATGACTCGCTTATTCAAACTCGAGGATACCCGTAATATCGGGATCATGGCGCACATCGATGCCGGCAAGACCACATCGACCGAGCGCATCCTGTACTACACGGGTGTGACCTACAAGATCGGGTCCGTGGACGAAGGCACCGCCACCATGGACTGGATGGAGCAGGAGCGCGAGCGCGGCATCACCATCACCAGCGCCGCCACCACCGCCAGTTGGGACCGCTTCGACAAGAAATACCGCGTCAACATTATCGATACCCCCGGCCACGTGGATTTCACCGTGGAAGTGGAGCGTTCCCTCCGCGTCCTGGACGGCGCCGTCGCCATTTTCGACAGCGTCGCCGGCGTTCAGCCGCAATCGGAAACCGTGTGGCGCCAGGCGGACAAGTACCGCGTGCCGCGCCTCGCCTTCGTCAACAAAATGGACAAAATGGGCGCGGACTTCGACCACGTCATCCGCACCATGCGCATGCGCCTCGGCGCGCATCCCGTGCCCCTGCAGTTTCCCCTCGGCCGCGAAGACAATTTCATCGGATGTATCAACTTCCTCGAAGAGAACGTGGTTGTGTGGCTCGAGGATACGCTCGGCGCCAAGTTTGAAATTTTCCCGGTTTCCAATCTATGGGATTCCGCCTTCGTTGCCGGCCGTCCGGATGTGGCCGCCGCCCTGAAGGGTTCCGCGATTGACAAAAAGTTTTATGACGACCACCGCGCCAAGGTCGTGGAATACATCGCCGAGCACGACGATGAAGTGCTGGACAAGTATCTGACTGCAGGGAACCTCTCCGCCGAGGAAATGCGCAAGTCCATTCGCAAGTCCACGCTGGCGATGAAGGTCGTTCCGGTGCTGGCGGGCTCGGCGTTCAAGAACAAGGGCATTCAGCCGCTTCTCGATGCCATCATCGATTACCTGCCGTCGCCCATGGACGTGCCGCCGCTGGAAGGCATCAATCCCGATAACGACGAAACGGTGCTGCGCCGCGCTTCCGATGACGCGCCCTTTTCCGCGCTGGCCTTCAAGATCATGTCCGACCCGTTTGTCGGCCACGTCACCTACATCCGCGTCTATTCCGGCGTGTTGAATGCCGGCAGCTACGTCTTCAACTCCTCGAAGGGCACCCGCGAACGCATTGGCCGCCTGCTGCAGATGCATGCCAACAAGCGCGAGGAAATTGAAGCCGTGCATGCCGGTGATATCTGCGCCTGCGTCGGCTTGAAGAGCGTCACCACGGGCGACACTCTCTGCGACGAAAACAAGCCGGTCATCCTGGAGGCCATGGACTTCCCAGCGCCCGTCATCGACGTCGCCGTCGAGCCCAAGACCATAGCCGATCAGGACAAAATGGGCCAGGCCCTGGCCCGTCTCGCGCAGGAAGATCCCACCTTCCGCGTGCACACCGACAAGGATTCCGGCCAGACCATCATCTCCGGCATGGGCGAACTCCACCTTGAAATTATCGTCGACCGCATGAAGCGCGAATTTGGCGTGGATGCCAATGTCGGGCGTCCCCAGGTCGCCTACCGCGAAACCATTCGCCGCACCGCCCAAGCGGACGGCAAGTACATCAAGCAGACCGGCGGCAAGGGCCAATACGGCCATTGCAAGTTGGAAGTCCATCCGCTGCCCAGCGCCGATCACGAGAACATGCACGAGATGTCCACCGACGAACTCGACGAACTTTCCAAGTCCATTGCGGGCTCCGGCGGCAAGTGGCGCTTTGACAAGGAACACCGCTTCCTCTTCATTGACAAGATTTTCGGCGGTTCGATTCCCAAGGAATTTATCCCGCCCATCGAAGCGGGCATCCGCGAAGCCATGGATAATGGCGGCCTCGCGGGTTTCATGATGGTGGACGTGGCCGTGGTGCTCATCGACGGCAGCTACCACGATGTGGACAGCTCCGAAATGGCCTTTAAAATTGCCGGCTCCATCGGTTTCAAGGAAGCCTGCACCAGGGCCAGGCCGGTGCTGCTGGAACCCATCATGCGCGTCGAAGTCACCACGCCCGAGGAATACATGGCCGCCGTGTTCGGCGATCTGAACGCCCGCCGCTCGCAGATTCAAGGCTCGGAAACGCGAGCGGGCAGCCACGTGATTCGCGTGCAGGTGCCGCTGTCGGAAATGTTTGGTTACGCGACCGACCTCCGCAGCCGTTCGCAGGGCCGCGCAAATTTCACCATGCACTTCTCGCACTACGCGGAGTTACCCGCCGCGATTGCCGAAGAAGTGATCAAAAAGACCCGCGGGGAGAAGTAAAGACCGATTTTAGTTTTTTTTGAGAATTCGGAGTGAGGAGCAGAGGCAGAAATGGCGAAAGAGAAATTCGAACGCAATAAGCCGCACGTAAACATCGGCACCATCGGTCACATTGACCATGGCAAGACCACCTTGACGGCGGC
>DLMH01000158.1 GCA_002478115.1 Candidatus Acidiferrum typicum | reverse complement strand
CCCTTGTGAGATTTCCGGGCTAGCTCCCGTTTTCATCCCAGCCGTTTTCTTGACGGGGTAGCTTATGGGGAGGGGAAAAGTGATACACCCCTCACTTGTCAACGCGAGTCTTTCAGCGCAGAATTCACTAAGTAATTCCGGGAGCAACACGGATGCTTTCGCTCAGCAATGTCGTTGTCTGGCTTGCGACTTCGGCCAGTAATTCTCCGCCTGCTCCGACATACCCAGGTGGAATTATCGTTGCTTGGCTCATTTGCAACGGTGCAAAACGAAATCCGATCGGAGGCTGGCTGCTGTTCTTTTATTGGCAGTTGTATGGCGGTCTGCTGATGACGTCAATTTTCTTCGCTATGAACATTCAGAGCTACGTGCCAGAAAATTTCGACAGTAGTGAAAAATCTGCTTTGTTCCTTATTAGCGTTGTGCCTGTGCTCATCCTGTATTTGGCTCAACTGGCAGTTGGAACGATCTTGTTATCAGTGCGAACTTGGGATCTCTTGAAGCTTCTTCGTTGGTTGATAGCCGCATCAATTGTCGCGGCAATCGTCTCAACGGTCATTGACCAGTTTTATTTTCCTGACAACGTTGCACTGAATTTCCTGACTATAGTCCCGGAATCTTTGTGGTTAGCCTACCTCTTCCGATCCGTGCGAGTGAAACATGTCTTTAGAACTCATGACTGGGAAATAGCGGTAAACTCCATATATCCCGTGAAACCAAAAGTGGCTACTTAGATTCGTCAAGCGCATCCTCTTCTTTTAGCAACGGGATCATGTCACTTTTCCACGCTGCCCCCTGCTGATACTCATCAAGTAGTGCAATTTGTTTCGCTGCCTCGATCTGTTTGGTTAATAGACCACTTCGCCGGTTTTCCCTCTCAATCGTACCCATAAACTTGTGCGTCGTATCACTCTGGGCAGGAAATTTACTGTCGTATTTGGGCAATTCTTCCCTGAGCCTCAAGAGAGTTGACGAATAGTCCTTTACGTCTGATTCGATTCCCGCGTACATCGCGACATAGGATGATATGGAGTTAGAAACGGTATTTCGAGCCTTTGATATGTGGTCAGCCAGCTCCTTCTGGCGGCTAATATCAGAGTTAAGCTGTATAGCTTCAGCACGATTTTGGCCGATTAGTGATCCCAGGAAAGCGGCTAGTCCCAGATACAAGAGAATAAAAATGACGCTCGTCACTAATGCGTTCCTAACACGGCGCCTGGACTTCACTTCATGTCTTGGTTCGCTCTCCAATATGTTTTTCCAGTTCTTCCATCCAAGCCAACCGAAAAGGAGGGCAGGCAAAACCGACAGCGCCTCAACGGCAAAAGCGGTGGTATTCCGCGCGAATGCGTCGAAGAGGGCAAAGACGCCAATGGAGGCGCACAAACAACATAGCAAGAGGAGGACCACAAACTTTGCATATGGCGCTGGCGTTCTTTTTTGCGAGCTAACGTCCACCGGAACCGCGACTTGAGCGCTCGCAGTATCTTGAGTTGTTGGCGCAATTTGAGTCGTGGGCGATGAATGAGTGGAAACGACTGGTGACTCCTCAGCCAGAGGCTGTTTCGTCTGGGGTTCCTCAAGTTTCGCCTGTTCGAGCACCTCCGAGGTGTCCTTTATGCCTCTCTTTGCAATCTCCAAGATCAAGGCCTTTTGTGCAACAGGAGTAAGTTGGCCTAATTCTGCTGAAAGACGGACCAAATCATCACTTGACATTTGAGAGTAATGCTTAGCATGCTTCTCAAGATTTTTCGCCGCAATATCACTCGCCATCCGTTCAACTTGGGCTTGGGGAGGTATTACCTTATGGCCACAGTAACTGCAGAATTTGTCTGATGGATCGAGCGGTTTGGCACAATTCATACAGGAGGATCCCAGCGCCCGAGGGGCAGTTGTCGGAATCTCTACCCGTGAGCCACATTTGACGCAGAACTTTGCAACAGCCGGGAGTTCGCAGGAACAGTTAGGACAGAACATGGCAGGGCAATCTCCAGACGAACGCAGTGTAATACTAGATTCGAGTCTACGAAAGCGTTATCGTTATCTGAGATTCTAGTGGCTTTCTGTATAAACTGTGGTGCGCATAATCCAGAGGACGCTGTCTTCTGCCTGTCGTGTGGCCAGACGCTCTACCGCCCGCCCCAAGAAACAGTTTGGCAAAAAGTAGTAAATTGGCGACGCGTTCGTGTGCCGTTTTTAGTCCTCCTAGTCGTCTTGCTGGGAATATTTGCTGTCATTGTTTCACTGAAAGAAACTGGAAATTCTCAGCAAAACGTCAGTAATATGAAGCCACCTGATGATCACTCGCAAAAAACGACTCCGTTTGATGAAGCAGTTCTTATGATCGTGGGAATGAATGCTAAAGGCTCACCGGTGTCACAAGGAAGTGGGTTCATCGTACGTCCCGACGGGCTCGCTGGAAGCAATTACCACGTCCTGCGAGGGGTATCACAGGCTTTCGCTGAATGCTGCAACGGCCGCAAGTTCGAGATACTTTCCGTTGAAGGGGCTGATTTGGAGAAGGACCTCTTGGTGTTCCAGCTTTATGAGCTCGGAAGTATCGAGAAACCGCGAAACCTCCCTCACGTTACATTTGCGCCTTCAGAAAGCCTAAAAGTCGGACAAAAGGTCATAGCTATTGGCAGTCCACAGGGGCTCGAGAACACCGTGAGCGATGGGATTTTGAGTGCAATTCGTGAGTATGACTCGGTTCGCTATTTGCAGATCACTGCTCCAATTTCACCTGGGTCTTCTGGTGGACCTGTACTTAATTCTGACGGACGCATGATCGGTGTTGCTACTTTTCAATTTGAAAGAGGCCAGAATCTTAATTTTGCCGTTTCAGCAGACTATATTCAGCCTCTTCTCGACCAGCATTTTCAGGTTTCGATCAAACAATTCCAGGCTGCTGTACGTCATGCTCAAAGTCAGGGGCGTGAGGCTACCACTTCAACCGCCGCTGATGCTCTTCAACAAGAGCACAAATCGGATAAATCACCTTTAACCGGACAGTTTGGAGGAATTGTCCACAACCAAACGGTAGACACCTCTGCTGACTTTGGGATCGTAGTCTTGGATAACCAAGGCGCCCTCACGGGATGTATGGGCGTCCAAAAGCCGCTCTTCGGCAGTGGTCCTCTCGAAGGCTTCATTTTGGACTCAGAAGTAACTTTCGTGGTAAGGAGTGCAATCGGAAAGATCACATTCCGGGGCAAGAGAATGAATGCGGCCATCAACGGAACCTATTCCGTTGAGCATCCAGATGGGACTGAGCAACAAGGAGCCTTTACGCTGAAACGTACTAGCTCGAAAGGCCCAGATGAAGATTTCAGTCCTTCAAGTTGTCCGACTGACGCTGAATTGCATAACTAGATGGGAATCTCGGCGTGCGCCAGACTGGACATGCCCACTACCATACCCCCGCCCTTTTCTTGACCCTGTGCGCGCCGCGCAAGTACACTAGTGAATTCAGAAAGCTGCCTGGATTGCGGCAGTAAGGCTTGACGGAGCTACCCCGGGGCCATCTTGTTTGATCGTTTGAACCCACAGCAAATTGCTGGCAGGGGATGGCGCTTGGGAATTTCGCCGGCCGTTTTCCGAAACAAGGGGGAGTGCTTTGCCAAAGCGTACATTTCAACCGCGGAAACGCCGCCGCGCCAAAACGCACGGATTTCGTTCGCGCATGAAGACCAAGGGTGGCCGCAAAGTCCTTGCGGCACGCCGCAAGAAGGGACGTCATCGCCTTACTCCCGAGTAATGGGGCAGCTCCGGCATCGCCACCGGCGAGGCAGGGTCAGACGTTTCCGCGCGAGGCGCGTTTGGTCCGCAAGAGCGAATTTGACGCGGTCTATAGCACCGGCAAGCGCCGCTCCAATGCTCACTTCACCGTGTTCCTTCGTGCCAATGAACTGCCACTGAGCCGCTTCGGTTTCAGCATCAAGAAGGCACTCGGCGGTGCCGTGGTACGCAACCGCATGCGCAGAAGGTTGCGCGAGATGGTCCGCTGCCACCGCGAGGAGATACCAGCAGGATGGGACATCGTCATTCACCCGAAGCGTTCCGTCGCAAAGGCGCCTTTTGCGGCGCTGACGGCGGAGTTCCTGCGCCTGTTGAAGAGCCCGTGAACGCCTCGGCAAATGTGGCGCAGGATGCTGCGCCACTACAAGAAGAAATGCGGCAGACGCCGAAATCGGCGGGGGTGCGCGCGGCACTCTTTGCGCTCGATTTTTATAAGCTTTATCTCTCGCCGCTCTTGGCCGGCACTTGCCGCTACGAGCCTACGTGTTCCCGCTACGCCCACGAAGCGATTAAACGATTCGGAGTGTGGCGCGGCATCTGGCTAGGGACGAAGCGCCTGTCGCGTTGCCATCCTTTATCCCGCAAGTTTGGATTCGACCCGGTTCCGGAGAAATGGCAAGAGAAACAAGCGAATTCCACGATGACAGCTGAAACGCATGAGGTCCGCCCGTGAGCACCCCGCCAGTGAACCAATTCCCGCCGATCGGGCCCAAGAAGGATAAGTTCACGCCGGAGCTGCGTATCCTCGTCGCCTCGCTGCTTTCCATAGCCGTCATTATTCTGTGGACGAAGTACTTCGGGCCAAAGCCTCCCGCGCATGTGCCACAACAGAACCAGCCGGGCGTCAGCGCTCCAGCTACCACTGGAACTTCTGCACCGACTTCTGCACCGGACGAGCTTATTCCTTCTACGACGCCTTCAACCGTCTCCACACCTGCACCGCCGGCGGCCTTGCGCACCGAAGATACCCAGGAGCGCACCATCGTCGTTGAGAACGCACTGTACCGCGTGGAGTTTTCCAATCGCGGTGCGGTCGTCAAGAGCTGGCAGCTGAAAAAATACAAGGACGACGCGAAACCGCAGCGCACGTTGGACCTGGTGCACGCGGAATCGGCGGCAAAGACGGGCGGCTGGCCATTCTCGCTGGTTTTTGAAGACCCGCGACTCGAAAAGGCGGCAAACACCGGTTTGTACAAGATTTCTAGCGACAGTGCTTCCCTGGAGGCGCCCACGGACCTGACGTTCAAGTGGAGCGATGGCCACCTGGAGGTGATCAAGAAATTTCACTTCGATCATTCCTATATCGTGGGCGTGGAAGCCACCACGAGCTACAACGGCGCGCACGTGCTGGCGGGGTTGGCCTGGCGTGGCGGCTTCGGCGACATGACGGTCACGAACCCCGCGCCGATCACCACGGTCATGACGTTTTACAGCGAAGGCGGAAAGCTGACCACCGTTGGCTACAAGAAACTCGATAGCCCGGAAAAGTGGGGAAACGTCTGGCAAGGCGGGAAGACATTTTCGGGGATCGAGGACCGCTATTTCGCGGTGACGTTTCTTCCCCCGAGCGATGCTCTTTCCACTACCCAGGAGACGCGCTACTGGAAGGTTTGGGATATGACCACGGTGGACGGCAAGGAAGAGTCCGAAGCAGTGCCTGAGGTTGCGACGGCAACTTCGGCGCAACCCATGAGCCTGCGCGTTTTCGTCGGCCCCAAAGACTACGATCTGCTGAAAAAGTTGAACCCGCCGTTGCACGCGCTAGTGAATTTCGGGTGGCTGGAGGTCATCGCCGACCCGCTGTTCCACGGGCTGAAGTGGCTGCACGAATACATTCCGAACTGGGGCTGGTCCATTGTGGTGCTCACCCTGGTTATCAATATGGTGTTCTTCCCCCTGCGCATCTCGAGCTACAAGACCACGCTGAAGATGCAGCGCGTTGGACCGGTGATCAAGCAGATCCAGGAGAAGTACAAGAAGTACAAGATGAATGACCCGCGCAAGGCTGAGATGAACAAGGAAATCATGGCCATCTACTCGCGCGAGGGGATTAACCCCGTGGGCGGATGCATCCCGCAACTTCTGCAGATGCCCATCTGGTTCGGGCTGTGGCGCGCCCTGCAGGGCACCATCGAATTGCGGCATGCGCCGTGGTTCGGCTGGATCACCGATTTATCGGCCAAGGATCCTTACTACATCCTGCCGGTGTTGATGGGCGTGTCGATGTATCTGGCGTCAAAGATGACGCCGATGCCCACGGCCGATGCACAACAGGCGCAAATGATGAAATTCATGCCCATCGCCATGGCAGGAATGTTTATGATTGTCCCGTACCCTAGCGGGGTGGCGGTGTATATTCTTACCAGCGGCCTGATCAATATCCTGCAACAGTGGTACCTGAACCGGACGCACCCTCTTCCTGCCCCGGTCAAACCCGTCCGCGCCAAGAAGTAAGGGACGGTGTGATGGCACCGTCCGTTGGGGTATAACCAGTAGTTTCGAGAGACTTATGACGAAGGAATTCTTACGCGATGGCAAGCTGGACCGCGTCGCCGCAGCCGACGCCCTGCGCGATTTTCTGCCGAGGATTGTGCGCGCTGCTGGCTTGGAACTCTCCGTGAACGTGCGCGTCGCCGAAGCAGGCGCCGCCTCAGAGGAAGGCGCGGCGGAGATTTTCGCCGACCTCGATGGCAAAGACAATGAACTCCTCATGGCGCGAAGTGGAGAAGTTTTGAAGGCTCTGGAACACATCGCATTTCGTGCGCTTGGCCTTGAGCCGATCTTCCATGAAAAGATTCACCTCGATTGCGGCGGCTTCCGCGCTTTGCGTTTCGAGGAACTGCGCATGACCGCCCGCGTGGCCGCGGAAAGGGTTCAGGCTACGCATCAGCCCTTCCGGCTCAATCCCATGTCTTCGCGGGAGCGGCGCATTGTGCATCTCGCGCTGAAGGATCTGCCCGGCGTCCGCACCGAAAGCGTCGGCACGGGCGAAGAGCGTCAGGTGGTTATTCACCCCGCTAAACCTTAGCGCTGTAGCTCAAGCCTTTAGGCCTGAGGCTTTTCACGCGGCCGGAAAAAATTCAACAACGGATCCACGTCCGGGATTTGGCAGCTTGCCTGCGCTCGGGAATTCCTCACCCCTCAAGGGGTGAGCTACAGACTGATCCACCGGAACTGCTTTACCGGCGCACCCAACCCTGCGCGATCACGCTTCCGTCACCCGAAAACCGCACGCGATATGTGAACGACGCCGGCCGGTCTGGCCGTATGTGCGGGAAACGCAAATCCGAAAACTCCACCACCGCTTCATCGCCTTCCTTGTGAAAGCGGGTCACTGGAAACCGCACGAACCATAAAACTTTCTGAACTTCCGGCAAATGCCGTGCCTGTTCAATCCAGGGATTCGGAAACGCGTCAGGATAGTACGTGTGCTCAATCACGTCGGAGTTGGAATAGCTGGCCTTTTGCGCGTTTTTCTGAAATAAGCCTTCGCTTAAATCCATGCGCATCTCGTAGACTCCGCGCGGCGCTCGTACCAGCCCATCCCAGTGCCACAACGATGGCGGCAAGGGCAGCGCGCCAATCGCTTCAACCTGCAGGTTCTCTTGCGCGGCGAACTGCTGGACGCGCCCGAACGCCACGTGGTGCGCATAGGTGGCTGCAACGAGATAGCCCACCGCCAGAATCAGGCCAGCGCGATTCCAGTTGGCGTAGGCCACGCGCAAGCCCCAGCCCCGCACTGCCGGGAGCAGGAAGAGCACCGCAAACAGGACGGTGGCCACAAGAATCGTGACATTGGAAATCGGCGCGCCGACAATTTGGCCAAATTTGGCAATCAGGAACGGCGCCGGCGTGAACACCAGCCACATCAGAACGGCTCGCCACTGGATATGCGCCCGGTCTTCGTAAGTCCAGGAGAGAAGTTGCGGAATCAGCAGGATGGCCGTGAAGCTGAAATCCACGATGAAAATAATGTCCCAGGCGGGGCGCGACCATGCGAGCGGCGACCAGATCATTGTGCCAAAGGTGGTCACCAGATCTAGGAAAATGTGGCTCAAGATTCCGATTGCCCAGATACCGCATAGCGCAAGGAAGGAGGGCGCTTCCCATTTTTTCCACTTCGCCACCACGCGCGTCAGCCCCGCCAGGATCACCGTCCAGATTGGCAGGCAGAGCAACGAATGCGTGATGCTACGATGCCAAGTGAGCATCAGTAATTCATTGTGCGAAAAAAGGTCTCGCAAGACATCGCTGTCCGGGAAAATCGCGCCCAGCATCAAGGACCAGGTGATGAGGCGCTGCTTGCTCAGCGACCGCGGCGAAAACAGGTCTCGCCCACCAAACGCTGCTTTGCTGATCAACGCTCCTGCGATGCCGTGTGTGATTGTGTCCACTGTGTGCTCGTCGTCTTCGCTCTCAGACCACCATCAGCAGCCCGGATGTCTTCGGCACGACGCGGCCGACCCGCTTGGCGCTCACGCCATGACGCTTGAGACTTTCCCGCGCCGGTTCCTCATGTTCCGGAGCGAGCGCGATCAAGAGACCGCCGGACGTCTGCGGATCGAAAAGTAACGCGCGATTCTCTTCCGCCACGTTTGTTGCGAAGACAACGCAGTCGCTTAGAAACTCACGATTATTTTTCAGTCCCCCAGAAATCATCCCCTGGCGCGCGGCGTCAAGCGCACCGGGAAGCAACGGCACATCCGCGGCAACAATTTCGAGCGCCACCCGCCCAATCCCCGAAGCCAAGTCTCCCAACGCCATTTCCCGCGCGTGCCCCAGCAATCCGAATCCCGTAATGTCTGTTACGGCGTGCACGCAGCGCATCCCCGCTTGCACTTCCAGTTCGCGCAAAGCTTCGGCCGCCGCGCGATTCAATTGCGTCATCGAAGCGATGGCCGCATCCAGTGAAGCTCTTTCCGAGCGCTCTTTTTTGAGTGCCGTGGAGATCACCCCGGTGCCCAAAGCTTTTGTCAGCAGAAGGACGTCATTTGTCTGCGCGCCGACATTTCGCCAAACTTGCAACGGATTGATGACGCCTGTGACGGCATAGCCAAACACGATATCGTCGATACGAATCGAATGCCCGCCAATCACGCTGCATTTCGCTTCGCTCATCTTATCGAGGCCGCCGCGCAAAATCTGCTCCAGAATTGCAGGATCGCCTTTTTCGGGAAATCCCACGATCGACAGCGCGGATACCGGCCGCCCGCCCATCGCGTACACGTCGCTCAGCGAATTGGCCGCCGCGATTCGCCCGAATGTAAACGGGTCGTCCGCAATCGGCGTGAAGAAATCGACCGTCTGTACCAACGCCAATCCTTCAGCGAGCAGATACACCCCTGCGTCGTCGTTGGTGCTGAACCCAACGAGCACGTTCGGATCCGTTGGCAGTGGCAGGCGTCGAAGTATTGCGTCCAGCATTCCGGGACTCAGCTTGGCCGCACAACCCGCCGCCTTGACCATCGCCGTGAGTTTCACGGAATCGGTCAAGTCACACCTCGCTGTACTGCGCTTTGATTATAACGATGCCGCGCCGTTCCTGCTCGCCGCCGGATAAAAACACCGCCTTCAACACAACTTGCGCGGGTTGCCCGGAAAGTGTTCTCATCAATCAATGCCTTGGGACTTCTGGTTGATCTTTCTTTTTCTTGGAATTGTCGTGCCCTGGCGCGGTGCCGTGCGGCTGAAGAAACTCCTCGCGCTCCCTTCCGTCAGCACGAAGGAAAAGCTCGTCCTCTATGGCTTGACCATCGCCGGTCAGTGGGTGATTACGGGTCTTGTCGCTTGGCGTGCTCTTGCACGGGGATTGTCTGCGGGTACCTTGGGCTTGGCCAACTACGGCGGCCCAAGCGCGATCCTGGGGAGCTTGGCCCTGGCTGCGATCATTGGCGCTTTGCACTGGCTGAATCTTCGGCGAGTCGGCAGGTCTCCGGGTAAGGCCCTGGAGTTGATGCGCTTGCTTGCGCGACGGATTCTTCCCGCTAATTCCGTGGAACTGCTCCCCTACTGTGCACTCGCCATGACCGCCGGTGTCTGTGAGGAATTCCTTTATCGGGGATTTGCCATGGCCGCGCTCTCTCGCGTGGGATTCCCCGCATGGTCCGTTGTGATTCTGACCGCAGTCCTCTTCGGCTTAGCCCATGTCTATCAGGGCCGTAGCGGAATCCTGGGCACTTTTGTGATGGGCATCCTTTTCGGCGGCATCCGTCTGGCCTACGATACGCTAGTACCGGTGATGATGGTGCACATAGTGGTGGATCTTGTAGCGGGAATCGCGGGCCCGCGGTACCTGTTGCCGAAGCTCATAGAAGAGCAGAAGTGATTTAAAGTCAGAGCGTCACTGGATAATTACTGTTATGTTAACAGAGGTTGGAAAGCCTATTTCAGAAGAAACGATCCGGCGCGCGCTGGGTGAATTCCAGGTCGCCTTAAATGAACAACAAGTCACTTGTATTCAACAATATATAAGGATTTTGCGGCACTGGAATGAGAAGCTGAATTTGACCGCCATCCGTGACCCGCTGGAGATACTATATCGTCATTTCTGCGAGTCCATGTTTGCGGCCGTTGCTGTTCCTGTGGAAAACGGTCGGCTCGCCGACATCGGCTCCGGCCCCGGATTCCCTGGCATTCCACTGAAGATCTTGCGTCCGGAGTTGGAGCTCTTCTTGGTGGAATCAAACATCAAGAAGGGCACATTTCTAGCAGAAGTCATCCGTGAACTGGGACTTGGGAACACCCATGTGCTGATCAACCGCTATGAAGAATTGGGCGAGGAACTTGCGCCGCTGGACTTTGTCTGTTCCCGCGCCCTCGGAGAGTTCGGCTCATTCCTCGAGTGGGCCGCGTCGGACAATGTCGCCGCCTCGCGCGCGATTCTGTGGATCGGCGGCCGCGACCTCGAGGAAGTTCGCAAGTCGGACCGGTGGGAGTGGCAAGAACCGATCCCCATGCCGCAGTCGTTGCAGCGGTATCTTCTCGTCGGCAAGAAAATGGCCCCTTTGTCGGCGTAACGACATCATAAGAAAGGACTTTTTTGCTATTTCCCGCAGTGTGTTCTGATTTGTGCGGTATTTTTTCTCTCGCGGCGTTCCACGTGAAACATCCGGTCCATCGCTCGAATTCCCTGCCACTTTGTTCCATGTGAAACTCTTCGTCCCGCGCACATCGCGATGTGTCTCACGAGCCATTTCTTGGGCTTGTTCAAGATTCCTGTTCCACGTGGAACAGCAACTGACCCAGGGCCTCATGTCACAACCAGTCCGAACTGGTATCGCTCATCCAACAAACTCGACCCAAGACTGTTCCACGTGAAACATCCACTTTCCAACAGAATTTCCGCAGATCACTTCCTGTTCCACGTGAAACATCTTGCGCCCAGCGGGCGGCTCTGCTAGTTTCCCTACGTTGGGGAGACCGTCTTGGCCCGGGTCATTGCTGTTGCTAACCAAAAGGGTGGGGTAGGTAAGACCACAACCGCAGTTAACCTCGCAGCCTGCCTCGCGGTTGCTGAGCAGTCAACTCTCCTTATTGATTGCGATTCCCAGGCCAATGCAACGGCCGCCATCGGATTTCAGAAGGATCCTGCCCGCCGTACCATCTATCACGCCCTGATCTTGAACGAATCTTTTGAGAAGTTGGTGCAAAAGTCCCAAGTGCAGGGCTTAGATGTCGTCCCCGCCGACAAAAACCTTGCAGGAGCTGCGGTAGAACTCGTCCTTGCTGAAAGCCGTGAGTACAAACTGCAATCCTTCCTGCAAAATGTGCGGCCAAATTACAAATTTATTGTGCTGGATTGTCCGCCTGCCCTGGATCTGCTTACTCTGAATGCGCTGGTTGCGGCTGATGCGGTGATGATACCCATCCAGTGCGAATACCTGGCCTTGGAAGGCGTGTCGGAATTGTTGGATACCCTGATGCGTATTCGCCGCACTCTCAATCCCAGCCTCGAAATCGAAGGTATTCTACTGACGATGTACGATGAGCGCACTACTCTTTCAAGGCAAGTGGCCACCGACCTACGCAGTTTCTTCGGCACTCAGGTCTTCCAGAGCCTGATCCCGCGCAACGTCCGCCTTGCCGAAGCACCGAGTTTTGGTAAGCCTATTATTTTCTATGATATACATAGCAAGGGCGCAGAGGGCTATACGCAGCTCGCCCAGGAGGTTATTGGCAATGCCGAGAAACGCGTTGGGGCGGGGGCTCGGAGCGCTCATTCGGGAGCCTGAACCGACAGCTCCAGCAACGCCAGTCGCACCGCCAACTGCGCAAGCAACTCCCATCGCGCGCAGCTCTGGAGGAGCTGCTGCAGCTGCGGCCCCGGCCTTGAGTCCCGCACCGTCGGGCCCGCTGCAGATCGACATTGATCTGATTGACCCCAGTCCCTATCAGCCACGCACCCGGTTCCGTGAAGAAGCACTCGATGAGCTGGCCCGCTCAATTCGGACCAGCGGCATTATCCAGCCGCTCGTCGTGCGGCAGATCGGCCAACGCTTCCAACTGATCGCCGGCGAACGCCGGTGGCGTGCTGCACACCGTGCCGGCCTCGACAAGGTCTCTTCCATCATTCGCCAGGTTCCCGACGAACTGGCGCTGGAAATGACGCTGGTCGAGAACATCCAGCGCGAAGATCTCAACGCCATGGAAGCAGCGCGCGCGTTTGAGCGATTGATGGATGAATTCCAGCTTACTCAGGAATCGGTGGCCGAGCGTACGGGCAAGGATCGCGCGACGGTCGCCAACGCCATCCGGTTGCTGAAGCTTGAGCCGACCATTCAGGAATGGATTGAAGAGGGGAAGCTGAGTGCGGGGCATGGGCGGGCGCTGCTGGCTGTTGCCGAGCCGCAACTGCGCATGCGTTATGCGCAACGCGCCGCTCGCGGTGGGCTCACCGTGCGCCAGATTGAACGACTGGCTTCGCGGCGTGCTCGTGGGGCAAAACTCCCCACGGAAGTCCATCTCGATCCCAACATCCGCGAGGCCGTGGATGAACTTCAGCGGCATCTCGGCACAAAGGTGCTCCTGCGGCAGAAAACAAAATCACGGCCGGGCCAACTCGTTCTGGAGTATTACGACGACGCGCAACTCATGGGCATTTACGACCGGCTGATGAAGTAGCGCCGTAGCAACGGCGCGCTGCAACTGCACCATCGTTCAGGCATTTCATTCGACAACTCCCTCTCCAACGTGCGTTGACTTCTCGCCGCTTCACGTTACATTGGAATCAGCACACACAGGGAGTCTATCTATGGCTTGGAAGTGGCCCGGTACGTCGAAGGATGATGGCGGTGAGGAGTGGACCGGTTTCATTGATGAAGGCGTGTCGCTCGAAGGCACGCTGACGCTGACCGGAACGTTTCGCATTGACGGACACATCAAGGGCAACATCATCTCGGAGCAAACTGTGATCCTCGGCGAAAACGCGAAAGTCGAAGGACAGATTGAAGGAAATCGCGTGGTGATTGCTGGCCGGTTTGATGGCGTCATTTTCGCTAGAGGCCGCGTGGAGATTCAGCCCAAGGGAGTCGTGACGGGCGAAGTTCACTCACCCTGCATGGTCATCGATCCCGGGGGCATTTTCGACGGCCGTTGCCACATGCTGGCGTCCTCGGAAGCGGCAGCGGGTGTGACGATTCCAATCCGGGCCGTAAGCCAGACGTAAAGCTGCGAGAGTTGCCGAGAAAACAGACTTGCCTTACTAACCATTAAAGCATAATAAAGAGGTTAAGCAGCGCTGTGTTTTTTCGCTGCGCGTCGCGTTTCAATAAGGGAAGGCGTTTCCTCAACGGGGTGCCCCAGCGGGGACCGAGGTCAAAGCCCGTTCGGCATCCTGCAGGCCAGCCTGGATGTTTGCCTCCCAATCCAAATGAGGGACTTTGGAAGCTACTGCAGCCTTGTAGAACTTCAACGCATCTTCGGGGTGATTCAGCTTTTTCAAGCACAGACGCCCCGCCGCCAATAACGCCAGCAGCGATTGTTTTTCTGTAGGGTAGTTTTCAGCAAGGCGCTCGTATTCGGAAAACGGCGCGATCGAAATGCTGCTGCGATTCAATGGAGCGGATGATCTCCAGCCAGGTTGCCGCGGGCATCTTGTCACCACCGGCATTGTGGTATTCCTCAAAGGCACGCCAGGCAGCATCCACGTCCTGATTCTTGAGATAGGCCTGGCAGAGCTGAATCGTAACCTGTTGGTAGGCCGGCATGTCGCTACGGCGCCAGTGCGCTTGTTGCAAGAGATTCAGGGCGTCAGCAGAGTTCGGATTTGCGGCAACATGCTTCTGGAGAATTGACGCAGCTTCATCCAGCTTGTTTTGGTCCATGGCTTCGGAAGTGCGGACGACTTCCGGATCGCCGCTCCAGCTCAATTTGGATTCGATGGCATCATTGGCTTTCTGCTCCAGGCCCGATTGCTGCAACGCAAACGCTCCGGCCATGCCGAAGAGGAACCCGCCGACGTGGGCCCAATGAGCGACTGGGGAAGAGGTGCCGAAAGCCGAGCCATAGAAAAATTCCATGGCCAGCCACAAGGGAAGCAGCCAGTACGCGGCAGCTTTGAAGCGGCGACGATAGAAAATGGTGAAGAACATCATCTCAATCTTCATCTTTGGGAAGCGCACGAGAAACGCGCCCATCAGCGCGGCCACGGCGCCGGGAGCGCCGATGAGTGGAACATAGCTCCCATGGGCGCACCAGCCGTAAAACTGCAGCGCCGCGGCTCCCGCGACCAGGTAGAAAATCGGATAAATCACGCGGCCCCAGGTATCTTCCAGAATGAACTCCGCGAGCCACAGGAACCACATATTGCCGATCAGGTGGATCCAGCCGCTTTGCAGGAAATTCGCGCTGAAGTACGAAAGTAGCCGGGGATGCGCGGGGACGTAAGCGTACTTATCCAGGATCGAGGCCTGCTCCACGGTGCCAAATTCCTGACAAAGGTTATCCAGCTCCTGCTGCAATTCGGTGGGGTCCTGGACTTGGCGAATCTGGGCGTCCCAGGCATCTTCAGCTTTCCGCGAAGGCGCTGCCCATTGATCCCACGCGTCCCCGACAGATTTCTTGATGGTGTCCACAAACTCCGTAGCGGAGCCAGAGGGTTTGAGTTCGGGGTGCATGGCGGCAAGGAGGATCAGGTGGACGCGGACTTCCGCGCGCTGCGGGGCTTGGTCTTCGATCGGTCCGTGGGAGATCAGGAAAATCAGGATGTTCAGGCCGATAGGAGCAAACGTGATCACGGGCCATCGTCGGCCGCGCATACTCTCGTGACGTATAGGGGTCAGCATCGTGTTCTCCGGAAGGCCAGCCTCCGCTCCAATCGTCAGGAATCTGTTGTTTCAGGTTGAGGGTGCACCGGGCAGAGCAAAGAAAACCGAAGTACAGGTGAAGCTAAGTAGTTAGCTTGACGGATACGTTACGCGGTGACGCGTGCAATCAGCCTTGGTGCAGCGCCATTTTGAAAGGAAGCGCCAGCTATCATTGCAGGCCCAATTGACACACCCTGACCAGCAGACTATCGTTCGGAAAGCGTGCTTATGAGGCGAAATTCATGAAGGTTTTGGTGATTGGTGGTGGCGGCCGCGAACATGCGCTTGTATGGAAACTCCGGCAAAGCGCGGGTGTCGAAAAGGTCTGGTGTGCGCCGGGCAACGGCGGAATTTCTGGCGAGGCGGAATGCGTGGCCGCCGACGCAGGGGATGTCTCGGCACTGGTGGCGGTGGCGGAGCATATCTCGCCGGATTTGACAGTGATCGGTCCGGAACTTCCGTTGGTAAACGGCCTGACTGACGCCTTCCGGCAACGCAAGTACGCGGTGGTTGGCCCGTCGCAACAGGCGGCACAACTCGAAGGCAGCAAAATCTTCGCAAAGGAGTTCCTACAGCGGCACAACATTCCCACGGCGGCGATGTATGGCTCTTACGATTCACCCGGGGCCGCGTATTCGGCGCTCTGCTCTGTGGATTGGCCCGTGGTTATCAAGGCTGACGGGCTTTGTGCGGGGAAAGGCGTGTTTTTGGCGGACGATCCCGACGCCGCGACGGGATTCATCGAGCGCGTCATGGAAAAGGATGAATTAGGCGCTGGAGGCAGGCGCATTCTCCTGGAAGAAACGCTGGAAGGCGATGAGCTATCGTTTATCCTGCTGACCGATGGTGAACGTTCCGCTTCGCTTGTGCCCACACGGGACCACAAGCGCGCCTTCGACAATAACGAGGGGCCGAACACAGGCGGCATGGGCGCGTATTCCTCGGACGAGCTTTTGCCCGAGGCTTTGCGCCAGACGATTCAGACCACCATCGTGGAGCCGACCTTGCGCGGTCTGGCCAAAGACGGCCTGCGCTATCAAGGGTTCCTCTACGTCGGCCTAATGCTGACCAAACAGGGGCCCAAGGTGTTGGAGTTCAATTGCCGCTTGGGCGACCCTGAAACACAGGCGATTGCCGCGCGCATGGATTTTCGCTTGGCCGAGGTGCTTGCTGATGTTGCGGCGGAGAGACTGGAGCCCGCAAAGCTGAAGTGGAAGCGGGGCGCCAGTGCTTGCGTGGTGTTGGCATCCGGCGGGTATCCGGGGAAGTTTGAAAGCGGCAAAGAAATCAAGGGGCTTGCCGAGGCGGGGCAAATTCCCGATGTGAAGGTATTGCACGCGGGAACGCGCCGAAAAGGCGACGCCATCGTCACGAGTGGCGGGCGAGTCCTGGGCGTCACGGCAACCGGCGATTCCCTTGCCATGGCTCTCCAGAAATCCTACCAGGCCGCCGGAAAGATTCATTTTGATGGCATGCACTACCGCAAAGACATCGGCAGGCACCCTCTACAAAGCACGGCTGCGGGAGACTGACGCCTTTGGCTAAGATCCTGCACCTTTTCCGGGCGCCAAAACGCCACACGCCCATGGAAGCACTCGCCACCGCCCGTGCCGTCGAGAATTCGGGACTGGAGGGTTGTGCCCACGCGCGTCCGGGCGGCAAGCGCCAGGTGCTGCTGGTGGATGCGGAAACGCTCGGAAGCTTGCAACTGGCGCCAGGAATTATTCGCGAAAACATGACCACCGAGGGCCTGGACGTGAACGCCTTGCAGGTGGGGCAGAAGCTGCGCATAGGCAGCGTGCTTCTGGAAGTCAGCGCCGTCTGCGAACCTTGCGAGCAGATGGAAGCGATCCGCCCCGGCTTGCAGCAAGAACTGCAGGGACGGCGCGGAATGCTGTGCCGAGTCTTGAGTGGTGGCACGTTGAATCGAGGGGATGCGATCGTTTTGCAAGCAACGCCAAGTGCACGGCAATCCGATTTGGAATCTTAAGGCGTCGGCTTGCGCCGCAGTGTGGGCGCGTCTGGAGGCCGGTTTTTGTCCTCGGCTTGCTTTTCCTTCTCGACCGGCTCCTCCGGCGGAACGATCCACTCGAATCGGCTGTTCTCGCCCATGGTTCCCTCGAAGAAGTCAGCTCCGCCTGCCAGGAGCGGCAAAAGCACCCGCATGAAATCAGCGGCATCCTTGCTGTCGGCCTTTTGCGCCTGGCCACGCTCGATCAACTCGATCAATTTCGCAAAACGCGGCTCGGCGGACTTCAAGCGCGCGATGCGGGGATCGTTCTGCTGGATTAGCCCCAAGAGAGGTATATCCTGGGAGTCGTTCGGAAACTGCACTTCAACCAGCGTATGTGCTTCGTGCTTTTCCGGTGGATAGAGTTGTGTAAACCGCGGGCGTAACGGGCGCGTCTGCAGGTAATCGGCTTGAGAGCCGATCGATTCCTGTTCTACGCGATATTCAATCAGCCAGACTTCCGGACCGTACTGCTTTGGCGCGTAGCCAATCAACACGATTTCCAAGAGCGGTTCGTCGGGTTTCAAATCGATTTTGTGGTGGAGCTGAGAAACGAGCGGCCGCAGCTTTTCGAGGAATATCACGCCAAGTTGTTCCAGATCGCTTTCGCTGCCGGTGGGCTGCTGGTAGTGCGGGTCAGGCCGGGCCACACTCTCGATGTCGTGATCCAGGCGAATGGCCCGCGGCTGGGCGGGCACCTGCCACTCCTCGGCGCCGAAGAGAATACCGATGTGCCCGGTGTCAATCGCGGCCACGCGCGGGGGGACGCCTTTGGCTTCCAACGGGCCATTGATCGCGCCAAAGATGATGGAGTCGCGGGCCACGTGGACAATGACGCGCCCGCCGGACAGGTCGGCGACAATCTCGTCCTCCTGTGCCCAAGCGGGCGCAGTGGCCAGAAGCATTGCGCCAAAGAGCAACAACCCTCGCATCGCTTTCCTTTCCATCGCAGGCCAGGCGCCTGCTGCCCCTAGCATACTCCGCGACCCGTTGAGGCGTTCAAGCAAACCTGGCTGCCTGCGCATCAGCGTTTACCGCTCGGTGTTCCTTCCGGTAAAATAGAAGAACACTCACAAGACAAGAGAAGACAACAGCCTATGGGACTTCGGAAGCTCAAAAGCATTCAGCATAACGGTAAGAGCGTGGCAGCCATCCTGGAGGCGCACGAACACTTCTTCAGTGGGAAAGCTGGCGGAGCGCGGGCCGATCTCACCGGTGCGGACCTTTCCCGCGCGGATTTGGCGAAGATTAATCTTGCGGGGGCCATTCTGCGCAATGCCAATTTTGAGGGCAGCGACCTTCGCGGCGCGCGCCTGCCGGGAGCGGACCTCAGCGGGGCGCGGCTGCGCAAAGCCGATTTGCGCAACACGGACATGACGGAGGCGGTGCTTCCGGGGACGGACCTGAGCGAAGCCCAGGCCAGCGGCGTGGAGTTTTTCCGCTGCGACCTGACCGGCGCTAATTTCCAGAATGCCTTGCTGCGGAACGCCAACTTCCGCGATGCGCGCGTGGATGGCGCGAAGTTTTCCGGTGCGGATATGGGCATCACCATCCTGCGCGAGACGGATCTGAGCAAGGTGGATTTGACCGGCGTCGATCTGTCCACGGCGCTGCTGCCCCCAGGGTACGCGGCGAAGTCACGCGGGGCATAAAAGAAGAGCCGCGGGGCCTGCAAACTCGCCTTACACTCGGGGCGGAACCCGCAGGGATGGCAAATCGCCGGAGTGCGTGCTAGCCTCTCGCGAAGCCCACAATTCAGGGGAAACCTTGGCGACTACCTCCGCACAATTGGACCTGCCGGGCGTACGCGAGCGCGTGCTGGAGGTGCTGCGCGCGCTCCTCGAAGAACTCGGCAGCCACGGGGCCGTTGCGGAACTCTCCATCACCTCCAATCTCGATCGTGATTTGGGACTCGGCAGCCTGGAGCGCGTGGAACTCCTCACGCGACTGGAGAACGCCTTCGACGTGCGCCTTCCTGACACGCTCGCGGCGGAAGCGAGCACACCCGAAGAACTCATCCGGGCCATCCTGACGACTCCAGGCACGCCTGCAAGCGAGGAAGAAGAGACCTCCGCGTTGCGCGCTTCCGTGGCGGCACAGAGATTACATGAAGGAGCCGCGGAATCTATCGTCGAGAAGGCGGAGACCCTAATCGATGTGATCCGCTACCGCGGAATTCACGACGCCGACCGCGCGCACCTGCTGATCACCGAGGACGACGAGCACGGCGAACATCACTACACGCTGACGTTCGGCGAGCTCTACACTGCCGCACAAAGGTGCGCCGAAGAACTGGCGCGGCGAGGCGTTCCCGCAGGAGGGCGCGTGTCGCTGATGCTGCCCACTTCGCGGCAGTTTTTCATTTGTTACACCGGCATTTTGCTGGCGGGCGCCATTCCTGTGCCCATCTACCCGCCTTTCCGCGCGGACCGCATCGAGGAATACGCGCAGCGGCAGTCGGCTATTCTGAACAACGCGCGAGTGTGCCTGCTGCTGACGTTTCGCCGCGCGGAAGCCGTCGCCAAACTGCTGAAGCCGCGCGTGAAATCTCTGCGGGGAGTTGTGGACGCGCGGAAGTTACTGGAAGCCGCCGAAAAAGAGCCGCCGTCGGCACCTGGCGCTTTGCCCGCGTTCCTGTCGGGCAGTCGCATACGCAAGGGCAGCGACATCGCGCTGCTACAGTACACGTCGGGTTCGACGGGCAATCCGAAGGGCGTAGTGCTGACCCACGCGAACCTTCTGGCAAATATGCGCGCTCTTGCGGAAGCGGTGCGGATGGGGCCGGGAGACGTCGCCGTAAGCTGGTTGCCGCTCTATCACGACATGGGATTGATTGGCGCGTGGCTCACGCTGTATTTATACGGCGCTCCGCTGGTGGTGATGTCGCCCCTCGCCTTTCTGACACGCCCGGAGCGCTGGTTTCAGGCATTCAGCAAACATAAAGGTACGATCGCCGCCGCGCCGAATTTTGCCTACGAATTGTGCGTGCGCAAGATTTCCGATAAGGCGATGGAAGGGATTGACCTTAGCTCCTGGCGCGCGGCGCTGAATGGCGCGGAGCCTGTCAACCCGGAAACGCTGGAGCGCTTTGTCCAGCGTTTCGGGAAGTACGGCTTCCGGCGGGAATCGTTGTTGCCGGTTTATGGTCTCGCGGAGGCGTCTTTGGGCGTAACCGTGCCGCCGCTCGATCGCGTGCCGCTGGTGGATTGCGTGGGGCGCGATGCTTTCACGACGCAGGGGCGCGCCGTTCCCGCGTCATCGGACGATGAGGGGAGCATCTCGTTTGTCTCGGCGGGGAAGCCGCTGGCGGGCCATGATGTGCTCATCGTGGACGCCGAGGGAAACGAACTGCCGGACCGCACGGAAGGTTTTCTGTGGTTCCGCGGACCTTCGGCGACAAGCGGCTATTACAGCAATCCGGAAGAGACCGCGAAGCTCTTTCCGCGCGGCTCGGCAACCACGCCGGGCGAGTATCCGTGGCTGAATTCCGGTGACCGCGCCTATCGCGCCGATGGCGAGATCTACGTCACCGGCCGCGTGAAAGACATCATCATCAAAGGTGGACGGAATCTTTACCCGCACGAAGTGGAAGAGCTGGCATCAAACGTCGAGGGAATCCGCAGAGGTTGCGTGGTGGCGTTTGGATTGAAGGATGAGGATAGCGGGACGGAGAAGCTGGTGATCGTTGCGGAATCGCGCGAAACGCAAACGTCCGGCCGCGCCGCGATTGCCGCGAAGATTACGGACCAGGTTTCGCGCGGCTTGGGCCTTCCGCCCGATCGCGTGGAGTTGATTCCTCCCGGAAGCATCCCGAAAACGTCCAGTGGCAAATTGCGCCGCGATGAAACGAAACAACTTTACCTGGCGGGCACGCTAACGGCGGCGAAGCCTCCGGCATGGCTGCAGATCGCACGATTCGGCCTGGGTTCCTCCGTGAAAGGGGCGTTGCGCACTATTGGGGGCGGCCTGCGCAAGGCATTTGAGAAGGTCTACGGCGTCTATTTCATTGTCGTGTTTATCCTGTGGATTGTGCCGGCGTGGCTGATGGTAAGGCAATTCAAGGATCACAAGGCGGCGGGGCGCTTTACTTCGGCGGCGCTGAAGGTGCTGTTTGTGCTGGCGGGAATTCGCGTGAAGGTCGTCGGGAAAGAGTATATGGATACGCCGGGGGCAAAGGTGTATGCCTCGAATCACGCCAGCTACTTCGACGTGCTGCCGCTGATGATGGGCCTGGGCGTGCCGTATCGCTTCGTTGCCAAAGGCGAAGTGAGCGCAATGCCACTCATCGGAACTTTTCTCAACAAGATGGGGCATCTTTCGTTCGATCGCCATGACGCGGGCTCGCGGCTGCGCCAGGTGCATGAGATCGAGCAGTACTTGCGGCAGGGCGATTCTGTGTTTGTTTTTCCCGAGGGCACCTTCGTGCCGGAAGAAGGCGTGCGGCCATTTCAGCTCGGAGCGTTCCGCGGAGCCGTAGCCACGGGTGCGCCGGTTGTGCCGGTATCGCTGGCCGGCACGCGGAGGTTTCTGCGTGACCGCACATTTCTGCCGCGCCCCACGAGCGTCACGATTACGCTTTCACCGCCGATTTATCCTTCGGCAGCGATGCCCAGCGGCGGTCCTCGCCATTTGCCGGAGATTGTTCGGCTCCGCGATCTTTCCCGCGAAGCGATCGCGCGCCACTCCGGCGAGCCAATTACTTGAGCTGCGTTTCCGCGCGATCCTGCAATCATTGCCCAATCCGAACGAATTCCAGCCCGAGTCCCACTCGCATTTGAATGGGGCCCGGGCTGTCGATGCGTTGCCGTTTCTCCGCTACCTGCTACACAGGGTTGTGAGGACAGGCACTCAGCGATTCAGCGTATAGATCACACTGATTTGCGTGTCGACCTCGACGGCCTGTCCATCCAGGAAAGTGGGCCGGTAGCGCCACTCGCGAACCGCAGCGAGCGCGGAAGCATAGAAGAGCGGATCGCCGGACTCAACTTCCAGCGCTTGGATCGAGCCATCCGTTGCAATGATGGCGTGAAGCTCCACACGGCCTTCGCGGTGCATCTGCAAAGGCAGCGTCGGATAGACCGGCTCCACGCGATGAACCAATGAGGCTGCCTCGATATGGCCGAGACTGATGCGCTTCTTTTGTGGGGGATTCTCTACTGGACCTGGCACCACTGGGCCTTTAGCGGGCCCGGTGGCGGGCTGAGCCCCTGGGATGTAGATTCCCGGCATCACACCGGGAATCATTGGCCCACTGGGCTCATTCGGGTCACTCGTTGGATTTCCGTGGTCAACGGGCGCGATTGTCGTCGGGATGCTAGGAGACTCGCAGAACCTGCAGACCATTGAAGTCTTCCCCGGGTGCGTGTTGTTAGCCGTCGGGCGTGCGGGCCCTCCGGAATATGAGTAGGGTGTGACAGGAGTGAAGACGGTAAACGCGAGGCGTTCGCCGTGGCTTAGCAGCGGGTACATCACCAGCGTGGCGAGTACGAGTATCTGCACGATGATGGACGCAATCAGTGCCTGGCGGCGAGCTTTGCGTGCGCCTTTCTCCTCCTCTGCGTTGCCTTCCATCAGGCAACTTCTCAGGGAACCCAGACCTTCTTTGGAGACACTCGTTCGGTCTTGACTCATCACACACCTCCGTAGACTGACTCGCGAGCGGCGGGGAAGTTTTGCGGCACCAGCCTCCTGTGGTTGTCTACAGGAGGCCAGCACCGCGCTCGCAGGGATGTGAGGTGCGCGCGTCCTCTATTCCATTGGACACCGTGGCGCGACACAAGTTCCCCGGGGAAGCCAGGTCCTTCGCTGCTTTTTGCCAAGGGCCGCTTTCACAGGCGCCGAATTCTTCAAACGATTCGCTAGCCAGCGGGATGTTCCGGGGTGCATCTAGCCTTGTTCCCCAAGCATCTAACTTGTTGGACGTGGATCCGAGGAGAAACCCAATGGACAGGCGTATTCCCGAGGTAGTCGGTGTGCGCCGCACGGGCTGGGCGGCTCTGGACCGCGATCCGCAGTTGGACCTTATTGAATTCATCTGTCCTCATTGCGGCGCGGAAAGCCAGAAGAATGCGCGGCGCGAGCGCGCCGAGTATCACTTCACGGATGGCTTCATGCAGGATCTGCAGGGCGAAGGGGTGCAGTGCCACCACTGCCGGCAGTCCTTGCGGGTCGTGCCGGTGGTGATGCTGCACGATCAGGAAGAGATCAAGCGGTTTGAGGCGATGCGCGCGGAAGAGCACGTACCCAGGCAATAATTCGCTCCAAGAAGGAAAGGGCGCTCCGATCAGGTCGGGGTGCCCTTTTTGTTTTTCCTCGTGAGTATCAACTCGTAGACTGTGAGCTAGACAAACCAGCGGCGATCCCCATTGCGATCCTGGCGGCCGTCGCGGCCACGGTAATGTTAGCGCCACTCGTGGCGGAGACGTTCGCATGAACGCTCCGTTGCTTCGTAGCGTTCATGCGCCCAATGGCGCGCCGGACCGCTGTAAGGCCCGTAATGGGCGACGGCCTGGCGATAGCGCAACTCGGTATAAGCAGCGCGGCGATTACGGTCGTCCCACGCATTGGCCTGGGCACCCGGTGCTCCGGCGAAAAGCAGAAAGCCCCCAAGAACCGCCGATGCGAGCGCCGCCTTGCGGAAAAAGGACTTGGAAAACAGGGCTTGAAGTTTCATGAGATCCTCCAGGACCTGGCCCGGGCTGGTCTCGGGAAGCCTTTCTGGGAAATTAATCCCTCGTTTGGCGGAGATGTTGCACGGGATGAGGAATCAGTAGGCTTGCAGAAATGGGTCAACCGGCAAGTGGTATTTTTCCAGGCGGTCGCGAACCGTTTCAAACGCCTCGTCAACGGTGTCGGCAAACCGCAACTGGCCGAACTCCTCCTGGTTGATGGTGCCCCAGCGCACCATGCCCTTCAGGTTCAGCACGTCATCCCAATATTTGCGCCCGTAGATCAGGATCAGCGTGTTCTTGTGCATTTTCCCGGTTTGCGAAAGGGTCATCATCTCCCACATTTCGTCCATGGTGCCGAAGCCGCCGGGAAAAACGATGAGGGCTTTGGCAATCTGCGCAAACCACAATTTGCGCATAAAGAAATAATGGAAATTAAGGCTCAGCTCAGGGCTGATGTAGGGATTGGCGAATTGCTCGTGAGGGAGCTCGATGGACAATCCGATGGATTTTCCTCCGGCTTCGTAGGCCCCGCGATTCGCCGCTTCCATGATGCCGGGGCCGCCGCCGGAGCAAATCACAAAGCGCCGCGGCTTGGGCCCCAAGGAAAGCGCCCAGGTGGTGATTCTGTGCGAGAGCTGGCGCGCCTCTTCGTAATAGCGGGACATCTCCAGGGCGCTTTTGGCGTCGCGCAATGCCATGCGGTGCTGCTTCAAGTGCTTTTCGCTAAAGCTGCCGGTATTCTCCCTTTTCAGGCGGGTGTAGCGCGCTGCCGCGGTTTCGTGCGATTCGATGCGCGCCGAACCGAACATCACGATGGTGTCGCCGATGCCTTCCTTCTTAAGCTGCGCCAGGGGATGAATGTATTCCGCGAGGATGCGGATGGGCCGCGCGGGTGTGCTGGCCATGAAATGGCGATCTTCGTGCGGGGCTTTGGGGGCGTGTTGGGGCTTCAGGCGTTTACCGTCGGGCATGAGCGTTTCTCCAGTTCAGACGAGCTTTTATTGTAGGCAGCGCGCGACCCCTCCGGCAACGTCTTTGGCTGTCGGTGCGTCGAAACAAGTACGCGGGGAACCCCGGAGGCAATCTGTCTGCATGCAGGTTTTCCGAACGGACTGTGCTAGCGTGAACCCCTAACATGGGAAAATCACATCACTTCTTGAGGCTTTCATTCATTGCCGTGCTGGGCTGCTGCGCCGCGACGCTCCATGCCCAGGCGCCCGAGGGCCCCATGACGCCGCAGCCGGGTGTTGAAATTCAGCAGGCGCCGCCGCAGACAAAATTTAAGCTGCAAAGCATTCTGGTGAACACCCCGGTAACCGTGCGCGATGCCAAGGGAGAAATGGTCCACGACCTGGAGAGCAGGAATTTTCGCCTCACGGATAACGGCGTCGAACAGAAAATCACGCACTTCGATTTGGGCAGTGATCCCCTTTCCCTGGTGGTGGTTGTCGAAACCAGCTCGCGCCTGGACGCCATTCTTCCCGAAGTCCGCAAAACGGGCATCCTGCTGACGCAAACGGTCATGGGCCCGAGTGGCGAGGCGGCACTCGTGGGCTTTAACGATTCCGTGGACAAATTGCAGGACTTCACGGTGAACGCCGACGCCATCGAAACGGCGATGACGCGCCTCAAGGAAGGAACGTCCGGGGCGAAGCTTTACGATGCCATGGGGCTTGGCGTGGAGATGCTCAGCGGCAGGCCGATGGCCACGCCCACGCAACCCGGGCGGCGCCGCGTGATGCTTGTGCTCGCGGAAGCCCACGATGAAGGAAGCAATGCGAAGCTCGGTGAGGTCCTGCGTCGCGCACAGCTAGCCAACGTGACGATTTACAGTGTGGGGATTTCCTCGACGCGCGCGGCGTTGCAGAAGAAGGCGGAGTACAAGCGCCCGCCCAATCCCGCGCCGGATGGCACTTTTGGCTTGCCGCCCATTCCCGGCACCGTGCAGACCCCCACGACGGAAAACGACCGCTACGGGAACATTGACCTGATGGCGCTGGCAGTGTGGGCCGTGCAGCACATCAAGGATCAGATCACCGATCACGCTCTGGAAATCGCCGCCACCGCCACCGGCGGCGCACACATGGCCACGTGGAAAGACCGCTCGATTGAAAGCGCGATTGACGAAATCGGTGGGGAGCTTCACTCGCAGTATTCCCTGACGTACACACCCAGCGACACGCAAGCCAGCGGCTATCACGAGATCAAAGTGGATGTGGATCGCGCGGGCCTGAAGGTGCGCGCCCGGCCAGGGTATTACCTCGCCGGCCCGGAGAGCTGAGGGAATCTGCTCAGCCTCTTAAGCACAACGAAGAGCTCCCTCAGGGGCTGAAGCCCAAATTATTGCGAGCCAATATGTCGGAGCTAAAACTCCGACCCCCAAAAACAAAATTCAAAATCGAAACCTAGGCGATCTGCTGCCAGAAGGTGGCTTCACGCGCGGCCAGGAGCGCATCTTGGCGGGCGTTCCAGCGGAGAAAATGCGGCGTTCTTGTGTGCGCGGTGTGATGCTCGCGCGATTCCCAGACTTCATGCAGGAAAAACTGACCCACCAGATCCGTCGATCGGTGCAAATTGTATTGCAGGCAGCCTTCTTCCCGGCGGGTCGGCGCCACAAGCGCGCGCAACTCCGCTTCCAAGAGCAGTTCCTGGCCTTCCTTGGCCCGGACAATCACGGCGAGCGTCACCGCGTGCTTGGGGAGTTTCACGACCTTCGCACCTTTGGGCCTTCTGCAGCTGGGACGGCGCCGCGCGCTTTTCTTCGCTTTTCGTTTGGCCATATCGGCGGGGATTGTACTCCATCTAGCGCCAAGAGCAACGGGGATTTGTGAGCTGAGAATTGTGAGTGGAATTGGAAGGGTTCATCCTCGCCCCCTGGTGGACTCGAGATGTGCCCAGGCTTGCCTAACCCTGTCCTCCGCTAAGCAAAGGCGGTTTCAGCTCCCTTCCTATCGATGCCAATGCCCCAATTCGCGCTGCAAGATCCAGCTCAATCCATCGCTCGCTAGCCTTTCAGAATCGCCTTGATATAGTCCGTCTCCTCCACGCTGTACGGCTTCCCGTCCGCTTGAAAGATGTCGTGGTGCCACTGCGCGGGCAGGTGATCCGTGTACGGCTTCTGCCAGGAATCCCAGGGGAAATACGTCTGAGTCTTCCCGGCCACCAGCCCCCAGTTGTACGCCGCCACATGATATTTTTTCGCCAGCGGCAGAATCCCCTGGAACGTGCTCCCATTCCCCCGCGCCATGTATTCCGTGCAAAGAATCGGCCGGTGATACGTCTGCAGCCACTTCACGCGTTTCTCGAACTCCTCCGGCTTGTCGTAATTGTGAAAGGAAATCACGTCCGAGAGCTCCAATTGTATCTTCGTCATCGCCCCCAGCTTCTCCGGCTCTGACCAGTCTCCCTCCCAAACCGCGCTGGTGAGCGGCTGCGTTGCCCCCGCCGCCCGGGCCCACGAAAAAACTTTGGGCAGTAGCGCCTCAACCAGATCCTTCTTGTTGGCCGCCTCTCCCTTTTCGTAGCTTCCCTGATTCGTGTTGCTCGGCTCATTCCACACATCCCAGCCCAGCACCCGTTCGTCCCGGCCAAACGCCCCGACCACTCTCTTCACATACGCTTCCAGCCGCGGGTATTGCGCTGCGTCCTTCAGCGCCGCCGCTCCCGGACTTTGCACCCAGCCGGAATTGTGCACGCCGGGGGTCGGTGCATGTTGTTTTCCGAGTTTAGGATGGGGATCCCAGCACGAATCAAACAGCACAAACAGCGGCCGGATGTGGTGCTTCTTCGCGATGTTCAGAAATATGTCCAGACGCTTCTTGAAGCCCTCGGGATCCTGTTGCCACAGCAGATCGTGGAGGAACACCCGCATGGTGTTGAATCCCAGCGATTCCGCCCAGCCCAACTCCAGATCGATGCGCTTCGGATCAAACGTCTCTGCCTGCCACATTTCCAGCTCGTTGATGGACGTCGCTGGAATGTAGTTGCTGCCCACCATCCACGGCTGCTTCGCATACCACTCCTGGGCCTTGTCTTCGCTCCACCGCGTCGTCTGTGCCGCGCACGCCACCGCCGCCCACAGCAAAACAATCGCGCCAATTCCTATCCTCAGCATCGCTACCCCGTTTCCTAAGCTAATACCTCGCCAATTCCTTCGCCGTCGCAAACACCTTTTGCGCGTTCGGCAGAAACGCTTCTTCCAGCGTCGGCGCGTACGGCACCGGCGTATCCAACGATGTCACCCGCAGCACCGGCCCATCCAGTTCCTGAAAGGCCTTTTCGCACAGCAGTGCGGTAATTTCCCCGGCGATACCGCCTGTCTTTGTGTCTTCGTGCACCACCAGGCACTTGTTCGTCTTTTTCACCGACTGCAGAATCGTCTCTTCGTCCAGCGGCAACAGCGTCCGCAAGTCGATCACTTCCGCCTCGATCCCTTCTTTTGCCAGCGCCTCCGCGGCTTCCAGCGACGTGTGCATCATGGCCGCGTACGAAAGGATCGTCAGGTGCTCCCCCTCGCGCCGCACCACGGCCTTTCCGAGCGGCACCGTGTAATCCCCCGCGGGAATTTCCTCCTTGATCCGGCGGTACAGGAATTTGTGCTCGAAAAACAGCACCGGATTGTTATCGCGGATGCTCGCCTTCAGCAGTCCCTTCGCATCGTACGGCGTCGAGGGGTACACCACCTTCAGCCCTGGCGTGTGCACGAAGTACATCTCCGGATTCGCCGAGTGAAATGGTCCGCCATGCACTCCGCCGCCCGACGGGCCGCGAATCACCATCGGCGTCGGCGCGTTCCACAAATAATGCCCCTTGGCCACGAAATTCGTGATCTGGTTGAACGCGCACACAATGAAATCGATGAATTGCATCTCCGCGATCGGCCGCAGGCCCAGGTAACTCATTCCGCAGGCCGCGCCGATGATCGCGCTTTCGCTGATTGGCGTATCGATCACGCGCTCCCAGCCGAATTTCTCCAGCAATCCTTCGCTGGTCTTGAACGCCCCGCCGTAAACCCCTACGTCCTCTCCGATCAGCACCACGCTCGGGTCCGCGGCCATCTCTTCAAACATGGCCTGCTTGATCGCTTCCAGGAATGTGATCGCGGCCATGGTCAGCGCCCTCCCTTCTTTGCGCTCTTTGTTGCAGGCTTCCTGTCGGACTTCTTTACGGCCCGTCCCTTAGGCTCCTGTGCCCTGTGTTCCGGTTGCACATCGCCAAAATGAATCGGCGCATTCTTGCCGGAGGAACTCTTCCCCTTCCCAAATCCTTCCACCTTCCACACGGGTTCGACGCTGCTCTGCGGCGGCATCACTTCCGCAATCGGCCGCTCCCATTTCGGGCGAATCTTGTGGCAATCATCCCCGCCGCAGTAAACACCTCCGTGGACGGTCTCTTCCGGCGGCATCGGCGAATTCTCCGCAAACTCACGCTCCTTCTCCAGCAGGCTCGCCAGCTTCTCCTCCATTTCCTTTTTGCCCTTCGCGTCCAGCAGCTTTTCCTTCAACAAAAAGGCTTCGCACAGCGCAATCGGGTCGCGCTTTTCCCAGAATTCGCGCTGCTCTTTGGGAATGTATTCCGCGGGATCGTGCTGCGCATGCCCGCGCCGCCGGAAAGTTTTTGCCTCAATCAGGATTGGCCCTTCGCCCGCCCGCGCCCGTTCCACCGCCTCTTTCGCCGTGGTGTACACCTCCACCACGTCGTTCCCATCCACAATGTAACTGGCGATGCCGTACGCCTTCGCGCGGTCCGCCAGATTCTCCAGCGGCACCTGCCGCCGCACCGGCGTGGAGTACGCCCATTGGTTGTTCTCCAGGATCAGCACAAATGCCGCCCGCTGGGATGCCGCCAGATTCAGCCCCTCGTGAAAAACGCCCGTGGAGCTGCCCCCATCCCCGATCCACGTCATGGTCACAATCTTTTGCCCAAGGTATCTTCCCCCCATGGCCACGCCGGTCATCACCGGGATCAGGTCGCCGAGCATGGAGATCGGCGAAACGATGTGCAGATTTTCCAGGTCCCCGAAGTGGCTCGTGCCGTCTCTCCCCTTCGTCGGCGACGTGTATTTCGCCATGTGTTGCGTGAAAATATCCCGCGGCGGCACACCCTTCACCAGCAGCGCTCCGATGTTGCGGATCATCGGCGCCAGCCAATCGCGCTTTTCCAGCGCGTACGCCGTCCCCACGGAAATTGCTTCCTGGCCCAGGCTGGAATATAGCCCGCCGACAATCTTATTCTGCCGGAACAGCCGCGTCATGGTCTCTTCAACCTCGCGGTTCAGGCGCATGTAGTAGTAGAGATCGAGGTATTGCTGGCGCGAGAGTTTGGCTTTGCGGCGCGATTCGGTGACAGGCATGGTCGGGGTTTCTCCGGATGGCAGTCCGGTCACCTATGATAAATCGGAAGGGGCGCAGCGCCTAATGCCGGGCGCCGGAGCTTTACGGGAGGATGCGGCAAATGGGAGGGCCGCACGTCGCGCGGGAAAAGCCAACAGGTTCTTCTGAAATGGGCAGGTTCGGGGAGCGAGTTTGCACGAAGCAACCCGCTCCCCGTCAGCCAATTGAGGAGGTTTTGCAGGTCCGTTGGTTCAGGGTCTCTTCCCGCCGTTCGGGGCATACTTCTGGACGAGAACGAGGACCAGATTCCAAACCAGTATTGCGATCAAGAGGGAGAGCAACGTCGAAGAAAGTTGTTCCTGGTTCTTCTCTACAAGGTATTCCCGGTTCTGCACAATTTTTTCATAGGTTTCGTGATTGCAGCTTGAGTAGGAGACGGAAATGAATCCCATCAGGGCCGGAAAAACCAACCCGAAAGGAAAGAGTTTTTTCAAGATGGCTGGGAACTGCCTTCCCGAGGCAGTCTCCGCAATCTCGCCGAACGAACGCCGCAGATAGAAATACACCAGCGTACCCAGCGCGATGGAAATGACCGCGCTTGCGAAATAGGAGGTGATCAGATATTGCTCATTGGTCATCTTTAATCTTCAGCGTGGCAATGAGGATAGTGACCACCACCACGTAGATGCCGACAAACAGGAGTGTCGCTTGCATGGTTGATGACACGCCCTCGGCACCCTTCCAAACATATTGCATGAAGCGAGAGCCCGCTGGCAGGTCGAAGGAAGTTCCCACCGCTACCGAGAGCGCGGAGAGATAGAGAACAAGTAGGAACGATCGCAAATAAAAGGTGACCCCTCCGGGAAGCTTGACGGTGTGTTTCAGCAGTTCGCGAAGGCTGTCACGCAGAACAAGAAACAAGATGGTTGGCACAACGAGCGACAGAACCAGTAAAATCAGAAAAGTGCCTACGCCAGGGCTCATTCTTTCCTCCTTGCGGCTTGCGCAGAGCGCTCCGCCGAATCCGCTGCCGCTTCTTCCTCGAGATCAGTTCATTGCGCGAGCATATCACGTCCTCTTTGCGTCAACACGGAAAGGTCTTACAAACTACCTAAAGCGAAGTGGGAACTTTCTCCTCGAACCCGGAGAGAAAGGAAGCGAGTTCTTCGCTGGAGATGGGGCGAGGCGCAAAGGAGAAGAGTTCGGAGAAGTGGTAGCCCAGACGGGGCTTCACTTCGTCGAGAGCGACATTGCGGGATAGGAGCTTTTCAAGCGACGTGGCTTTGCGCTCGGCGATACCGCAGGGAATGATGAGATCGAAAAAGCGCAAGTCGGTGGAGACGTTGTAGGCGAAGCCGTGGGAGGTGACCCACCGGCTGATGTGCACGCCGATGGCAGCGAGTTTTTCCTCGGCGGTGCCCGGCTTCGCGACGGGATTGACCCAGATGCCCGTTTTCCCCGGAATGCGGAAGGCCGCGAGGCCAAAATCGGCGGTGGCGCGGATCATCGTTTCTTCCAACGTACGCACATACCAGGCCACATCGCGCTTGATGGCTCCGAGATTCAGGATCGGGTAGCCCACAATCTGCCCTGGACCGTGATAGGTGATGTCTCCGCCGCGATTGGTCGCGTGCAACTCAACGCCCTTCTGGCGCAGCACGTGTTCCGAGACGAGCAGATTTTCCCGCTTCGCGTTCCGCCCCAGAGTGACGACGTGCGGGTGTTCGCACAGCAGCAGCACATCCTCCATCGCTCCAGCCTTCCGCGCCGCTGCCAGGCGCTGCTGCAGAGCATAGGCTTCGGTGTACGAGATGAGGCCCAGGTCGCTGATAAAGAGAGGATTCATAGGTGAGGCAGCGGAGATGGTCTAAAGTTGAAAGTTCAAAGTGAATCCAAAAGAAGCGCACCGGCCCGCCAGCCAGTACTACTTCCCACTCTCGATCCTTGACTTTCGACTTTCAACTTTCAACCCTCTTCAGACGTTGATTTGCAAACCGCGGACCGACGCGAATGCATCCCCCATCGCTTCCCACACCGTCGGGTGCGCGTGAATCATGTTCATCATGTCGTCGATGGTGCCCTCGAGATGCAGCACCGTGGTGGCCTCCGCAAGAATCTCCGTCGCCAGCGGCCCAATGATGTGAATTCCCAGCACTTCGCCATAGGTCTCGTCGGAAACCACTTTGACGAAGCCGCCATGATTTCCCAGGATCGTCGCCTTGCTGTTGCCGACGAACGGGAATTTCCCGATTTTCACCTTGTAACCGGCTTCCCGCGCCTGATTTTCCGTCAGCCCGATGGAGCCAATCTGCGGCTCGCAATACGTGGCATTGGGTATGCGCGTCTTCACGATCGGCTGCGTCGGCTTCCCCGCGATGTGCGTAACCGCGACGATGCCCTCCATCATCGCCGCGTGCGCCAGTTGCGGCAATCCTGCGACGATGTCGCCTACCGCATACAGATTCGGCTCAGCGGTCTGCATGAATTCATCCACCTGCACAAACCCGCGCTCCAACTTTGCTTTCGACTTTTCCAGCCCGCAATTTTCCGTCATCGGCTTGCGCCCGACCGCCAGCAACAGCTTTTCCGCCTGCAGCGTCTGTGCTTTCCCCTCTTTATCCTTGAACGACACGGTCACGCCCTTGGCGTCTTTCTTCACGCCATCCACGGTGCATCCGGTTTGAATGTTGATGCCCTTCTTCCGGTAGGTCTTGTCCAGTTCCGCGGAAATCTCCTCGTCTTCCACCGGCACAACGCGTGGCAGAGCTTCCAGAATCGTCACTTGCGAGCCAAAAGAATTGAAAATCGACGCAAACTCCACGCCTACCGCCCCCGCTCCAATCACAATCAGCGTCTTGGGAATTCCCGGCAACTGCAGGATCGAGCGGTTGGTCAGAATCGTCTTATGGTCAGGCTCGATTCCCGGCAGCGCCTTCGCTTCCGAACCGCTCACCATCAGGATGTTGTTCGCTTCGATCGTCGATTTCTTGCCGTCCTTCTCGACGCTCACCTTGCCCGGGCCTTCATACTTTCCCCAGCCCTGCACCCATTCCACCTTGTTTTTCTTGAACAGAAACTCGATGCCCTTCGAGTGCTTCGTGACAATCTTCGATTTGCGCGCCAGCACGTTGGCCCAGTTGATCTTCAGCCCGCTTACCTCAAACCCCAGCTCCGCCGCGTTCTTCATGTGGTCATAAACATCGGCGTGATGCAGAAGCACTTTCGTCGGAATGCATCCCACGTGCAGGCAAGTTCCGCCCAGGAAAGGATCCTTCTCCACGACCACGGTTTTCAGACCGAGTTCGCCCGCGCGAATCGCCGCCACATAGCCGCCCGGTCCGCTGCCGATAATTGCGATGTCGTATTTAGCCACGCGAATTCTCCCATCTGAAGGGCCAAGGCCGATTTTGTGTTGTGGGCCGGGCCGGAATGCCGCTTTCGCCGGAATTGCCGCGTCTGCAGCGGAAAGTCACGCAGGGATGCCGGTATGACGTCTGCAGATCACAGCCTGTGTCACGTCAAAAAGCAACCGACAATTTTGCAGTGTAGCAGCCCGTTGCAAAAGTTAGCAACTTGGCGCTCCTCGGCTCCGGCCCGCCCGTTTGAGCCCAAAGTGCCGCGTTGGCGTTCCGAAATGGAACCCCTTCACACTCTTTTTTGGCATCCCTAGCGAAGGAAACGGGAAACTTCGCAGTTTTCCCAAATTGGAAACTCTCTTTCCTCCGCAACCGCTTTTATTTTAATTTTTCCTCTTGCTTCTATTACTGCATAGGTATATGAAGCACAATATCCATTCCCAGGAAGTACCATCGTTTACTGTGGACGTTTTAATAACCGTGGGGTCCGTTGTGGTGAAAACGGAAAAAGCAAAATGGTTTTGCGAAAATCGTGATTGCCGTTGGTCCGTGACCTTGTCGCTGTCGCCAAGGGAAGAGGCCAGCCCCCGCTGCGTCTGCGGTTGGCCTTTGAAGCGTGCTAACACACCCGTCGCTTCTACCTACCTGGAGTTTCTCCACAACGACGAATCGTCAGGGAAGCAACGGCAAACCCGGAAGGAGTAGTTTTTCATGCGCATCTTTCGAATTAATTCTGCATCGGCCCACTACAAAACACCGTTGGTGGTTCGCGCCAGCCTGCCACGCACATTTTGGAGCCTCGGCGCGTTTGTCGAGTTCGGCCTCCTCTTCTGCGGAATTTATTTGCTCGCGGAGGCTAGCCTCAAGCCCCTCGAAGCCGATCTAGCTTCTATACTGTCCGCGAGCGTGATCCTCGCGTTGGCCAGTGTTCTGCTCTTCTATATGGTTCGTCCGCGGCGCAAGCAGGTTCTCCCCAGACCTGATGCGTCCCGCCTTTCACGCGATTGGTCCGGAGAGTTGATCCTCCCCGCGCATGGAATTGCCGTGCCGGCTCGGCGGGAAGCCGGACGCGCGCTGCAAAAAAACCAGGATCTGCCCGGCCCCATGTGATGGATAGTCAGCCTCGCGGCAACGCCGGAAAGTACCGCTCCTGCAGCACCACGCGATGGTGACGCTCGTGCCCCGCAATGATGAACGCCTGCGCTCTCACGCTGATCTCTTTCTGATTGGCCACGCCCCGCCGCAACCACGCCGCCTCATCCAGCGACTGCACTAACGCGATCGTCGTCCGCCGCGCAGCCGTAAACTCTTCCAGAAGTTCCGCCAGCGGCCGCGCCGAAAAATTCCCCGTCTTCACGTAATCATCCTGCTCAAATCCCGCCAGCGGCGTCTGGTCTCCGCGCGCAATCCGCAACAGCCGGTAGGCAAAAATCCGTTCCGTATCGCTGATGTGCCCCAGCACCTCTTTGATCGACCATTTCCCCACGGCGTAGCGAAACTCCGCCCCTTTCTCGCTTAGAGCCCCCAGCAGCAGTTTCATTTCCCTTAACTGCGCCTCCAGCGTTTCCACAATCTCCCCATCGGGTACCTGCGCCACGTACTTTTCGTAATAGGGCGCGTATTCGCTCGCTTGCGGACGATTCTGTGTCATGATGCATTTGCCTCCCAAACAGCTACAGACCGCCAATTATAGCTGGCCATGGCGCGCAGGAGACAACATGCCGGCCGACGGAAGCCAAACATGGGTGAACTAAACTTCAAGACCATGCGCGTTGCCTTTCAGGGCGAACCCGGCGCTTTCAGCGAAGCCGCCGCCGTGCAATTGCTTGGCGAATCCATCCACACGATTCCTCGCCCCACCTTCGACGCTACCTTCCGCGCCATCGCCGAGAGCGCCGCCGATGCTCTGCTTTTGCCGCTCGAAAACACCCTGGCGGGCTCCGTCGTCCGCGTTTATGACCTCATGCTGGAAAGCCCACTCGAAATTTGCGGCGAAACCATTCTCCCCATCGAGCATCACCTCATCGCCTGCCCCGGCTCGACCCTCGATCTGCTTCGCTCCGTCGCTTCCCATCCCATGGCTCTTGCTCAGTGCGAGCGCTTCTTTGAGTCATCCCCCCACTTCAAGCGCGTCCCCGCCGAAGACACTGCCGGCAGCGTCCGCGAAATGATGGCCCGCAGGGACAAATCCTGCGCCGCCATCGCTGGACGCCGTGCCGCGGAACATTACGGCGCGGTCATCCTCCGCGAAAGCATTCAGGACAACGCCGAAAACTTCACCCGCTTCGTCCTGCTTCTCCCGCCCGGCCAGGCCATGCATTTTCGCCAACCCGGCGCCACAAAAGTCTCTCTGGCCATGCGCCTCGCTCACAAGCCCGGCGCCCTGCTTGCTTCCCTCGAGCCCTTCGCCAAACACGGCGTCAATCTCCTCAAAATCGAGAGCCGCCCCATCCATGGCAAGCCCTTCGAGTATCAGTTCTATCTGGACGTCGAAGCCGATCACCAGGATGCGCTCGAACAAGCCTTGAAGGAGGCGCGCCGGGCCACCAGCGAGTTGCGCGTTCTGGGCCGCTTTGCGCCCGCTCGTCGCTAGCCGCCACTCCATGAGCGCAAGAAAATCCAAGGCGGCCAGTTTCTCTGCTACATTTACCACATGCTGACGGCCATCACGCGCGAAGTAAGTTCCTCGCTCCCAAACTGCGAACTGAGTTTTATTCCCCGTCAACCCATCGATCTGGCGAAGGCCCGCGCTCAGCATCATGCCTACGAAGAACTCCTTCGCAAACTCGGCGCGCGGGTAATTTCTCTGCCCGAGGAGCCGGATCTCCCGGACTCCATGTTCGTCGAAGATCCCGCCATCGTCCTCGATGAACTGGCGGTGATCTGTTCGCTGGGCACGGAGACGCGCAGGAAAGAAGCACCTTCCCTGGCGGCCGCCCTGGAGAAGTACCGCAAATTGGCATTCGTGAAATTGCCGGGTCTTTTGGAGGGTGGGGATGTATTGCGGGTGGGGAAAAGAATATTCGTGGGCCTCACACGCCGCACCAATGCGGAAGGCATTCGCCAACTTGCGGTTATCGTTTCACAGTTTGGCTATGACCTCACGGCCGTGCCCGTCTCGGGTTGCCTGCACCTGAAATCGGCGGTCACCTACCTGGGCCGGAATACCCTTTTGGGAAATCGCGCGTGGTTTCAGTGGTCACGAGTGGATGGCTTCGAGTGGGTTGACGTGGACCCCGCCGAGCCGCATGCCGGGAATGCGCTGGTCATTGGCGATACCGTCGTTTTTCCCGCTTCGTTTCCGCGTACGCGGCAGCGCATTGAGGCGAAGGGCTTCCATGTTACCTCGATCGAAATCGGTGAACTCCAGAAGGCGGAATCGGGATTGACCTGTTCCAGCCTGCTGTTCGATGCCCAGAAATGACCCCGCGAAACCTGCGTGAAGAGTGGAGGGTTACTGTACTCTTGGAAACACCCGCCTGCGCGCCGCCACTTTTCGTTTGGATTTCTATACTGGTGTGCTACTCTTTCAAGGATGTCGGCTAACCTCACGAAGCGAAAGCCCTCCCGGATCACGCGGTCGATCATTTCGACTACGACTATTACTACGATTATGTGCACTACCACCGCTTCGGGCGACGGGAGAAACAGGTAGCCACCAAAAAGTTTCCAACCCACCGCCAGAAGCGAAACTGGCGGTGGGTTTTTTAGTTTCTGCCCTCCCCAAGAATCGCTTCCGCGGTACACAACTAAGGAGCATTTGCCATGTGCCCGGAACAGCAGGAAGTATCTCTCGCAGCAGGAGACCATTTAGCTCCGCCCAAAGCAAACGCACGCTTCCCGCGGGATGTAACCGCCACAGCGGCAACCCGTTGCCCAGAGCGCGGCATCGCCTTCAAGTTCGGTGGCTCTTCTTTGCTCGGGGCCGATCGTATATTGCATGCCGCCGCGCTGGTTCGGGCAGCGGCCGCTGCCTCGCCGGTGACCGTGGTTGTCTCCGCGATGAAGGGAGTTACGGATACGCTCTTGGAAATCGCCGGAAAACTCACGCGCAACGAGTTCGCAAAAGCACTTGAAGCGGCGGAGCACCTCGTCGTGCTTCACCTCGGCGTCCTCAATGGCTTGCAACTTCCCTAACATGACCATGCGCAGGTCCTGCACGAATTGCAACTTCTCGCCCGCGACCTGCTCCATGAAACGCCGAAGCGCGGGCCCGTGACAGTCGATCCCGCTCTCTTTGACCGGCTGGCCTCCTTTGGCGAACGCTTCTGTGCCCGCTTGTTCGCTGCTGCTCTGAACAAGCTCGGCATCGTGGCGGTTCCCGTGGTTTCCTCGGACTTCGTCCTGACCTGCGACACTTTCCAGAAGGCGAAACCCCATCTCGGGCATACCAGAGAGCGCGGCCGCGAGGTTCTTGTGCCCTTGCTGGAATCGGGCATCGTGCCGGTCGTTACCGGTTTCATCGGCGCGACCCTCGACGGCCGCATCACCACCCTCGGTCGCAACAGCTCCGATTTCTCCGGAGCCCTCATCGCCCACGTCGTGGACGCCGAAGAACTCGTCATCTGGACCGACGTGGACGGCATCTTCACCGCCAGCCCGCACGAAATCGCCGAGGCTAAACTCCTCCACGAATTGAGTTACGATGAAGCCCACGCTTTGGCCGCAAGCGGGGCGAAGGTGCTTCACCCGCACGTCTTGCCACTTGCGGCAGAGCACGAAATGACTGTGTGGGTCAGGAATACATTCAAGCCGCACCTGCGCGGAACGCGCATTGGGCCGGCGCAGAACGGGGGTGCAGCATGAGCGCTCTTGCAAATGGAAAGAAATGGCGCGCGGGAGTTTTGGGTGCAACGGGAATGGTGGGGCAGCGCCTGGTGAAGCTCCTCGCTGATCACCCGTGGTTCACTTTGACCGAGGTGGCCGCATCGGAGCGTTCCTCCGGTAAACGCTACGCCGAAGCCGTGCGCTGGCATCTCGAAGGACCGGTGCCGGAAGTCGCTCGCGGCCTCGTTGTGAAAGAACTTGAACCCAACCTGGATTGCGATTTCCTCTTTTCGGCGCTCGATTCTTCGGTAGCCGGCCCCGCGGAAGAGGAGTATGCGCGGCGCGGCTACCCCGTCGTAAGCAATTCAAGGAATCACCGCCAGGACCCGGACGTTCCTCTGCTCATTCCGGAAGTGAATGCAGCGCACCTGAACGCCATCCCCGTTCAGCAGAAAAACCACGGCTACGACTCGGGATTCATCGTGACCAACCCCAACTGCTCCACGGCCGGGCTTGTTGTCGTCCTGAAACCTCTTGCGGATGCCTTTGGACTGGAGAAAGTGTTCGTCGTCACCCTGCAAGCCATTTCTGGTGCTGGCTATCCCGGCGTGCCCGCACTGGACATCCAGGGAAACGTCGTTCCCTTCATCAGCGGCGAGGAAGAAAAGATGGAAGCGGAGCCGCAGAAGCTGCTTGGCAAATGGGATGGCAACCGTTTCATCGAAGCGGGGCTGGGCATCAGTGCCCATTGCAACCGCGTCCCCGTGGTCGATGGCCACCTGGAATGCGTTTCCTTGCGTCTGAAGAAAACCGCTACGCTCGACGAAGTCCGCGAAGCGCTACGCTCTTACCAGGTTTCAGACCAGTTGGCCTCTCTGCCCACTGCGTTGAAACATCCTGTCGTCGTCCTCGACGAACCCGATCGTCCGCAGCCCCGCAAGGATGTCAACGCGGGCCACGGCATGGCCGCCGTCGTCGGGCGCATTCGTGAGTGCCCGCTGTTCGACGTCAAGCTCACCTTGCTTTCGCACAATCTGGTCCGCGGCGCGGCCGGCGCTGCATTGCTCAACGCCGAACTTCTGGCGGCGCAAGGCTTCCTGAAATCGCGCAATCAAGCGCGCGCGCAGAGCGTGGAGCCTGTTTCCCGCTGATCGCGTTCCGTGCCATTGGTAGGGGCGCAGCACCCGCCGAAGGCGGGCGCCCCATGTACGCACAGTCTCTGCGTCAGAACTCCCCGGTCATTTTGGAGTGCAGCGGCTCACCGCCGCTTTTACGGCTGCAAGCGTTACCATCAAACTGCATTCCCTCCCTGCCCGCCTCCTTCCCCGAGGCACAATTCTGTCGTGGCGCAGGGCGAGTCTGCGCTTCACCAGCCCGCCGTCTTCTGGCGGGAGCCCTGCGGCCCTTCTCTTTCTGCGACTCGCTGAAAGATATGGATTAAGGAACGAAGTAGTACCGCACCAGGTGGAAAAAAATCGGCGCGGCAAAGCACAGCGAGTCAATGCGATCCAGGATTCCGCCGTGTCCCTCGATCACTCTGCCGAAATCCTTGATCCCGATGTCCCGCTTGATCGCGCTCATCACTAGGCCCCCGCAAAATCCCAATATGCAAATGGTGAACGACATTCCCGCGGACTGCAGCGGCGTAAACGGCGTGGCCCACCAGAGCGCCGCGCCCAGCGCCGTCGCGCTCAAAACCCCGCCGAAAAACCCTTCCCAGGTTTTGTTGGGACTCACGCGCCACGCGATTTTGTTCCGCCCGATCAGTTTGCCCCACACAAATTGCAGGACATCGCTCATCTGATCCACGATCACCAGATAGAGCAGCAGCCGCGCATCCTGCCCTTCGTAGCCTGGAATCTTCAGTAGTAGCAATGCCGGTGCATGGCTCAGGCAGTACGCACACACCATGATCCCAAACTGAATTTTCGCGGCGCGCTCCAGAAAGTGCGCCGTGTCTCCCGCAATCGCGATGCTTGTCGGGACGAAAACAAACGCCAGCACCGGAATCATGATGGCGAAAAACCCGTACCACTGGATCCCAATGAGGAAATATTGCAGCGGCATAATCACAAAGAAGCTCCAGAAGAGCGTCCGGTGATCTCCACGCCGCGTGGGCACCAGGGTCATGTACTCGCGCAGCGCCAGAAACGATATCAAGCCGAACAGGATCAGCGAACCCACGCGTCCAAGGAGGATGGCCGCGGCAAAAATCGCGCACATCTTCCACCAGGCCCGGATGCGCGCATTCACATTCTCGATCGTGGCCCGGCTTGCTTCGCTCTTCCGGCGGCGCTTCAGCCATCGGCCAATCAGGGTGGAAACGACCAGCAGGAACAGCACGCCGCCGTATAGCCACGCCAGCTTCGCATCGTGAATCGCTGGCAGCATCACGCCGATCCAATCCGCCGCAGGCTGCTGACGGCTTCGCGCGCGCGCTCCAGAAACATTTCTTTTTCTTCTCCTGGCTCCACTTGCAGCGGCTTGCCGAAGGTCAAAAGGCTTAGCATGGGCACGGGCAAAACTTCTCCTTTCGGCAAAATACGGTTCATATTTTCAAGATACGCCGGAACGAGTTCCACATCCGGCCGGCGCAACGCCAGGTGATACAACCCCGCTCGGAACGATCCGACCTTTTCGCCGTTGCCCCGCGTGCCCTCGGGAAAAAGAATCAGCGAGTATTGGTCGCCCAGCGCCGCGGCCATTTGCTCGATCAGTGCTCGTCCGGCATAGCGCGCCTCTTCGGGGCTTTTGGCCTGCGCCATCACGCCACGCTGCACCAGCACGGCGTTGAACACATTCATCACCACGTAACGTCGCAGCGCCGAGCTTTCCCAATAGTCCTGCGCGGCCACGGGTCGCGTATGTGCCCGCAAATCCGGAGGCAGCCCCGACCACAACACCACAAAATCCAGATGACTGGTGTGGTTTGCGAAGTAGATGCGCTGTTTTTCGTCGGGTTCGCAGCCCGCCCACTGCACCTGCACCCCAGTAACTCCGCGGGCAACCGCCGCCAGAAGATTCGCGAACGGATGAATGCGATCGTTCATCAGGAGGTGCAACCTCGAATTTCCCGCAGCGCACCACGCGCTCGGTTCACGATCGTCACGAGCAGGAGCACGAGCACAATCCACTGGACGGGGATGACTACTCGAAAGATAGGCAATTGCAACCCCAGAAGCAATCCCAGTGTCCCAAAAACAAACGCGCGGTCGCTTTTCCCCATCGGCCCGTCGTACCGCCGCGAAGCCCCAATCTGCACCGCCACCACTCCCGTCATCTCGCTGACCACGGCGAGCAGAACGATCAGCACCATCAGCGCGGCATCGAACGGAAGAAAAGTGGCCAGCGGCAGGTAAAGCGCTGCATCGGAAAAAACATCGCCCAGCTCATTCAGAATCGCGCCCAAGGCGCTTTTCTGATTGTGTTCGCGCGCCAACATCCCGTCGATCGCGTTCAACGCCATGCGCAGAAAGAGCGTGGCCGGCAGCAATAACAAGACGCGCATGCTATGAAAATGGAGAACCGCAAAGCCCGTCGCGAAGGAAAGCAGCATCGCGCTGACTGTGACCTGATTGGCGGTCATGCCTGCGTGGGCCAACGCGTTGGTGACGGGCCGCAGGAACCCCTGAAATTTCGGTTTCAGGCCATAGATGCTGGGCATGGCGGTTAACCTCATCCTACCCGCAAGGCTTCAGCGGTAAACGATGCGTCCCCAATAAAATGCGTAAGAGACAATCCAGAGCACGGCGTGAATATATGCGAGCTTTCGTGTTGCAAGCGCGTATCTTCTCCGCAGCCAGCCGGCCGCGGCCCCGAAAATCATCCACACCAGGGTGAATCGCACCGCGCGCGCCGCCGGGGTGGCCAGCAGAAAGGCAAACTGCGTCGAAACCCTCGGTGCTTCGACCGCGTAGAGTTTGTAAGGTATACCGGAAACAGAACCAGCCAGCACGGCCCGCAAGCCCATCTTGCCGAAGCCAGAATTCACTTTGGCGAACATTTCTGGAGTAATGAATGGAACGCGTGCAACCGCAGCGTGTGCCGCTTTGGGATCTGCCTGCGCCCAGTGGAATAGCAGCGCTCCCCCGAGGAGAGCTCCCGCAAGCGCGGCAACGATATGCTTCCACGTCGAACGCCAGTCGAGCACCGCGACGAACGAGAGAAAAACGTCCGGGATAATAAAGAAAAAAGTCGCTTCCGCCAATCCCCACAAAAACGCCGCGGCCAGGCCTGGGCGGCCAAGCATTCGCCGCTCCCAGAGAGGGCGCGGAGGATTCAGCCGCGAAGCAGCGGCCACGATCACGAAACGACCTTTGACTCAATGGCGTGGCCTTGCGCGTATTGCTGCAGCAGCGTGGTCATTCGCTGGCACCAGCGCTCCAGCCCTTCGCTGCCTCCAAATCCCACCAGAATCGCGGCAATGCGTTTCGTCGCTGGCGTCACCATGGTGCGCTCGGAATCGCTCGTAGGACTTCCGTGCGGCCCCAGCGCGTCGCAAAACACCGGCAGCCCTTCCAGATTCAGGTCGTACTTCCCGATCCCTTTGTAGGTTTCCCCGGCGCGGCCTGCGCGAAACACGATATCGCCCTGTAAGTTGGCCAGATCGTAGAGCCCGATGGGCAATCGGCTTTCCACCGAAACCAAATTGATGACGTCCACAACCGCGCCAATCTGCGGAAAACTCTTCCCGCTCAGGATGCGCCGCAGCAGCGCTTCGGCTGAGCCACGGTAGCGCGCCGGATCCTTGCCCAGCGCCTTATATCCGGCGCGCGTCGCCAAAATTTGCGGTCCCTCCAGCACAACCCGCGGCTCCGGCAGCCCAAGAATTTTCGTCTCGCACGCTTTCATCTCCGCAAGCAGCGCCGCCGGCGTTTCCACCACCTCTACATTGCCCATGACGCAGCCGAGCGCCACCCGTGGGCACTTCGCCTTCAGTGCCGTATCAATGGTCACAGTAATCATGCCGCTCCAGAATACCTCCGACCCGTCCCCAGCGCACAGAGAAGAGGAATCCAGCCGCTCTTCTCACTGTTTCGTCTGTACCTTTTTCTCCGAGAGTTGTTTGATGGTGTCCTCCCTCACGAAATTGCGTGTTCCTTCATCGTAACGAACGAAAATGAGTCTGATTGCCTCATTCTGACTCAGACCCAACAGCACGCAGCGTGCCGCTTCACGACTGTCCGCGTTTTTGCATTTGCGATATCCGGGTTTTGCGAGCACATGTTCCGTGACATCTTTGACTTCGGCACGGTCGCGCCATTCCGGAAGTTCAACGTAGCCCGAAAAAAAGTAGATATATAGATAAGCGAAGTCTTTGAGCGTGGAAAAAGAGACATTCTGCGACGCCACAAACCCATCGCACGTGTTGTCCGGACAAAATTCCAGCACCCGCTGTTTTGCTTTGAGTGTGATGCTCCCTGGAAAGCTCTTTGTGACCGCTTTCAGCGGATCCGCTGGGGTTTCTTTGGGATGAGCGACAGTACTTTGCCGCGGAGGATCGAAGCTCGCCCCGACTGAACCAGCAACTCTCCCCGCGGCGCAAAACTGGACTGCCACGAAAACGAAGCATGCACCAATCAAGCTGTTTTTCATTTGTCGCGCCTCATATTCGGTGTGCTACAGCAATGGTATCCTGTTAGTCATTCGCCAGAGTGAATTTCTCCGTCGCGTGACCAGCGCGGCAAGCCGCGCTAGCAATGAACATCCTTGACGGAAGCATGTGGGAAGGGAGAGCGAGTATGGGCAGGAAAAAGAGTTCCTCTGCAACGTGGTTGGACAGTAATGCCCAAAAGGGATTTCGCGGCTATCCAGTTGCCACCATTGCCCTCTACGGTCCTACCGCCGATTTCGCCAGCAAGATCGTCGTCGCCATCGTGCGCGACGAAGGCAGCGACCCTGACCCACTCGAGCGATGGTTCTCGGAGGATGTCGATGTACGCCATAACCCCACTGTTGGCGAAAAGGTCTTCGCCTTTCTGAAGGAGCACGCGGTCATTTCCGTGATTGTCACCGACGGCCTCATCGGATGCCCTCACGAAGAAGGCATTGACTACCCCGAAGGAAAATCCTGCCCGAAGTGCCCCTACTGGGCTGGCCGCGATCGCTTCACCCGAGAACGCATCCAATGAGCTGGCGCTGATCACGCCTCACGCTACCGGCTCGATGGATCCTTGAGAGTCTGGCTTCGCACGGAAGCTGGGTCGGCAAGAAATTGCGCCACGATAGGACCCACCGAGATGCACGAAAGGCTCAGGTGGCCGCAGAGCGAGTCCAGACTCACGACCGGCGCATCGATTGCACTCGCAAACTCTACTGCAGGACTCGGGTTCACCATGTGATCTTCAAGGGAAACGATTACTAGCATCCGGGACCGAATCTTCTTCGCGGCCTGCTCAAGAGTCACGCCGAATTCCCGAGGAATATCCAGCGCCATGATGGCCTCTCTCTGGCGGACTTGATCGCTCACCGCGCCTGCATTGCTCCTGCTGTTCTTCCGCATCTCTCCGAGGAAATTCTCAAAGCTTTCGGTCTTCGTATGTGTCACACGATACGCGGGCGAAGTGACGTTCATGGAATCGATTTCCTCCTCAAGCGCGATCCCGCGAGTCAGCGGCCCCGTGGGATTTCCGGTATTCCACGCCGGATCCATCTCGATCGCATCGATCTCCGAGGTCCACAGCAGCTTGTCATACGAAGTGGATTGCGGCGAGCCCTCCATGGGAATCGTTACGTCCATGAAATCCGGATACGCCACAGCCCATTCAAAGGTTTGCATGCCGCCCATCGAAAGCCCCATGACGGCGTGAAGATGCGTCAGCCGCAGCACTTCGGTCGCGAGTCGGTGCTCGGATTCCACCATGTCGCGAATCGTGAATTTTGGAAACTTCATCCGCAGTCGCGCCTCACTGTTGGAGGGCGACGTGGAAACCCCATCGCTGATCGCATCCACCAGAATGACAAAGTACTTGCTGCTATCCACGACTTTCCCCGGCCCAATGAACTCCAGCAGGTCCTCGGTTCTTCCACCCAGCCAGGTCGGCCAAAGCACCGCATTCGATTTCTCCACATTCAATTTGCCCAGCGTGCGGTATCCAAGGCGGAAATCATGCACTACCGCCCCGCCTTGCAGTTTGAATTCCCCAAGCGTGGCGAATTGTTGCGCGCCTCCTTCAGCCTGCGCTGGAGATTGGCTGTGGGCTCGTTCACAAGCGCAAACAACCAACAGCCATACAACCGCTACGAAGAGTATTTTCATTCGCGTATTGCGGCCAATTTGCTTTTGCAATGGAATCCCTCAATTTGCGGGTGCAACCTTACCGCGCAAGCGGCTTCAGCTTCGCCGTGAAGTGCCGCAAGAAAGGCGCCTGATGCACCAGCTCGTACCCCGGAATCTTTTCGCGCCGCCGCCACACGTCCAGGATCACTTCCACGACGTACTCGATGTGGCTCTGCGTGTACACTCGCCGCGGAATGGCCAGCCGCACCAGGTCCATCTGCGCGTGCTCCCCGAACATCAGCGAACCAATTTCAACGGACCGGATCCCTCCCTCGAGATAAAGCTCCACCGCCAGCGCCACGCCGGGAAATTGCGCCGTGGGAATGTGCGGCAGAAACGCCCGCGCATCCAAATAAATTGCGTGTCCGCCCGGAGGCTGCACAATCGGCACGCCTTCGCTGGCGATGTGGTTGCCCAAAAACGCCGTCGAGGCGATGCGGTACTTCAAATACTCTTCCTCCAGCGCCTCATTCAAGCCCACGGCGATGGCTTCCAGGTCGCGCCCTGCAAGCCCGCCGTACGTCGGAAATCCTTCGGTCAAAATCAGCAAATCCTTTTCTTGCTGCGCCAGGGTGTCCTCGTTGGTGCAAAGAAAGCCTCCAATATTCGCCAGGCCATCTTTCTTCGCGGACATCGTGCACCCATCGGCATGGGCGAACATCTCCCGCGCGATGTTGCGCGGCGTTTTGTCGGCATACCCCTCTTCGCGAAGCTTGATGAAGTACGCGTTTTCCGCGAACCGGCACGCGTCAATGTACAGCGGGATGCCATGCTTCCGGCAGACCTGCTTCACTTCCCGGATATTGGCCATGGAAACCGGCTGGCCCCCGCCGGAATTGTTCGTGATCGTCAGCATCACCAGCGGAATTTTCTTCGCCCCTTCCCGCGCGATCACCTCGGCAAGCCGCGCCACGTCCATGTTCCCCTTGAACGGGTGCAGGTGGCTCGGCTGCTTCGCCTCGAGGATGGGTATATCCAGCGCCGTAGCACCTACAAATTCGCAGTTGGCGCGCGTCGTGTCGAAGTGCGTGTTGTTCGGCACGATGTCGCCCTTCTTGCACATCACGTTGAACAGGATGCGTTCCGCCGCGCGCCCCTGGTGCGTCGGAATCACGTGCCGAAATCCGAATATCGCCTGCACCGATTCACGAAACCTCGTGAAGCTCGGCGACCCCGCGTACGATTCGTCCCCGCGCATCATCGCCGCCCACTGCTCCGTGGACATTGCCGACGTGCCCGAATCCGTCAGCAGGTCTATCAGGATCGCTTCCGACGCGACGAGAAAAAGATTGTAGCCCGCGGCTTCGATCAGTTTTTGCCGCTCTTCCCGCGATGTCCTGCGGATGGGTTCAACGCTCTTGATACGGAATGGTTCAATGATGGTGCGGATCGCCATGACGGGAATGGGCTCCTCTTCGTGACACTACCACAGAATCCGCAATCGCTTCCGTGAGGGCGATTTTCCCACCCTCGCCGAGTCCCCAGGCGGCTCTCCGGACTTCTCTGCGGCCCTCCGCCACACTTTCACGCCTCTCTGTTTCCATCGTAGTACCCAAGTACTATAGGCCCCCATCCCCACCCACCCCACCATAAAGAAGTAGATCAGTGGAGCTCTGTCTTCGCAGGGCTGCCATTCCAAATTCCTTTTTGAGCGAGCGCGCTATGCTACCCATTGTGAAAGATTCGGAAACTGCGGTTGCGACGCCCACCTCTGCTGCTCCGGCCACCACCGTCTCGAAAGCCAGAGACGAATCCCCCGCCCGCCCTCAGCCTGTCGCTCTGGAAATCCCGGTTACCGTGAACGGCGCCCGCACCGTTGAAGGCTCGGACAAGCGCGAGCCTTTTTCCGAAAATACCAAGACCGTCCTGGTCTTCAGCCACGGCGCCGTCATCCGCCTCGCTTCTTCCCTCGCGCCCGGCCAGCTCGTTTTCCTCACCAACGAAAAAACCAAAAAGGAAGTCGTCTGCCAGGTCATTAAATCGAAAAATTATCGCAGCGTCACAGGATACGTGGAACTCGAATTCACCGAGCCTGCCGTCGGTTTCTGGGGCATGCGTTTTCCCTCCGATCGCCCCGTTTCCGCCGCACCCGCTCCTGTAAGCGCGCACCCCGCGCCGCGCGCGGCTGTTCCCGCCGTCCCTGTTCCACCCAAGGCCGTTCCACCTCCTCCGGCCGCTCCTCCGGTTGCCGCAAAGCCTGCGGCGCCAGTTTCCTCCGTGCCTGCGATTCCTGCCCCCGTGAAGTCCGCTGTTGAGCTTCCACCTCCTCCGGCTCCAAAACCCGCGTCCCTGATTTCTCCCGCGCCCGTGAACATTGTCGCGCCGCCTCCTGCTCCCCCTGTCATAGCCCCCGTGGCCGAGCAAGCTGTCACCGTCGCCCCTGTTATTCCTCCGCCTCCGCTACCGGTAGCCGCAAGACCGGTACCCGTCGCCACTAAGCGTGTACCTCTTTCCCTCCCGTCGCCAGATTTCGCGGCGGCCATCTCTTCGCTCTTCGAATCTCCGGCCGTTTCCGAAGCCAAGCCCGCACCCACCGAATCTCCCAAAATCGAAGCCGCTCCAGCACCCGCCGAACCCTCCACCGAGCAGCTCAAGCTGCAAACCGCGCGCCTTCAGGAGCAGCTCAGCTCTCTTCTCTTCACGGAGACTCCCGTAAAGCCGCCGTCTTCCCCGGTTCCTGCAGGTATTGCGAAAACAGAATCTCCTATGCCGGAAGTTGCCGATAAGCTCCTGCAATTCGCACAAGCAGGCCTGAAGCCTGCTGCACCTGCCGAGATCAAGCCGGCTGCCCCAGTTCGCAATTTCGTGCCTCCCTCGCTTGCTGCCGAACAGGTCAAGGTTCCTGCCTGGCTCGTTCCTCTGGCGCGTGAATCGGAATCCACCACCGCCGAACCCCTCGCTGTCCCCGAGCTTCCCGCACTTTCCGATACTCTTCCGGCTTCGCTCTCTGCTTCTGAGGAATCTCCTGCGGATGGCGTCACCGAGTTCCACCGCCGCCCGCATTCCGCCACCTTCGGGGGACAGTTACTCGGCGAATCCAGCACCCCCACGCCAGCCGTTGCCTCCCGCTCAAAGAAGGGCCTCTTGATCGCCATTGCCGCCACGCTTCTTCTTGCTGCCGGTGTTGTGTGGTACATGCGCCAGCCGGGCAATCTGATCTCGAGCCTGCTCGCTTCAAAGCCAGCGCCCGCGCAAGCCGCAAATTTCTTTCCCGCGGCCGTGTCCACTTATGCGTCGCAACCCGCGGCTCCCACTGTTAGCCTAACCAAGGCGGCTCCCGCACCCACAAGCTCACCTGTAATTCACAGCGAGTCTCCTGCGAACGCCGCTACAACCGCCGTGCTGGCCGCTTCGCCCGCCGCCAAGAATCCCATAACGACTGCCCGCAATACTCCTCCCGTTGAGGAACCCAAAAAGCCTGCTGTCGGCGAAGTCCACCTCGCCACTCCCGTTGTCAATCGTGCCGGTGATTCTCAGACGGGCAACGAATCCGAGCCCTCCATTGACGCCAATCAATCTTCCATTGCGGATCCCATCGCCGGTCTGGCCGCTGGCCGTCCCAAGGAACCCACCGCTCCTCTTCCCGTCGGCGGAGACCTCAAGCAAGCCCGCTTGCTCAAATCGGTTCCTCCCATCTATCCGGCAACCGCCAGAGCCGAGAACGTCTCGGGTGACGTCAACATCGACGCCCTCATCGACGTAACCGGCAATGTCAGCTCCGTCAAAATCATCTCAGGCCCCGCTTTGCTCCATCAGGCGGCTCTGAACGCCGTCAAGCAATGGAAATACGAGCCGGCGCAGTTGAACGGCAAAGCCACTCCGGTCCACGTCGCTGTCACCGTTCATTTCCGCGGCCGATAACGCGCCACTCCCTTGCGCATTACAGACTGCTCTTCACCCAATTTCTCCTGCTCGAAGCCCCCTACCGGATCACTCTATTTAACCGCCGCGCATTGCCCGCTTCTCTCCCAGCCGCGCGGCCGTCTCCCTCCTCTCTTTGGACTCACACACTTCAACTCCACTGGGGTGTAACGATGTACCCTTTCAATTCATATCTGTACCTCTGCCTTGCGATTGGCCATTCCCCTTCGTATACTGGCCCCCCGGCCAATTGGCAGGTCCAGCGGGTAGGTAGCCCGCCTCCATTCTTCCCACTTGGCCCTTCTTTTCGCGCCTGCGCGTCTCTCACAGGCCGAATTTCGCAGCCCCGTTGATAGCAGGGCGGTCCGACTGGGCAGAGGAGACTTTTGCATGCCCCAAACGCTTGTGCCTGAAGAAATGAATGTCTACCAAAACGCCGAAGCGCGTTTTGAAGTGGCCGCGAACAAACTTGGTCTCGAGCAAGGCGTCTATCGTTACCTTAAATATCCCGACAAGGAAATTACCCTCTACATTCCCGTTGGCATGGACAATGGCCAGCTCGAAGTCTTCACCGGTTATCGCGTCCTTCACTCCACCGTACGCGGCCCCGGCAAGGGCGGCATCCGTTTTGCCCCCGACGTCAGCCTCGATGAAGTCCGTGCCCTTGCTGCCTGGATGACCTGGAAATGCGCCGTGGTCGACATTCCCTTTGGTGGCGCCAAGGGCGGCATCATCTGCGATCCCCGCAAAATGTCCCGCGGCGAACTCGAGCGCCTCACCCGCCGCTACACTGCCGAACTTTCGGACTGGCTTGGCCCGGAGCGCGATGTTCCCGCTCCGGACGTCGGCACCAATGAGCAGACCATGGCTTGGGTCATGGACACCTACTCCATGCACACCCGCCAGGCCACCACCGCCGTCGTTACCGGCAAGCCCATCGAACTGGGCGGCTCGCGCGGCCGCCGGGAAGCCACCGGCCGCGGTGTCATGATCTGCGTTGATAAAGCCATGGCCAAGCTCGGCATGAAAAAAGAAAGCACCCGCGTCATCATTCAGGGATTCGGTAACGTTGGCTCTCTTGCTGCCGAGTTGATGCAAAAGGCCGGCTACAAAATCATCGGCCTCGCCGATATCGGCGGCGGCCTTTACAACGAGAAAGGTTTTGACGTTCCCAAAGTTATTGACTGGGTCTATACCCAGAAAAGACCCTTGCAGGAACTTCCCGTCGGCGGCGTCAAGATGAGCGCCCGCGACGTTCTCTTCCAGCCTTGCGACGTTCTTATCCCCGCCGCCATCGAAAACCAGATCACCGAGCAGAACGCTCATCAGGTCCAGACCAAAGTCCTCTGCGAAGGCGCCAACGGCCCCACCACCTGGCAGGCCGACGCCATCATCGACGCCAAGGGTATTTTCACCGTCCCCGATATTCTCGGGAATGCCGGCGGCGTCACGGTCAGCTACTTCGAGTGGGTGCAGGACCGCCAGGGCTTCTTCTGGCGCGAGAGCGAAGTCAATGAGCGCCTTTTTGACGTTATGGATCGCGCCTTCGACGAAGTGGTTCGCTACGCCGAACTCCACCGCGTCAACAACCGCATTGCCGCCTACATGGTGGCGATCAACCGTGTGGCTACGGCTCTGAAACTGCGCGGCATCTACGCCTGATTTTTTCTTGGTTTTCGGCGCCACGCGGCGTACTCTTTGTCCCACTTGGCGTGCGCGGTCGCATGATTTAAACTGAATCGTACCGCTTTACGGTCGAGGAAGGAGTCCTTACCGTGCCCTCGGACTCATCGCCTGGAACTTCCGCACTCTTGGAAGATCAGTATCGTCGCGAGATTTGCCGCGTTGGCCGCTGGTTGTACGAACGCGGCTATATCGTCGCCGGAGAAGGCAATCTCTCCGTTCGTTTGGATGCCGAACGCATTCTCACCACGCCCACCTGTGTCAACAAAGGCATGATGGCGCCCGAGGACCTCGTCATCATGGATATGGAGGGCACGCATCTTCAGGGTGACCGCAAAATCTCTTCCGAAGCCGCCATGCATCTTCTTTTTTATCGCATGCGCCCCGATGTCAACGCGATTTGCCATAGCCATCCGCCGACCGCCACGGGTTTCGCCGTCGCGGGCCTTGGCCTCGACCAGGCGCTTCTTCCCGAAGTAATCGTCGGCCTCGGCAAAGTTCCTCTCGTTCGTTACGCCACTCCTGGCACGCCAGATCTGTGCGCGGTACTCGAACCTTACGTGCCTCACTACGACGCGCTCCTTCTTGCCAATCATGGGGCCACCACCTGCGGGCCCGATCTGCTCACCGCCTTCTTCCGCATGGAAACGCTCGAGCACTTCGCAAGAATCACCCTTGCCGCCAAGCTCGTCGGCGAGCCCCAACTGCTCTCCACGCGCGAAGTCGCCAAGCTCATGGCCGCCCGCGCCAGGTATTTCGTCACCCCTCCTCCGGGCGGCGGCGCCGAGTTGCCGGAAACTTGCGACACCGGCGAATCCAACGCCGATGAAGTCACGCTCAGCCGCGCGGAACTCGACGCCCTCATCGACGAAGCCGTCCGCAAGGACCGCTCCCGCCGCTAACCTGAATTTTTCACATGAAAAGGTGCTGGGCGGGTTTGCGCAGCTAACGGCAGTAGGTGGCCGCGGTCAAGCATCTTGGAGTGCGGCGGCTTGCCGCCGTTTTGGCGCCGTGAGCAACTCCGTCAGAGTGTCTTTCTCCTGAGGAAGTGGCGGCCGCCACAAGGGTGGTCGCATTTCTCTTGGGTTTGTAGTGGCCGATCTTCAGATCGGCTCCTTTCCGTGCGCCATTTCCTGCTGGCTTTCCTCTGAATCCGGCTCTTCCGGGGTTTCCAGCAAACCCGCGCGCCCCAACTCCCGGTAATAACCGAGCCGCGTATGCCGGTAGTGGTCCGCGGGTATTTTCCCGTTGAGCCAGGCTGTGTCCATCGGATAGACCACAGGGTCGAAGATCACCAGGTAAAAGTGCCAGATCAGGATCGAGAAGGTCGCCAGCAGCGCTTCGTACCAGTGCACGGCGGTCGCGGCGTCCGCCACCCACTTCGGGAAATTCCGCAACGTGAAATTATTGAACCACAGTAGAAAGCCGGTGAGGCCCATCACCACCGTGCCCCACAGAAAGGCCCAATACTCCATTTTTTCCGCATAGTTGAACTTCGCGAATTTTGGCTCTTCCTTGGTGAGCCCCAGGTTGTAACGGAAGACATCCAACATGTCCGTCGCGTCTTTGATCGTGGGGATCATCGCCGTAAGGAATCTGCGGTCGCGCTTCTTCAGCACCAAATGGATGAAATGGTAGAGCGTCGCCGCAATCAGCACGATCGCGGCCGTGCGATGCAGTCCGCCTCGCAATCCCGCGTTCGATTCCCACATCATCAGTGGGCGCGCCCACCAACTCTCTGGGTACTTCAGCGCAAACCCCGTCACCACCAGCGTGGGGAAGCTCGCCATCACCCCCCAGTGCGCGATCCGGAATCCCAGATTCATCCGCACCGCAACTTCGCTGGTTTCCTGACGCGGCCGCCGCCGAATCAGTTTCGCCAGCAGGTCCAGCAGGTTGTGCAGCAGCATGAATCCCAGAGTGAACGGGATCAGCACCCAGTACGTCCAGCGGATCCATTTCACCACCGGATGATTGGGGCCGGCATTCGTCTGCACGTGCACGGGCCCGATGGCATAGCGCGTCTCAGCCGCTCCCTTGTGGCACTGGCCGCACGTTTTCGGCAGATTTGCGGCATTGACGGTCGAGCGAGGATCGCTCGAAGGGAGAATGTCGTGCACGCCATGGCACGAAGCGCAATTTGCTGCGGTCAGTTTCCCGCCTTCGAGAGCCAGCCCGTGATAGCTGCCGGCATAGGATGGCAGGCGATCCGCTGGCAGATTATAGCGCAGGGCCAAGCGGGGATCGCCATGGCAACGCCCGCAGGTTTCCGCGGAAATATTGGCGGCACTTAAGGGCGAAGCCGGGTTGCTCGGGTCCATGATCAGGTGCTCGCCGTGGCAGTCGGTGCAAACGGGTGCATCCCGCACGCCGGCCTTGACCGCTTCTCCGTGGACACTCTCATTGAACTGCCGGGCGATTTCCTTGTGGCATTGCCCGCAGGTCTCCGGCACTTTCCAGTGATTCACGTTGGAACGTGCATCGCGGGCAGGGTAGATGTCGTGGCTGCCATGGCAACTACTACAGTCCGCCGCTTTTTCGTTGCCCGAAGCCACCGCGCGGCCGTGAACGCTCTGTTTGTAAGACTCGACGGGATGAGCGATAGGAATCTTGTGCCGCGACAAAAATCCGGCATCGCTGTGGCATTTTGCGCAAGTGTCCGCCAGGTTCTTGCGAGCAACCGTGGAGTCCGGCTCGCTCGCGGCCTTCACGGTATGAATGGCGCCATGGCATGAGGTGCATTTAGGCGCATCGGGGTCGTCATTCTTTGCCGCCTGGCCGTGGATGCTCTCCGCAAGACTCTTCACTTCGTCTGCATGGCATTCCGCGCATTTGCCGGGTAGGAGTGCGGCGGCGGAAGTCAATTCATGCACGCTGCCATGGCACGTGGCACACGCCGTTTCACCCAAAATCGCGTGCACGCTCCCAGCGTAAGCCTTCGCTTCGTCCGCGTGGCACGTCGTGCACTGCACCTTGGTAATCTTGGCGGGGTGCGGGAAATCCTTGATGGCGGTGTGGCAATCGGAGCAGCCCAGGATCGCATGCGCGCTGGCTGCATGTTTCGCAGGATTCACGTAGATGTCCTTGCCCTTGTCGGACTTCATCCCCGCTTGCCCATGACACGCCAGACATTCCTGGTCGGCGGCCGGCGCGGGCAAAGCCAGAGTCAGATAAACCAGTGCAACCAGCGTCGCGAGCATCTCAACACCCTTCTCCACAATTCGACCGCAATTCGACTCTAGCGGTACGCGAATAACATCGCATAAATGATCCACAGCACAATGCAGAACCCCACCGCTAGCGCAACCCAGGCGAAGGCTCGAATCGCACGGATAACGATCTGTGGATAAGCCTCCTCCATTTTTCCCTCCAGCTTCCCGTTAGCCACCAGCGCTTCATACTCCCTTGGCTTGTCCCTTTTTAACTCTTCCAGCGGCATGCGCCCGGTGAATATGGTGACGTCCATGGGAAACTTTTCGGGCCGCAAGTGGGTATTGAAGAAATGCACGGTAAAGATGAAGCCGGTGGCGAGCAGGGCCTCGTCGCTGTGAATGATGGTGGCGACGTTGAGGAACCACCCCGGCAAGAAGCGCGTGAAGAACACCGGGAACCACAGCGTGAGTCCGGTAGAGCCGATCACTGTGATCCCCCAAAACACCGCGAAATAGTCGAATTTTTCCCAGTACGTCCAGCGGCCATAGGCAGGCCGTTCGCCTTGGCCTACAAACCACTTCAGCGTGGCCACAAACTCAGCCAAGTCTCTTCGGGTGGGGAGCATGCTGCTGGGTCCCAGCAGCAGCGCGCGCCACGAACCGTGCTCCCTTTTCTTCAACTGGTACAGGTCCACCAGATGGGTGATGAAAACTCCGAACATCACTACCGCAGCACTCCGGTGAATGTAGCCCGCGCTCTCGAATCCCCCGAGCAGATGAGAAAGCACCGCCGCCCATTTGGTGTAGGAGAACTTCAGGGTCAATCCCGTCAGCGCCAGGCTCATGAAGCTCACGATCATGCAGATGTGCAGGATCCGCTGCAGGCGGGTGAAGCGGATGAACTGGCGTTCTGCCGTTCCGCCGTTAGACATCGGGGCTCTCCTTACTTGCGGGAGTTTCAGGCGCGGCGGCGGGTTGCGCTGCGGCGGCGCGCAATTCCCGGCGCATCTGGAATGCCCGGGGCAGCCAGAGCAGGGTGTGGACGCCTCCCAGGACAAACGTTCCCAACAACAATGTGGTCATCCCCCAAAATGTGTAGAACAAGAGGGGGTATTTGCGCGGGTCGTGGTGAGTGGCGTGTGTCAGGTACCCGGCAAAGCGGCGCGTCGCGCCCGCATGGCATTTCTGGCAGGTTGCCGCCACGTTTGCCCGGCTGAGGTGCGAGCGTGGATCCGTCACCGCAAGCACGTCGTGAGCTCCATGGCAGTCATAGCACTTTGCCGTTTTCGTGTACCCCAGTCGCGAGACCTTCCCATGATAGGTATCAAAATAGGTCTTGGCGATCTCCGCGTGGCAGCGTCCGCACTCGTCCATGATGTCCAGCCGGAATCTGTCTTCATCCGTGCGGCGGATGGCGTGAGCGGTGTGGCAGTCGTTGCAAACGGGAAGTTCCTTGGCGGACCCGCTCGCCCGCTTGGCATGGATGCTGTTCTCAAACTGCTCCTCAATGCCGTGGTGGCACCGGCCGCAGGTGACCGGCACGTTGGCTGGGTTGACACTCGATTCCGGATCGGTTCGGGGAAGGACATGGTGAGCGGTGTGGCAGCTCGTGCAGGTCGCGGTGACGGTCAGACCACCCTTCAGTAAACCCTTTCCGTGAATGCTCTCCGTATAGTTCGCCACGATTTCGTGCTGCCGCCCGGTGTAGCGCACCGCGGCCTTCTGGCCCTCCCGGTGACACCGCGCGCAAAGTTCAGGAACATTGGTCGCAAAAGTCGGCGACTGTGGGTCCTGTCTGCCAAGTACACCATGCGTACCATGGCATTCCTTGCAGCTCGGTGCATTCGGATCATTCTTGCTGACAAGCTGTCCATGGGTGCTGCCCGTGTACTGCCTGCCAATTTCATCGTGGCAAGAGGTGCAGTCCACTTTTCGGGAAATCGTCTCGCAAGGTCGCACGCGGGAGGCGTTTACTTCCGAGTGGCACTGGCTGCAGGCAATTTTGCTGTGCCGCGAATGGCTCAACTCGCCCAAGTTGACGTACATGGATTGCCCGTCGCGCGCGCGGCGCAGCTTCTCGTCTGCGTGGCAATGCAGGCAGTCCGCATCGGCCATGCCCTGCGAATAGAAGACATTCCTTATCTTATGCGGCTGATGGCAATCCACGCACGCGGGCAGGACATTTGCTTCCTTTTCCCATAGCTCTCCACGAATGATCTTCCGGTGCACCGCTTCGATTAGCGAGTGGCATTTCGTGCAGGTGGCGGCAATGTTCCGGCGGGCGATCGACGAAGCGGGGTCGGTGTGGGGCAAGATCAAATGCGGTGTGTGGCAAGTCGCGCAGTTGGGAGCCACCGACAGCCCCTTTTTCAACAACGCCTCTCCGTGGATGCTCTCGGAGTAGTTCTCCAAAATATTATCCTGGTGAATGGGGCGGTTGCGTTGAACAGGAGTTCCTTCGCGATGGCACTGGCCGCAAACAAATGGCACTTTCAGCGACGCCACCGCTGACCGCGGGTCCTTTACCGGATAGATTTCGTGGTTCCCGTGGCAATTCACACAGCGGGGCGCCAGCGGGTCGCCGTGCGCAATGGCCTTCCCGTGGACCGACCGAGCATGTTGCTCCCGCTCCGTCTCGTGGCACGTGCCACAATTTACCCGCGCCAGCGGCGTTTCGTGTGGCAACTCTTTTCCTTCCAGGTCGGCGTGGCAGCCTGTGCACCCGAAGCTGCCATGAACAGACGTCGCAAATTTCTTCCCGTCCACGTACCGCGAAACCGTTTTGCCGCCTCGTGTCGTGCTCATGCTCTTCTCGCCGTGGCAGGCGAGACATTGCGCCCCCGGTTGGTCAGTTTCGGGCCGCGCCGCGCGGCCGAGGCATTCCGAAAACAGGAGGGAGAAAACTGTCGCGAGGAGCGTCGCAACGGTAATTCCCAGCCCTGCACACCACTTCCTTCGCACAACTTTTGTTTCGGCCATGTCAAACTCTCGGCAATGCTTACTTCATGCCCAGTTCCGTAAGCACTTTCGGGTTTTCCTCCTGAACCGCCAGCAGGTTGTGGCACGCACTGCAATCATTGGAAATCGTCTGGCCGTCCGCGCTCGTATGCGACCCATCGTGGCAGCGGAAGCAACCCGGAAAATCATTGTGGCCCAGATTGTTGGGATGCACGCCCCAGGTCACCTTCATATCGGGGAAAATGTTCTGCATGTAGATCCTGGCGACATTTACTGCGGACTGCTCCACCAACGCGCGTTTCGTGTTGTAAATATCCGGATAAATACTGCGGTAGTAGCTCGTGACCCCTTCCACGATCTTCTTCTGCGCCGTCTCTCGGTCCGGATAGTCTGCTTTGAGCAATTCCACAGCTTTTTTCTTGATGTACGGCAGATCCGCGCTGATCAGGCCGCGGGAGATGCGCAGATCCACGGCGCTCTCCGGCAACTCAAAAGTGTGTGTCGGCCGGTTGTGGCAATCGATGCAGTCCATCACGCGCTTTTCGCTTTTTGCCAGTTGCTCTTTGCTAACCTTGACGTCCGTTGACACGTATTCGACCGTATTGCCCTTGTCATCTGTGTAGTACACCACCGGGATCACCTGCCGCTGCTCGTCCGTTGAAATGTACCGGATGCGCGAACCCTCATCCAGATGCCGCCCGTGGATTCCCACCGAACCCTGCCACGTTCTTCCGCCGATCTTCAGCACCAGCGCGGTGGTCTCCGGAGTGTTCTTCTCGTCATCCTTGTAATCCCTCTTCACGATGAATTTGTCCCCGGAGAAGCGCTGCGGCCAGTGGCACTGCTCGCACGTTTCGCGAGCGGGGCGCAGGTACTTCACCGGAGAAGGGATGGGCCGAGAGTAGGTTTTGAAGGTTACGGCAAAAACTTGGCGCACGCCTGACAACTTCGATTTGACGAACCAACCGGCGCCCGGACCGATGTGGCACTCCACGCAGTTCACCCGCGCATGCGGCGAATTCTGATACGCCGTGAACTCCGGCTGCATCACCGTGTGGCACGTCTGCCCGCAGAACGTCGTCGTGTCCATGTATGCCACGCCCTGGTACGAAGCGAACGTGAAAATCAGTACATTCAGAACCGTCGCTATACCGATGAACAAAAGGCCGCTGCGCACCATCGGTACCCGCAGATCTACTTCCGGGTATGCGATCGGCAATTCGCCCGTGCCGCGCAGTTTTTTCCGCCGCAACAGGATCCCCAGCGGAATTAACAACAGTCCGAGGACGAACAGCCCGGGAAGGATCAGAAAAATCAGTATCCCGACATACGGGTGCGGCGGACCCTGCAGCATGAAATCGTAAATCCAGAAGGCAATCATCGTGATTGCCGTGCTCGTCGTCAGAACCACGCCAATCAGGCTCGTGACGTTCTGGCTCAGGAAGTAGAGCAGTCGTGCCCAATTTCGAACAGTATTCTGCGGACTCATGAGGTGGATGCTCCCACATCGCCTGCTTCATGCGGTTCCAAACGCGCCATTACAAAAAAGAGCCCCAGCGAAGGATCCGCCGGGGCCCTGAGACCTTCTGATTTTTCGTGTACCTGCAGTCGCGGGCTCACCGGCGCTCTTACTTGCACAAACTCCGCATGTAAGCGATGACGTCCTTGACTTCGGCGTCGGTGATCTTCTTGTCGTAGCTGGGCATCTTGTTCTGGCCCTTCACGATGATGTCCGTCCAAGCCGCGTCCGTCTCCTTCTTCACTTCGGCGGAGCAGAGATCCCTCGCCTTGGTAGTCTTACCCGTAGCCGTTTCTCCCTTGCCATCAGGTCCGTGGCATATGGCGCACTTCGCCTTGTACACTTTCTCTCCGCTGGCCTTATCTTGCGCACTTACCACCGCACCCGCCAAACACAGTACAGCTACCGCCACGATCCCTGACAGTACCTTCTTCATTGTTTCCTCCTGGTTTTTTCTGATAGCACGAAGCGCGTAGGAGCGAACGCGCCTCATGCCGCAATCCATCTCTACAACCCTTCGTGTCTTACTTCTTCAGCGACCGGATGAAGGCCACCAGATCCTTCACCTGCTCGGGGGTCAGAGTCTTGTAGGCGGGCATTTTGCCCTTCCCATTCGTAATCATCCCCGACAGATCCGCATCGCTCATCTTTTGAACGTCGGCCGAGGCCAGGTCGCCTGTTTTCATTGCTTCCTTGCCCTTGCCATCCGCCCCGTGGCACATGGCGCACTTGGCCTTGAACGTCGCTTCGCCCGCCGCGACATCCGCTCTCGCCGCCGTGCTAACCAGGCATGCGCCTGCCAGCAGGGCCGCGACCAGCGTCGCTGTCCCGAAGTTCTTCCTTGTTGTTTCCATGTTTTGCTCCCTGTCTAGATTTTGGCGCGGACAAACCCAGCTTGCCCCCGCGTCGTCTTCCTAGAGTGCATATCGTATCGAAAGTGTGACCACATTTCCTCGGAAATTCCGGGGTAGGGTGGGACCTACAACCGAATTCTCTTTGTAATCATAATAGTTCCAATTGGTCTTAAATGTGAAGCCCTTGCTCACTCCATACGCTATCCCCGCCACCGCCAGGTGCTACCGGAACATCGGCGGGCCCGTCGGCAAGTTCAGATTCAAGATGAGCGTACTGCCTTCAGCGCTTGTCAGCGTGTAGCCGACCGTGGCTGTCAGCTTCCGCATCAGTTGCACAAACACTGACCCCGATCCGAAGTGCGATTTCTTTACTTACAGAGGAATCTGGTTCTGACTTCGCCAATCACCAGCAGGGAAGGACGCAAGAATCCTCCCAACGTACAACGCTTGCTTAACCAGTCAAACCAAATCTGAGTGAATCAAAATTTCCTTCAGAAAACAAAACATGGTGGAAGTGTTAGCGTTTTCATGGACCAGAGCCCCCGCTTGAACCTGCCTCACCGACCTTCTGGTACTAGACCTATTCCCAGTTGTTCTACCTTTCCGTTCCCTTCTATCCTATAATTCATCCGTTAGGCCCCCGCCCACTACTCAAAACCAACTCGTTTAGCGCTTTTTATTCCTTCAAGGAGTCGCGTCATGAAAAAAATCTGGATTTCGCTTGTGGCCATGGCCTTTGTGGCTTCGGCCAGCTCTGCGGACAATAAGAAAGAAGTGGATCGCGTGGAAAATTCGGGAACCGTGATCACGGAAATTCTCAACATCCCCGATAACATTCCTCAGGATCTGCTCGACAAAGCCGAGTGTGTCGTCGTATTGCCGTCCGTCGTGAAGTTCGCCATCGGCATTGGTGGCAGCTATGGCCGCGGCGTCATGACCTGCCGTAGCGGCGAGAAGTTCAATGGGCCGTGGGGCGCGCCTACCATGATCGCACTCGAGGGCGGCAGCTTCGGTTTGCAGCTCGGCGGTCAGGCCACGGATTTTGTCCTTTTGCTGATGAATGCGCGCAGCGCCGAAGGTGTCCTTACCAGCAAGGTGAAGCTGGGCGGCGATGCCGCCGCTGCGGCTGGTCCCAAGGGCCGCGACGCCTCGGCGGAAACGGATGCCACCCTCCGCGCGGAGATTCTCAGCTATTCGCGCTCCCGTGGCTTGTTTGCCGGCATCTCCCTCGAAGGCTCCACGCTCCGCCCGGACAACGACGCCAACATGCATTTGTATGGCAAGGACATCCCAGCCAAGGATATCGTGCTGAAGGGTGTTGTCCCCGCGCCGCCCAGCGCTAGGCAGCTTCTGGCCACCTTGGACAAGCACTCGCCAAAGAACAAGTCCAACTAACCAGTTCACCGCCGCATCGTTCGCAGTTTCATCCCCGGACGGCCAGCATTCTCCTCGCCGTCCGGGCCTTTTTTTTGCCCGCAACTCCCCTTGCTTTCTGCAGACACCTTTTGGGCGTTCGCTCTATTGCTGAGAATTGGGCGCGGAAGAGTCGCTTGCAGTGTTGCCGATGGCGCTGCCATTAACCACCAGTTCAACGCGGCGATTGCGCTGTCGGCCTTCCGGCGTGTCGTTGGTGGCGACCGGCTGGGTTTTGCCGAACCCGCGGGCGGTGATGGAGGAGACGGGGACTCCCTGCTCGGCAAGAAAATCGCGCACGGCGTCGGCGCGGCGTTCGGAGAGCTGTTGATTGAATTCGTCGCTGCCGACGCTGTCGGTGTGACCTTCGATTTGCAGCGTGAGGCCAGGATGCGCTAGAAGAATCCCCGAAATCTTGGCGAGTTTTTCGCGAGCGCCGGGTTTAAGCGTGTGGCTGCCGGTATCGAAAAGGACGTCCGCCATGTTGACGATGAGGCCGCGGGCGGAATCGCGCGTCTGCAAAATGGAGTTCAACTGTGCGAGAAGCTGCGCGCGAAGTTGGGCCTTCTCCGCTTCGGCTTGCGCGGCCGCCTGGCGCGCTTTTTCGGTTTCGGCTTGCGCGGCTTGTTGCTGGGCTAACGCTGCGGCGCTGGCTTTCTCGGCTTCCGCTTTCTGGCGCGACGCTTCCTGCGCGGCCTGCTCCGCTTCCTGCTTCATGCGCACGGCTTCGGCTTGCGCGGCTTCGGCCTGTTTGCGGGCCTCCTCAGCTTCCAGGCGGCGCCGGGCTTCTGCCGCGGCATCGGCGCGGGCCTTGGCTTCGCGCTCCTCGGCGGCTTTCTTGTCGCCGGCGATTTTGGCCTGAGCGTCTTCCTCGGCTTTTTGTTTCACCGCCATGACGCGGGCTTCTTCGGCGGTTCCCACGGTTTCACGGGCGGCGGCTTCGACGGATTTCTTGTCGCTCTTGCGTGCGTAAACTTCTTCGGCGTTGTGGAGTTGCTGTTCGGCTTTGGCAAGCGTGGCGGCGGCATATTTGTCAGCCAGAGCGATGTGTGCGATGCGCACGGCATTGCGCGCCTCGAAAAGTTCCAGCGGCGTCTTGCGATCGATGCCGAAGATGGCGTTTTCGATTTTGGTGTTGGAGGAGGAGTAAATGCCGCGTCCCAGCAGTTCGTAGCTTGCGTCGATGTTTTCGACTTTGCCGAGCGTGGCAGGGCCAAAAACGTTTTCCAGGACCACGGTGTTACCGGGTTGCGTGACCGCGAAATACGGCTCGGCGGTGACGATCATGCCAAACGTTTGCATGTCGGTGATGGCCTTGACCTCGCCGCTCCCGCTCTTCAGCACAATTTCACCCAGGTTCACCGCGCGGCCCTGCGGAGAAACGGCCCATAAAACGTACGTCAGATATTCCAGGCCGAATTTAGTGGCCTCGTCCAGACCCATGAGTTTTGCGTCAATCTCGATACGGTTGCCCTTGTTCTGGACCTTGGCTTCGCCATTGGCCGAGGTCATTAATTCCGTGCCTTGAAAGTCGATCTTCGTCGAGCCTCCGGCGCGGCGATAGTTCACCGCTTTGGTGGTGCGGGAGACATTTTGCGCCGGACTGCCGGATGGCGGCGCTTGGCCGAGCGCGGGAGCAGCCAGGATGCCGAGCATCCCGGTTAGCGCGAGAGATAGCGATGCGATTTTCACTTCAGCCCCCTGATCGCCGGACTTGGCGATGGAATTCCAACGGCCCCCAAGCTGTTATGCCTCTGGAAAAGTGATCCGCCCCGAACCAAAGAGTCTTGGAAGAACCGTGATCCGGGGGATGTTGTTTCGTATTTACAGGTTAGCAAAGAACCAGGCGGACAAAGCCGCCAGCCTGCGGGGCCTTGTGCAAATAATCATCACCAAGAAACGCTGGAGGAGAAGCCCGGACGCTCGAACTGCGACTCCCCGGCTACCGGGATGCAGTTCTCTGAACTTGCGCGACTTCCATCACGCGAATGGTAGGCCCGTGGGGACTCGAACCCCAGACCTCTACCGTGTCAAAGGCCAACTAACCAATACGCTGAACAACTTACATCACGACGGAGAACCTCGAAGTACGCCGAAATACGCGTAAGACGAAGTTTCAACGGTACGGAGAACGGTACGGGATTTTCCTATTTCGGACGAATCTATATCGTACTTTTACTCGAAGGCGACGCGCCCCCTGGTCCGGTCGAAACAGCTGCTTTATTCGAAGCCGATGCGCCACCGCCCCCCGATACGATAGAAGCAGCTGTGTTTGATGTGGTAGTCGAAGCTGAGATAAGCAAGAATGTGACAGCCTTGGGATCCGACTTTAGCCAGGTGATGACACTAGGATGCAGTTTCTTGCTTGAAGCCCCAGCAGCAAATTTCTGAGCAACTGAGTGGACCTCCTTGAACAAATCACCTACAGGCCAGGGCTTGGTTGGGTCTGTTGCCGTCTTCCTCTTGTAGGTGACATGACTGATTTCCTTGTTGGCTCGCTCTCGGGCGTCCTCTAATGATTTTGGAATCGCGCCTGGATCCCAAGCACCGGGAGAGTCGAAGAAGTCGGCTGCAACCAAGTCATCGTTCCGCGCTTTTCCCGGCTGGGTGTAGAAGAAGTCGATCAGATTGCGCAGATGGATTGCAAAAGACTCGAGCAAAGCCGAGAGCAGAAATCCCTTTTCCGGTGGGAGATTCTCCGCAACCCAACGGAAAATGTGTAACTCGTACAGCAGATGCTCTTCGGAGTAATCGAGGAGTTGCTGGTCAGTATAGGCAATTCGTGTCGGCATGGTATTAGAAACGATCCCACTCGCCATGGATTATTGTCAACGGCTTACCACGAATCTACGGAATCGTTTCCTAGGAACTGAAGTCTGCCCGGCTACTTGTGGTGCTCGCCACAGAAAACTGAAGTACCCAATAAATTAGCACTAGCTTTCTCTCTCGATACGCGTATGGTGAGCGGCGTTCCAAAGGAGGAACGCTGCCATGGAGACCAAGAAGAAAAGCGGCCTCGATGATTTTGAGAGATTTGCGCCCGCCACTGTAATGGCTCGCCAAGTGGATAGCGGGACGACTGAAGTCGTGCCTTTTCCCAGAGTGATTTGCCAGAGCAGTCCCAGTATAATCCAGGCGAACTGGTGCTGACGTCTGGGATTCCAGCTGAAGCTCCTCCGGGAGTGTCACGCATGGGCGTTTACGACATTAGAGATAAACCTGCATATGGAACTTCTCGCCCGAATCCCCACTACTGCGAGAACCCCTTGATTCTAAAGTGGTGGTCAGCATCACATGATACCCTCTTGTCACAGGCAATCAGTAAGGAGCAGTGGGCTTGGAAGAGGCGTATTACAGACAAGATTATTGCAGTCACTCCACCCGAGATCATTGAGGGGTGGAAAGCGGAAGACCCTCTGTGCTCGAGGTACGCTTGGTACAACATCCTGATGAACTTTGCGGAGTCGCGGGCTGACACGCTGGGGCTTTTGACAGCTATCAGAACACCTGTATGGAGGACTTGCCCTCTTTGTGACCAAACATTTGTAGAAAATTCTCTCCCGTATCCTTTAGTCGAGAGACTCGGGATCGACCAATTGGATTTCTGTGCTCCATGTCTTTCGGCGACACTTTTTAGTTCTGGTAGCGGCACTTCATCGAGAAAAGAGGTCTGCGCTTACCTACGACGACTTTCCGACGCGCTCCAACGCGTACCGTCGCAAGACTTTGGGGCAGGCATGTATGACCTCCAAGGGATGGATACGACAGAGCGACTTTCGGTCCTGCGGGTGCTCAAGGATAAACCCGCCGAAGAACGCGTAAAAGAACTGTTCGGTTCGTGGTTTCACGCTCTTTTGGAAGCGGGACTCCTAGATGATGGGGCACGCAGGACAACTCGTGGAACTCAATGTCTGGCCAAGGATGGCCACATTTGTTTTTCGCTGGGTGAGAAAACCATCGACGACCTTCTCCACGCTTCTCGAATCAGCCATGATAGAGAACCCCGATATCCGGACGGAAACCTCAGGGCCGACTTTGTCGTCAACGGCGTCTTCATAGAGTATTTCGGCCTTGCGGGAGACCCTGATTACGATTTGAAGACCAAACAGAAACAGGAGCATTGCAAGAAACATCGGATCAACTTAATTTCGGTTTATCCGAAGGACTTGGTCAGTTCGAAGAAACTGGAAAAAATAATCGTGGCAGGACTCACAGGAGCAACACCAACCCTGTGATGAGAAAAACCATCGCGAGACGAGGCAAGTCAACGAACGGAACTCACCACATCTGCGAACTCTAGCGGTACGGAGAGCGGTGCGGAATGGCCAAAAACAGCGTGGCGAAAACGCGGCCCAACCCTTTGAAATGAAATGGTAGGCCCGTGGGGACTCGCTTGCCCTGAGTTTTCGAAGGGAACCCCAGACCTCTGCCGTGTCAAAAAAGAGGTCAGAAAGCTGAATCTCTTTCCCGCTGCCAGCTTCGCGCTGCTCGTTGCGAGTTTCTCAGAACCAGACTTAGAAAGGCTTCCAGTTATTGACCTCTCGGCTGCTGAACGGAAACCAGGGCGCCGTCGATGATCGAGTCAGAGGGATTTTCGATCACAGAGTCGCCCGGCGTGAGACCGGAGAGCACTTCGACGCTGTTGCCGAAGTCGCGGCCGAGTCCGACATTTTGGATGTGAACGCTGCCGTTATTCTGCACCAGCGCCACCTGAGTGCCTTGTGCGCGGAAGAGCACAGTGCTGGCAGGAATGATCAGCGTGGTCTTGCTGTTATGGAGATGGAAGGTGACCTCTCCGAATTCTCCAGGTACCAATGCAAGTTTTGGATTGCGTATGCGAATCTCGGTGAGCAGGGTTCGAGAAACGGGATCGATCGCGCCAGCGGTGCGGACAACCTGGCCACTAAATTTGTCTCCGTGCACCTCTGGGGTTTCAAGATCGACCGAAACCCCCGGCGCGATGTCCTTGCTGTCGGCCTCGGGGACGTTGGCGTAAACGCGCAAAGTTGAGGTGTCCGCTAGCCGGAACAGAATTGTGTTGGTGCCGGAGGCAATCAAGGCGCCGGTATCGATGTAGCGCGCTGTAATCGTGCCCGCGAAAGGAGCCGTGACTTTCTCGAAGGACTGCAATTCTTTCAGCTGACCCACGTTCGCGATCGCAGCTTTTAGATTAGCCTCAAGGGCATGCAGAGTGCTGATAGCCTGATCCGTGTCTTGCTTCGAGACAGCATCGGCTTTCAACAGGTCCTGATAGCGAGCAGCGGTGGTACGGGCCAGATCCAGGTTGGCTTGGGCTTGAGCTTGCGCTGCCTCCGCCTGCCGCAAAGAGCGTGGCGACAGTGGCGATCAAGAGTCCGCCGATGACGGCGCGTCCCAGAGGAGCGTTTTGCTCTGCGCCCTCGCCGATACCCAACGCCATGGGCACCATTCCGATAATCATGGCTAGAGCGGTCATGATAACGGGGCGCAACCGCACGAGCCCGGCCCGCAACGCCGCGTCCAGCGAATTCTTCCCTTCCTTGAGTTCCCCGGTGGCAAAGGTCACCAGCAAAATGCTGTTTGAGGTGGCTACACCAATGCACATGATCGCACCCATCAAAGAAGGAACGTTGAGCGTCGTGCGCGTCATGAAGAGCATCCAGATAATTCCGGCCAACGCCGCCGGTAGGGCGGTAATGATGATGAAGGGATCCATCCAGGACTGGAAATTCACGACCATGAGAAAGTAAACCAGAATCACTGCAAACAGAATGCCGAACCCGAGACCCCTAAAAGCCGACTGCATGGTTTCCACTTGGCCGCGCTCAACCATAAAACTACCGCGAGGCAATTTCCCTCGATACTCGTCCATTACCTTGTTCACGTCCGATGCGATGCCGCCCAGATCCCTTCCCTGGCTCGCGGCGTAGATATCAATCACGCGTTGAATGTCGTAATGGCTGACTACGGCCGGCGCCTGGCCGCGCCGAATGCTCGCCAGATTGCCCAGAATTTCCGGTTGCGGAACGCTGCCGCCGGAGATTGGAGTGTTTTGGAGGGCTCCCAGAGTGTCCATCCGGTATTGCGGCGTCTGGGTAATCACAGAGTAGCTCACGCCCTGTGGGCTCAGCCAGAAACTCGGCGCAGTCTGGAAGCTGGTGGTAAGAGCGACGAGCGCATCACTGGCCACGTTCGCCTGCGTGAAACCCATCTCCTGCGCCTTGGTCCTGTCCACATCCACCTTGACCACAGGTTCGTCCAGCGCTTGCTGGATGTGCACGTCTGCCGCCCCGGGAATCTGCCGGATGCGCGAGACCATCTCATTGGCGATTTTGTAATTCCCGGCCATGTCCGCGCCGACGAGCTGAATGTCGATGGGCGACGGAAGTCCGAAGTTCAGAATCTGCCCGACAATGTCCGCAGGTTGGAAGAAAAACTGCGTACCAGGGAACTCCTTCGGCAGCTTGCCGCGGAGATCGCGGATGTATTCCGGCGACGGACGATGCTCCGGATTCAGCGAGACCAGAATCTCGGCATCCGACGTGCCGATGACTCCACTGTTGCTGTAGGTCAAGTTGATACCACTGTACGGCATTCCCAAATTGTCCAGGATCGTGTTCCGTTCGCTGCGCGGTATCTCCTCACGAATCGCCTCCTCCACTCGTTGGCAAAGCGCCGAAGTCTCTTCGATCCGCAATCCCGTCGGGGCCCGGAAGTGCAAACGGATCTGGCCGGCGTCAACGTAGGGAAACAAGTCCGACCCGAGCAGCGGAACCAGCGCCAGGCTGGCCACGCAGAAACCAAGAAAAACTGTGCCAAACAACATCCGGTGATGCAGACTCCATTCGAGCAAAACGCCGTATTGTTCGCGGAGCCGATTGAAACCCTCCTCGAACCTTTGGTGGAAACGGCGGAAGACACCGGGTCCCCGATGTGGCTTATATCGTTTCTTTGCCTCCAACAGGCGCTCGGCCCGGTAGAAGTAGAACATCATCGTGGGAACGAGCGTCCGCGAAAGCAGATAGGAGGCGAGCATGGCAAAGGCCACGGCTTCTGCCAAGGGCCGGAAAAGGAAGCCAGGGATCCCCGACAAAAACATGATGGGTACAAAGACGATGCAGATGGCGAGGGTGGCTACCAAGGCCGGAGTGGCAATTTGACTGGCGCTGGTGAGAATCGTTTCCCGTAACGACTTGCCTTCCGGCAGCAGGCGATTGGTGTTTTCTACTTCAACCGTGGCATCGTCCACCAGAATCCCGACCGCCAGTGCCAGCCCGCCCAGGGTCATCAGGTTGATGGTCTCGCCGAGCGAGGTGAACGTCAGCAACGAGGTCAAGATGGCAAGCGGAATCGAAATTGACACCACCAGGGTCATTCGCCAACTGCCCAGGAAAACAAGAATCATCAAGGCCGTCAGAAGGGCCGCAATGATGGCTTCGCGGAGCACTCCCTTGATAGCGGCGCGCACGAATAGCGACTGATCGGCGATGGGGTTGATTCTCAGGGCCGACGGAAGCCCCGCTTGAATTCGGGGCAGCTCCGCGTAGACCCTGGAAACGATATCCAGGGTGGATGCCTTACCCGTCTTGAAGATGCTCAACAGGGCAGAACGGTGACCATCCACGTGCACGATGTTGGTTTGGAACTGGAAGCCATCATGAGCATGAGCGACATCGCGAATGTACACCATGCTGCCGTTCACTACCTTGATGGGCAGATCGTTGAGTTCCGCCACCTGCACGGGACTGCTGTTGAGCGCGACGTCGTACTCGCGTGGCCCAAGTTTGATCGTGCCCTGCGGCAGGATAAGATTCTGGGCGCTGACCGCATTAACTACATCGGCCCCGGAAACGCCAAGCGCCGTCATCGCGCGGGGATCAAGATCAACGCTGATCTGCCGCGGCCTGCCCCCGTAGGGAGCCGGGATGGCCGCTCCTTCAATGTCGGCGAGTTGGACACGCAGGAAATTAACGCCCAAGTCGAAGAGTTGCCCCTCGGAGAGGCTTGGGCTGCTCAAGCCCAACTGTAGAATAGGGACACTCGAAGCCGTGTAAGCGATCACCAACGGAGGCGTGGTGCCGGGTGGCATCGACCTCAGAACCGCCTGGGCTATGGCCGTGGTCTGCGCAACGGCTCCGTTAATGTCTGCGCCCTGCTGGAAGAAGATCTTGACTACTCCGATGCCGTAATAGGATTGCGACTCAATGTGCTCGATATCGTTGACCGTGGTGGTGACGCCCCGCTCAAAGAGCGTGACCATGCGCCGCTCCATCTCTTCGGGCGCCAGGCCCGTGTAGCCCCACACCACGCTGACAACAGGGATGTTAATGTCGGGGAAAATGTCAGTGGGGGTACGGACAACGGCTACGACACTGAGGATCAGAATCAGTAGGGACGCCACTATGAACGTATAGGGGCGGTTCAGCGCGAGTCTTACGAGCCACATCATGGCGAGTTTCTCTCACGGAAAGAGGTCCACATTCCGTTAGAAGCCTTGAACTTGATTCTCGCACCTAGGCAGAGGGGTTCCGTGACCGGGGTCACAAGCCCTTCTGCCCCGCTCTGGGCCCGCCAATCCTGTCTGCCGGGCGCAGTCCTGGATGTGAGCGACCAGTCCAGAAATGAGGCAGAATCCATTCCCTGGGCAGCTCCGTGACCTGATTCCTTCTACGGTAACGCGCTTCGGATTGACCCAATCACACCCGGACGCTATAAACATTGCGTGAAGATTGGGATCCTCGGAAGCGGAAACGTCGGAAGATCGCTCGGCGCATGGGTTGCACAGGTCGGCTTTCCCGTTGGATTCACCTCTCGAACCTCAGCCCACGCCCAAGAAGCGGCGCAGCACGCGGGACACGGTTCAAAGGTCCTGGACTTAATTCCCCTCGTCGATGAGTCGGATCTCATCTTTTTGACCCTCCCGTTCTCCGAAATAAACACTGCCCTTCGCCCTCTCGCCGCCCATCTCACACAAAAAACACTCGTCGATCTAACGAATCCAATTACTCCTGATCATCGGGCTCTCACGATTGGGCACGCGAATTCAGGCGCCGAGGTGATCGCGCAGTCCTTTCCCAGCGCTCATGTCGTAAAGGCCTTCAACGCTGTGTTCGCCGAAGTTTACGCAAGTCAAAGCGCACAGATCGATGGCCGAATCATTAGCATCTTTTTTGCGGGTGATGACTCGAAATCCAAAGAGTGCGTTCGCCAAGTGATTGCCCGTCTCGGTTTCGATCCCGTTGACGCGGGTCCTCTTCGCAACTCTCGTTACCTCGAACCACTCTCCCTTCTCAATATTCACCTGGGCCGCGAGTTGGGTTTCGGCACGCGCATCGGCTTTGCTCTACTTCGCAATCGTTGACACAAGACTTGAACAGAGGCTCCCTGGAAACCGGTGACATTGTCTGTAGCCGATGAAGCAAAACGGGAAAACGTGTAAGCCGAAGTTTCAACGGTACGGAGAGCGGTACGGAATGGCTAAAAACAGGGTGGCGAAAATGTGGTTAAGCCCATTGAAATGAATGGTAGGCCCGTGGGGACTCGAACCCCAGACCTCTACCGTGTCAAAGGGCCGTGATCACGTACTTCCAACAATTTGATGGCTGACTCTCAACAGTGAGCGGGTTTTCACAATTTGCGGTGTAGATACCGCGGATCACTCTTTGGCGGTTTGGAACTCCGGCACGCCGAATTGCCACAGTGCAAAGCTCATCTCGTCTGTTAGCTCTTCTTCTCTCTGCGTTTTGGTTGATCCGATGCCGTGGCCGGCGTCGTAGTCGACCCGCAACAGAATCGGTTTTCCGCTGGACGAAGCCGCCTGCAGGCGCGCCGCCATCTTCCCGGGCTCCCAGGAGATCACTCGCGGATCATTGAACCCGGTGGTCACCATCACCGCCGGATACGCCACTTCATCCTTGATATGGTGATAGGCACTCATTTCATAAAGTGCCTTGAATCCGTCCGCTTCCTTCACCGTCCCGAACTCGGGAATATTCGGCGGACCATTCGGCGTAAACTCATCACGCACTGCGTCCGACATCGGCACCGCATCAATTGCCACCGCGAATAGGTCTGGGCGTTCCGTAATCGATCGTCCGATGGTGATCCCGCCGGCACTTCCTCCCTCGATCGCCAGCCGCGCTTTTGTCGTGTACTTCTGGTTGATCAGATACTCAGCGCACGCAATGAAATCTTTCCATGTATTTGGTTTCGTTAGCAGTTTTCCCGCCAGGTGCCAGTCTTCGCCGTATTCGCCTCCTCCACGAACATGCGCCACCGCGAATACCCCACCCCGCTCGAACCAGGCAATAAATTTCGGATCGAAATATGGATCAAACGTGATGCCGTAGGAACCATAGCCTTCCAACAGTGTTGGGTTCGTGCCATCCAGCTTCAGCCCTTTCTTGTAGACGATCGAAAGTGGCACCAGCGTGCCGTCGTAGCTCTTGGCTTTCACTTCTACCGACTCCAGATCCGCAGGTTCGTCGTACTTGCCCAACGGCTGCAGTTTGGTGTCGGTCACGGTCTTGCCTGTCGAACCATAGGCGTAAATTTTCCGGGCCTTTGTCCACGTGGTCAGTTCCAGCAGCGTTCCCGGTATCCGCTGGTCAGTTCCTGTGAGCGCGACAGACCCGTCGAACGGCAAGGGAATCCGTTCGGGCTTCACGTCGGAATAAGCCAGTCGGACCAATCTCCCAATTCCTCCGTCCAACTCCTGCACGTAGAGAGCATCGCTGGCGGCTGCAAGGTTTTGGATTACGGCCTCGCTTGGCGGCACAACTACTTCCGCTTGAGCCACGTCCGGATTGGAAAGCTTGGTTCGCAAGACCTTAAACCGCGACGCCTGGTGATGGGAGATCAGGTACAGATCGCTGCCATGAACGTCGAACCCCGTCACATCATCGTCCACGTCGCAAAAGAGTTTCCACGGCACACTTGCAGCGCTCAGTGCTTCCAGTGGTACGGCGTACATCGTGGCCTCAATGCGTACGCCGTGAGCCACGATCCCTATGGCATAGGGAGTACCCGGCGAAGTCATCACAAACGGAATATCCGCCGGGTCGAGTTTCACTGTTGATACGCCGCTGCCGAACACCAATCGGTCCTCATCCGGATTGGCGCCCAGCACGTGCAGATAAGCCCGACTGTTTAGGTACCTATCTGTAGGGGCCGAACTCGGCGTCAACTTCTGCAGGCGGTTATATAAAAACGATCGGCCGTCGGGCATCCAGCTGGGGCTCCCGAACTGAGCTCGGTCGATGACATCTCCCGTTTCTCGCCCCGTGTTTGTATCGAATACCCGTAGCACGGCATCCTCGGAGCCCGCTGCAGAGACGCCCACAGCCACGTAATGCCCGTCGAAGGAAGGTGCATAGTAGCTGATTACATAGTGAGGGCCGCCAGCCGTCGCATACTTTGTCGGGTCCACCAACAGGTGCTCCGCGCCGCTCAAGTCATCTTTCATGTACAGCTTTGATACGTCTTCGGCCGCGAGTCGCTTTTGATAGAAGTAGCGATCGTTCGGCAAGCGTCGCAGGTCAGTTACCCGCGCGGGGGCCGATTCATCGAGCGCCTTCACCCGCTCAAGCAAAGCGCGGCGCCCGGATATCCGCGCAAGGACAGCTCGTGTGTAATCATTCTGCCCCTTAAACCACGCAATGACCTCTGGATTCGATAGATCTTCCATGTAGCGGTAGGGATCGCTCACTTTAACGCCAAAGTATTCGTCTGTGACCATGCGCACCGGTGCTACGGGTGGTTGCCCTCCCGCCGATTCTGACTTCGTGGAGCGAGCTACTGTTGACAGGACAATGCTCACCATGAGAACTGCGAGTAATCCAAGGATTGGTTTGTACGCGAAGCGGTTTTTCGCCATTTTCGATCCTCCTCAAGCCGTGGGGCGCCTAATACTCGGTCGTAGGATCAGGCCGCGCTATCTTAGTGCAGGCCAAAAAGGCCGTCAATAAAACGAATCGGAAAATGTGCAGCTAACTCCTGAGAAGTCTTAGTACTGATGTATCGGAAGTGTGAGGAGGCAAGGGGAGTGCACGAACGTGTTGTGTTTGCGCGTTTCCGATACAGCGACTTGAAGCAAGCCGCTTGCGGTTGCAGGAAACAAGTCAACGAACGGAACTCACCGGATTCGCAAGTTTCAACGGTACGGAGAGCGGTACGGAATGGCCAAAAACCGGGTGGCGAAAACGTGGCTAAGTCCATCGAAATGATATGGTAGGCCCGTGGGGACTCGAACCCCAGACCTCTACCGTGTCAAGGTAGCGCTCTAACCAACTGAGCTACGGGCCTAGAACCTCATCAGAATATCATGCCTTGCCGCGCGTGAGAATTTCGTCCAAGCCCCGCAACTCCTCTTCCGACGCGGGTCGCCACGCGATCCCCAGCCGCACCAACGCCGCCTGTAGCTCCTTCAGCGGCCGCCCGGCAAACTGTTTGCGCAGCCGGCCCCACTCTTCGTGCACTTGTTGAATCTCTTCCGCGCTCGCTTCGTCCAGGAAGGCCTCCACCGCCTCCGCCACCGTGCCGGACGTCTCCTGAAAATCTTCGTGCAGGTAGCCCGGCAAGGATTCCCGCAAAGCCGGATAATTCGCCGGCACAAAGGCGCCGCTCTTTCTCTCGTTCTTCATTCGCGGGCCTCCGGGTACGCCGTCAGCACATAAAAACCATCTGGCCCATCGGCGCGCAGCACAATCACGGTGTCGCGGCAGCGCACCGCCTCCGTTTCTCCCTGGCGTAGGCTGCGCCCGATGTCGCGTCTTGCTTCGTAGTGCAGCGCCAGATTCGCGCGGGGATACCCGCGGCGCATCCAGCTCTCGATGCGCCCGCGTTCGGACCGCAGAGCCTCCGCAATGGTTTCCTCGGCGGTTTCCCGGTCCGTCCAGGTGGAGGCGGCCGAAATGTTGCCCTCGCGGTGTAGCCGTTCGCGAAGCTCATCGTCAGTCCGCGCCACATGCCGCGCCAGCGTGTGCCCGCCGCGCTTTTCGTCATCACTCAGATCATAGCGCTCCGCCGCACGCGCGCTGTTGGAAGCCGCGGCGCTGCGTCGCGCTTCCTCGGAATTGCCCGTCTGGGGCTGTGGCCCTTGCGTGCAGCCCCCTAAGCCAAAAACGGGAAGCACAAACAGCAGCACTAGCCATAGGACTGCGCCGATTTTTTCGCTCAGCTTCCTCACTCCAAAAATCTCCCTTGGCTCCCCAACACAACCTCTGCCGATGCGCTTTGAGTATACGCAAATGGCCCGCCCCGCTGCATGCCCTTCCCTTGGTTGTGAGCCCGCCAAACCGGATGCTATTCTCGTTTTATGGCGGAATCGCAAAATCCTGCCCGAACAGCGCGTCCTCCTTCGCCCCTCGATTCTTCCAGCCGGCAATTCGAGGCCCTGCTGGAAGTCAGCGAGACAATTGCGCAGCAGCACGATCTCAAGGCCCTCTTCCACGAACTCGCCGTGCGCCTCCACTCCGTCCTGCAATTCGATTTTCTCGGCCTCGTTCTTCACGACCCTTCGAAGAACACCATGCGCCTCCACGTCCTGGAAACCCGCGGAAACTTGGATCCGCCCCCCTCGGATGAACTTTCCGTCGAAGACTCCCCCGCCGGTTGGGTCTGGCAAAGCCAGCAACCCTTCGTCTCCCTCGACACCGCAAAGGACGCCCGCTATCCGCTCTTCATGCAGCGCCTGCAGGATGCCGGCGTCCACACCATTGCCATTGTGCCTCTCACCTCCGCGCAGCATCGCCTCGGCGCCATGGGTTTTGGGCGTTATGTGCCGCAAGGCATGACCGAAGTGGAAATCGCATTCATGAAGCGCGTGGCCGCGCAAGTCGCCGTCGCGGTGGACAACGTCATCAATCTGGAGGCCGCCCAGGCCTATCAGCAGCAACTCGCCCGCGAACGCGACCGCCTGCAAGCTCTCCTGTCCATCAACAACATCCTCCTCAGCACCCGCGACATCACGGCACTCTTCAATGGCATCGTCTCTTCGCTCAAGCCCGTCCTTCAGCACGATTACACCAGCCTGGCGCTCCTCGATCCGGTCACCGGGCTTCTGAAGATCCATGCCCTGGACATGCCCGCGACCCTTGCTCTGCCAAAGACCGAGTTCACCATCCCGGTGGAGAACTCGCCCGCAGGACAATGTTTCACCAGTGGGCAAGTGCTGATTGCCCGCGGCGAGCAGCTTGACCGCTACAACGTTGATGTCATCCGCATGCTGCGCCAAGAGGGCGTCGAAGTTATGTGCTGCGTGCCCCTGGCGACTCACGGCCGCGCGCTCGGTACCATCAATCTCGCCAGCCGCAATCCGCAGGCGTTCTCCACGCCGGATGTGGAACTCCTCCAACAAGTTGCCGCGCAAGTGGCGATCGCCCTGGAAAACGCCCTGGCCTTCAAGGAAATTGACGCGCTCAAGGATAAACTCGCCGTCGAAAAGCTCTACCTGGAAGAAGAGATTCGCACTGAACTCAATTTCGAGGAGATCATCGGCGATAGCCCCGCCCTGCGGAGCGCCCTGACGCAGGTGGAGTTGGCCGCGCCCGCGGGCACGACCGTCCTCATCCTCGGTGAAACCGGCACAGGTAAAGAGCTTATCGCCCGCGCCATCCACAATTTAAGCCCGCGGTGCGAGCGCACCTTCGTCAAGGTCAATTGCGCTTCCATTCCCGCCGGGCTTCTCGAATCCGAGCTCTTTGGCCACGAGCGCGGCGCCTTCACCGGCGCTCTCACGCAAAAGATCGGCCGCTTTGAGTTTGCCGATCGCGGCACTCTCTTCCTCGATGAAGTCGCCGATCTCCCCCTCGAGCTTCAGCCCAAATTGCTGCGTGTGTTGCAGGAACACGAGTTCGAGCGGCTCGGCAGTAACCGCACCCAGCGCGTGGATGTGCGCGTCGTGGCGGCCACCAATACCGACCTCGCACAACTCGTCGCCGAACGCAAATTCCGCAGCGACCTCTATTACCGCCTAAACGTTTTCCCGATTAACATTCCGCCGTTGCGCGAGCGGCCGGAGGATGTGCCTATTCTCGTGCGCTATTTCGTCCAGAAATTCAGCCGCCGCCAGAACAAAACCGTCGAGTATGTGCCTTCGGACGTAATGGAAGCGCTGGTGAACTATCCCTGGCCGGGCAACGTCCGCGAACTGGAGAACCTCGTGGAACGCGCGGTGCTCCTCTCCCCCGGTGAGGAGTTGCGCGTCCCACTCCCGGAATTGCGCGCGCTTTCACCCGCCTCGCTCATAACCTCCACGCAGGCGGAAACCCCGCGCTATGCTGCGCCGGCCTCGAATGCGCCACCAGCATCAGCATCCATCGCCACCTTGGAAGAAGCGGAACGTCAGCACATCCTCCGCGCCCTTCGCCAAACCCAGTGGCGTATTGCCGGCCCTCGCGGCGCCGCAAATCTTCTCGGCATGAAGCGCACCACCCTGCAAGCCCGCATCCGCAAACTCGGCATCCGCCGCCCCGTATGAAGCGGCAAAACCCGCCCCCAATGAGGATTCTGCCCACCAAAGCGGTAAAGCTCTGCCGTCTTGAGCAATTCCGTCGTCTTGCACTTTGCTTTTTCTGCTGCACTCTGGTCCCATTATTCTAGTGACCTTGCTATGAGCACGACGCACACAAACCGCCACGGCAAATTCCTCGGGATTCCCCTTTTTTGCTCCTTGGCTTTCCTGGGCCTCGGCCTTCTTCTCCCATCGCTCGCTTCCCCCCAGTTACCGGTCATTCGCTTTGTGCGAAATCCCGATCCTGCCCCAGATTTTCAGCTGAAAGATTTAGACGGCAAAGATCTTTCCTTGGCCGGCTTCCACGGCAAGTGGGGCGAGAAGGAATTCCACCTGGCCATCGCATCGCCGCGAGCTACGACAACGTAAGCTCCCTTGAGGCAATCATCCCATGAACTCACTTGAGCGTGTCCGGACCGTCCTGGCGGGGGGAATCCCCGACCGTGTTCCCGTGTGCCTGCACAATTTTATGCTGGCTGCGCGCGAGGCCGGCGTCAGCATAGAAGATTATCGCGTCAACCCCCAAGCCATTGCTCGCGTGCACCTTGAGGCCGTGGAGAAGTACGGACACGACTGCATCATGGTGGATACCGACACCACCATGCTTGCCGAAGCCATGGGTGCCCGCTCAAAATGCGCCCCCAATCAACCGGGCCGCATCGTGGAGCCTGCCATCCGCAGTCTGGATGAAGTTGATCGTTTAAAAGTGATTAACCCCGAGACGGATGGCCGCATTCCCGCGTTGCTGGAAGCTGTTCGCCTGATGAGGAAGCAAGTAGGAAATGAAGTTGCCATTCGCGGCAACGCCGATCAGGCCGCTTTCGCTCTCGCCTGCCTGGTGCGCGGTATCGAGGATTTCCTGATGGAACTCGCTGAACAGCCGGACAATCCCCGCCTCAGCGAACTCATGGAGATTTGCTACCAAAACCACTTAGCCGTCCATCGCGCGCTGGCGAAGGCGGGCGCGCACCTGACTTCTCTGGGCGATAGCCTGGCGGGGCCGGACGTCATTTCACCCCGCATGTTCACCCGCTTTGCCCGCCCCTACGAGAAACGTTTAGTCGATGACTTGGCCGCGGATGGCATCTTCGTGGTGATTCACATTTGCGGAAACACCAGCCGCATCCTCGACATGCTCGCAGAATACGGCCCCTGCGGCTTTGAGCTCGATTACAGAACCGACGTCGCGCGAGCCAAGCAAACCGTCGGCGCACGGCACGTGCTGTTCGGAAACATCGATCCCAGCGCTGTGCTCGCCCTGGGAACCGGGCAGAAGGTTCGGGAAGCAACGCGGCAGCTCATTTCCATGTGGAAATCCGGAGGGCGATTCATCCTGAACGCGGGCTGCGCCATCCCGCCGACTACGCCGCCGGAGAACATTCAGGCACTGATCGAGACAGCGAGGGAGTGTGGAGTTTATGACTAGCACAGAGTGGGCGAAGGCAAAGGGTCATCCCTCTCCCCGACCCGGCCGGGGTGGCGAATCCCTCGCACGGGCTTGGCTTGCTTGCTCGACTGTGCTCTCCTAGAACTGACGCCATGAAGGCCACTCTCCTCCACTTGCCCTGGTTTTTACGACGCGTTCTTACCGCCTGCCTGCTCGCCGCCTGCGGTCTCCTGCTGCTGCCCACGCAGAGTCGCGCGCAGTTGCCGGTCATCCGCTTTGTGCGCGATCCCGATCTTGCCCCGGATTTTCAGCTCAAGGATTTAGCGGGAAAGGATCTCTCGCTGGCCTCCGCGCGCGGCAAAGTCATCCTCCTGAATTTCTGGGCCACCTGGTGCGGGCCGTGCCGCGCGGAAATTCCCAGCCTCATCGAACTCCAGAATCGCTACAAGGATCGCCTGCTGATCATCGGCCTGGTGGTGGACGACGACGACCCGGATGCTGTGAAACAGGTTGTCGATTCCGAAGGCATCAATTACCCCGTGGCCCTCGCCACAGATAATATTCGTATTGCCTATGGCGGCATTCCCGCTCTACCCACCGTTTTCGTCATCAACACCGAAGGCCGCATTGTTCAGAAGCACGTCGGACTGTTCAATCCCGCCCTGTACGAAACCGAAGTCCGCGCCCTTCTGGACCTGCCCATTGCCGTCAAGGTCGAAACCTTCCAGGACAGCGGCGAAATCTTCCTGAGACACGCCGACCGCGCCACCCTGCTCCCCGGCGTCAACTTGACGAAGCTGACCCCCGAGCAGCGCCTCGTTGCCTTGCACAAATTCAACGCCGAAGAGTGCCCCTGTGGCTGCAAGCTCACTCTCGCCCAGTGCCGCATCTACGATCACGCGTGCACGCTCAGTAAGGATCGCACTGCCGCCATCGTCGAAGAGATCTTCGCCTCCGGCGAAAAAAGCAAGGCCGGGACGCCCGCCGCCACCCCCGCCTCTCTCGAACCATCGAAGCCCTGACAAGCGGTTCAAGAAAAAACCCCGAAATCCGAATTCGACCAACTACGGGCGAACACATCCTGTTTTTTTCATCGGTTGTCGCAGGAGGATGCAGCTTTGCCCAAGTCGCATATTCCCACCTCGTCCGCCACCCGAAACTTGTCATCCCGTCGCTTCGTATCCTCCTTTGTGGCACGAGCATCACCTGCTCTGTAATGACCATAAATGGGCATTTATGAATGGCTATATTGCGTCATGTGCCCATATAAGGTCTATTTCCTACGTCTTACAGCTCACCTTGAAAACGTAAGTTTATGAATAATAAGCATGTTACTTCAGATGTTTCGTCTACCTCTTTGGCCTTTCCCTTGCTCCTTACTCCACTTGAAGAGATAACCCACATGCTACGAATTACCACGGAAACTAAACGCGGCCACCTCACCCTGAGCATCGAGGGTCGCCTTGCCGGGCCCTGGGTCGCCGCTCTCGAACAGTGCTGGCGCGAACTCTTGGCCGCCTCGCCGCGCCAGAAGTTCAGCATCAATCTTTGCGGCGTGAGTTTCATCGATAACGCCGGAAAGGTCCTTCTGAAGGAGATGCACCGGCTTGGCGGCGAACTCATCGCGGAAGGCTGCCTCAACCAGGCCATCGTCAACGAGATTATCGAGGCCGACGCAAAACACGACTCCGGCGCCACAAAAGAGTCAGACTCCCGCAAGAAGTCGCCCATCATTTTCTATAGTGTCTTTTTCAGCTTATTGCTTCTCCCCGCCGGATTGCTCGCGCAAGGCAGCGCTTCGCAGCTCCCGGCGAATCTTCCAAGCGACACGCTCCGCGTCACTTTGGAGCAGTCTGTCGCTCTCGCTTTGAAGCAGAACCCCACCCAACAGATCGCGGTTCTGACCGCCGCGGAAAGTGTGCAGGACAAAAACATCACACGCTCCGAACTTCTGCCTCAAGCCGACATGAGGCTGGCGGACTCTGCCAATCGCGTGAACCTCAAGGCCCAATTCGGAGGTGAGTCGTTCCCGGGTTTGCCATTTCCAGGGCACCTGGGCCCCTACCAGATTTTTGCGGTTGGACCCAGCTTTAGCAGCCCTGTCTTGGATCTTTCTCTTTGGAAGCGGTACCAGGCGTCGCGTAGCGCCGTCGATGCCAGCAAGGCCGACAGCCTCTCCACCCGCGAGCAGGTCATCCTGCTCGTCGTATCGCAATACATCGGCACACTGCGCGCCGTAGCCAATGTCGAAGCTTCCAAATCGCGCGTGGAGCTGGCTCAGGCTCTCTACGATCAGGCCGCCGATTTGCAAAAAGAAGGCGTGGGCACGGGCATTGACACGCTCCGCGCCAACGTCGAGCTGCAAAACGAAAAACAGCGCCTGATTGAAGCGGAAAACGATCGCGATGCTTCCCTCTTTGGACTGAGCAGACTGCTGAACCTCGATCCGCGCCAGAAGGTCGCGCTGGCCGATTCGCTGAGCTTCTTTGAAACACCGCAGCCCGAAGTCGAAGCCAGCATTGACGCCGCCCTCGCCGATCGTCAGGAATGGAAGGCCATTCTCGCGGAGGAAAAAGTCGTTCGTTACCAAAAGCAGGCCTCGCAATTCTCCCGCCTGCCTTCCCTGCGTTTCGACGGCGACTGGGCCTATCTCGGCACCTCCATCAACAATAGCATTCCGACGTATCAGTATCAGGCCAGCGTGAACTTCCCGCTCTTCACCAGCGGCAGGATTCACGCGGAAATCGCCAAGGCCAACCTCGAAGTTCTGAAACTGGACCAGCAGAAAGCCGATTTACGCAATCAAATTGCCCTTGATGTGAAGACTTCGCTGCTAAACCTCGCTTCGGCGCGTACTGAAGTGCAGGTCGCCAATCTGGGCGTTGAGCTGGCAAGAGAAGAAGTCAGCCAGGCCCGCGATCGTTTCCGGGCCGGCGTGGCTAACAACATCGAAGTGATTTCCGCCCAGGATTCCCTGGCGCGCGCCAACGACAATCAGATCTTGGCGCTCTACCGCTTCAACCAGGCTCGCGCGGACCTTGCGCGCGCGGTTGGGCAGATGGAAAAGACTTACTCGAAGTGAGGACACGATGAGTGTTGAGATCGAAGTTGGATTGGAGAATGCGGCGAACGTCAAAGTGCCGCCTGCGGAGCCGCGCAAAACGGATCTGACGCCGCAGGGTCTTGTCAGCCCGAAAGTGCGCCGCTTGCTGACCATTGGCGGTGTGCTGCTGCTTGCCGCCCTGCTTGCACTCTTCCTCTATTTCCACAATCGCGAAACCACGGACGACGCCCAGGTTGACGGCCACATCACCCCCATCGCTGCTAAAATTTCGGGCCGCATCGGCAAAGTGCTCGTGGAGGACAATCAAGCCGTGAAGGCCGGCCAGGTGCTCGCCCTGATTGAGCCGGCAGATTATCAGGCCGCCGTCGATCAGGCCAAGGGCGCGCTGGCTCTGGCGGAAGGCGAAGCGCGTTCAGCGGGCGTGGATGTTCCGCGCACCAGCGAAAATGTCGCCAGTGGCCAATCCAGCGCGGACGCGCAACTCGCCGGCGCGCAAGCCGATCTCCTTCGCGCGCAGGCTTCCTACGAGCAGGCGCAAACCGCGGACCTCGCCTTTGCCCAGGCCAACGTGGACCGCAGCCGCGCCAACGCCCAGCTCGCTAAGTCCGATCTGGAGCGTTACACCCCTTTGATGGAAAAGGGCGAAATCTCCAAGCAGCAATTTGACGCCGCCAAAGCCAACGCCGATGCAAGTCTTAGCGGCTTGAACGCGGATGAGCAGCGCTTCGCTCAGGCCAAGCGCAACGTTGATATCTCCCGGGACCAGCTCGAAGCCGCGAAAGCGCGCGTCGAACAGGCCAAGGCGGGCGTTACTTCGGCCCACGCCGATCAGCGCCGCGTGGCCATGCGCTCGGACGACGCCCAAGCCAAGCTCGCGAAAGTGGATCAAACTCGCGCGGCACTCGACGCCGCGCTCCTTAGTTTGAGCTACTGCAACATCGTCGCTCCTGTCGATGGCGTCGCCACCCACAAGCAGGTCGAACCTGGACAGATCGTCCAGCCCGGCCAAGGCTTGCTTGTGGTTGTGCCACTCCGCGACGTCTGGGTCACCGCCAACTTCAAGGAAACCCAGCTCCAGAAAATGAAGCCCGGCCAAAAGGCCTATCTGAAGGTAGATACCTACGGCAAGACCTTCAGCGGACATGTCGATTCCATCTCGGGTGCTACCGGAGCGGTGCTGAGTCTGCTGCCCCCGGAAAACGCCACGGGCAATTACGTCAAAGTTGTTCAGCGTGTTCCCGTGAAAATTGTCCTGGACCCAATTTCGCCGGAAGTGGCAGTCCTCCGGCCGGGCATGAATGTGGAAGCAACGGTAATTACCGACTAAACGCAACGGGAAGACTCGCAAGCGATGCTGGGGAAAATCACATCGAAGTTGCGCATGCCGGATGGCTCGATCAACCCTTGGGTGATCGCCATTACCGTCACCTTGGCTACGTTCACGAAGGTACAGGGGAGGATACCTGTGCATTGAGGCTGCGATGTGTCTGTAACTTTCTTGTGCTGAACTACTCTTAGTAAGCTACATGGGGGGAGCAAATGGCAACGCAAGTGATGAGTACTCCGCAGTTTAGCGAACAAAAGCTGATCCGGGCCGGCCAGCGTGGCGATGCCCAGGCGATTGAGACCCTCTTTCGCCGCTACCATCGCCAACTGTTCCAGACCGCTCTTCGCGTCCTGGGTAATGCCGAGGACGCCGAAGACGCTTTGCAGGACGGTCTGCTTTCCGCGTATCGCAATCTGAAGCGCTTTGAGGGCCGCTCGCAGTTCTCCACTTGGCTCACGCGTATCGTCATCAACGCCGCACTGATGAAGCGCCGTAGCGCCAAAGCCCGCCCCGCGGTTTCTCTCGACGATTCGCAGCACGAGGACGAACTGCCCATCGCCGAGCGCTTTGCCGATGACGGGCCCAATCCAGAGCAGGTCTATGCCGGCACAGAAATCCGCGAAATGATCAACGAGAACCTGGACGACCTCTCGCCTCTTCTCCGGACCGCCTTCCTCTTACGCGAAGTGGAAGGCTACTCCACGGGCGAAGCGGCCAAGAAACTTGGTGTAACTGAAAACACCCTGAAGGCGCGGCTCTGGCGCGCACGCCATCAGCTTGCTGAGCGGCTCGGCCGGCGTCTGCGTCGTATGAAGGACGGCATGAGCAACGGCAACGGCATGGGCGACGAAGCCTGCAGCTATTGCTGAAGCTCCTGGTAACAATACCTGCCGCAGTTTGGTATAACCAAGAGCGGAGGGAATGGCGCTTGCCTCGTCCCCTCCCTTTTTGTGACCACTGCCCCATTACCCCGGGCTTCCCGAACCTTATCCTCGCCCCGATGTGTGCCCTCATGAAACCCGCCACCAAACTCACTCTCTTTGTCTTAGTGTTTCTGGGCCTCTTTCTCCTCGCCGCGCTCGCTTACCTTCCCGCTGCTAAGGCGCAGTCTTCGCCTTCCGCGATAACGCCCGTTGGAAAACCCGTGGAAATCAAAGCTCCTTTGGGATTGCCGCCGGTTCCGATTCCGCCAGACAATCCGCCGACGGAAGAAACCATCGCGCTCGGCCGCCGCTTGTATTACGATCCCCAGCTTTCCGTTGACGGCACAATCTCCTGCGCCTCCTGCCACGCCCCGCAATTCGCGTTTTCAGACAACCGCCCGTTTTCCCAGGGTGTCGGTGGCAAGCCGGGAACTCGCCATTCGCCCACGGTCATCAACTCCACCTACAACTCCCTGCAATTCTGGGATGGCCGGGCTCCCAGCCTCGAAGAACAGGCCAAAGGACCCATGGCCAATCCCGTGGAAATGGCTCATTCCCTCGAAGGTGTTGTAAAGCGTCTGCAAGCCGATCCGAAATACCCCGGCCTCTTCAAAATGGCCTGGGGCTCCGATCAGATCACGATTGACATGGTCGTGAAATCGATCGCCTCATTCGAGCGCACCGTCATCGCTGGCGATTCTCCCTTCGACCGTTTTTATTATGGCCATGACTCGAAGGCGCTTCCTTCCGCCGCCCAGCGCGGTTTGATAATTTTCATCAGCGCCAAGAAGGGCAATTGCGCCGTCTGCCACCCCATCGGAAAAGACTACGCGCTCTTCACCGACAACAAATTCCACAACCTGGGCGTTGGCGCCGATACGCGCGGCAACCTGAATGACCTGGGCCGCTACGCCGAAACCAAAAATGATGCCGACATGGGAGCCTTCAAAACGCCCTCGCTCCGCAATCTCGCCAACCGCGGCCCCTATATGCACGACGGCACTTTCCCCACCGTCAAGGACGCCCTCGCCCATTACATCGGCGGCGGCAACTGGAATCCTCATCTCGACAAAGAAATCCACTCCCTCGATGTCCTCACCTTCGACGAGCGCGACGATCTCCTGCAATTCCTCGACTCCCTCAACGGCAAGCTGCCCGATAACATTGGCCCGCCCCCCGATCTCGCGGCCCTCGCCAAGTCCGCATCTCCTGCAAAATAAAATGTAGCGCAGGGAGAGTCTTCGGTCTTGTGGCACAGTCACTCCTGACTGTGCTCTTGGGTTTGTCTCTGTAGGGGCGCAGCACTGCTGCGCCCCATTTTGGCAACGCATTCAACCCCCCTCATTCCGAACGGAGTCTGCGCAGTGAGGAATCTCCCTTCCCTCGCCCCGCACTCCACGGACGCTTCCGGCATGAACTCTCCACAGTCAGTAGTACACTATGGCCTGCCACATTTGCGCGAAGGAGGTTCTCGCCATGTCCGATGGAATTCGTCGCCTCGCCGCCGTCCTCATCCTCGTCGCTGGTGCGGCGCTCTTGTGGTTGGCTGGCCAACATTCCCATGATGCCGAAGCTGCCAAGAACGATCTCGATTCCACCGTCGCGTACGCTCGCGAACACGCCGCCTCCAGCGATCCCCGCCTGAAAGCCACCTACAGCTTCGAGCGCGGCGGTTGGGTTTACGTCCATCTCGAAGGCGACCCCGCCACCGTCGGCTTCCAGCATGGCTACCTGCTCGCCAAGGAAATCGAGGACGCCTTTCCCGCTGTCCAAGCCGGGATGGTGCGCTCCACGCGGCGCGATTGGGCCTTCTTTCGCCAGGTTGCCCGCGAAATGCTCTGGCCCAAAATCGATCCCGAATATCAGCAGGAACTCCAGGGCATCGCGGAAGGCTTGAACGCCCGCACCGGTTCGCAGCTCGACGTCTACGACATCGTGGCCCTCAACTCCTTCGAAGAAGTTCCCGACTATTACGTTCCCTGGCTCAACAAAAAAGAAAAACTTGCGGGCGCCCCCAATCTCAAGAGCCCCGGCAACTGTAGCGCCTTCGTTGCCACAGGCAGTTGGACCAAGAACGGCCAGATCGTCATCGCCCACAACAATTGGACCAGCTACATGAACGGCGAACGCTGGCGCATCATCTTTGATATTCAGCCCGCGCACGGCTACCGCATCCTGATGGACGGCTTCCCCGGCGTCATCGCCAGCGACGACGATTTCGGCATCAATTCCGACGGCCTCATGGTCACCGAAACCACCATCACCCAATTTGAAGGTTGGGATCCCAACGGCAAGCCCGAGTTCTTTCGCGCGCGCAAGGCGCTGCAATACGCTAGCTCCATCGACGATTACACGCGCATTATGCTCGACGGCAACAACGGCGGCTACGCCAACGATTGGCTCCTCGGCGACCGCAAGACCGGTGAAATCGCGCAACTTGAGCTTGGCCTCAAGGCTTACGAACTCTGGCGCACCAAAGATGGCGTCTTCGCTGGCTCCAACTGGGCCCGTGATCCCAAGGTCCTCAAGGAAGACACGCCCGAGTTCGACCCCAACGACATGACCTCATCTCCCAATGCCCGCCGCGTCCGTTGGGAACAACTCCTCAATGAAAACAAGGGCAAAATCGATGTTTCGCTGGCCCAGCAGATGCTTGCCGACCACGTCGATTCGTTCGAGAAAAAGACTGGGGCGAATGAGCGCACGCTTTGTGGCCACGTCGATACCACCACACGCGGCGTTTCCGTCTGGAACTGGGGAGCGTTCTATCCCGGTGGTGCCGTGCAGGGGAAGGCAGCGGACTCGACGATGGCCAAGGACATGCGCCTCGTCGCTCGCACCGGCCATCCCTGTGGAGAAGATTTCCTCGCCAAGCCCTTCCTCGCCGCTCATCCCGAGTTCGCCTGGCAGGAACCTTACTTGCGCGACATGAAAGCCGGCCCCTGGACCGAATTCCGTTCCGGCGAAATGCCCGCCGCCTCGAAATAACTCCGCTTCACCCAGGCTAATTTGGAGTGCGGCGGCTTGCTGCCGCTTTTACGACCGCAAACGCGCCGACAAACTTTAATTCATCTTCCGCCTATCTCCCCGCCCCCTCCGGCACCACCGATATCTCCACCCTCGACGGATACTCCTTTGACCGGTAGATTCTCTGCGTCGCCTTCTGGTAGTCCGGCTCCTTCGCCTCAAAAATGTTCCCCACAAACTTCTGTGGGTTCCGGTCATACAGCGGAAACCACGTGCTCTGCATCTGCACCATAATCCGGTGCCCCTTTAAAAACACATGGTCCGCCGTGTGCAAATCGATCGTGTACGGCGTCACTTCCCCCGCCACAATCGCTTCCGGCTTCTCATACGAATTCCGGTAACGCCCCCGGAAAATCTCGTCCGCGATCATCAGCTCAAATCCGGACAGCTTCCAATCGCTCTCCACCTTCTGCGGATACACATCGATCAGTTTCACCACCCAATCGCTGTCCGTTCCCGTCGTGGACGCATACAGCTTCGCCGTCACCTGCCCCGCCAGCGTCACATCTTCCTGCAATTCTTCCGTCTGCCACGTCGCCACATCCGGCCGGTCGTTCACGAACCGCTGGTCTTGCACCAGCCACGTGTACCAGCTTCCCGGATGATCTTCCGGATACGTCGTATCCACCGGCCGGTGCCGGTAAGGCACGGGATGCGCCGGATCGCTTTCGTACGCGTCAAACGCCTCCCGCGATTCCGTCTTCGGCGCGTCAAACGAAAGCGTTCCGTTCTCTCCAAAATACAAACCCTCCGTCTTCGCCTCGCGCGGCGGCCAGGCGTCAAAGCTCGTCCAGGTGTCGCTCCCCGTCTGGAAAAGCAACGCCTCTTTCAACGGCAAGCTCCCCTTGTCGTGCAGCCAATACGCAAACCACGGCGCTTCCACCTTTTGCCGGAAATACAATGCGGTGTCCGACCCAAACGGAATCTCCCCCAGCGCATTCCCCGCGCTTCTTGACCATCCTCCGTGATTCCACGGCCCCACCACCAGGTAGTTCAGGTGTTTCGCGTCTGTTTTCTCCAGGTTCGCGTACGTCCTCATCGGTCCGTAAAAATCTTCCTGATCCCACCAGCCCGCCACGTTCAGGTTGGGAACCTTCGCTTCTTTCAACCCCGCCTCGATCGCGTGGATCTTCCAGAATTCGTCGTACGCCGGATGCGCCACGAAATTGTTCCACGTCGGTATTTTCCCGTGCAGATACCGCTCGTTCGCGTGCGACAACACTCCCAGCCGCAGGAACCAGTCGAACATATCGAAGCGGTCGAACGAGAAATTGAAGTTTTCCCTCGGCGACTCCATCAGCTCCGCATATTCAAACCCGTAGCTCAGCCGGAATGCCCCATTGTGAAAAAAGTCGTCGCCCATCCACGCATCTCCCATGCACGCTTGCTCGGAAACCGCCTTCAGCGCCGGATGCGGGTTCACCATCGCCATCGCCGCCAGAAATCCGTCGTACGAAATTCCCCAGATCCCCACGCGCCCGTTGTTTTTCGCCACATTCTTGACCAGCCACTCGATCGTGTCGTAGGTGTCCGTGCTCTCATCCACACCCTTCGTATCTTTCGGATCGTGCAGCGGACGGTTCATCTCAAATTTTCCCTCTGAACCGTACCGCCCCCGAATATCCTGAAACACGAAAATATATCCGTCCGCGAACAGGTCCGCGTTTTCATACAGCATCCGGCTGTAGCCCTTGTCCCCCGCCGAAATTCCATACGGCGTCCGCATCATCACGATCGGCAACGCTTCTTTCGCGTCCCTTGGCGTGTAAATCTCCGTGTGCAGCTTCACGCCATCCCGCGCCGGAATCATCACCTCGCCCTTGTCAAACAATTTCGACAGGTCCGGCCGCGCCTCTTGCTGTTCCTGCGCCCTAGCCGCCACCGCCAGCAGCACCACCGCCGCCGCCAACACCCACATCGCTCTCCGTATTCTCTTCATCCGCATCCTCGCCCTTACTCCTGTATTTTCAGACGCCCTCAAAAATTCGCCGTGAGCATACCATACCAACCTCCGCGCCCTCAGTCAGGCGGGTCCATTCGCACGGACCCCCTTCCGGTGGCGCATTCTACATACCCACGCAGCGCGAAGAACTATCTTTGTTATATAAAGTACTTGACAAAAAGAAGCGGAGGCGTATCCTTGGCTTGTCCGTCTCTCCCATGCAATCTCCTCCTCCAACGCAATCACCGGCTCTTGCCAAGCCGCCACTTGGTTCGTTTTGCGTGCTCCTCGCCGATGACATCAGGTTTTGGGAGCCACGCCGCATTTTCTATAATTTTGCCCTCTCCGTGGTCGCTGTCGCCTGGCTTGTTGGGACTTGGCCCCACTTCCGCGTGGCATTGACACTCCCTTCGTTGCTTCTCCTTGTCATCCTGGCATTACTAGCGAACGCCTGTTACTGCGCCGCCTATCTCGTGGACCTTCCCATGCAGCACTTAGCCCTTTGCACCGTCTGGAGGCACTGGCGCTGGGGACTGTGGTTGATGGGAACGCTCTTCGCTATTCTTTTGGAGAATTATTGGATCGCTGACGAGATCTATCCCTCTGTCCGCTGATACAGTCAAGATCCCTGTGCCGTCCGACAGGTCGGCCACTCAAAAATTGCCCTCCCCACAGCCCAAATCCTCCATTGGCCCGCCCGCCCCGCCTCTGCTAAAATAGTAGTTTGTAACCGCACCTGTATCCGATGAAGAAAGGTTTCGTCCGGGCTGCTGGTTGTCTCAGCAGCTATTTTTGTCTTAAGCGCTTTTACGATAATGAACAAGAAAATTCGCAACATCGCCATCATCGCCCACGTGGACCACGGCAAAACCACCCTGGTGGACACCATGCTCCGCCAATCCGGCATCTTTCGCGCCAATGAAGCCGTCATCGAACGCGTGATGGACTCCAACGACCTCGAGCGCGAGCGCGGCATCACTATCCTCGCCAAGAATACCGCTCTCTTTTTCCACGACACCAAAATCAATATCGTGGACACCCCCGGCCACAGCGATTTTGGCGGTGAAGTCGAACGCGCCCTCCGCATGGTCGACGGCGTCGTTCTCCTCGTCGATGCCAGCGAAGGCCCGCTCCCGCAAACCCGCTACGTCCTTCAGAAAGCCCTCGCTGCCAAGCTTCCCCCGGTGGTTGTCCTCAATAAGATCGACCGCCCCGACGCGCGTCCCGAAGAGGTCCTGAACGAAATCTACGACCTCTTCATTGACCTGGACGCCACCGAAGACCAGCTCGATTTTCCCATCGTCTATACCAACGCCCGCGCCGGCGTCGCTCATCGCAAGATCGGTGATGATTCCCGCGATCTTCTCCCCCTCTTTGAAGCCATCGTCGCCAAAATCCCGCCTCCCACCGGCGATCCCGCCGGCGTCCTCCAGCTTCAAGTCACCAATCTGGATTACTCCGAATTCCTGGGCCGCCTGGCGATCTGTCGCGTCTTCAACGGCACGCTAAATCGTGGCGAGGAAGTGGGCATCAGCAAGCTTGACGGCAGCCTCATCTCGACCAAAATCACCAAGCTCTTTACCTTCCGTGGCCTCGAACGCGATGAAGCCGAAACAGTCGTTGCCGGTGACATCGTCGCCATCGCCGGCGTCGAAGGCATCCAGATCGGCGAAACCCTCACCAGTCTCGAAACTCCTGCTCCCCTCGAGCCGCTCATTATTGACGAGCCCACCCTCGCCATGGTTTTCAGCGTCAATTCCAGCCCGCTCTCCGGCCGCGAAGGCAATTACGTCACCTCGCGCGATCTCCGCGATCGCCTCGCCAAGGAGCTCCTCACCAACGTCTCTATTCGCGTTGAAGACGCCGACACGCCCGAATCCTTCCGCGTTCTCGGCCGCGGCGAACTTCAGCTTGCCATCCTCATTGAAACCATGCGCCGCGAAGGCTTTGAGCTCATGGTCGGCAAACCCGAAATCGTCGTGCGCACCGAAAACGGCAAAAAGCTCGAGCCCGTCGAGCGCCTCGTCATCGATATTCCCGAAAGCTTCATCGGCATCATCATGGAAACCATCGGCAGCCGCCGCGGCGAAATGCTCAAAATGAGCAATCACGGCTCCGGCCGCGTGCGCCTCGATTTCAAAATCCCCTCGCGCGGCTTGATCGGCCTCCGCAGCCAGCTCCTCACCGATACCCGCGGCACCGCGCTCATCCACTCCATCTTTGAAGGCTGGATGGAATACGGCGGCGACATGGCTCTTCGCCCCACCGGCGCGCTCGTCGCCGATCGCCCCGGTGTTTCCACGGCCTATGCACTCTGGGGCCTTCAGGAACGCGGCGAACTCTTCATCGGCCCGGTCATCGAAGTGTACGAAGGCATGATCGTCGGCGAAAATTCCCGCGAGCAGGACATGGAAGTCAATGTCACCAAGGAAAAGAAGCTCACCAACATGCGCTCTTCCTCCGCCGACGAAGCCATTCGCCTCATCCCCCATCGCCAGCTCAGCCTCGAGCAGGCCATCGAATTCATCGCCGACGACGAGTTCGTCGAAATCACCCCCAAATCCATCCGCCTCCGCAAAAAGGTTTTGCAGTACAACAAGCGCCCCCGCCGCTGGCAGGAAATCCGCGCCTCCCAAGAAGCCGCTAACTAATCCTAGGGAACCCCGTAGGGGCGCCGCACTCCCGCGCCCGTCATTCCTTTGCTGAAGGGTTTGTTTGGAGTGCGGCGGCTCGCCGCCTCTTTTGCGGCTGCATGCCCCGCCAACCAACCCCAATTCCTCTCTAACCCGCCGTCCCCAGAGGCACTACCACTTCGATTCCTCTCCGCACTGTGGCACAGTCACTCCTGACTGTGCTCTTGGGTTTCTCTTCTCCGCGAATCTCTGCATACTCAGCGTCGGCGTTTACCCCGACCCGGCCGGGGCGTTGTCTTTACTCTTCCCCCGCCTTGCTTCCCTCCCCATTTCATCGCACAATCTCCCCGTCGCGAGGTGCTCCCATGCGCGCTTTCCTTCTTCTCCCCATCGCCGCTCTCCTGGCCACTCTGCCCTTCGTCGAGTCCCACTCCTATCCCGCGCCCGACTCTCCTTCCATGCCGCTCCCGCAATTCGACGCCTCCGGAGCGCTCGTTCGCCCCATCAATTTCGAGCATTGGACCTTCGTCGGCTCCAACATCGGCATGACCTATTCCGACGAGCACCCCCAGGGTCCCGGCGAATTTCATAACGTCTACACCCAGCCCGAAGCCTTCGATACCTACCGCTCCACCGGCAAATTCCCTGAAAAAACCACCTTCCTGCTCGTCGTCTATCAACCCGCCCAAAAAGCCAGCATCAACAAGGGCGGCTATTTTGAAGGCGAAATGACCGGTCTCGCTGTCTCCGTCAAGGATTCCTCCCGCTTCAAGGAAGGCTGGGCCTACTTCTCTTTCGGCGAAGGCGGCGACCTCGCCGCAACCGCCAAAGCCCTCCCCGCCCCCATGTGTTTTTCCTGCCACAATCAGCACGCCGACGACGACCACGTCTTCGTCCAGTTCCACACCATCCTCCGCTCCGCCCGCCACAAATCCCTCCCCTAATCCTTTGCGCTACACCACTAACTCCACTTCTCCCATCAACCCCGCTCTTCGGACCAACTCAAACCACGTCATTCCCAACGGAGTCTTCGGAGTGAGGAATCTCTCTTCGATTCACGCTCGCACTAGGGCGACTTGTCATTCCGCCAGCCCCGCTTGTCGCGCTTCGGTTCTTTTGTAGGGCTCGCCTTCCGAGGCGGGCCGCTTTTCCCCGGTCAGTCATTCCGCTCAGCCCACCGCATCCGCCCATCATAATTCCCGCCATTTCAGCGCATACACACACCGTCATTCCGAGCGGAGTCTGTGTAGCGAGGAATCCCTCTTCGATTCATCCCAGCCCAGAATGAAGTGTCATTCCGCCTGCCCTGAGCGCAGTCGAAGGGACCGGAGGGCTGCGCCTTCTGCAGCCCGTAGTGGAGGAATCGCGGCACAATCCCTCGGCGTCATTCTTCTCTCGCCCAACGCAGTTTTCGGAATTAATGTAGTTTTTAACTGTCTTAGCTTCGAGGAATCATCGGCGGCTTGTTAGGGTGCATGCCACCGAGCGTATTGAACTCCCAGCTTGCGGCAGAAGTTTTGAAGACTCGCCTCGGTTATGGATTTGTCGATGAATAGGGGGTCGTCAAAAGCGTCGTACCACTGCATCAGGCCGTGGTTATCGTTGTAAGCATGAAAATGGTCGCAAACCTCTGGCCCCACATGTCTCCCCGCTAGTGTTGCCATTTCATGGATGAATTGCTCTGTCGCAAGCACATGAAACACACTCGGTTTCGGCCAGATTGTACCCGGCGGTATCCGTAGGGTTGCGGCAACGGCGCTGGACGCGAGCAATGTCCGAACGTCCGAGGAGATGCTCGTGCCCTCGAAACACAGGTGCACCGGCAACGCGAGAACTTCGGTCAATGCCGAGAAGAACTTTTCGGCATTCCTGATGCCCGCGACCTCCCAACCACTCACAAAAAGCGGTTTGCTGGACATGGCTCCATGTTAGCAATTTCTCCCGGCATTTTGGGCAGACAAAGCCATCTGAATGATTCCAGCGCGTCCGGCACAGGGTGTCGGGGATTGTGGAGGCGCTGGTGGACTATGACTTGCATAATCGCAGGCTGACTCATCTCCAAAATTTCCCTTGACTGTCTATTACCCTCCTGGATAATTATAGCTGAGTTAATTTGTGTCTTGCTCTTGCCAAATCCTCGCGCCGCTCGCCATCCACCTAACCGCCTTTTCTCACGAG
>DLMH01000039.1 GCA_002478115.1 Candidatus Acidiferrum typicum | reverse complement strand
CAGCTAAATCGTGCCGTGGCAATCGCAATGCGCGATGGTCCAGAGGTCGGTCTGACGCATATCGACGCGGTCTTGGAACATGGCGAATTGGCAAATTACTACCTGGCGCATTCAGCCCGCGCGGATATGTACCGCAGGCTGGGCAGGACCGCTGAGGCCCGGTCCTCTTATGAGAAAGCTCTGGCGCTGACCCAACAGGAACCGGAGCGGCAATTCCTGCAGGAGCGGATTCGGCAGCTGAAATAAAAATTGGGATAGCTGTCGATTTTCCGTCTCCCCAACGACTATAGGACAAAAGAACGATGAGCTACGGTTCCTGAGTGAACAGGAAACGAGTCATCGGAAACAAGTTACAGGAAACAAACCACAGAAAACAAGGAGAAGTCATGCCACAGTATCTAGTTGCTGTCTACCACCCCGACGACTACGACCCGTCCGTCGAAACCGAAGCGACTATCGAGGAGATCCACGCGCTCAACCGCGAACTGATTGCTGCCGGCGCGAGGAAGTTCGCCTGCGGCCTTTCCCCGGCCGGCAACGCCAAGTCGCTGCGGGCCCAGCCCGACGGCAAGGTGCTCGTCACCGACGGGCCGTACACCGAGACCAAGGAGCACATGGGCGGTTTCTGGATACTTGAAGCCGCTGATCTGGACGAGGCGCTGGCGTGGGCGCGCAAGGGTGCCGTCGCCTGCCGTGCGTCGGGCGAGGTGCGCGAGATTCTTTTCAACCCGGACCCGAAGGAAGCAACGGAATAGTCTCACCCGCCGCGACTTCGGAATATGCACCGTCTTGACCATGGGATGAACGAGCCAGCGGGAAGCTACGCCGCTGGCTCCCACCCGGACGGAAGAGGAGAAGAACAGTGAAATACCTCTGTTTTGGCTACTACGACAAAGGCAAATTCGACGGCATGACTGAGGCCGAGCGAAACGCCATGTTCGATACATGCTTTGAATATGACGACCATCTTCGCGCCAGCGGGCACTGGGCCGGTGGAGAAGCGCTTCAGGGGCCGGAGACCGCCCTGACCCTGTATTGGAAGAACGGCAAGGTGGCAACGACCGACGGCCCCTATGCCGAAACCAAAGAACAACTCGGCGGCATTCTCGTCCTTGAGGCGAGGGACATGAATCATGCTGTACAGCTCATCGGCCAGCATCCGGCTCTGACGTATGGCAACATTTTCGAGATTCGGCCAGCGGCGGACATGAATGAAGTCATGAAGGCAAGCGAGCAGCGACGGAGACAGAACACTGCACGCTGAACACGGCGTAACAGAAAGAGGAGGAGACATGAGCCGAGAATCCGAACTCACGATTGGCTTTGCGCTGGTCATCGCCATGGGCTGTGGTGTGTCGAATGCCGCAGCACAGACGGATAAGTACCCGAGGATGGCAGCGATCGGCCAATACCTGATGGAAAAAAACGCCGAGATTCAATTGGCGCGAAGTGCCGCTCCCGATTCCATATCCCGCGACGCGACGATCCTGGTTCTGGGACGGCAGGGATACGAGACAGCCGTTGAAGGCAAGAACGGGTTTGTCTGTATGGTGGAAAGAGGTTGGATGGCTGCGTTCGACTGGTCCGAATTCTGGAACCCGAAGGTGAGAGCCGCCGATTGTCTGAACCCCCAGGCTGCACGTTCGATATTGCCGATCGCTTTTCTACGCAGCAGGATGGTGATGGCCGGTCGTTCCAAGGCGGAGATCCTATCGGCAATCAAAGCGGCGTTCGAGAACAGACAACTGCCGGACCTCGAGAGCGGCGCGATGGTATACATGATGTCGAAATCGGCCTATCTGACCGACGAGGACGACCACAACGTACCTCATCTGATGTTCTTTACTGCCGTCATGGACGCTAAGGATTGGGGTTCTGGCGCGGCGGGCTCGCCGGTCATGTCGGCCCCCTATTGGTTCTTCTCGTCGAAGGAACCATCCCAAATGAAAGGGCTGCCACCGATTCTTGTGTTCTTAGTCGTGGTGGCGGATTGGTCCGACGGAACGCCTGCGGGCAAGCATAATGACTGATAAAGGCGCCGTTCGGTGCAAAGACCGATGTCGGACGCCAGTAGTAGCAGCCCACTGGATTCGTCAGGATATTTACGGATTTCGCCGTCCATCGCGACGACTACGACCCCATCCGTCCCGCGATATCGACGCGCTCAACGAGGAGATGGTGGCTGCCGGGTCAGGAAGTTCGTCGGCGGCCTCTCCCCGGCCGGCAGCGCTAGGTCGCTGCGGAGGCAGCCCGATGGCAAGGTGCTCGTCACCGACGGGGCCGTACACGGAGACCAAGGAGCACATCGGCGGTTTTTGGGTGCTGGAAGCCGCCGATCTGGACGAGGCACTGGCGTGGGGACGCAAGGCTGTCGTCGCCTGCCGGGCGCCGGTCGAGGTGCGCGCGTTTTTCCGCTCGAACATCGTTACAGGATAAAAGGAGAAATTATGCCGCAGTACTTGGTTGCGATTCACCACCCCAACAACTACGACCCGTCCGTCGAGGGCGAAGCGATGCAACGCGAGTCGCCTTCTACTCAAATGAGCAATCAACTCACTCGTCGCGACTTCGCTATCCGCACCGCCGGCTTTGGTCTGGCTTTGGGACTCACACCTGCAGCTACGCTGGCGGAGGCTCAGCAAGCCTCGCGCTCAGAAAATTCGCCGGCGGTTGCGGACCCATATTCCCTCGTCGATCCAGAACTTCTTCCTGCACTCAAGCAGTTTCCCGCCTTTGACTTCTCAGCGGAGATGGTCGGCAAGTTCCGGCAAACGCCCGGCATGCCCCCGTTACCTGCTCCTGCGCCGCAACCCGTGGAGCGGCATATCCCCGGGCCGCCAGGAGCACCCGAGGTTCGTCTGTGGGTCGTTGATCCTGCGCCGTCGGAGAAGGGCAAGCCGTTCTTGCTTTTTATACATGGCGGCGGCTTCATGATGCCCGATCCCGTGTTGATGCCCCGGCTCCAGGAGATCGCGACGGATTGCCATTGCGTCGTCGTCTCGGTCGACTATCGGCTGGCTCCGGAGACGCGCTATCCCGGCTCGCTTGAGGACAATTACGCCGCGCTCAAATGGGCCCATGCCCATGCGGCGGAGCTCGGCATTGATCGCTCCAGGATTGCCGTGGGCGGTGAGAGCGCGGGCGGCGGCCACGCGGCGAGCCTTGCGATTCACGCGCGCGACCGAAACGAAGTTCCCATCGTCTTCCAGCTGCTCATCTACCCCCAGCTAGACGACCGAACGGGCAGCTCCCACCCAGCGCCGCCCGCCATTGGCCACTTTATGTGGACTGCGAGTGCCAATCGTTTTGCCTGGAGCTCGCTGCTCGGTGTTCCAGCGGGTTCGTCCAAGGTGCCGGCAGCTGCCGTACCCGCCCGGGTAGCCAGCGTGGCCGGCCTTCCGCCTGCCTGGATCGGCGTCGGTTCTATCGACCTGTTCGCCGAAGAAGACATGGAGTATGCGCGGCGGCTCGTCCATGCCGGAGTCGCAACCGAACTCTTGGTCGTGCGTGGTGCCTTTCATGGATTTGACCTCCTCGTGCCGGATGCCGAAGTCTCCCAACAATTCAGCGGGAGTTGGAAGTCTGCGCTGCGCAAAGCATTCGCCACTGGCAAAGCTGATATAGCAGAGAAGCCAAAAGCGTCGCGGCAGAGTTCGGGGCAGTGAGAAAAGTTTCCTGGACGGTTTGTCGAATTCGGGTTCGGTCGTTCGTCGTCATAGTAACGCCCTGTTTTCGTTCCGTCCCAAGTTCCCATCTTGCCAAGGATTTGTTCTTTGAGCGCCAAGTTCGCATCCAGGTAGATGTGTGTGTCCGGAAGACCCTGTCTTGAAGTTCCTGAAGAGCCTGTAAACGGGCCCAGAACTATGCCGAGTCGACTAACAGGAAATCCGTCGCCACAGCGCGTTTCGCACTGGGACTCGGCATAGTTTTCCATGCGGCATAGCGCCGCACCTGTGCCCGGCTATGCCACCTCGCAGGCGGAGAACTTGAGCAGATTCAATTTCTGCTAGGACACGTATCGGTTCAGACAACGGAGCGGTATCTGGGTTGCAAGCAGAAACTGAGCCAAGCCGTGAATGACAACCTCGGACTCGAAGACACCTGATGGTGTGGTCACGGCCCCAAAGCCGACTTCGGCCCGGCGTAAGTCAGTCTTAGCCCATAACTCGTGACTCCGGGAATCGGGCCAAGCCCGCTAGTAGATCAAGGAGGGCGCTCATAAGTAAAGCTGGCGGAGCACAAACCCAAGTGTTCGGCCATTGACCCTTCGTGAAAAACAGGTGATCCGGGAAATGCTAGGATCAGGCCAGCCTAACTCAATGGGCCGAATGAGGAGATCTCAATGGGCGCGGATCATCGCCCGCTCGTCCTGTTAACGGGAGCGTCAGGCTACATAGGCGGGCGCCTGCTAAAAGAGTTGGAGAAAGCGGGCTGGCCGGTTCGTTGCTTAGCTCGACGCCCTGATTTTCTCAGACCAAAAGTTGCTGCTTCCACGGAAGTCGTTAAAGCAGATTGCCTGGATCGCAGTTCACTAGCGCCGGCGATGGCAGGAGTGCACACGGCGTATTACCTGGTCCACTCCATGGGATCAGCGGGTAAGTTCGAACAAGAAGACCGCGAAGCCGCCCAAAATTTCGCCGACGTAGCACGCGATTCTGGAGTACGACGCATTGTTTATCTTGGGGGATTGGGGAACCAGGACCAAGCGCTCTCCGCTCATTTGCGCAGTCGTCACGAGGTTGCAGACATCTTGCGAAGCTCAGAGATTCCAACCATCGAATTTCGCGCATCCATCGTGATCGGTTCCGGCAGTCTTTCATTTGAAATGATTCGCGCGCTGGTACAGCGGTTGCCGGTGATGATCTGCCCGCGCTGGGTTGCTGTCAAAGCCCAACCGATTGCGGTAGAAGATGTGGTTGCGTACCTGATGGCCGCGCTGGTGTTGCCGGTGAAACAGTGCGGAGTTTTCGAAATCGGGGGCACCGACCAAGTCAGCTACGGCCAGATCATGCAGGAGTATGCCCGGCAGTGCGGCCTCCACCGATGGATGATCCCGGTTCCGATCTTGACGCCTCACCTCTCAAGTTTGTGGTTGGGCTTAATCACGCCTGTTTATGCCCGTGTTGGCCGCAAACTCATCGATAGTATGCGCAACCCAACTCTGGTGCACGACACCTCCGCTTTGACCGCCTTTGACATCAAGCCGAAAGGTTTGCGGGAGGCGATAGAGAGAGCTCTTCACCATGAAGACCAGGAATTTGCCCAGACTAGTTGGTGCGACGCTCTTTCCTCGGCGGGAAAGCCGCAGTCATGGGGTGGCACAAAGTTTGGCACCAGGCTCGTCGATTCTCGAACTGTGCAAGTATCGGTTCCCCCAGCTTCAGCTTTTGCTCCGATTCGACGCATCGGAGGTTTGAATGGTTGGTACTTTGCCAATGTGTTTTGGTGGTTTCGAGGCGCAGCGGATCTCCTAGTTGGCGGCGTAGGACTGCGCCGGGGCCGTCGTGATCCGCACGCGCTTTCCGTGGGCGATGCTCTGGATTTCTGGCGAGTGGAGACCTTTGTGCCTGATCACGAACTCGGTCTGGTCGCTGAAATGAAAGTGCCGGGCCGCGCCTGGCTGGAGTTCGAAGTGGAACCGAATAGCCGCGGCTCCGTCATTCGGCAGACCGCTATTTTTGATCCTGCCGGATTGGCGGGGCTCCTCTATTGGTACATGCTTTACCCTGTGCATCGCTGGATTTTCAGCGGCATGCTCACCGAGATTGCTGCTGTCGCAGGGCGGAGGACAAGTATTTCCTCACTTGGGGCATGACAGTCAGTTTCCACAGAGTCACCTCATAGAATTAACACCCGGGCCGTGAAGGTCACCCACAGAAGCGGTGGTTCGCGACCCGATTCGAGCCATCGATACAAGTCCCAGTTTGTCGGCCAACAGGAAACGGGCTTGGAGGAGATCAATGACGATCTCCGCGAAGCCGACTTCTGGCCCGAATGCTTCCGAGTCGCCCGTTAGTCAGGACTTATGCAACGATCTTCGCGCTATACTCTGCGTTCTGCTAATCAGGAATTAGCACCCAGGCTGCGCACCCGGCATCTAAGTTTTGAATCCTGGCGTTGATATCGGACGCAAAATAGCTTGGTGGTGTAACCATGATTGTACCTTCTGATCTTCGGATGACGAGAATGCCGCTCAACAACGGAGCCGGCCACATGCCCGCACTCGGCTTTGGCACTCTGATTCCCGACCCGGCCCTGACGAGAACTGCAACCAGAGACGCACTGGACGCCGGATTTCGACACTTCGATTGCGCGGAACGATACCGGAACGAGCGCGAGGTAGGCGACGCGTTACAGGCAGGACTTGCCGCTAATGGGATTGCGCACGAAAACCTTTTCGTCACCACAAAGTTGTGGAACTCCAATCATCGGCCCGAACGCGTCGAACCGGCTTTCGAGGCGAGTCTCGACAGACCCGGACTC
>DLMH01000082.1:9836-10835 GCA_002478115.1 Candidatus Acidiferrum typicum | reverse complement strand
TGACCGATGGTTGACGATAAATCCCGATTACGCTCAAAACCCCTCAATGAGCGCTAACGCCTGTGTCTGTTGAAAAACTCACTCACCGGAAAATGGTCGACAAAACTTTGCAATAGGAAGCCCTACAAACGACGATCTCCGTTTTGGTAGACATTTTCTGTCTCCCGAATTCCGGCTATTTTGACAAAACAGGAGTTTTTCAACAGACACGCCTGTTTTCGTCAACTGACTGACCCTAAGCCGAACGTCAAGATGTCTGCGTCTGGGATCGGTCTCTAGGGTCTGCGCTCAGTTTCTGGAACCGGGAAAGTCAACTTTAATGGTGGTCTCGACCTCGGCGGCTTGTTCGTCGTTCACCATCTCAACGCGGTATTGCCACCACCGGACGGCATCCATCGCCGCCTGCACCAGCTGCGGCGGCCCGGATATGTACTCGAGTTCCCGCGGACGGCCGCTGGTATCGATGATTGCGTGGAGCAGGACCGTGCCGCGTACATTCGCTGCATCCGCGTCCGGAGGAAGCTCCGGAGCCACTCGATAGACCAACGACTTTGCCTGGGCCTCACCATCGACAAAAACGCGGAGAGGAGCGGCCTCTGAAGAGCGGGGCTGTTCCTGATTTTCTGGCAACGACGCGTCCACGGTCTCCTTTTCGACGTCGGGCGCAACCCACACCGTGAAAGTCACATCCGCGTCCTTGTAGCGGCCGGTGATCTGCCAACAGCCGAATACCGGAATCTCGATGCCGCCCATGATCCCTTCGCCGGAATAATCCGGCCCGAACCCGCTGCTCTCGAATGTCTCGGTGAACACGGGCGCAAGGCCGTCGAGTCGTTTGCCCGTAACGGTGAGCGGATCGTCTCTTCGGCGAAACGGTGGATTCGTACGGCCCCACGGAAGCTTGTTGCCATAGGCGAAATCGTGCGGCCCTGCCGGACCTGATCCTCTCCATATTCCGTCACGGGGCAACACCGTCCACAGCTTCTCCGTGCCATACCA
>DLMH01000082.1:8692-9754 GCA_002478115.1 Candidatus Acidiferrum typicum | reverse complement strand
TGCCATACCAGGCCCCACCCGAAGACAACTCGCCGTGACCCGATGTCGAAAGCTTTGGAGCGAATTTTCCGTCCGGCAGGGTGACGTGGCATGAGGCCGGAGGTTTGCCGCCCGAGGCACGGTGACCCGTTTTCGGGGTCGGTTCCTGTCCCGAGGCGAGCAGTGCTGTGGAGGCGAGAACAACGATCGTTGCGCGCTTGGCGAGGAGCATGAGTGCCCCCTTGGAAAAATCGGAGATACAACTATAGATGATCAGGGCACCCGTTCGGTGGCGTCGGGCTTTCTCAGGGACAGCCGCCACACGGAACTCGCACGCGTGTCCTCGGCTCAGGTGGCTCACGCCGAAAATTGTATGCGTCGTTCTAACACCCCGCAATCTCCCTGGCCCGAACACAGTTGGCGTAATATCCCCATTACACTCAAAATCGCCTTCGCCCCGGTTCTTTCCTCGCCGCAAAACGGGGTCATCCCCAACCATCGGAAGCATCCTTAAATTTCTCATGCTCGGTTAAAGCTATCGTCAAGGGGGTGGCCTAGGCTTGAGACATGGGACCCGCCCGAACGAAAATTTTAGAAGCTTGGATGGGGCGCGCTTCATAATGCATTGACATCTCTGAACCCGAGGGTAGGCCCAAGCGTCCTTACCGTGTCGCACCCCTGCTATGATTCCAAGCCGTGAGGGGGGAATCAATGGGAAACCTGTCTGGAGTGGTCCAGCAGTTGAGCAAGGAACGCAAACGACTTGCGGACGAACTGCACCGCGTAACAGCCGCCTTGATCGCTTTCATCTTTTCTCACCTGTAAATCTGGTTGGCCCCCACGGATATATGTGGCTGTCACATTCCGTTTCCTCCCTTAGCGTTTTTTCCTGTCGAATCGGCGCGGCTGTAATCCACAGAATCTGCCCAGTGGAGAGGCTCTAAATTCGGCATCTTTTGCCGCTTGGCGTTCATGGCTTGCGCGGGCTTGGCGCGTGCGCTCACTCTCTGTCGCGTCGAGGGCTTTCAGTTTGAGGTTGCGAAGCCACTCCGCAAACTCTTCGTCGCTCATGGTTCGCCAGTT
>DLMH01000082.1:0-8592 GCA_002478115.1 Candidatus Acidiferrum typicum | reverse complement strand
GAGCAGACGTTGCAGCGGTTCTGATGGCAAACCGCAGAGAGTTTTGACATTAGACGGATGGAGTACTTTCCTGGTCGCGGACTGCCTTTTCCATTCCGCGTCAATTTTCCAAACGATGGCTGAAGGCCTCGACTTTGGATTAGAGGAATCATGTCGATTTCACAGCGTCAGAATTCTAGCCCATCGTGACGGTGGATAACCCAGCACGCGTGCCTGTTCTAGGGCTCGCCTATCTTTAATCGACGCCATATAGCGCCGTGAAAATTCGGAGACGCAGCTTAGGCAAATCGAAGCCAGGGCTGTACTGTACATCGGTATCCGCCCACCTGCACCGCAGAGTGAGCACTGTTTGGGGTTTAATCTTCCTTCGGTCACCGCGTAATCCCGCCCGTCACAAGCGTCAGAATTCTCGCGAAAAAGAGCAGCTTACCCCCATAGATGAAAATATCTCCGATACTTATAGTCGCGGCCCATCGGCGTAGTCGGATTCGATGTCTATCGCAAAGATACTGAAATTTCGTATCAGGACAGACGGCGCAGTGAGTATCGTCGGGCTTGAAGTTCCCCCGCAATGGCATTCTTCCACCATTCGCGGCCATAACGAACAGGTTACCGGCACTCCCTGCCAGCATGATCGATATAGCAATACGGGCAGCGCGATCACTAAACATGAAAAACAAAAGATACGCCACCACGCCGTTGTAGAGCACGCGTCCTACTAGGTAGCTGTACATGCCATTGGCTCCCTTAAATGCGTGCAGCGACTGAACCCTTTCGCAAAGGAAGTGAATGCTTCACGGCAAAAAGCGCTAAATCCAGCCGAGTAGAAACGCGCAGCTTTCTGAAAATACCGTTCACACAATGCTTTACCGTTTGTTCCCCGATTTTGAAATACCGCGCAATCTCCTTATCTGAGTATCCCGCCACAATGGCGCCTACAATTTCGAGCTCTCGATAGGTCAATCTAAAACTCTCCTCTGCGGTCAATCTAAAACTCTCCTCTGCGGTCTCTTCATTCGCGTGCTTGGCCGTTGCCGCGGAGACAATTTCTAACTCCTGCGCGCTCAGCCCACATGCGGAATGCCATGCTGCGGAGTGCTGCGGTCGGCCTCGTAGTTCTCGGTAATTCAAGCAGACCATGATGACCGTGAAGGCGAACCCAAGCAAGAGATAAAGATAGAAACCCCAGATACCGAGAGCACCCATCAGGATCCAAGGCAAAACCAAGAGACAGGCTCCCAGAGCGGCAAGGCTGCCTTTGGAGCTTTGACCGTCGCTCATGGTTCGCCAGTTGGATTCATTCATCGGATTTGCCTGTTATGACACTCGTGCTGACAATTCAAGCTGGAGCAGACGTTGCAGCGATTCTGATGGCAGGCCGCGGAGAGTTTTGATGTGAGCCGGATGGAGTAATTGCCGGGACGTGGCGTGCCTTTCCCATTCTGCATCAATTTGCCAAATGATGGCTGAAGGCTTCGACTTTGGATTTGAGGGTTCATGTCAAAGGCATGCAACTAGCGAAAGGATTACATGACGGATTTCGCCAAGGAGTCCGATCACTAAGCCAAGAAATAAGATCACGTCTCCAATACTGAATACAGGAGACCAGCGTCGCCCTATCATTCTGTATCGATCACACAAAAAGCGCAGTCTGGTGTCTGGAGAAAAGGCGACATGCCTGCCATCATCCATGAAGTCCGTAAAGTTTCCTTTCACCGGCATTTGCCCGTGGTTTGCGATCATTGTCAGCACATTGCAAACTGCGCCAAGGCAGATCAGTGTCCAGGCCGTATAAGGAACGGTTTTGGCTGTGCATAACAGAATGAAGATGAGGATGAACGCGCCTAGATGCAAAAATCGCCATGCTTTAGCCGGGTTCATGTTGCCCCCTAAAAATACGCTTGCGATTGTACCAAGGAAGATCGGGCGGAGCTGTGAGGCTCCGCCCATGCGTCTTGCTCTTTATTGCGATACGCATGCTCGCATACAACCTCCCTGAACTGGGAGGAGCAGCGATTGGCTGCGGCGATGGTGGCACGCTTGGGACGCTCAGCGCAGCCACGCCCGCTAAAGCTTTGGCCTCGGACCTCAGGCCGCCGAGCACGTCCTTGAACTGCTTTGCTACCTCGCCCTCAAGTATGATTATGTGTTCGGGCTGAAAGTGGATAAAGACTCGGCCAGTCACTGTCTCGTGGTCTACCGCCTACGTAAACTATCGGCAAACAAAGAAATCCACGAGGGCAGGACTTTCTCAGGCTATTGCAACTTCGCGTACTCGGCTTTGGCTTCCTTGAGGATGGGAATGTCGGGGTCGGCGTTGGCGTCTTTCATTGTGGAATCTGGTCTCGCTGCGCCAAGAACCTTGTTCTGGCACTCTTTCGCTGCCGATAGCAATTTGCTGAACTCAGGAGTTCCACGGAGCTTCACGAGTAGCGGGTCGGTTTGCAAAGCCTCGTAGGCACAATAGTTCTGTTCAATGGCTGCTGTCAGCAAGCGTATGGCGGCATCCTTCTGCCCGCAATACATCATCGGCTCCGCCAAGTGAAACCACACCTCCGGATCGAGTTCCGTCATGACCGACAATTCGGCCTCCCGGGCAATTTTGTCCATGTCAGAAGGTCTCTGTGCTTGGGTGCATGCCACCATTAGCTCGCGGTGGTAGTAGGGATTCTTCGAGATGTGCTTCGCTCCTTCTCGCGCCTCGGCAATGTTTCCTTCCGCCAAGTGAACGTAAGGAGTCACCCACGCCGCCCACTCCGATCCTGAATCTGGGTGCACAAAGTCCATTGCCCGGCCCGTCTTGCCCATTTCCAGAAACGCCCACGCGCACGAACGGAAATGGAAGTTCCCCGGATCGAGTTTCCGCGCCGAGTCGCACTCCTGCGTTGACTGGTCCAGCATACCCGCATAGCGGAGCACATAGCTGAGCGCGAAATGTGCCTCGGCGCTCTGGGGTCGACGGCGCACCAGATCCTTAGCTGCATCATAAGCCCGGCGCAGTTCGCCCCGTTCCACGCGGTTCGTGATCAAAAGGCTCGCTGCCGCCACGCGGTTCGGATCCAGCGCAAGCGCGCGCTCATAGGCTGCATTCGATCGCTGGAACATGGCCTCGCCACCCGAGCCGTAAATCGAATCATAGTAGTACCTGAGTCCCAGCTCTTCCCACACCGGCGCGTAGCCCTGATCAATCCCGACGGCCTTCTCTAGCAGCGCAATCGCATCCCTGTTAGGAGCGGGATCATGCGGAACGGCAATGCTACGCAAATACAAGTCGTATGCCTCCTCGTTCTTGGGACGGGTCTCCGCCTCTCCAGAGGCCGATAGTCCTCCAAGTATGGGAACCAATCCCTGTCGTACCCTCGACGTAATCTGCTCCCGCATCGCAATTCTGTCCGATGCCGCAACACTGATGGTGTCTCGCCAAACACTGCGGTCATTAGCAACATCCACTGCTTCTAGCGTGACCTCCAGCTGGTTACCTTCCGTGTGGTAGTGTCCGGTTACAATGGAGGTCGCCCCCATCTCCCGACCAGCTTGCCGCAAGTCCAAGTTCGGCCCGTTGTATTTGCTCGTTTCAGCAAATGGACGGATCGAGAACGACGGCACATAGCTCAGCGTATTTGCAATTTCATCTGGCAAGGCAAGCCGTAGAAAATCAGTTTCCTTGTCGGAGCCCGCATTCTGGAACGGCAACACCGCGATCACCCTTGGGTTTACAGAATCAACCGGGCTGACGGCGGAATGCCGAGACTGCCAGAGGAAGAGGGCCATCACGATTACGGCGATAACGCCAACAGCCACCGCAGCAGCGACCCATTGGAGCAGTCTTTTACGAGAACCGAGTGCCGACTCAGTCACAGCCGCCGATTTATGGGTGTCCGTGTCCCGCTTCAGCCGTTGCAGGTCGGCTCGCATCTCCGAAGCGTGCTGGTATCGAAGGTTTCGATCTTTCTCTAGACACTTGTTGATGATCCTTTCCAGTTCGGCGGAGAGGTCTGGATTGAGCCGGACGGCGGGCGTAGGAGCCGCGTCCAGAATGGCTTTGAAGATGACTCCTGAGCTTTCCCCACGGAAGGGCAACGTGCCTGTAGCTATCTCGTACAGCACTGCGCCAAAGGAGAACAAATCCGTTCGGGCGTCCAACTCCTTGGCACGGACTTGCTCTGGTGACATATAGGCGACCGTCCCCAGTGTCATTCCCGGACTGGTGAGATGTTCTTCGGCGAGAGTTGTAGCTGTCTGAGTATTCTGTGCGGCTATCTGGCTGGCAGAACTGGCGGGAAGGGCAACCTTCGCCAAGCCAAAGTCGAGAATCTTGGCGTGCCCGCGCTTGGTTACGAAGATGTTTGCGGGCTTCATGTCGCGGTGGACAATCCCCTCGGAGTGAGCAGCATCCAGTGCATCCGCAATCTCGATGGCGAGAGACAGAATCAACTCCGTCTCCATCGGTCGCCCTGCGATGCGATGCTTCAGCGTCAGCCCATCCAGAAACTCCATGGCGATGAAAGAACGACCATCGTGTTTGCCGATTTCATAGATCGTGCAGATATTGGGATGGTTCAGTGCGGACGCAGCACGTGCCTCGCGGCGAAAGCGTTCAAGCGCCTGCGGGTCATGAGCAACATCCTCTGGCAGGAACTTCAGCGCGACGAAGCGCCCAAGTTCGGTGTCCTCAGCCTTGTAGACCACACCCATCCCTCCTCCGCCGAGCTTCTCGACGATCCGGTAGTGCGAGATGGTTTGGCCGATCACTGGAGCAGAATCTTAAGTCTGTGAAACAGCCAAGTCAATGAAAGCCGTGGAGTTGCAGCGCCTCGAAAGGATTGTTGGCCGCGATATGACTCGTTGCCCAGGCCAATCAGCAACACTCTGCTTTTCAGGAGCACCGTGGGAAGCGGTGCCACTTGGTCGAATCGCCTTCGCCCAGGACGCTGGGAGCCCAGCCCGTTCCTCTCCTCCCGTAAAACGGGGTCATCCCCTCGCACCGAAACCCTCGCTCAAATTCGCTCGCCCGACTTTAAGCTATCGTCAAGCCGGGTGGCCATCTAATTTAGGATGGGATGGGACCCGCGCGTGAAAAAATTTTGGAAATTTGAAATTGGAGTGGGGATTCGTTCTCGACAGGTCTATGTGGTCGAAGTTAAGGGTTTTGGCGGTTTGACCGTCCGTTTTAGCATCGGTTTCTTGGGCTTTCTTTTACGGCATAGTAGTTCCGTAGCTGGTGCGTTTGATCGCTTCGCAATACATGCACGTCTTTCCCAGCCTAACGTTCTTCTTAGCGTGCTCTTCCACCCAGCCATCGACAATTGATTGATCATGGGGGTTTTTCTGCCATTTATCGTTGCACCAGTGCTGATCAAGGACGTTATGCGTCTCTACGGTTCCGAATGCCGACAGCTGTTGCTCTAGCCATCCCCGCTGTACATGAAGAGAACCACAAATAACAGCGATGCGCTGAGCACCCATAGCATCTGCAATCCAGCTAATTGTCTGAAGCCAATACTGCTCTCGCATCAGAAACTGATAGCCCATGTCCTCTGCGAAGAGAGCGTTCCTCAACTTCTCCACTGTCCTAGGATTAACAGGCACATCCATGTATACCCACGGAATGTCAAAGGGGACATAGTTTGTTGATCTAAGGAATTCAAAGCCCTGATGTTCCAGACCTAGCCCGACGAGGGCACAGTGACTTTCGTCGAAAACTATGTCAGGTTTGAAATCCTTAAGCAACTTACGAACCCATAGATGATGCAAAAGCTTTTGAGCTTCACCCCATTTATTTGTTGGACAAATTCCGAGAGCCCCTGCTTCTGGCGGGTTGTCAAACTGATAAGGATGAATGGTACCGATCAAGAGAGTATCCACGGTTCCCCCGATTTAGAGAATTCTACCTCTCGCTCATGAATTTACCCTCCGTGGACCGTCGACCACACACACCCCAAGCTGAACTTGCTGTCCATGATGATCGGTACACAGAGGGTTCGCCCGGTCGTGCTTCCACTCTTCTAAGGATGACGGGATTCCGGCTGCAAACGATAAACGCGGGAATTGTTGCGCCTACGCGAAGAAGCCCGTGAATGCTGGAAGTACATCGTATCTGACGAAGCGGTTTATTTCCTTAAGTCGGTCCATAGAAATCTCGAATGCTCCCATGTATTCGCCAAAAAATACGTCCACGGTGATTTCTGGTTCGAGGCCCACCGGATGCTGGTAGGCATCGACCAGCGGGAAATGCACTTCAACTCCATTTTCGAAATGCCGCAGGTACCTCTCCCAACCGGCGAAGGGAAAGCGGATATTGAACGAGTTCCCATTAACAGGGATCGCTCGATGTTTGTCCATTGTCCAAAGCTCATTTAGTTGCCAGAGGGGAAGGTCCGCACGTGCTGGTAATCAGCCGCTGGTTGGGCCGAAGTCGTAGGAAGGGCGGGGATTTGCGCGTGTCGCTGGAAACCAGGGACTATGCGGAGCCCAGGTCGGATCTTGCAAGTGAGCTTGTCATTCCGGTGGATATGATTTTTGACGAGGTTAACAAGAAAATCCAACGATTCAGCTCCAAGGGGAGGTCTTGAAGGTATGGCGCTCTACAAACGCGGCAAGACTTGGCACACCGATTTTTTCGTTGATGGCCAGCGATACCGACAATCGCTGCACACTTCTGACTGGCGAGAGGCTCAGAAGGAACAAAAGAAACTTATCAGCCAGGCTGAGCAAGGCAAACTCGCACCTGCGCGACACCAGTTTGCCAAACTTGGTTTCGCGGACGCTGCTGAGCGTTACATCGAAAGCCGGAAGCTGGAGTTGTCAGAAGCCAGCATCAAGAAGGAGCGCCAATTACTCGTCCAGCCATGCATTTTCTTTAAGTCTGAGCTATTAGCCCGTATCAGCGCAGAGCGACTGCTCGCTTTTAGGGAGTGGCGTGTCGGGCAGAAAGTTGGCCCCGCAATCACCAACATGGAAATGGGAGTCATCCGCAGGATTCTCAAGCGGGCGAAACGATGGCATTTGGTCGGTGGGGACGTGAAGCCGCTGAAGGAACGCCGTACTGTGGGCCGCGCAATGGCACTTGATGAGAAGCTCAAGCTGCTGCGTTTGGCAGCAAGCAATCCCGATTGGCAAACAGCACGGCTGGCCATGACGCTCGCACTGAATACAACGATGAGAGGATGCGAGTTGAAATCGCTGCGCTGGCGTGACGTTGACCTGATGGGAAAAATGCTGACGATCCGCAAGAGCAAGACGGAGGCGGGTGAGCGTGTAATTCCGCTGAACAGCATTGCCTTTGCTGCCATTCTCGAACTGCGCGAGAGGGCCAAGGGTTTCGGCGGGCTTGAATCAGGTCATTTCGTATTTTCAGCCTGTGAGAACTCAATCATTGACCCCACGAAGGCCCAGAAGAGTTGGCGCACCTCATGGCGTCACCTCACAAGTGCGATTGAGTGCCCCAAGTGCGGAAGGATTCAAGCTCCCGCTAACGAATGTCGAGACGAAGAATGCAAGGCCGACATCCGCGAACTAAAGAGTCCGACTGCTGGACTGCGCTTTCATGACCTGCGCCATCATGCCATCACTGAACTGGCCGAGTCCCAAGCAAGCGACCAGACAATCATGGCTATTGCTGGCCACGTTTCGCCCCGGATGCTTGCCCGCTACTCCCACGTTCGACTGGAGGCAAAGAAGAATGCGCTAGACGCGCTCTCTCGACTCGATCCCAATCGACATTCCTCGCAGGCTGAAGCGCGCAATTCGGCAGCCGGACAGGCGGGTTACGACACAAGTCACGACACAAACGGCAATGCGAGAGAAACGGTACCTGTGGAACTGTTTGAAAGAAATGGTAGGCACGAGGAGACTCGAACTCCTGACCTCTACCGTGTCAAAGCTAATCTATTCAATCCATTCAACAACTTCTATCACTGCTAGGGACCGCCCAAACCCTTGCAAATACGCGTAAGGCGAAGTTCCAACGGATTGAAGAACGGATTGGAAAGTGAGTGTCGAGGGTAAAGCGGGCAAGTGGAGTGATCACTTCCTACAAGCCGATTCCCAAGGAACATCATCCGTTCTGTACGGGGATCAACTGAAACCCGAGTTGAGCGGCTTGTCTGCGGAGCCGAAATTGCGCGCGTTTTAGAGCTTCTTCGTCGCAGCGGTGAAAGACACTCTCGTTATAGGCTTCCCTAGTGGTAGTAGTGGAACGCAGCCAGTGACTGTCGGAGCGCGAACAAGTGCTCTGGGCGATAGTCACCCTCAAGCGATTTCGCGATCGTGTCCTCACTGCTCTTTACGCCACCATGACAGAGCTGAGCTAAGGTCACGGGATCTCGTTCGCCAGCGAGGATTGCGTCCAGTATCCGGAGGCCACTGCCGGAGAGAAGCCGTAAGGGATCGCTGACTTGGTTGTTTTCAGCCAAGACTGGCCGTCATCACATCATCAGGCAGTCCACGGCTTTGTTTAGTGAGTAAACCTCAGCGGTTCACTGGCTTCGGCGAGATTTCATCCAAGGTAAGATTCAATTCCAGGACGTTCACCCGCGGCTCGCCCAGAAATCCGAACTGCCGCGACTCCGTATGCTGGCGCACCGCTTCGCG
>DLMH01000126.1 GCA_002478115.1 Candidatus Acidiferrum typicum | reverse complement strand
GGAGTTCTGCGGCGCGCAATTTCGGGATGACGCTACCCTGCTCGTGCTGGCAGTGAAGTAGCCGCCCATTGACGGCGAAACCGAAAGTAATGCTGGGACCGAAGTCCCGTTGGAGGAAATGTGGTGCTGCCGGATGCCGCGTGCACTCCGATCTCCTCGAAGGCCGTTTCCGGCCAATTTCCCGATTGCCGACAATCCGCTCGGAAGGTGCTGGCCGATAAATTAAACAGAATTTCTTAAGGTCACAAGTTGCGCTCAGATGATATGTGGGACCAACGCCGCAACGTGTCGAGAGTAGACCTCATACGACTCGCCGAACTGCGCGCGCATCCATTTCTCCTCAAGCCTTAGTTTGTGCCACAGTGCGCCGAAAACAAGGGCTACAGCAAGTAGCCCGCGCCATTCGCCACGGGCCACTGCGGAGCCAAGAAGTGCCAGCAGAAGCCCGGTATAGATGGGGTGGCGAACCAGTGCGTAGGGGCCACTTGTAATGAGTTCGTGACCTCCCTTCACGGTGACGGCTTGACTCCAGTTTTTTCCAAGGTGACGACGCGCCCACACAGAAAAGAGCAGCCCACCTGCGGTAATTGCCGCGCCGCACCAGAAGCACCAAAGGTCATGCGGAAGAAATCGCTTGTTGAGCAAGGGAAGCGGAACGCTTGGGAGCGAGAGAAGCGCCACAGCACAAACAATCAAAACAAGGCGTGCAATCCGCGATGGCGCGGATTCGCTGCGCTCGGTTACCTTGACATTGGTCGACATCACCCACCAATAGGCGAAATAACCAAGCCACATTACAAGGAAAAGATAGCTATGAATGAGTGTCATGGATGTTCTTCGGCCAGAAACTTGGTGGTTGACCTACTTCGCAAATAGCTTCCAGAACGCAATGAAGAGGCTGAGCAGAAAAACAAGGACAGCAATTGCGTATGCTGCTCTTTCTCCATGTGTCGTTTTGACCTTGTACGACATGATGGAAGACTACATCAACGCTCACGCACGAAAAATGAAACTTCTCCGGCCAGTAATAAGGCTGATTCTAAGTAGGACTTTTGTCCTCAAAATCGACGATATGATTTACTGCGTAAATTGCTTCTGCGCCACAATTTCTGCACCGATGAGGGAATACCTTCGAACACCAATGTTCGGCGGAACTTGGCTCACTTTGGTTCAAGAAACTCTCCCTTTTCAGGATTGAGGCAGGTAAACGCATGGGGTTGCCACAATGACGACAATAGACCCCCCGAGACACGGGCCGCTTTGCGGTGGCTTGCATAGGAAACTCCTGCTATGACGAGGACCAACTGCGGGAGGCTTTCATACTATGACTCTATAGAGGCTTTGTCTAGGGTTGGAACCGTCGAAGACAGCTCGTGAAACGAGTAGCGGACAAACTAAGTCTTAGTGAATCGGATAGGTTCCGCCGTCCATCAAGTCAACGAAGGCAGACTGCTGACTGGCCAGCGTTTGAAGAACATAAGGGTTGAGCCAGTTGAGCGGCTGGATACCTAAGATGTTCTCAATGATTAACCCCATCACGCGCAGATGTGAATTCTACGAAACGAGCCCGAAGTCCCGTTCAAGGACATCGTCAGTGACCTGGTCGAATGGCCGGTTCAGACGGCAAGCACTTGATTGCTCAATTCAGTGGCGAGTTCAGGATTGCCTTTGGCAGTCGAAAACGATGAGGGTCATGTCATCCTCCTGCGCTCGGCCTGAAGAGCGGGCGGACCATTGGGCGATCTCACTGAGTAACTCGTCCGCAAGTGCTGCCGCCGCAAGACGAAAATGAGATTCCAGAAATTGCTTGCAGCGTGGAAGGCCAAACTCTTCTCCCTTTGCGTTGGCGGATTCGAGCAGTCCGTCGGTGTAAAGCACGTACCGATCGTCTTGTCGCAGCGGGATTTCGATCGATGAGTAGGCTGCATCGGGAAACATCCCCAGGAAGAGCCCATTTTGTTCGATGGACCGTGTCGCGCCGTTCGAACGGCTACAGAGCAGAAGCGGAGGGTGTCCCGCTCCCGCATAACGGACGATTTTTGCATCGAGATCAGCGTACAGATAGACCGCAGTGACGAAGTGCTCTTCGAATTTTCCGCAAAGTGCCTGGTTTAAACCAATGAGCACGCGTTCGGGATTTTGAGCGTGCGCTGTCTGCACGGCAAAAGCAACCTTAAGCATGGAAGCGATGAGCGCGGCAGGAACGCCGTGGCCGGTGACGTCGGCGACGAGAATGCCGAGCTTACGGCCTTCGAGCGTAAGGAAATCGTAGAAGTCGCCGGCGACGGCACTCATGGGCAGATAGCGCGCGGCGATCTCGACTCCGGCAAGGCGAGGAACTTCGCGCGGCAAGATGGATGTTTGAATCTGCTCGGCAATTTCAAGTTCTTTTTGAATCGCGAAAAGGCTTTCTTCCTTGGCGAAAACTCGGTGAGCAACGAGGTAACCCAGGCTGAATACAAAGACGAGGAACCCGATTGGTTCGACGTCGCGTCCGCGAAGTACGGCAAGGCCAGCGAGATTAGCGTGAAGAACGAAGAGACCATCAACGACAAGGCCTACGGCCACGACGCGGAGTTCGCGAGGCAAGCGGCCGGGCGGGCGGAAAACAAATAGCAAGACGATGAGAAGAATCCAGCTGGCCAGGACGAGAAGGCTGTTGGTGATATCGACTGCTCGGGGCGCGACGCCCAAAAGGTCGAAAAGAATCGCGAAAGTGGCGAAGACCAGTTGCACTCCGAGCATCCACAGGATGACGGGGCGCCAGCGGGTTTGCACCACTTCGAGAAACAGGAACAACAACGGCAAGGCGAAGGTGAACGTAATGGCACGAATGAAATGACCGGCAACGGCGGGCGAGATGGAAAGCACAGAGAGAAGCGGCGGTTCGCGCAGGAATACGCGGACGGCGTAAAGGATGACATATATGCCGAAGTATAGAAGCGTGCGGTCCGTGGTTTGTTTGCGAAAAAGAAAAACACCTACGGCGAGGAAGCCGATAGTCAGGAGAATTGCGCCGATTCCAATGGCAAGAATTGTCCAGCGCCACTCGGCGTTAGAGAAGGTGCTTGTTGCTGCGAGGTTCGCAAGGGAAGCTGGCTGGAGCATGACAATTCTTATACGCGGGCGGCAGCGGTAAGACAAATGTAGTTGTTCACAACCTGTAACCCAAGGAAGGAATTTGGGCGTTGCTGAGTGCGGATCACCTCCCGACTAACGCCCTAATCGATCAAGTGAAATCTACCAATGCTGTCCCGAAGTCCGGTTCGCGGACATCACTGCTGACCTGCGCGAACCCCGTTTCGGGATAACTTCCGTGTAGCCGACAAACCGGGAAAAGGATTCGGTTAACTGCCACCAAACACGTTTTGTCGTTATCTGTGAGCACCGTAGGTTGTGGCAATATAATCTGTAGCATGAAAGTCACTCGAGACACGTTGTCCGAGGTCGCCCCAACGCTGGCGGATCTGAAGAAGCTCCCGATGGAACAGAAATGCCGCCTTCTTCTGGCCCGACTGGCCGAGATTGGCCAGCATCCGAGTGCCCTCAACAAACACAATCTCATGATGCACGGCGACCCTTACGCTTTGGCGTACGGGTACCCTGACGCCGAGAAGATGCAAGTGAAGGAGCATCTGCTGGGAGCTCCTTGGACAAGGCTCGTGAATGAAGGATACCTGGTCGATCTCATGGGCCAAGGCTTCTACAAAGTGACTGAGGAGGGCAAGCAATATCTCGATCAGGAGGAACTGCCAGCACAGCCTTCTCCTACTTCTGCCAGAGTCTCAAATTCTGCAACAACGGGCGCGCCTCGCACTCTCCTCTCCTACTCGTGGGATAGTCCGGAGCATCAACAGTGGGTCGTTAAACTCGCTGAGCGACTCCGAGGAGAAAGCGGTGTCGAGATTATCCTCGACAAGTGGCACTTGAATCCGGGAGACGACAAACTGCACTTCATGGAGCAGGCGGTTGCGGGCAGCGACTTTGTGATCGTGGTTTGCACGCCGACCTATGCGGAGCGTGCGAACAAGCGCCAAGGTGGGGTTGGGTACGAATCCACTATCATCACCGCTGAAATGGCTGACCACATGCTGACAAACAAGTTCATTCCCGTGCTGCGGAAGGGGATGTGGGCTTCGTCCCTGCCGATCTACTTAAAGAGCCGGATGGGAGTGGACCTCGGCGGCGACCCGTATCGGGAAGACGAGTACGAAAAGCTGCTTCGAGTACTTCACGAAGAACCTATCCAGCCGCCTCCTCTTGCAAGCAAACCGGACTTCTCGAGAAATCCTCCGTTCAAGCAACGGCCCGCCGACTTTATTGCCGCTGAGCCCAAGGATGGAAATGCACGGTTCCGCGCTCCTGATCAGCCTCTAGGATTGTTCTGGAACAGCTTGCCGTTTGCTGAGAGTCCCGACTATGAGATCTTCCTTGCGAAGGGTCCAGCGATGTGGCTTCGCATTATGCCGCGTGAGTGCACTTCACGCGAATGGAGTCACGATGAGTTGTTGAAATGTGGCAGAGGGCCGGAAGTGCCACTGCAGCCGCTGTCTTGGGGGAACCTGCAATATCTGCGAGCGGAAGATGGTATCGGCGCGTACTCCACGAGGGCGAATCTTAGACGAGAGACGGAGACAGACTCCGTCGCATTCGCCTTCAGTACCGGAGAGATATGGTGTGTAGACACGGGCGTGCTCCAAATTTCGGGGCAGAAGCATTTGTACTTTCTTGAAATTGCGAGAACGCTTCTTGGCAGGTTCCGCGGTTTGGGGGGATTTCTCCAGTGCCTTGGGATCGTGCCACCATTCAAGTGGATCTCCGGTCTGGAGGGGGTGGAGGGATGGAGGCTCAAGGTGCCACCTCCACCCAACCATATCAGCACCTCTTCTGGTGAAACCTGCCTCAGTGATGTGGTCACTGCAAGCGGGACCTACAACCCTGACGAACCCGCAGCGATGGCGTTGCGGCCCTTCTTCGGTCAGCTTTTTCGAAAGTGCAGTATGACAATCCCCGAACATATCGAGGAACTCATCCGAACTAATCGAAAATTCTGAGATTTTTGAATGGTGGACCTGACGCCAAAAGTTGCCGTCCTCGATCACCTGCTATCCGGACAAGAAAATAAACCGACGCTAGGGGTACATAACTTCCCCAGAGGAATCGAAATGACAGAAAAAGTCATCCGCGCCGTTTTAAGACCTTATCCGCGTTGCTACGTCTACATCCACTTCGATCCGAGAAAAGTCCGGCCCGAGGACAAGAACCAAATCGATCATGTTGTGTACGTCGGAAAAGGAACGCGCGAGAGACCATGGGTGGACAGGCGAATTTACTCCGGCGCACACAGGCGCTGGCTTCGAGACCTGCAATATCAAGGGTTTGCTCCTGATGAGTATGTCCGAATTGAGTTCCGAAAACTCACTGAAGAGGAGGCACTCAAACTCGAACAACAGTTGCTTAAGTTTTATCGCGACAAGGGTGTGTTGCTGTTTAACCGGGAAAAGGGCTACAAAGGACCCGTGCGCACCTATGACAACAAATGGATACCGGATCCTGCCTTCGGAAAGCTCGGAAGGACTAGTCAACAGATCGATGGAACACAGGGACAGAATGCCGCTATGACCGAGGACCGGTTCAAAAGGATGGTGGAACGAGACGAAAGCGAAGCGGGAATTAGGTACGATCTTCGCCCGTTCGAAGATCAGCAAAACGAGGCCACAGCTTGGTATCTCGGCAATTTGGTTTTCCTGTTCTCGGTAAGTTCGATAGTTCCCCCCACAAAGCCGGTGACCGTCGTAGTAGACAGCAGATTCACGCTTACGCGACAGATGGATGGCTTCCTCAAAACATTGACGGAACGGGGCCTGCCGATTGAAATTCGGAGGACCGCCCGGAACACTGAAAATCTTGAACGCGTGCTGAGAAAACGTTGATTGATACGGTCCAGATTTTCTTGCACATTACTGAGGCGGTGAATTGGTTGTGGTGCTCGGGTCACGAGCGGCGGAAAAATCTGTCCGGCGACTGACGGGTAAGCCGCAAGGAATCAAATTACTTCTCGTTTGCCGACGACTCAGATGTTGGCGCTCCAAATGTCACACTCCCAGCCGTCCGTTCGTTTTGTTTTCGCTTTCAGCCACGATGCCGAACGACCCCACCTGAGCGCACCATGCGCTCTCCGACGTGACTGTATTTCACTTGTACACCCTGCCCATTCGTCTCGACAGTGATGTGATAGTGCTCATCAGTCCGGTAAGTTAAGCCAAGCGGCTTTAGCGCGCTGACAACACTAGAGCGCATCTCATAAATGCCGTCAAGTCCGTAAACCGCCGAAGATAGTCTTCACTCATATGAGAGTAGCCTCAGAGTACCACTTGCACGGGTCCACAAGCTCCCGGAACTGATACGCCACACCGATGCGGCGCTTTGCCGTCGCCCTGCGCCGAAGATTTTCCCGAACCAGTTTTCTCGCCTCGTCCTCATCCTGCACCACGTGTCGTATACGCCGCCCGCGTGTCCCAATCCGCCCGTATGTGACATCGACGAGCCAGGCACCGAAGAGATCGGTCCCGGCTTCGAGCAGGTAAGCACGAAACCGACCGAGGGCGGGATCGCGTGATTCGAGGAGGGTGGTGAAGGAGCGCATCATGGGAGGATTCCCGGATTTGCTTGAGTAAAGAAAATGACCGTTTCATTTACGGCAGGCATGCCGCTCCGCTGACGTTCACATTTTTCTTGCCTCTATGTGTAAAGAAAGCCGGTAAGAGAATCAACCCCGATGCCTCACCTTGAATGCGGTTGAACAAGGGAACTTAGCGTTTAGCGCGCCCGCCTTTTAAGTCCCCGAAAACTCTCCGCTCAAAGGACGTGAGTGCGCGCTCACTGAATCCGAAGAGCATGGGAATACCCAGAAGAATCAGAGTCTTCAGTCCCGTGCAAGAAGGGGCAGGGGATGCCGCACATGCGTTCAACATATCGGTGAAGCTTTGATTCTGAATCGAGATGGGGAACAGACCCCATCCAAGTAGCGCGCTCCCTATCAGGCTTGCGACGATGCCGACAGCTATCCGGCTGAAAATCCTGCGTTGATAGGCGTCGAGTTCACCCGAAAGGCTCACATCCAGTGCCGGCATCTTCGCCATGACACTGACACAACTGCCTGCGGCTCCCGCGCATAATAGTCCACCGAGAATCGTCCGTGGGAAGTGGAAAGCCAGGATGGCCAGCAGCAGCAGGACAATGGTTACACCGAAGAGCCAGAGGGTGATGCTCCTCATCGTCTTCTCGTATTCGCTGGTGTAGCTCGCCCAGGAGTCGAATTCCTCAAAAAGGGCGCGCAGCGCACTGCGTGCCGACTCTACGTCTTTGTCCGCATTCTCCAGTTTTTTGCCAAGCGAAGCACGCAGCCTCGCAATTACGGTCTTAGGAACGTTCCACTCCTCCATGACATCAATATCCAGATTGCCTTCATCGGCGATCTCCGCGTGCGGGCAGATATAGGCTCTGAGTTGTCCTTGCTGTTCCGCGTCGTCGATCAGTCCGTCAAGCTCGTCAATGTTTGTTTCTTGAGCGACTCTCTGCTCGATTTCCGCCAAACGGTCCCGCACGGATTTCAGAAAGGTCTCGCCCACGGCGTCGCCAGCTATCTGGGCGCGTTGCACCATCGCTTCGAAATTCAGTTGCTCTCCACGGATGGCGGACAATGCCTCTTTTCTGCGTCTCTCAAGCTTCCTTCGCCTATATCCGCCAAACATGATCAAATCCTCACTTTCTCGTACTCGTCGAGCGCCGTCTCGTCGTTGCGGCGGTCGTAGAGCTTGGTGGTGCGCGGGGAGGAGTGGGCGGCCATAGTCTGCGCGTGCTCCAGCGTGCCGTCGCTCTTGAGGTAAAGGATGATGGCATCGTGAAGTTCATAAGCGTGTGATAACGTCCTTTATCACACGCTACCAGAACCCGCGACCAGATTGTAGAGTCAGGGGGCTTTTCATGCCCGACTGAGACAGGAATGCAACAATGCAATTTACTGTATTCGCCGACGACATCTGTCGATCAAGCTTCCCGATTCACGCGCGCGAATGCGGCCAGCGGCCCGGTCATGGAGATTAGGTGAGAACCCAGCGACTCGGGCGCAGGGAGATCCTCGTATGATGCCAGACCTCCGTAGACGGCGAATTTCCACACCGTTATTCCGGGGTCGTCAATGGCTTGGGCGCCCTCGTATATGAATGTGCCGTTACCGTGATTACCTTGGACCCGATCCCGCGCGTTGGGACGAAACAGCAAATTCTCGCAGAGATGCAGGCCGTGCGTCGTTACCGTGTGCGTCTGAACCGCGTAGCCGTCCGCAAGATAAACACGCCAGTGATGCCAGACGAGCCCGCGGACGATCATTGAAAACAGCTGCTCCAGCTTTTCTCCCTCGAATGGAATCGCTATCGTCTCTTCAAATTTGCCTTCCTTATCCGGAGCTGAAACGATCTGTTGTCCGGCTATCAAACGCCGATGTAGCCTGACATTTTTTCCAAGTCGCTTTGGCACCATGGAAGCAAGGTTTACCGAGGCATCGGCGTGTCGCCCTCCAAAGGGCAACACAGTCGTCAAATAGTGCTCCAGCTTGGATTTCTCATTGTTGCATTTGTCGCAGGTGGGAGCCTGCGGTAGATTAGCCCTCGCAGACGGCAAGAAGAATTCCCTCGCAAAGATGTGATCGCCCGTCACTGCCTCGCGCTCAGAACAATACGGGCAGCGTTGCCCCTTGAACTTCTTACTCACACTTTCTCCGGAGCGTCAGCGCCTTTTTCCCAGAAGGACACCATATGCCGTCGGCCTTGCCACTCTTTGCCTTTGTTGGCAAATCCTGCCTTTCCCAAAGTCCTTTTCATATACTCGGTGTAAGTTGTCGCAAAAAGCGGCGCTGTATATTCTGCAAGTAAAGCCTTCACTAGCCGCTGTGAGAGCTTTTTATTTTGATGAGCGGGAAGCACGGCAACGTATCCGAGTTCCAGAGTGTTCTTAGCGAAAGCTACACCGCTGTCACGCGAAGTTTTTGCAGCATACCAGGGCCGCTCGTGTTTAATAGCCGCGACTCCCACGATCTGGCCTTTCGTTCGAGCGATAGCGAGCAGGCGAGCCCTTGGGAGGTTACGCCTGGCTGATGCGCTATCGACTGCGTCACCGACCACGACTATATCCGCACAAACTGAAATCTCTGCGGCGGAAAGAAGGGCCGGAGTGCAGGTGTGCACTTCGTATTCACTCCCCTGAGGACTCGCAGATTGATCCTTCTCATTCATTGTTGCAGGCCATACGTGCCTTCACTAACCCTATGAATCATAACGTTCTTGTATCATTGACTATCCTGCGCCCAAAACAAGCGCAAGCGAAATGTTGTAGCACCGGGCTGTCTACAGGTCTTTCATGCAGCCGGAACGGTAAATCCCAACTCCGCGGCAACCTGCGCAGCGGCAGCCGCGTTCAACACCGGCTGAAAGCCGCTCGGCTGCGAGAGGAGTTCGGCCGAGGCCTGCTCAACGGCGGAAAGCAACGCAAGATCCCCGCGCCCCTTCGCGACGAGTCCCGCAATCACGACCAAAGCAATGGCCCGCCTTCTGTCATTCAGCCACGTCGCATAGCGGGTCATGCGCGAAAATGCGTCTGACGCCAGGCGCTCGTGCAGCTTGACGAATAGCGATACTTCTATGCCATCAAATCTCAGCGCATGGATGAGCGGATTGATTATTCTCTCTGAGAAGACCAAATCCGCGCCTGCACCTTCCCGCTCGTACATGGCGCTCCCGAAACTGCGCTGTAGAAAGTCTGTCGCGCGCTTGCCCATGTAAGCGGCGGTCGCAGGAGACATCTCCGCATCGTTCCGCCACTGTGACATGGCCTCAAGCACCTCCAAATCGCGCCTGCCCGCGCGCCGCAGCACTGCCTCTATGTTGGCCGCCTGCTGAATGACCCGCTTACCTGTGCCATTTATCGAGTCCCATGCACGCTGCAGGCGCTCGTCCGCGGCTCCCGCCAGCCGCGCATGGCCGAAGCGGCGAAGCACGTGGTCAAACATGGCTCCCACGACCGCCACCCTGTTAGCGCCCGACGATTCAATTTCGGAGAGCACCGCATCGATAGGCTGTCCTTCAAGCAACACCGCGTCTTCAATCCATCCGCATGCCAGAGCTATCAGGATTTCCTCAAAGAAATCGCCCGACACCGCCGCAAGCTTTTTCACCAAAGCGACCCGCGATGCCGGGGGCACGAACGTGAGGAGAAGAAAGAGGCAGATAAGTCCCAACTCATCCTCCGGAGAGTCCAGGCTCGAAACGAGAGCGCCGAAATCCGCGGCTTCCACGACCGTCATCACCGCCACAGCCCAGCCTATCGCCGGATTATCAAGACATTGCGCCAGATTGAAGGTGCTTCCCCGATGCACCAACAGCGCGATCAGCTCCGATACCTTGCGTTCACCTTCCAATTTGTAACAGGACAGTTCACGCAGCAGCACGTTCCGGGCGCCCGCCGCCCGGACGAGCTTCAGCACCCTGTCATTCTCGAAGCCGGAATACCAGGCGTATGCGACCACACGGCCGGAATCCCTGTCGGTCACGCCTTTCTGTTCGCACTCCAGCAGCGCCATCTCGACTTCGGCAGTGTCGGGGCGGGCCTGAGCCTGGCGCTGACCGGAAAACGGAGATTGGCTCACAATTCTTTTCCACGCCTCGCTCATGGTTTCGCCTCCTTGAGCAGAGGCCCTGCAGTAAACCGCGCCAGCGATTCGAGGACTTGTGCCCTGATTTTTTCGTCGGTCATTTCCACGATCGCGCTAACCTGCTCGCCGATTTTGTTGAACGATGGACCTACGTGCCACACACGGTCGCCAACGACAAGGAAACGATCATGCAATCGTTCCGCCCTGTAAAAGCGGAACCCAATGTTGAGGATCTTGGCTACTCGCTGCGCCGTTTCGAAGGCTATGCGCTCCGTTTCCTGGCGCTTCGTGACTTCCTCCGCCGACCTGTGGCGCCCGCGCGAAATCCACGACATGAACGCGTTCCAAATCTCGCCGAAACGCCTCGTTTTTTCTGGCGTCGCGTCCGTGTCTCCCGCCTTGAAGCCGCTTGCAACCTCAATGAATGCCACGCCGCCAAAGCGCGCCGCGATAGTTCCAATCGCGTAAAGCGCGCGCTCATCAAGGGCGTATGGGTCCGCGACGAGGACACGCGGACGACGGTGATCCGTTCCAAGCTGCCGCAGATCGTCGAAGGCCCGCTGCACCGAGTCGGGGATGGCCACGGGATCGTAAAACCGTTCCGCATCGACCGCGCGCAGCGGATTGCGAAAAATTCTCCCGATAACCCACGCATTGTGCCGCACGGAAGATGTGGGCGGCTTGCCCACAAACCGCTCCGTCAACTCCGGGGAGCCAACCTTAAATGTCATTTGCGGACGAGCTCCCGCCTCGGGAACGGTGTACGAGGTGAGCGGTCCGGTATCCACCGCGAAACGCATCGATACCCCTGATAGGAAGCGGTGAGCTTTAGCGTCAAGCGGAACTCCATCGACGCATAGTGTCAAATCGACGGCGTCAGGGTCGATTGGAAGAGGGTGTGGTCCCGTGCCTCTCAGGCAAACGTGTCCCCAGACGAGATCATCCTGAATGAGTGACCCGCAAATCATCAATCTATGGTCCTCGGGGTGGAGAATGTCGTACACAATCTCGATGGTCCCCGAGCCCTTGGCTCCGCGCACATCGAATTCAATCGGCGCTGGCCAGAATTCGTCAAGGTCTCCAAGTTTTTCCGGGTGTTCGCGAAGCGGAATAGGAAGCCAGATGACCTTTCGCAAAAACTCAACGCAATCCTTGATTCGCCACGCCGTCGAACGCGTCAGGACATAGCCGCCAGCCTCCTTGACCCTCCCAATGTGCTCGCGGCTCCACCCTGAGCTGTTCCAGAGCGATCCGTCTGCAAGGTCGCCCCGCATGCTTGCCGCGCGGAACCCCGTAATTGCGGGCTCGACATCGTAGGTCACCGTGTACGCGCCTATGGACACGCTTCCTCGAATGGCCCGAGCAACAAAATCCTCCGCATCTTTGCGCGGCAGTCGCTGGCGGAGGCAGAGAAATCTGGTCCCGGCTTGTTCTTCGCACTTTGCGCCAGGCACCGGCGGGACGCTTCGCAGATCTTGTTCCCTTCCGTAAGTCACGGACGTATAACGATTCACCCACACGCCATTCTTATCTTCCGCGATAAGGTGCAGCGCAGCGAAGTTATACAGCGAACGCGTAAGCGCGATGGCCTGCTCAAACTGGTTTTCGGTCATAGTGGCAAGTCCATGTTATAAAAGCCTCTTCCGTCACGCATTTGTCGCCTGAAGCTCAAGTCTTCCAGAGAAGTTATAGAATCATTTTGCCGTAAAATGTACGAGAAACGAGCGGAGTGAACTATTTCGACGCGAACTTGGCATCCGTGAGCGAAGAAAGAACTGTATTCTCCCATATCGACCTAAATACAAGCTCGCCATCCAGCTCAAAGTAATGAATTGCGCCCGGCAGCAGCTCAAACGCTAGGGGCCTCGAAGCCAGCGGATTGTGGTAAACCTCAAGCTCCTGGCACCACTCTTCGCCGCGGGGCCATAAGGCGGCATATTCGTCGCTGAGTACGTCCATTTCAAAATCCCTGGCTTTGACCGCGTTCGGAGCGGGATCGAAGAAGATGCCGGACCGGATCATTTTCAGGCCAGGTGGCTGCCAGCCAGCGAGAAATCCCATACGGTTGAACTTTCCAAGCGTGGCCGCGTTGCTGAAAACGACAGCAGAGAGGTACGACATCGCCGGATCGCGAAACAGGCCTGCCGGAATCCCTTCGGGACCGAGGAGCTTATCGACGACCGACCCAACGGCGCGCGGTCCGTCCGGGCCCATTTCGACCTTCGCGTGGACCCCATAGAGATACGACGGTAGGGCTTCTCTGCTCCAGACCATCGAACTCGGGGCGTGAAAATCCGCAATTGCAAGTGCGAACGGTTTTCCCAGCACGTGCGGCAGCTTCTCGTATCCCCGTTGAATCTTGCTTCTTAGAGTTTTGGCGAATCGCACGGCGGGGGCGCCAAGGAGCCGTTCCTCCTGGGATTCAGGCGCAAATGTTGGAAAAGTGAGCCCCTGAATTTTCACTTCTTTTGGATTTGCGGTGACGGCCTCCACAAAACATTCATGGCCGGCACGCTTGATAAGGAAGTCCGGCGATTCGTGATCCTGGAGCACTGTGACGCCTTGCTCCCGAAATGCGGCCAGCAAATAGAGCTCGAAAAGGCGCGAGTCGAAGTTCGTCGTTTGAAAATCGGATACAAAATTATCGTCGGGGTTCGGCATTGCGAGATAGATCTCGCCAACAGCAATCGCCGCAGGAACGTGGTTCGGTGTTCCGGTGAGCAGCTTGAAATTCTCGCCCGGCTTCCTGTTTCCTATCTCCAAAAGTGGCGGCCGCTTCTTGACTCCGGGCTGGATCGATTCGGGCGGCTCCCCTGGGCGCATTGCGGCCTTCAGTTCTATCAACGCAGCGTCATGCGACGCAAATCCCGACTTGCTGGATGTTACGACGAAGCAGTGATCGATGCGTCGGCGAAACGCACGGATGGCGAGAGCGCCGGTGTTGTGGTCGAGCAGCACGCCGCCAACACTTCTGGCGTTGTCGCATTTCCATCCGGAGACGACAACGTAGGGCTCGAAGTTCGGACCCTCAGGCAGGGCCAGACCATAAAGATTAAATTCCCGTTCGGGAATCGGAACCACCAGCATGATTTCTCAAGGCTATCCCAAGAGCTTAAAGGTCGGAAATGCCATGAATGATAACGTCCTTTATCATTCTCTAAACCAACTGGCAAGGTCTGGTTTTTCCTGTCTGTCTAGAGACGCGTTATTGCCCAAGATTGGGAGTCATAGCTCGCCCCAGTGAACGGCAAGTGCGTTGAGTTTCTCTTGGAGCCAGTCGATAAGGTGAGCACGCCAAGGAAGCTCGGCTTGACGCCGGGACCGGTCTGCGCGGCAGCGTTCGGCAGCCGCATGGGCACCTGTGACCGTAATTCCTGAGCTGTCACCCCTACTAAGCAATAGAGATGAAAAAGGGCACCGGGGCTTACACAGATCGAAGTTTGGACGGTCGAAGAGGCCCGGCACAAAGTGATACATCTGGGCTCCAGCATCCGCCACACCAAGCGGGGCAAGGACCATCATGAGGAGCTGAAGCATTTCGAAACTGGCCGTACTCATGCTGAAGGCAAATACGTTTTCGTTGCGTTTGATAAAATGATCGTCCGGCAAACCTTCGATGTAACGCGGATCATCAAAATACCCGTCGCGTTCGATCGAAACCAGGCCGGGATCGTATTGTTCCCCACATTCAAGACAACGCCGGCCAGGACCGGCAATGTGAGCGCGCCAATCGGCGGCATGTAAACCTTTCGTGTTGCTTGCCGTTACGAGAATACCCCCATCGATAACTGGGATGAGATGGGTATAGGCGATATAGTTTAAAACGCTTCGCGGCCAGGGACGATCAACGCATGAGAAGAGAACGTCGCAATCGAGCGCCGCGCGGAACCCCTCTTCCTCGACGATACTGCGTTCGATCATTTCGACTGTGAAGCCTGACGCCGTAGCGCTCCGTTTGATCGTTTTGCCGAGCACCTGGACTTTAGCACGTGCCATTCGAGCATCACGCGGATAGGCGTGAAGAAGCCGATCAAGGTTGAGTTCCTCTACCGTATCAAAGTCAATCAACGTGATGTGTTCAAAGCCGGTGCGTGCAAGTGCCTCTGCAATGATGCTGCCTACGCTGCCGGCACCGACGATTCCCACGCGAATTCGGGCCAGGTTTGCCTGTTTCGCGGCACCCCACGCCGAAATAGTTCTTCGGAGTGATTCTGAGGCAACTGGTGGCGGTATGAGACTGTCGTTGAACGTAACGCGCAGTTGTGAGCCGACAGCCCGCACCGTGGAACACCAACGGCGTTCGTATTTCGAGGGGGCGGTTTTCTCCCAAAACCGCGCACTCCACGACCGGTCGTTGCCGGCAGTGAGGCCGATTAAGGGCAGTCCTGTTGCCCCTTTTGCTGCGGCCGCATGTTCTTGCTCGGCGCGAATATCGTCAGCACTCATGTCCTGCCAGCCCGGTCCGGGATGACTATGCAGCAATGCCAGTCCTGCTCCTAACTTAGCTGCTTCCACCGCTGCGCGTTCGAAATAACGCGCTTCGAAGCTCGCATTCCCATGCACATGCCGCTCTCCCGATTGTGGCAATATCAACTCGTGGAGGAGTGCAGTTTTCCGCTGATGACCATTGCTGGGGTACCATGTCGCGAAGCATAGATCCTCTTGATGGTCAGCACGGATTAAATGGGCTAGCAAGGCGTCGTCTATTTCGCCGCGAATTGCCACACTGAACGAAGAGTCCGTCATAACGTATCAAAGAGTCTGTGGATGTGAGCCATATAGTCGGCGGCGTTCCGGCGAGTTTCCGCCCAATGCTTAATGGGTCGGCTCCAGTATTGCCAGTCTTTCCCGAAGGGGCTTTCGTGGACCCCACCGACCGGATGTGGTACCTGTTCAGCATTCATAGGCAACAATCGCGGGCGCACGTGCGGCCCCGAAGGCGGGTTAAGCATGAAGTCCGCGTTGGCGATGAAACCGAGCATGATGTCTTCACCAGCCCGCTTTCCGGTCTCGATCCTGAAGGGAAAAGAAATTTTCTCACCCTCCTGGGTGACCGTGTAGCCAAGCTCCTTCAACTGCTCCGCAAAAGATTTCATTCCTACTGCCTCGACACCGGCGTCGGCTTGATGGAAACTGATATGAATTTCATGTGCTGATGCATGCGGATTCGCTCATCTGGTTTCCCTTCAAAGGAAATGTGCTCGGGGAACACTTCCGCAAGGTAGTTTGCGGCAGGGTCGATTCCCGCGTGAACCAGGATTTCACTGGCAGTAAGGTGCCGGTGCTTTGTGGTTTGGTCCTCGTCGTTCACCTTGTATTCGATCACTTGGTGTTCTGTCACGAACCGCATGTGCGGGACCATGTGTATCGCTTCGTCCGGCCTATCCTGAAAATCGACATGCTCAGGATGCGTCTCCAGGAGAAAGTGCAAGCCGGGATCGATCTCAGCGTGTTTGAGAATTTGTCGTGCAGTCATCGTCTGATGCTCTGTTTGCTGGCCAACGTCGTTGACCCGATACTCGATGCGTTCCATGGTGATCTTGCTCCTTGCGATTTTCTCGCGGAAGCGATACTTTCTTACGAATGAAACACTACACCCTTCCCTATTCCCAGTCAAACAAATTCTTACGTGTAAGACAGGAGGCACTGTGAAAGCTCTAACGGTTCATAGCTTAGGCCGGCTTGCGCTCGAGCGACGCGCATCGCGTGGTATCCGCGAAGTCGCCGCCGAAGTCGGGGTCAGCCCGGCAACATTGTCACGAGTCGAGCGTGGAAAAATGTCTGACCTCGATACCTTCGGTAAAATCTGCAAATGGTTGCGAGTCGATCCGGCATCGGTTCTCGGCATCGCCACCGCTAAATCGGAATCATCAGGCCTTTCCGTTCATTTTCGGAAGGACCAAGCCATTTCGCCGGAAACAGCGAAAGCCCTTGCCCAAATGATTCTTGCCGCGCAAAGAGCGCTCATGCAATTGGAGAAGGATGGCAACTAAGCGTGTACAAGCGTGGGTTCAAGAGTTGGTGCGAAAACACCTCTGCAGCTCTGAGGTCGGAATTGAGGCTGAAGTCAGTTGACGCGCTCGACCCCAGGAAACTGGCTGCCCATTTGGAAATAGTTGTATGGAAGCTCGAAGAGGTCCCCGGCATCCCTGCCGAATGCGTTGCGGTGTTGCGCGCTGATTCCGATAGCTGGTCGGCGGCGACCGTTTGCGCCGGAGCGCGACACGCCGTGATTCTGAATTCCGGTCATTCCCCCGCCCGAATGAACAGTGATTTCATGCACGAGCTTTCCCATCTTGTGCTGGCGCATACACCAGCTCGCGTGGATGTCTCCAGCGATCAAATCTTGCTTTTGAGTACGTATAATCGAGCCCAAGAGGAAGAAGCCAATTGGCTGAGCGGGGCGTTGCTTTTGCCCAGGGATGCGCTTTTCAACATTCGCCAGACACGATTAACGGATCAAGCCGCCTGTCGATTCTATGGTTGCAGCCAGGACATGCTGACCTTTCGATTCAAAGTCACAGGCGTAGATCTTCAACTTAAGAGATCGCGTCCTCGCGGGGGGTAGAGCGTAACATTACCGGATTTGCAAAAATACGGCATGCTACAGGTCTACTTTACGCTTTTCCCTGGAGGCTGAACCGAAAGCCCGATCATCGCTTTCTCTAAAGCCGCGCAGCGAAATAGAATATCGACACTGACAACGTCCTTTATCACACGCTACCAGAACACGCGACCTGATTGTATAGTCAGGGCGATTTTCACCTCCAACTGAGACAGGAATGCAACAATGCCTTTCACCACGCTCACCGATGAACAAGAACTCGAATTATCACGGCTGTCCCGCGTCTACTGGCAGGAAGCGCTACGCTGCGAGAAAGCCAAGTCCTACCTGGCCGGATGTATCATGCTTGGCTCCGCGCTTGAGACCATACTGATTTTGATGGTCAACTGTTTTCCGGACGAGGCCGAGCGTACCGGTCAACTTCCGAGAGATCCGAAGAAACGGAACAACCTCTTGAAGTGGGAGCTCTTCGACCTGCTGGCAGTAGCGAAAGCGGCGCAATGGCTACCGTCCGCCCCGAACGGCGACCGGAACAGCAGAAAGGCACAGATCGGCGACTATGCTGAGGTAGTTCGTATGGTCAGAAATCTCGCGCATCCGGCGCGCTATCTCAAAGATCATTACCGCAAGAAAGTTACGAACAACTATCTTCAAACACAGTTCGAGCTCGTGCTCCTCTGCCGCGACTGGCTTCAGGCCCGCAATAACAAGGCACTCTTGGAACATATGAAGACAGAAGGTATACCTTAGCTTACTTCCGGTCGCGGCAAGCTCTACGACGAAGCGCGGCTGTAACCCGGAGAAACCGGTGAGCTACTTTGCGACGTATTAAGGATACAAGAATGACGCAAACCTATATTGCTGAGACGTTGCTCAAATTCATGGAGCGAATCAAGGAGATTGAAAGGGCCTGGGAGTCGAAGAAGGATGGCGAGCCCGGCCTTTGGTATCGGGGTTCGCGAAAATCGAATTGGCCTTTGCTTCCGAAACTCTATCGACCTCACAGCACTATCAACGAATTGCTTTCTGCCGAAGATGAAATCCGCGAAGAGTTTGTAAGGCGTGCTCCCGGTTTGACCAGCTACAAACCAGCGAATGCCTGGGAGTGGTACTTCCTCATGCAACATTACGGCGCGCCGACACGCTTGCTTGATTGGACAGAAAATCCGCAGATAGGTCTCTACTTCGCTCTTAAGGACAGCGACGGCTTACATGATGCAGTGGTATGGGTCATCGATCCCTGGTGGCTGAATGGGATCGTACTGGGAAAGGGTTACTCCGAGGTGCTTCCTGCCGGGTCACCCGGCTTGTCTGAAGCAGATGCTCGAAGATACCAGCCTTGGCTTCCAGATCGTTTCGACGCCAAAGCCAAGCTGACCACGAAGTTGCCTGTCGCCATTTATCCGACGCAGTTCGATGCTCGAATCGCGGCCCAGCGTTCTTGCTTCACCGTGCATGGGCGCCGTCGCGCCCGCTTGAATGAGCTTTTTCCTAAACCAACAGACCATTTGGCAAGAATTGTAATTCCCAGTTATGCGACGGACGATATTCGCGATGAGCTAGATGACTACGGTATCGACGAAGCTGTAATCTATCCCGATTTGGAAGGACTCGGAAAAGGCGTCACTAGGCATTGGCTGCCCGACGATGATGAAAAACTACCGCACACAGGCATTCTTACCAGGCTGAAACCGTCTCCGATTCACGGGGTGGGTGTGTTCGCCATCGTCCCAATTAAGAAAGACACACGACTGTTTTCTCAAGATTCGGATGAAATGAGATGGATAAAACCGGACCAGCTGCCAACAAACAGCTTACGCAATTCTATGATGATTTCGCTGTCGTAAAAAATGGCAAGGATGGCCGTCCCGAACGATATGGCTGCCCTCGTCGTTTTGATTGCCTTACAACGTCGTGGTATCTGAATGATCCGAAGCCGGGTGATAGACCGAATGTCAGGTGTGATGAGAATTACGACTTTTTGGCGCTCCGAGACATCAAGGAAGGCGAGGAACTGACTGTCGATTCCACTACGTATAGCGATCACGCAGTATCCAAGCCCATTAAGACAAAAGGCTCAGTGCGCAAGAAAATAAAGAAAGGATGACATTTCGGGTCCTTAATCGTCCTCCTACCCTCTTCTGGAGGCATGCTGATCTTAACGCGCCCGTGAAGACCAAGTTCACCGCAGCCGGACTACGTCCCATAACCTTTTTTTATGGGCCTCAATCCTGTTACATCAAGATGCCCGCGATTCATCAACGGTCGCGCATACTCGGCCGACTCGATGTGGGCTAACTTTATTGATGCGACTTTCGATAACGGCGCGTCCCAAGAGAATATACCCGGAGAAGTCGGCGAGCCGTTTTGCGGCCTGTTGAGCGCCGCGACACTTTACGATAATGTACGCTGGCTGGGCAATCCAGCGGTCCAGCGCCGAGATTTATCTGAAAGGGATGCGAAACAAGGATATCCTGGCCAGAATTAATAAAGGAAGTCTGGCCGCCTTCGCCTAATCAACAAGTGCAGCCAGAATCCTCATGACCTCTCTTTAAGCCGTTTCGCCACTTCGATCACAAACTCTGACGGACCATTGTCGAACCGCTTACCGTACCTATTCGTAGTAAATCCCGAGAATGTGATGTGAACTTCGTGGCGAGCCCGTGTCAGACCCACGTAAAACAACCGCCTTGGCTCTCGCTTGCTCTCCACTGTCTTTGCGGCCCAGGATGGCATTCTGCCCTGGTCCATTCCCATCATCACGACAACGTCAAACTCCAGTCCTTTCGCGCTATGAAGTGTAATCAGGTTTACATGATCTCGCGAACCGGCCTGACCACCCAACCCAGCCACGGTGAGCTCTTGCAGTCTTCCGTCCTTCTCGCAAACTACCATAAGATTCCTGACCGCCACACTTTCATCCCTCAACGTCGGCTCTCTCTTCAGCACTGGATCCAGCAAGAGTTCAAACGCTTCCTTCAGCCATACCCACGCCGCTATATCCGGCGTCCGGTGCGCAAAAAGAAAGCGAACCAGGTCTACTTTCAACCGAAAGAGCTCCGACTCCGTCCGCATACGCGAATTGAAACCTTCCCATGTTCGAATAAGGCCTGACAACCGCGGCGCCCCTGTCTTCCACCCACCCGCACACCATGCAGCACAATCTTCGAGCCAACGAGTTACGGGAGTCTTGGCATACGGGCTTCCCCTCATTTATTCCACGGTTACCTGTGACCCTGCTACTTTCCCGCGCCTGTCGTTGCCTCTCTCGCCCCCCCTTGGGGGTCACTTCAAGAAAAGAGGCAACATCATGACAACGAAAACTCTCAACAAAGCAGACCTGGCGCAGTTTATCGGTAGCGAGAACTGGTAACGTCACGGCCTTAACCGCAACGTTCTTTACACCGACGGCGCGGAATATGTGGCCGAAAAAGGCGGCGCTTACTGGCTTCTCGATATCATCGCGATCGCACAAATGCATGAAGCGCGCGTGCGTGGCGAGGAGTTTCAGGTATGGAAGCTCACCGTTCGCCCCGATCACTCCGCGACGGTCGTTTGCGACGATGGCAACAACAACATCATCTACACCCAACACATCGAGTACACCGACTTCCCACTCGATGAAATCAAGTTCTACTTCACGAACAATGCGATCCTATTGGCGAGCGAGTATTGAGTATGCGCAAAGCCCGCGCTGGCCTCCTCGCTGGCGCGGGCTATTTGTTTATTTCTTTTTCAAGGTTAGCGAGCCGATCCAAAATCCAGCCAAAGGAAGGAGGCTCACAAAAAATCATCACAGCCATCTTTTTGTAGTCCTGCTCCAGCACCCCTCGCCGGTTCTCAAGTGGCACGAGGCGAAGGCTTCCAGGCTTAGCCAGGTCGTACCGCACCCAGCCGGAGGAATAAAAAGTCTCTTTATGCTTTACCACTTGCGCCAGAAGCCCCCTGTCACCGAGAGCCTCGTCCTTGATCTTGCCTTCCGCCATCATCGCCACATCATAGTAGTGACGCGAATAGCGCTCAGGTAAAGCCTTCTCAGCCGGACGGTGATATTCGGCATGCAAAATCGTCACCTTCTCCCAAAACGTCCGTTTTCCGAGAAGCGCCACGACCCGCACATCATTCTCCAGAACGACCTTAGGAAAGTGCTCGCCCGCAAACGAGTGGACGGTAAAACTATCACGCGGAACAAACTCAGCATGCGTCCCGAGCTCAAGTATTACTTGCGGTCTCAGATACGAGAGCCTTTTCGTGCTGGCCGCGGGATAATGAAAAAGAACGACGTTCTTGTCGTCCTTGCTCACTTCCAAGCCCCATCCGTCCCCTGCCCCAAGAATTTCTCTGCATTGTTTTCCGAGAACGTCAAGAAACTCACCGCCAATGTAGCGCTGACACTCCTCCATCATCTTTTCAAGAATCTTGTTTCGCTTCGTATTTGAAATGTTTTCTTGCCGTGGGTCGTTCTCACCCTTAAACCCAAGCGCCTCATAATCCACCGCGAGGTCGATGTCTTCCGAAAAGCGATTGATCGCCTTGAATATTTTCGAAAGCGAAGTCCCGCCCTTGAAAAGAAGCCTTCCCTCAAACGCTTTGTTCGAGAAAAGCTGCTTGAGCACCCAACAAGCCCAGAAGTCCTTTTCGATGATGGCCTCGGCCACGCTCATGCGCTCAGCGGTTTCGGAGAAAAGATCCGCACGCGCGCGCGCCTCCATGATGGCAACTTTATTCACGCGCTCTTCTCCGCAAGCTGCTTTGCCACGTCATAAATCCAATCCACGCTGAAACGCGTGTCCTTTAGGAAACGACGCTTCTCTTGAGGACTGAGGCGGCTCCGAAGTGTGTCAATCTCGCGCGGTCCAACATTTTCTTTCCCAAGGTGTCGGAGTGCTTGAACCACGAGCGCCGGTTTGCCCTCCAGTCCTGCCATCGCTTTCGGCCGAGCATGCTTAAAAAAAATGCTCCGCCGGCCAATCTCCACTTTTTTGTTTGGGCCATCTGTCAGATAAATGATCTTCGAGGGCACTTGCGTCGAAAGCCCGAGGAGATTTGCAGCCCACGCCCCTTCGGGTACGATCTTCCACCGCTGACGTCTTGCTATGGCCTGAGCTGCCTCATCAATGTCAGGGCTTAGTTGGCCACCCAGGGCAGCATTGAACCGGGGTCTGTCGTAAAGACCTCTACGGATACGCCTGATCTTTCCCTCATGCGTCAGGCTATGCAGTGCCACATCTATCGTCGTCCGGCTGGCTATATCGAGGAAGTCCTTTGCGGAGAAAGCTTTACCGTCCTCGAACCGCTCAATCCTTCTAAGTATCTGATTCCGCATTGTTTGCATGGCTTTTCCCGTCCCATCGATTAAGAAAAAATGTACTACTTTTTCTTAATCCAAGCAAGCAGTTCCAGCCAGCATCCCCGCCCCTGCCCTCCAGGGCATCAAGCGCCAGCTCCAAAAGCTCACACAGCGGGACCTCCCTTTCCTCCGCGAGCTTATAGAACCGCTCGACGGTGTCCGCTGACCGACGACGAGCCAATCAAAGAGCATCCGTGTCGCTGCCAAGTGCTGTTTTACTGAAGGTGGAGCCAATCTCTTTTGTAGTGTCTCTACATAAACAGACACATGAACGGGCTCGATATCCGCCAACTCCCGCAGATCGCTTTTTTCGCAGTGCAAATTCCACAGCAGCCCGCGCATAAGTCCTCCGGGTGTGCGGATTTCTTATATTGGCCGTGAAGAATTCGAGGAAACGCCTGGCAGCACTCTCATCGGGGGCAAACAGCTTTGGCAGCGTCGGTGCGCCCGAAAGTACCTGAACGACGCCCTGGCCCATCTTGTTCCCTACTGCCGATTAGTGAATGATAACGTCCTTTATCATTCATAGTACTGCCCCCAAAAGAGCCGCAAAGGATGTTTTATGTTGTCAGCTTCAATCAATTGGTTCGCCCAACGGATGAACGAACCTTTCTCCGCAGAAGAACTGAAACGGTTTCCTCTTTTTGCGCCTCTGGCGCTACTCCGTTCTTGAAGCAAGAATTCGCCTTGTAACATTCCATCCACGCCAGTTTTCACGAATTCACAAAACCACAACTCTCTTCGGTAAGTTCCCCACGGAACTCTCTTTTCCCCCTCTGCCCTTCCTGCGAGAAGACTGCGCCTAGACCGCCCGCTTCTTCTGTCAAGGGCGTCCGCTTCGCTCCCGTGAACGCGAACCCCGCGCGCCCTTGACAGCGCGGGCGGCTAGTCGCCGAGGACCTCTCAGGAAGGGCATTTGCTTTTAATGCACCGCTTCGCGTTGCCTCGAAAGCAAAAATCAAACCCTTCAAGGGAGTTCGACTCATGCAGCAAACCAAACAACAACCCTTGTTTCCACTCGGCCAAATCGTCGCCACACCCGGCGCGTTGACCGCTCTCGAAAAGGCAGGACAGACCCCGATGGAGTTCCTGACTCGGCACGTTCGCGGCGATTGGGGCGAGCTGTGCGAGGAAGACCGCAAGGAAAACCAGTTGAGCCTGGAACGGGGATTCCGGCTGTTAAGCAGCTACCGCACCAATGCAGGTGACGCAAAACTCTACGTAATCACCGAAGCAGACCGCAGTGTGACCACGATTCTTTTGCCGGAAGAGTATTGAGAATTTCGAAAAATCAATAAAGGAGAATAAGAGATGAAAACGAGTGAGGCAGTGAAGCCATTGCAGGAGTACGTAAGCGTTTCCATTGCAGAGTTAACCGAATCCAGCACCAACCCCCGCAAAGTGTTCGATGAGCAACGGCTGGAGGAACTGGCCGACAGCATCCGCAGCAAAGGGGTCCTCTCGCCGCTTCTGGTGCGGAGAACAAATAGTCATTTCGAGATCGTCACGGGAGCACGGCGCTACCGCGCCGCGCAGCGTGCGGGTTTACGGGAAGTTCCCGTCCGCATCGCTTCTCTCACCGACGAGGAGGCACTCGAAACGCAAATCGTCGAGAACATTTTGAGGGCCGATGTGCATCCGTTCGAGGAAGCGCAAGGGTTTCGCGCTTTGCTCGACCGCGAAGGGGCCGGGTACACCATAGAGAAGATAGCAGCCAAGACAGGCAAGAACGCGGCATACATCGCCAAACGGCTCAGGCTCTTGGACCTCATTCCATCTGTGGCCGAGGCTTTCAACGCCGGACACATCGGCGTCGAACACGCCCTGCTCATTGCCAAGCTCGCAGTGGGCGTGCAGGACAAAGCGTTAGCGCACTGCTTCGACGGTTACTACGCGGCGAACGACACCGAGCGCAGCCTTGTGCCCATCAGCCGCTTACAGGTGTGGATTACGCAAAACATTTACCTTAGTCTGAAATCCGTTCCGTTCTCGAAAGACGACGAAACGCTCTTGCCGGAAGCAGAAAGTTGCGCCAACTGCCCGAAACGCACGGGATTCAACACGCTACTCTTCTCCGAAGTCAGGGAAGATTCGTGCGCCGATGCCGCGTGTTTCAATCGCAAGCTCGACGCGCACATCGCCCAACGCGTCACGAAGATGCCAAATCTCGTGATGATATCGGAGAACTACAAGGCGACGGGCGAAACGCCCATCCTCCCGCGACGCAACTATGTTGAAGTCGTGACCCGGAAAAGCAAGAAGGGCAAGGAAGCAAGGCCCGAAGAAAAGCTCTGTGGCCATATGACCCCGGCCATTCACGCGGACGGCGTGGACAAGGGCCGTCTCGTGAAAGTCTGCGCAGACACGACCTGCAAGATTCATTTTGGAGACCGGCAGCAGGAAGAAAAACAGCGGCTGCAATGGAAGGCGGAAAAAACCGCTGCCAACCGGAAGGCGAAAGAAACGCTCGCCTTCCGGCACCGCCTTCTGGCCGACGTGCTCAAGCGGGTAACGCCGCAATTCGGAACCGAGGAGCTACGCATGGTGGCGCAGTTTCTCTTGCGCTCGCTGTCACACGAACTGGCGTGCCGCCTTGCCAAACGCCACGGCTTGCAAAACCCGAAAGACGTCAATGATTGGCAAATGGCCGAGAAAGCGCGGACGCTTTACAAAGAGGCAGACGCGGCGGCGCTGGCTGTTCTCATTTTCGAGGCCATGCTCATCAGCCCTGCCGGAAACACGTCCGCGAACAAGGACGACGACCCGCTGGCGAACGCAGCCAGCCTTTACAATGTTGATACGAAGGCGTTGCGCGCTGCCGTTGCCAAAGCCGAGAAAGAGAAAGCGCAGAAAAAAAACAAGCACGCCAGCAGGAAGGAGAGAACCGCGCCCAAACCAAAAACCGCTCGAAATTAGCGGAACCGCAAAACCGAACGGGCCGTCCTCCACCGGACGGCCCCGTTCTCCTTACTTATCCTCAGTCATGCGACGTATTCCAAGGCATCGGTTGTGAGGGAAGGACACTCCGAGGACTGACCAGCCCTCTTCTCTGTCATTCAAGGATTCACCGAAGCGGCGCGGTCTGGAGCCATCTCCGCGAGGCGCATGGCCACCCCGGTGACGCGGCCCACGATTTCCCCCTCCAGTGGATAAGCTAACTGCCCCGTCTTCACGGGAGACAGAGGATGGGGCACGAGCAGCAGCAGGTTTTGCTTCATCTCACACCAGCTACAGGCATACCCCCGGCGCAATTCCACAAAATAGACTGGGCGCTCCTCCATCGTGTGGTGGGGACCAGCAAGGACCTTTCTCTGGTTCACGTCGATCTGCACGAATGTTCCCGGCCTAATCAGCGGAAAGAGAGTGAAATCCTTAAGCCCAACGTAGCCGTAGAGCGCGCGCTGTGGACTCAGGCGCTCGACCAGGGCCACCGGGATGTCGCCCCAGATCGCCACAAGCTTCGAGAGCAGGTTGGTGTTGTCGAGTGCACCGTCATTGCGAAAACGAAGCGGAAGAGTCACTGTCTCGGAATCCGTTAGATGCGCACTCCCGAGGAGGTGCGTCCTCGGGGCGGAGAAGTTGGCATGCTCCCGCCCGAGTTCCCCGATGCGCACGTTGTAATAGCCCACCAACTCCCGCACGGACCGGCCGTACGCGTATCCGAGGCTATAAAATTTGAAAATGCTGGGCACGCCATCCCCGTTTTCGATGCCGGTCAGCCAACCATGCGAAATTACGTACTCCAGGTTGTTCTCTTTAGCGGCGATGGCCATGCTGCGGTCCTGGACCTCGCGGATCGTGAGGCCGAGACGGCTGCGCAACTCCTTAAGCTTCGCGCCCGCAGAGCGCGTCGGATCGCTGGGCTCCATTGCCTCGCATAATACGTGCTCTCTGAAAGTATTGTCTAGCGAATAATCTTAGTCGGAAATTCAATCCGTTCATCCGGTTTCTCCCGCTTTCTCGCCCCGTTACGCTCGGTTTGGCCGGGATCCCGGCCAGACCAATATTCCGCACCACAGTTGAGCGCAATTCGCCGACGTTTGACCTGCAGCGAACCCGCGTGCCTCTCTGCTCCGGGCAAGAAAAGGATTCCCGACATGAAAGGCAGCCGGGCATCTCGCTCCCGCTCCCTCTCGGACACCGTCCCCGGTTACGGCGTCGCCGAGCGCGTCGAGCGGATCCTTGCGACCCGGAATCTCACGGTATCCGAGGTCTCACGGGAGCTCCGCCTGCGCTATGGGCAGATGCCTCACTACCTTGTGCCCCACGATTTCTATTACGATCTCGGCCATCCCCGCTACAGCCCCAGGATCGAACAGGTCCTCGCGCTCAGCCGCATTTCCAAATACCGTCTTGCCGACTGGCTGACCGTCTTCGGCCTTCACCTCGATGACGTACCGCGCCTCCGGGCCGACTTTCCCGTGGCGCGGACTTGCCTCCTGGACCCCACCACGTATGACCGGGCAGCTTGGATCGGCTGGTTTCGCGACGCACCCCGCGCTGCCGCCCCGCCCGCTGTTGCCCCACTCGGCCAGCTTCTCATTCCCGGCAACCCGCGCCGCGCGGATTCTCTTCTTGCTCCCGAACCTTCGCCGTTTCTCTACGCCAAGATCGGGCGGCAGGACGCGTTCGCGTTTCCCGATTTATTGCCGGGGAGCATCGTGAGGGCGGACACCCGCAGCGTCGGCGAACTGCTCCGAAGCATGCAGAACAAAAACTCCGAGCGGCTCTTTCTCGTGGAGTACGGTCAAGGGCTCGTCTGTTGTCGGTTGCATACGAGAACGAAAGACAGGGTCACGCTCCGCGCATCGACACTGCCGTTTGCGCAAACCGAGCTGCGGCTCGGCTCGGAAGCCCGTATCCTCGGAGTCCTGGACTGGGAACTCCGTCCTTTTAAGAGTGCGCGGCCTGAAGTTCCCACGGCTTCCATGAAGTTTCTAATGCCCCAAACTCTTCCGCCGACCGAGACGCAGCCAGGCCTCCGCGAACTTCTCGAACGTGCCCGGTTGCGCAGCGGACTCTCCATCCGCAACGCCTCCGCGACGAGTCGCTGGATCGCCGAAGCCCTTCGAGATGAGAGATACTTCTGCTCTCCCACATCGCTCACAGACTATGAGACGGGGCCTCGATTGCCCGTGCAAGTCCACAAGATCGTCTCGGTATGTATTCTCTACTCGCTTGGCTTCTGGGAACTTCTCGCAGCTGCGGGCCTCGACACCGGCGATTCTGGTCGCGAACCCATTCCGGATGGGCTCGTTGGCCGCGGTACACCGGATGCTCCACGGACGGCGAACGATGCTTCTGCCCGAAACAAAAAACAGCCGCGTTTTCTGTCGCCACTGATCGCCGAGTTCCAGGAGATTCCGCTCTTTCTGCGGCACTCGTTGTCCACGGTCGCGGGTCTTCCTGATCTCTCTCTGCGCGATGTGTTCTGGACCGGGGGCAGAACCGTTTCGCTCCATCCGTACCTAAAGGACGCCGTTTTCGTGTCCGTCAACCGGCGCCTGAAGAATCCCGTCTTCTTGAAACGAAAGCCACTTTGGGAGCAGCCTCTCTACATCCTCCTGCTACGGGACGGAACCTACCTCGTGGCGGGCTGCAGCCTCGAAGAGAGCACTCTCGTCGTACACCCGTTTGCGGACGGCTTTTCTCGTCCGCAGATGCTTCGGAATGGAGCAGATGCGGAAGTGGTTGGCGAGGTCACGGCGCTCTTCCGCCGGCTACGATGACCGTTTTCTGCGCACTCCTCGGAAGCTCCCGAGCGTTTCTTTCGTGTGTTTTCCCTGTAGTCCTTGATAGGAGGCCCGAAACCCGAACAGTTGCTCCTTTCTCTATCGCCCGGGGAGGAACTTTTCCTACTCTGAAGGTTTCCAGAAAGAGACTGAGTCCCATTTCACTTCGTTCACTTTCGAAAGTTGTTCCCGTCGAACTCCGCTGGCTTACGACCGCGCTTCGTCCCGTGTGGACCCTGCACGCCGCGAGTTTCCTCGCGTTTACCTTCGGCAGCGCACTCGGACTTCTCGGCCCGCTCGTCCTCCGATGGCTCATCGACAGCATTCTTCCAGGGCGCGACGCGTGGCTGCTTGTTTCCGCCGTCGCTCTTCTCTTCCTGAGTTATGAAGGACGAGTCGTCTTCACGAGCCTCGGAAGCTGGTTGACGGTCGCGGCCTCGCAAAAAATCGTCTTGGCGCTTCGCCTCGAACTTCTGAAACATCTCGACAGCCTCTCGGCTGAATATCACGAAGCCACTCCGACGGGAGAAAAACTCTATCCGCTCCGGGAACCCGTGGATGAGATCGCCTATCTCGGCTCCGACCTTTTCCCCGGGATCCTTCGAACGCTTCTTTCGACCGCTTTCACCATCTTTGCGATGGGCGCACTGAGCTTCCGCCTCACCCTCATCGTTCTGCCCCTCGTGCCGGTGTTTCTTGTGACCCGGCACCACTTTCGTCAGCGGCTCGGACGGCATGCCGACGATCTGCAAGACAAGCGACTCGAAGTAAACTCGTTCCTCGAAGAGCACGCTCCCTCGGTCGTCCAGATTCAGTCGTTACAGCAGGAAACGCGCCGCGAGCGCCAGGCGTACCGGCTCTTCGCCAAGGCCGCGCGTTCGCAACTGCGGCTCGCACGGACCGGCGTGTTCTTCAGCATTTTCACGAACCTCGCCATCGTGCTGGCCATCTCCGCCATCCTCGGCTACGGCGGCGTAAGGGTGCTCCGGGGAGACCTCACCATCGGAAGCCTGGTGGCCTTTTATAGCTACCTCGCCCAACTCTTCGAACCGTTGAGCGGGGCCATGGAGATGTATGCGCGGGCGCAGAGGACGTTTTCGAGTATCCGGCAAGTGCGTGCCGCGCTGGCCCTGCGGCCTACGATCCAGGAAAGTCCGCACGCTGTTCGGTTGCCTTGCGGTGCTTCCTCGGACCTCGAGTTCCACGAACTCCGGTTTGCTTACCCGGGCGAAAAAGAGCTTCTCCATATCCCCCGACTCATGATTTCCGTCGGAGAACGCGTGGCGCTGGTAGGAGAAAACGGGGCTGGCAAAAGCACGCTCGCAAAGCTCGCCGCCCGCCTGTACGATCCCGATTCAGGGTACGTATCCTACGGCGGGGTGGATCTTCGCGCGATTCGCCTCAGAGAGTTGCGCTCGGTAGCCGCCTATCTCCCGGCCACGCCAGTCCTATTCGACGACACGCTCGCCGTGAACCTCCGCCTGGGACGGGTCCAGGCGACAGAAGAGGAGCTTGCCGAGGTACTCCATGCCGTGGACCTCACGGCTTTTGTCGAGAGTCTTCCCTTGCTCTACCAACAACCGCTGGGTCCAGGAGCGTCGCGCCTCTCGAGCGGACAACGGCAGCGCGTCGCCCTGGCCCGGGCGCTCCTCAGGAAGCCGCGCATTCTGATCCTGGACGAGGCGACTTCTTCGATGGATGCGGCGGTAGAACAGATCGTTCTCGACCGTACCCGGCTCCTTCTTCCGTTCTCAACCGTTGTCTTGCTGTCCCACCGCCTTTCTTCTGTTGCTTGGGCGGACCGCGTGATCGTCCTCGAAGCGGGAAAAATCGTTCGCGACGAAAACGTCAAGGCAACTCCAAGAAGCGACGGCAGCTCTGAGGCGTAACTGCCTGGAAATCCCGAGCCCTTTCCTACGGCCGGCGGGCTCGGGTTCACTGGCTCGGGCTTGATTAGGCCCGGAATCCGCGCACTCCCCCGAAGCTCGTTTCGTCTCCTGCTATCCGTATCTTGTTGTCCTGCCTAGGGAATTCGCTAGCCATGACCGAATCTCGAACAGTTTGCGATGTTTCTGGCTATCGGACGCCGCAAGTGGCAACGTGCGTGGAATCCGAATGAACCGCAAACTGCGGGAAGGATTCAAAATCGTGCGAGTTGCGGAAAACGTACGGTCCACGCACAGCCAGGATGGCGGTATCGTCCTCGACATCCTCCACGGGCAGATGTTCCGCCTCAACTTCGTCGGATCGAGAATCCTCGAACTCCTGAAGCAAGGCTCTGCGGAACCACAGATCGCGGAACAACTCGCGCGTGAATTTGGGATCGACCGCGCTACGGCAGAAACGGACGTGCGTGAGTTTATCGAAACGCTCGAGAAGCACCACCTGTTGACGGTGCGCAACGGAAATTCCCTCACCTGAGCTGGAGCATCCCTGTGAACATGGAATCACATGAAGAACGCGAGACCCGCCGCATCATTCTCCTCAGGCTCCTGAGGGGAGAGAATCCCGAGGTCCTTCTCGGCTTTGAGGGAACGCATCGGGTTCTTCCGGAGATCCAAATTCCGCGTTGGCAAAGAGTCGCGGAACACCTCACCGCTGTTCTCAGCAAAACCTGCGGGATTCACGCCGTATCGCTGTCTTCGCTTGAGGCTCTCCCTGCGCAATCAGGCTCCCAGCAAATTTGGTACGAAATCATGGAACCATGCAGTCCTGATGACAGAGCTCCACACGATAAGCGCTGGGTGGCAGCCGACTGCCTGGTCGAGAGTGCGTTTCGCGATCCTGGTGACTTTCAAGCGGCGCGGCAGGCGATCGCGCAATCCATGGCCTACGCGCAAAACACAACGAGCGGACCGTTCGGAAGGCTTGGATGGTTCCCCGATCTTCAGCAGTGGGTGCAACACCAAATCGGAACACACGGGCTTCATCTCAACGGGAGGTTCCGCCAGCTCAATGCCTGCCCAACGTTCAGCCTGATTCGCTTTGAAACCGATGGGCCGGCGGTTTGGTTCAAGGCCGTGGGCACCCCAAACCAGCGCGAATATCCTCTCACGCTCGCCCTCGCCCATCTTTTCTCTCGCTTCCTACCAGAGATCATCGCCACGCGACCGGAGTGGAACGGCTGGCTTGCGCGAGAGGCGGAGGGGACCCTCCTTAACGAGTGCTCCACGCTTGCGTCTTGGGAAGCCGTGGCCACGGACCTTGCGGAATTGCAGATTCAGTCGCTCGGAAGGAGTTTGCACCTTCTCGACCCCGGCGCCCGCGATCTGCGTGCATGGGCGCTCGCGGACCTGGTGCAGCCCTTTTTTCGAACTATGAGCGAAATGATGGAACGCCAGACCAAGATGCCGCCCGCGGCCCTCTCCCGCGACGAACTTCATCGTCTCTCCGCACGGGTCCAGGATGCCCTCACGGTTCTTGAAGAGACAGGTATTCCCAACACCCTGGGGCACCTGGATCTCAATCCGGGAAATATCATTTGTTCCCCCACCGGCTGCATGTTCCTCGATTGGGCGGAGGCCTTTGTGGGACATCCCTTCCTCACTTTCCAGTATCTCCTGGAACATTTCAGGCGAGCTTTCGGACAGGACCGTTCACAGGAGACGCAGCTTGTTGCACGCTATTCCTCGCCATGGTGCGTGTTTGTGTCTGAGAGTGAAATCCGCCGCGCTCTCGAGGTTGCGCCTCTCGTGGCTGTTTTCGTGTATGCAACGGGAAACGATCTGTGGACGGACCCACAGAAACTAGAGGACCCGCGCACTGCGGGCTATCTGCGCAGTCTCACGCGCCGGATGGAACGCGAAGCCGATGGACTCGGGGAACGGAGCGTCCCATGCCCAAGCTGATGGAGCCTCCGCCTCATTCCCCCATCGAGGTGGTCACGGATTTTCTGCACGGCGTGCCCGTCGCCGACCCATACCGTTGGCTCGAAGACCAGGACTCTCCCCGCACGCGCGCTTGGATCGCAGAACAGACGCGTTACGGGCGCAATTACTTGGATGCGATTCCAGGACGCGAGATTATACGCCAGCGCATCGCGGAATTCCTTGCTGTTGAAACCCATGACTCCCTCCAGAAAGTCGGAGACCGCTACTTTTTCCGCAAGCGTCTTCCCGACCAGGAACAGCCCTGCATTTACATGCGCAACGGTGCAGACGGCGAGGATCACCTTTTGATTGACCCGCGCGAAAGGGGCACCGGCGAATATACAGCCGTAAAACCGCTGCGAGTTTCCCCTGACGGTCGATTGTTTCTATATGAAGTGAAAGAAGGGGGAGAGAGAACGGGAACCTTTGAGTTGCTCAAGATCGAAACCCGGAAGCGCCTTCCCGATTTTCTCCCTCGCGGATATTTACGCGGCTTCGCCTTCGCGCCGGACGGCAAAGGTTTTTACTACGTTCACGAAGCTGTGGATGCCAAACGGCCTTTCTACCGCGCCGCGTACCAACATATTCTCGGAACGCCACCCAGCGAAGACCAGGAGATTTTCTTTGCCGGTGAAGACGAGAAAATTCGATTCAGTCTATTTTCCGAAGGCAAACGGCTTGTCTTCCTCGTATATCGATTTCTTGAAAAAACACTCACGGATATTTATCTACAATCACTTGAAGGAACCGGCCTGGCAGAACCCATTTTCCGTGGGATCGATTATTCCCTTGGCCTACGGTTGCTTGACGACAGGATTTTCGGCATTACCGATCGCGATGCACCGAATCGTCGCATCGTCGAAATCCGCCTTCGTGACAACGGACAACATGAGTGGGTCGATATAGTCCCAGACACCGGTACGCCCATTAACGATTGGCTTATCGTAGGTGACCGCATCTTTGTCTCCTACATGAGGGAGATGATTCATCAAATCCGCATTTTCGACTTCTCGGGCAAAGCGCTGGGTGAGTTGCCCATCCGAAGCGACGAAACTCTCCGAATCGTTGGCGGTTCGCCAGACAGCAACGAGCTTCTCCTCGAAACGGAATCATTCACTGAACCCATAGGGATTTTTCGCTATTCGTCGAAGACCGCCAACCGAACGCTCTGGGCTAAGCGCAGCATACCCTTTGACCCCACAGATTATGCCCATTCCCAGATTTGGTTCGTGTCTAAAGACGGCACAAGAGTTCCCATGTACCTTGTGGGCCGGCGCGACATTCTCGACGGAACCGGCAATCCGACAATCATGACCTCGTACGGCGGCTACGGTGTGTCCATGACGCCGCAGTTCAGCGTTTTCGTCGCTTTCCTTATAGAGCGCGGCTGCCTATTTGCGCTGCCGAACATTCGTGGCGGCTCGGAATTCGGCGTTGCATGGCATGATGCCGCCAAACGCCGCAACCGCCAGACGGCTTTCGATGATTTTCTTTCCGCCGCCGAATGGCTCATCGAGACTGGTCGCACCGCTCCTAGGAAGCTCGCGATATTCGGAGGCTCGAACTCCGGTCTGCTGGTAGGAGCTGCACTAACGCAGCGGCCGGATTTGTTCCGTGCCGTGGTTTGTATGGTCCCGATGCTGGACATGCTGCGCTACCACCTCTTCGACAATGCCCACGTCTGGAAAGATGAATTCGGTTCAGTGGATGACCCGGATAATTTCGCAGCCCTGGCAAAGTACTCTCCTTATCATCAGGTTCGGCAGGGCGGCGCCTATCCCGCCACGATGATCGTCTCCGGAGACGCCGACCGAAACTGCAACCCGCTGCACGCCCGCAAGATGACGGCCCGTCTCCAGGCGGCGAACGCTTCCAAACATGCCATTTTTCTCGACTACAGAAAGTCTCGCGGTCATTCGCCGGTGCTCCCTCTGAGCCAACGAATTGAAGCACTGACAGATCGCATGGCTTTCCTTTGCGATCAGTTGCAACTGTCGGTGTAAACGGAGGAGTTTTCACATGTCGTTTCTAGTGCTGAACGCGTACTTGAAGTTGATTCATTTCGACCTGTACCTGGCGCGCGGCAATTTTGCAACTCTCTACGACAAGGTTCGCAACTACTCAGTCGCAGCCCGCGTACCAGCTTCAGATGCGATCGAAGAAATCTGCTCGGCCGTCGACATGGCGTGCATCTGGTATTGGAAAGAAGCGCTCTGCCTGCAGCGCTCCGCGGCCACCGCCTGCCTCCTGAAACAGTACGGCGTGCCCGCGCAATTGGTCATCGGCGCGCAACAAATGCCCTTCAAGGCCCACGCGTGGGTCGAAGTGGACGGGCGCGTCGTCAACGACAAACCGTATACCCCCGAAATGTATGCAGTCCTCGACAGGTGCTAGTGCTTCATCGTAGTGCGAAAGCAAGGAGCAACAAATGAGCATTCAGTTTGGAAGATGGAATTCGGACGGCAAGCCGATCGATCAGACGTACCTCGCAAAGGTGAAGCCGATTATCGCCCCGTATGGCCCAGACGATGAGGGTGCCTACGCGATCTCGAACGTCAGCATCCTGTATCGCGCCTTCCACACTACAAAGGAATCGCGGCGTGAGACGCAACCTCACGTCAGCGGGTCCGGCGTCGTAATCACCTGGGACGGCCGCCTCGACAATCGCGCGGAACTCATCCGCTGCCTGCGAGACGTTCTAACAATCAGCGCGACCGACGTCTCCATCGTCGCCGCAGCCTACGAAGAGTGGGGCACCAACTGCTTCGCCAGGCTCGTCGGTGATTGGGCGCTCTCCATCTGGGACGCCAATTCACGTTCCCTGTTCCTCGCGAAAGATCCCATCGGCACGCGCCATCTCTATTATTCCATCGACAGCAACCAAGTCACCTGGAGCACAATCCTCGATCCACTCGTTCTCTTCGCCGGCAAATCCTTCGCCCTTTGCGAAGAGTACATCGCCGGCTGGTTCTCGTTCTTCCCCGCCACCCATCTGACGCCCTACGTCGGGATCCATTCAGTTCCGCCGTCATGTTCGGTAGTCATACGTAATGGAAAGCAAACCGTCACCAAGTATTGGGATTTCGATCCGGCCAAGAAAATCCGTTACAGCACCGACGCCGAATACGAAGAGGGCTTCCGCGCCGTCTTCGGTGAAGCCGTCCGCCGCAGGCTCCGCTCCGACAGTCCCATCCTCGCCGAACTCAGCGGCGGTATGGACTCCTCCTCCATCGTCTGCATGGCTGACACCATCATCGCCCGCGGAGCCGCCGAAACTCCGCGCCTGGACACCATCTCGTATTACGACGACTCCGAACCCAACTGGAATGAGCGCCCCTACTTCACCAAAGTCGAGGAAAAGCGCCGTCGCACCGGCACCCACATCGACGTAGGCTCACAAGAGCTATTTAAGTTCGAACTCGACATTGACCATTTTGCGGCAACTCCGGCCTCCAGCGGTGGTCACCCGTCCGAAACTAGCCGTCAATTCGCTGCTATTATGGCCTCGAAAGGGAACCGGGTAGTTCTCTCCGGTATCGGGGGCGACGAAGTCACCGGCGGCGTGCCGACACCGACACCCGAACTCGAAGATCTTCTGGCAAGAGGTCAATTCAGGACTCTCGCACAAAGGCTAAGAGTATGGGCCCTCAACAAGCGCAAGCCGTGGTTCCACTTGCTTTTTGAAGCGGCTCGGTCATTTCTCCCTTCGGCTCTGGTCCGCATTCCGAAGCACATGCGTCCGGTTCCGTGGCTTAATCCCAATTTCGTCAAACGGAATCTCTTAGCCTCGCGGGGCTACGAAACCAGGTTGACACTTTTCGGCCCTGTGCCCAGTTTCCAAGATAACCTGAGCACACTTGATGTGTTACGAAGACAGCTACACTGCTCTGTCTTGTGGTCAGAACCGCCCTACGAGAAACGTTATCCATACCTGGATCGCGCACTGCTTGAGTTCGTGTACGCCATTCCCCGGGAACAACTCGTCCGCCCTGGCCAGCGGCGCTCCCTGGTACGTAGAGCACTCATCCAAATCGTCCCGGAAGACCTCTTGAACAGGAAACGCAAGGCCTTTGTTGCCAGGAAACCAATGGCAGCAATCTCGACCGAGTGGCCGAGGCTAGTCGACATGACTAAGGATATGGTCAGCAGTTCCGCTGGAATTATTGACCCAAATGCACTTCTGCATTGCCTAGAGGAAGCGCGGCACGGCCTCGACATCGCTTTGATCTCGCTGTTGCGCACGCTAAGCATCGAGTCCTGGCTCCGTCGACTCAGAAATTGCAATTTATCGAACATTGTAGTGTCTAAGATGAATGATCACCCGCGAGCGAAGGGACACCTGATAGTCGTTTCCGCACAGCAAATAAACAATTTACGCAAAACCGAGGGCGTCTGAAGGGCGCCAGCTAAGCCGCGGAGTCCAGGAAACCCACGATCGATCCTGGAATTCCAACTCTGGCAGCATTTTGATGCTGATTGCGAAAGAGATTCAACCCGAACGGGTTGAATGTTGGTTGATTCTAAATTGAACAGGAGAATGATCACAATGACTTACAACAAACCACAAGTCGTAAAGCTAGCAGGAGCAGTTCAAGCGATTCAAGCCCACATGTCCAAGAGCATCCTTGTTCCAGACAATAACCCTTCGACCACGCAAACAGCTCCGGCCGCTTATGAGGCAGACGAATAGCATTCGAACAGGGCGCTCAGCCGTTCTGGGCGCCCACTCAATCTCGTGTATGCCACAGCCAAACGATGCCCGGGTCCATTTCAGGAAAATGATCGAATCTGGTGAAATTGGTCGGTTGCCTCAGAAACAATTGTCGGCATAACGGCCAGGAATTCCCTCTATTAGCGAAACGGAAGATTGCCCTGGTTGGGGGCGCGCAACGATTCCAAATCAAAGTTCGGGTCTTCGCCAGATGTTGGATATTACCGGCCCTGCATCACGGTTACTGGGTGCGTCTTGGCAATGAATCGGTCCGTGCGTTTTCTGCAATTCGCTGATTCCGGAGCTGTCTCCACAGCGATAATTGCTTGGCTTTGACGGAATCTTTCCCCTCTTCCCCCTTGAGCCAAAAACAGAACCAATCAACATTCCCCTGTTGTGAATCCATTCGTTCCTGCGGCTTCTGAAGTATGTGCTGACCAGTGGGGAAATAAATAAGATCCACAGATTTCCCCTGTTTCCACAATGAAGAGTAGATTTCCCACTCCTCCAAAATGCTCGCCGGAGCTATGGCTTCGATTCGAAGAGGCGTCTCAATTTGGTCGAGATGAAAACCGGGGGCACGCTCCGTCCATCTCCTCAAACCGCTTCCAAATGGAGGGCTCCCGTAGATTTGCGCACTATCGTCGTGAGACTGCCCAACGCTGAACAAGAGGTATTGCACGTAACTTTCATCCACTCCATCTGCTAGAGTTGCTGCAGCATACCGTTTCGGATTCTTAATGAGCGCGCTTTCCACGTAGTAGCACGTTCGGCTAAAACCGATAATCCCGACCTTCTCCGGATTGATCAGACCGTTGGCTACCAAACGATCGATGGCCGACCCAAATCCCTCGATTTGGTCTGAAGCTTCGTCTCCAGTGACTAGACGGTCATGCTTTGTGGGCATCTGGAGGACCACCATTCCTGCGCTTGCAAGGGGTCTTGCCGCAAATGCAGTTGTGTACGCTCCGTCCGTAATGAATTCACCGGCCTGAAATCCATGCGTTTGTATCACGAGTGGATAGCGGTTCCCGCGCACATAGTCGGGGGGTTTCACCAGCACGCCTCTCCACTCGTATCCAGCATTGTCCTTCCATTGGAATTCCGAAGCCTCGCCCAGATTGAACGCCGCTAATTGCGGATTAGGATCCCATATTTTATTGCTTTGCCCTGTTTCTCGATCCGTCGCCCAAAGTGCTGGCGGCGTGTTGAGGTCTTGCCTAATTGCAACGGAAAAACTCGCCGCATCGAGTTGCCTATCCAGTCGCTTCAGACCCTGGTGCGCTTGATCAGATATGGTGCCAGCAAGCCGCCAGCCATCATTTTCGTACTGATATCGTTCCAGGGTTGTTTTATTGGGAGTGTTCCAAAATTCGAGAACAACCTCCTGATCACTTTCACCGAACGACCCATTGATTAAGTATTTCGTGGCCCTGTTTCCAGTAGAAAAAACCACGCAACTACACTCCTTCGAAGCAGGCTCAACGATTGCTGCCACGCAATGGTGAACTCTCTTCAATTTTTCGCTTTCCACACCACTGTTCAACGGGAGGTAAGTATTTGTCAGTAGTAGTTTCTTGCCATCGGGTGACCACTTCGCTTGATTCATGTCCGCAGATCCAAGAGCCCATGCATTTGGCGCATCAACCAAAGGCGCACTGTTGCCACTATTCAAATCAACCATAGCGTACTGCATCGGCCAAAAGTCAGAGGTCGTGTCCGTATCTCCTAAGTGAATCCGCAGGAAGGAAAATTCTGGCTCATACGCCTGCCATGACGACGGGATAGCTTTGCTTGGCACTAGGACAACCGCAGCGCGGCCATCTGAGGAGAGCGACAATACGTTATAAGGTTGAGGGGGAAGATTCGACACCTGCACCGGTTGGCCGGTACTTGCTTCCCTCACGCGACGGCTTTTCCCTTTGCGCACAACCCACAGTTCCTTGGGCATCTGCCGCGTGGTCATTTTCGGGAACAAGATGGATGTCAACGGCTGTCCCGTCACATCCCAGGAAGCTGCACTTATGGGTTCACCTGCGGTTCGGCTCTCGCGGGGTAGCACCGCCTCGTAAGTGATACTACTCCCGGCAACCTCGAATTGACTCACATCGTATTCTTCCGCAGTGAGCGTCTGATCCTTCCCAGAAAGGACATCAGCCCGGTGCAGTTGGCGATTCCCGTGCGAGTTCTGTCCCAGAAAGAGGATCGTTTTCGAATCGGGCATCCAACGCAAGTCCGAAATGAGCGGCACATAGGAGTCGAAGCACTGTGTTTGAGGAATGGTCGCCACGCGGGCGAGCACCTTAGGGTTTGACTGTCTTCCACTATCGTTCGTCACCAGCAATTCCCTCACTTGACCTGATCGGAAGACCCACAGCGTGGATTCAATCTGATTGGATTGAAGTAATCCGTGGGACGTGACTACTGCAAAGTACTTCCTGTCCGGCGAGAACTTGGGCTCGCCGCCACTCCGTTCGAACCTTGCCATTTCAATCGAGTCTCTTACCGTGAAATAGCGTCTACTCGCTTGCTCACGGGACTCGAATCCAGGATTTGTTCTTTGCAGGTGTCCATTGAAGATCAGGACAAGCCCGAGGGCTATGGATGCCAGCGATGACATTGAATGAACCGCTCCTCTCCGTTTTCAGAACGAAAATCCATTTCGCAATAACAGCCGACGCCTAAAGCATTGCCCAATATGGGCATGGCACGCGCAAACTGCACAAAGTTGAGGCAAAACCAGTTCAGAAAATGAGTTTGAGGGCAAACTGCATCGAGCGCGGGCCACCCGTTTGGTAAAGCGGACTCAATACTCCAAGGCTGGAATTGAGTGTGCTTGTGGCTTGTCCGAATGTAGCCTCCCCGAAATTCGGATTGATGAATCCGAAATTTGGATGGTTGAAAAGATTGAATGCTTCCGCGCGGAACTGCAATTTCAAGCGTTCGTAGATCGGAAACTCTCGCCTAACCGCAAGGTCCATTTGTGAAGCGCCAAATCCTCGCACAAAGTTCCGCGGAGCGTCCCCAATTTGACCAGGACCTGGCTCGGCAAATGCACCTGGATTAATCTCTCGGCCACCCGGAAAATGCGCTCCATATAGGTAAAGCGGCTGTCCCGGATTCAGGTCTAACCCACGATAGAACCTTTGACCCGTCGCGACATCGAACGCAGAGGTACCATTCAGAGTGACGGGAAAGCCGGTTCGCGCAGCAATTCGGCCATCAATACCCCAGTCCCTCAAGACAGCACGCGCCACTCCTCCCTTAAAAACATTCGGGAGATCATAGGAGAACGCGGAGGAGAAGTTGTGCCGAACGTCAAAATTCGAATTCCCCCGGATATATGGAAGAGTAAGCGATGTGGAACCATAATCAATGGAGTGCCCGAACGTATAGGAGGCCAATACCATGAGGCCATGACTGATTCTCCTGCGAAACTGTACCTGAAGGGCATCGTAATCGGCCGTCGATCCGTTCTGATAGAAAACTACATATGTGAAATCTGGATTCAAAGGCGTGACATGAACTTCATTTTCTTGGAGAAGCCTTCCCGCATGTGAACCCACGTACGTCACCGATAAGGCCTCTGACTCCCCAAGGGCCTGTTCTAGACCTACGTTCCATTGGATGGTGTACGGCAATTGAAGATGCGGAGGGTACGCCGATATAGTGCCGTATGGAGCAGTAGGAATTTGGGTAATCGGAGGTAGTGCCTGGGCTGGCAATGCAAAACTGGCTGGCGTTCCAAAGAAATTCCCATATGCGGCAGAAGCCTGATAGTTGGGCCCCTCAAATCCAAAAGTTCCTGATTGTTGCCCCGTATCAAAGAACAGTCCTCCACCACCGCGGATCACCGTCTCGTAACTCGGCTCGTTGCGCAGAATGTATGCTACCCCCAAACGTGGAGCAAAGTTGTGCCACGAAGTCTTCCAAGGTGCGGTGCCTGCAGGTGCCAGCATCATCGTGCTCAGGTTGTCAGCCCCCTGAACCGTAAGGGGGAGCGATCCGCGTGTTACGCTAGTGGCTGGGTTGACATCCCAGCGAAGGCCCATGGAGAGATTCAGACGCTGGGTGATTCTCCATTCGTCCTGTGCGAACGTCGAAAAATTGGTGTAGACAGGATAAATGTTGGCAAGATTTATTGGTTCGGCGATGTCCGCGCTATTGGCCTCTACTGTACTTTGGCTGAAGTAAAAGTAATACCATTGTGACGATCCAACCTGCAGGGCTGGAGTAAGCCTGCGGTAATCAATACCAAACTTGAGCTGGTGTTTCCCAAACGTAACGCTCATCGAGTCCGTAAGATTCCACTGTCTCTGGAGTGACACAAAAGATTGCTGAGTCAATTGTGTCGAGTACGGACCAAGATCCAGCCCAACCTGGACAACGTAGGTACTTCGCGGGCCAACATCCTGGAGCTGCGCGAGATTTGCAGGTTGAGCACCTCCGAAACCGTTGATACTAGAGCTAGAATTTGCTTTGTTGGAGCTGTAATTCAGCCGAAATTCATTGCTGATATCACCGGAGAGCATACTGGTTAAACCAAAGGTGTATGTCGCCGATGTGTAGGAGGTCGCTTGCAGTTCTGAAGGAACGTCAAGGCCTGTGGCCCTGGCGGTCGTATTCGAACTTGTGTCGCTAAACCGAAAAAATGCCTTCAACTTGTCATTGAAACTGTGGTCCAGGCGAACACTAGACGCATCGATTGAACTCGGGTTTGACCAAGTGCCTATGAATTCCGCGAGGCCAGTTGGATTGCCCATCGGATCAAGAGCTTCCGGGCCATTTGCCGTGGGAAATGCGTTCATCACCGCCTGCAGGGAAGTGGGAGTACTTTGGCGCAACGCGTTGTCCGGAACATAGTTGATCGTCGAGGCTTGAGGTTGCAATAAACGCAGACCCTCGTAGGAGAAGAAGAAAAACGTTTTGTCTTTTCCATTGTAGATTTTGGGAATCTCGATGGGTCCCCCCAATGTGCCGCCGAAATCATTCTGCCTAAGAGCTGGTTCTGGTTGTCCAAAAAAGTCATTGAACCAATTGTTTGCGTCAAAATCGTTGTTCCGCAGATAGTCAAATGCCGTACCGTGCCAGTCATTTGTTCCAGATCGAGTCACGAACGAGAATTGTCCGCCAGGATTACGCCCGTATTCGGCAGAATAGGTCGAGCTTTGAACACGAAATTCTTGAAGCGCATCAACCGATACCAACGCTTGCGTGGTCCCAAGGGCTGTTGCCGAGGCCACGGATCCAGTTGAGCCAGGTCCCTCTACTCCTGCAGCGATGCCTATGTTCGCGCTAACACCGTCCACTGTGTAGTAATTCGATTCCGTGCGCTGGCCGTTGACACTGAACTCCCCGTTATTTCCATTTACAGTAGACTGTGATTGCGGCGTGTTTGTAACAACGCCAGGAGTCAAAGTAATTAAATCTTGAAAGCTCCGCCCATTCAGTGGCATGTTCTCCACATACTTGCGGTCCACAACCGTGCTAACGGCCGCATTTTCGGTGTTGATGATTGGCGCCCCACCCTCCACGGTCACTATCTCGGAGGCAGCCCCAATCGGCAAAGTAAAGTTGATCGCGAGCGCGTCCTCCACCTGAATGACGATGTCCGGCTTGATGATCGTCTTGAACCCGCTGTTTGAAACCTGAATGCGGTATGTTCCAGGAGGAATATTGGGCACCACGTAATAGCCCTCACCGTTCGCCTTGCCCGGATACTCAACTCCCGTAGCATTATTGATGATCAACACGTTAGCGCCCACAATTAGGGCACCCGATGGATCGAGGACGATTCCGCTGACCGTCCCATTCGGCGACTGCGCTACGCTCAAACTAACGGCAAGAAGTAGACAAACAAAAAGCCCCACACTCCGGTTCATTCGCACGAGAATCCTCCTAGTGCGTGATGACACGCCCTTGTTGGTGTTTTCATGCGAAAGGCAATTTTCTTGCCTCCGACTGCCTTTCGATGGATGGGTTTCTGCAAGGAGGGCCGGAGCGTTATCGCTTAAGGATGGTTGGCATTGACCTTCAGATACGCATAGAGAAAGGGCTTACCGCTTGGCTTGGAGCTGCCGCCGTTCGGTTCCACCGTCACGAAAACCGCGTCGATTTGCGCGAGTTTCTCCGGATCGTCGAATTTCAGGATCCATCGTTTCTTGGAAACACTATCCTCATAAAAAACACCCAAGTTCAAGGCCTGTTCTCGGTCGCTTCCGCGCTGACCCCAAACCTGGAACGTGCTTGCCTTTTTTAAACCTGGCTGCCGGTCGAGATCGTAGGCATAGAAAATCAGGGACTTCCCTTTTGTGAAGAAAACGCGCCCATTAGACTTCTTCGTTACTCCATCTTTTCCAACATCAAGAACCTCGGCGATATACAGGTCCCGCGCCCCCATCAATTCTCGAATGTCGCGGTCGTGGTCCAGAAGTTCTTGCTGTTCCGCAAGCTTAGCCTGCTGTTGATCGATGGCCCCTTCCCGGCTTTGTAGCTGGCGATTCTGCGCCGCAACGGTTTCGTCACGCTCATGTAATCGCTGCGTCAGCTCTCCGACCTTTGCCTCAAGAGCACTGGCTCGCGAAGACTCATCCGAACGTGCCTTTTCCTCAGAATCGAGTTTCTTCTGCAAGTCCGTAAGACGAGCGTTCGCGCTCGCCGCTTCCTCAGCGAAACGGCTCTCCTGCTCCTTTTGTGCCGAAGCGGAATGCCCAACGCGTTCGCTCTCCGCAGCTTTCAGGCGCTCGACCTGCTGCCTCAGATCGTCAATCGTTTTGTCGTGGGAGGCAAGCTGTGCGCGCAGGGTTTCTCGGTCGTGGCTCAGGTCGTTCAGCTGCTTCTCGAGTGAGTCGCTTCCCTTCCCTTGCCCTGCCGGCACATTCGTTGCGACTTCTACACCTCTTCGCAGGCCCACGCGGTAAGCGGAAATCGCGAGCGCCAGGAACAACAAAATAGCGGCAGCGTAGGTCATCCATAGCTGCCCCCACCCGAACCGGGAAGGAAAATAGGCACGGCGATGGGACGGCTCCGAACCATCGATTACATCTTTTTGGGTTTGTCGGGAACCGGCCTGACTGTCCTCTTTGGACAAGCGCTCAAATAGCGCCGCCTCCGCCTTGTCCTGGGACCAGGACTTATCCGGCTCGGGGTCATTCTGAGAGAGGCCAGCGGCGATAGCCGGGACCGCTGTTTTCACTGTTTCATGGAGCTGCTTGAGAACCTCTCGGCAGGCGACACACCCCAACAGGTGCTCGTCGAGCTTGCGGCTCTGTTCCTTGGTCAATTCACCGGCGGTCGAAGCAGCGCATAATTCCAGAAACTTTTCATGCGGACTCATACGGCACCGCACCTTGGCTTTCTAGTGACGCCTCCATCTTTACCACATTGTTTAATGATCGCGCAATTCACTGGCGAAGATATGCTTTCTCAAGCGGTCGAGGCCCCGGTAGAAATGGTGGACCACGCTGGCTACCGTCTGGTTCCTCATCTGGCTAATCTCGGCAAATGTATAGCCTTCATAAAAATGCAGCCGGAAGGTCTCCCACTGTTCGGGGGTCAAGCACTCGATCAGTTCCCGCCAGCGAACTCTGCCGAACAGCCCCTCGCCCGACCGGTCGTATCCGGCTATCGGAGGCGCTGTGATGTCGCTGGCTTCCAACTCGTCAAATTCCATCGACCCATAGTGCGGGCGGGTGCTGAGGTGAACCCTTCGGCGCAGCGCTTGGTAGTAACTCGTTTGCACGATCCAGCCGCGCGCCGGTCCTTTAGAAGAGTCGTACAGGTGCGCCTTCCGAAAAAGGTGCAGGAAGAGTTCCTGCACAAAATCCTCGGCGTCGGCGGAGTCATGGAGAATTCTCTTGCCGATGCTGTGGACCAACCGAGCATACCGGCGGAACAGAAGGCCCAGGGCCTCCTTATCGTCTATGCACATCCGGGCAAGGAGCGCCTCGTCGGACAGCTCTTCAGTCGCCGCAACCGTGTCCTTATCTAAAGGCTCAGTTGCCGCTCGGCCTTTACGAACCGGAAGGGCAGGAAAGCGGGCTGCAGCGAGGAAGTCCATATGCTCTATGTCCTTAGCGGTCCTGCTAACCGCAGCGACTTCAGACTTACGTCCTCCAACGCTTTAGTGGGCACAATACGCCAATATATAACTCTATAGCGTGTATTTATCAAGGAAAATACGCCCTATCGGGTGTGGTTTATGCCTTGATTCACCTCTATCGTTTGTCTTGGTGATAGAGCGTGGATTATCTCACGACATTCGCAACTAGGGTACGCAGGCTGCGGGAAACCGCCGGATTGACAATCCAAGAAGCCTGCGATCGGTGCGCCATGAAGGTTAACACTTGGGGCAAGATCGAACGCGGCGCTCAAGAACCGTGTCTCCTTGTGATATGTCAAATTGCCGAAGGACTGGGAATCTCCCCCGATGTACTCATGACTCTCAAAGAGCGGCCCCCGGACAATAGCGTAAGGACCCAGATAAATGACGTTCTGGACTTGTGCCGCCCAGACGAGTGGGACCTCACCCTCCGAATCGTAAAAGCAATCCACGACCAGCGATCAGCGACATCCACTTCTTCTGATAAGACGACCGCCTAAAACTCTATGGAGTGTTTTTACGCGCACAAAACACGCTATCGACTGTGTAACGATTCTCGCGTGCTCGTTATCGTGTGAGAAAGCACTGCCTTGAAACATCGTTCCCAATTCGCCAAACGCGTTCGCAAACTCAGAAAGAATGCCAAACTTAGTCTTGAGAAAGCCGCGGAACGTGGAGACATAACCGCCAATTTTTGGGGGGACGTTGAACGCGGCAAGAAAGTCCCGAGTCTCGACACGATTGTTGCGATGGCGAAAGGGCTCAGCCTCTCGCCACGGATACTTTTGTCCCTTGAAAGAGAGGAGGACGAACGGGATCTCCGCAAACGGATTGAGACTCTTCTGGATAAATCCACTCCGCAACAGCTTGAACTAATACACAGACTGGCCAGCGTGTTGATCGAGCCGTAGATGCCTCGCTTTATCGGTGAAGTCTCCCAAGACAACATTCTACGGACAGTTCGTGCGTATCGAAAAGAAGGGCGAGGAGATTACCGTAGCCGCGGGACACAAGACGTGCCCTTTCTCCGCGCAAGCTAGGCACTGAATCGGATTGACACTCCGTGCTACGGTAGCCATACTGACAAACATGGAAGTCCGCCTAAAGCCGGAGCTACAAGCGCGGGTTGACCGGGCTGCGAAAGAGAACAATAGCGGCCCTGCGGAATACGTCCAGCAACTAGTCGAACACTACGTTGACCATGATGTATGGTTCAGGGAGCAAGTAAAGAAGGGGCTGGACCAACTTGATCGCGGCGAGTTCCTGACCCACGAAGAGATGGGCGTGCGAATCGAGCAGATGTTCCGCTCCTAAATGCAAGTTCGCTGGTCACCTACCGCCGCCGAGGACCTATCCCGCATATTTGAGTATATTCGCCAAGAAAACCCATCCGCTGCAGAACGCGTAGTGAGAACAATTTATGCGAGCGCTGGCTCTCTAGCATCCTTTCCTAATCGTGGAAAAGCAGGCCGTGTGGAGGGCACGCGCGAACTCCCCCTGCCTTCACTCCCGTTCGTAGTCGTCTACAGAGTGCGGGAACATGCGGTTGAAATAGCCAACGTAATCCATGGCGCGCAACGTTGGCCGCCGAAAGATTGATTCCCGATTCACTAGAAGTTATCTCATAAACACTTTCAGGTCATTGGATGCTTGTGAGTTCTGCAAACTAGCGTAAATCAAGAGCATGGACCTCACCGACGCCCAGTGGGCGGTACTCGAACCACTGTTTCGTCCGAAACGTCGGGAC
>DLMH01000107.1 GCA_002478115.1 Candidatus Acidiferrum typicum | reverse complement strand
GGCCGTTGTGACGGACACAGGCGAGCTCTGGCCAGAAGTGCCAGCAGAGTCGGTAGCCGCGACAGTGAAGCTATAGGTAGTCGAAGGAGTTAAGCCAGTAACGTTAAAAGTCGTACTGGACGCTGTGCCAAAGGCTGTGCCAGTGGAGCTGCCGTTCGGATACTGATAGATGGTGTAGCTGGTTACGCTGCAATTGGCGCCAACAGTTGCCGCCGTCCAGTTCAGAGTTGTGCCGAAGCTGGTTATCGAGGAGGCCGGAGCCGCGAGGCCGGTAGGGGCACTGGGCGCGGCTGCGCACGTACAGCCGCCACCGCCTCCGCCAGAGCTACTCCCGCCGCTAAGTTTCTCATTGCTCGTCCTGAAGAAGTTCGGGCGACGGTACGGTACCGGTCTCTACCTGTTTCTGGCGCTCGGCCCGGCGTTCGTTGTCGATGCGGACCGAGGTTTCCAGTTCCTTCCTGCCTTCTTCTTTGCGCCCCATATGGAGCAGTATCTGTCCTCTCACGTAATGAATGTCGGTACGGCCGGGGTCGAGCTTGCCGGCGGAGTCAATGGCGCCGAGGGCTTCCTCGTATTCTTGCGTGCGCTGATAAATCTTAGCCAGCCCGACATAAGAATTCACCAGCCGCGGGTCACGGCGCAACGCCTCGCGATAGCTCTTCTCAGCGTCGCTGTCTTGCTGCATCAGCACGTAGACATCACCGAGTTCATCGTAGTTGAAGGCCAGATCGGGTTCCACAGCCGCATCCTTAAGAAACTCGTCCCGTGCGTGCTCGTAATCCTGCTTTTTCAAATAGGTTAGGCCCAGGTTGAAGTGAACGAAAGTCAGGTTGGGATTGGCTTGCGCCGCTGCCTGGAAATCGGACAGAGCCAGGTCGTATTGCTCAAGATTAAGATGCGCCTTACCCATGAATAAATGGAACTCGGGCGAGCCCTCGCCGGTCTTGATGAGTTGCGCCGTGGCCTTGTCGTCCAGTTCTTTCATGCCGGCCCGATGAGCGGCGATCGAGAGCACGTAGAGATAACTCAACTGCGCGGATTCCTTTGCCCAGAGCGGTTCGAGCGTGTTTGCCGCGTCCGCCCAGCGCTCGGCGAAAAAATAGCAGAGCCCCAGCAGATGACGGGGCTGCATAGCGTCCGGTTGATCGCGGACCACCGACTCGAAAAGTGGGATAGCTTTCAGGAATTCATTCTGCCGATAATAAACGAGGCCGATGTTCAGCCGAATTCCCGCCACTTGCGGCATCAAATGTTCAGCCTTGCGCAGCACCTCCAAAGCTTTGGCCCATTGCTTGCGCCGCATATAAACCACGCCGAGATTTGCATAAGCGCCGCCCACTTGCGGATTCATAGCGATCACCTGCTGGAAGTCGCGCTCCGCCTCGTCGAGCCGGTTTTGGTTCAACGCTTGTTGGCCTGACTGAAAAATCTGTGCGGGGTCGGCGGGCGTGCCAGCGGATGAGATGGGAGCGCCGTTTGGAGGTTTGGGCGCCGCTGGCAGGGATGAAACTTGCGGCGGCTGGGCTACTGCCGCGCTGCCCATGACCACGCAGGCCAACAGGCCCAATCGGATGTGTGCGCTTGACACCTCGTCTCACTCTCTGCTGTAGTGTCCGCCAACCTCCGCAATGAATTCAAGCGAGAGGGATGCAGTACAGAAATTTGGCAGTAGGCAAGGCTTCGATGGTCACGATTCGTGATGTAGCGAAGGAGAGCGGGTTCTCTTCCACCACAGTGTCGATCGTGCTCAATGACGCTCCGCTGGCGCGGTATATCCCTGCGGTCACCAAGAAGCGTATCGAGCGCGCAGCGGAAAAGCTTGGCTATCGGCCTAACCAGTTTGCCCGTTCGCTGCGCAGCAAACGCAGCCACACCGTCGGGGTCATGGTTTTTGACATGACCGATCCTTACTGCACGCTGGTGCTGCGCGGCATCGAGAATACACTCTACCAGGCCTCCTACCTGCCGATTCTCACCGACGTGCATAACGAGCGCAGCCGCTTCGAGCGCTATCTCGAGATGCTGCTCGACCGCCGCATCGAAGGCTTGGTCGTTCTGGCCAACTGGCTCTTTCTCGATATAAATTTGCTCGCCGATCTGGAGAAGAGCAGCATCCCGACCGCCATCATCGGCTGCGAACTCAAGGGCGACGCGATGAGTTCGGTGATTGTCGATAATGAAGTTGGTGGCTACCTCGCGCTCGAACATCTGCACTCGCTCGGTCATCGGAAGATTGCTTTTATCCGCGGCCCCAAAACCTTGGGCGACAGTTCTCCCCGGTGGCGTGGCATTCGCAACTGCGCCAAGACATGCGGCCTGGAGCTCGACTCCAAACTCATTGTCGACCTGCCGGAATCACGGGATCCGCTTTCCAGTTTTGAGGCGGGGCAAAAACTAACCGAGGAGCTGCTGAAGCAGAAGCGCCAGTTCACGGCCCTGCTGGCCTTTGACGACATGACCGCTTTCGGAGGCGTACGTGCATTGACCAAGGGCGGCTTGCGCGTGCCGGAGCATTGCTCGGTGATCGGTTTCGACGATGTGGCCGCATCGGCGCTGTACACACCGCCCCTCACGACGGTGCGCCAGCCCATGGAAGCCATGGGGGCAGGGGCGGTCGGGATCGTGCTGGAAGGCATCAAGTCTGTGCTGGAAAAGCGGGAAGTTGCCGCTGACCATCGAAAAGTTGCCCCGGAATTGGTGGTCCGGGAGTCCACGCGCAGCCTGATTTAAGCGTCTGAGCGGACGGACTTGCGTTTTTTCCTTGACAGCGGATGCCCCATAAAAGCACTATTCATACGTTTTAATGAACTTTTTCCCGCGGCCGCGTTAAGGTTCGGCAATCTGGTGAAACTTTGAATACGTCGCCTACGATGTTGGTGAGCGCGGGCAACCGCGGAAGGCGTGGAGCGCTCGCGCAAGAGGAGAAAACCGTGACCATGAGATTTAATCCAATGCGGGTGCGAATCGGGCTCTTGATGGTGATCATGACTTTCTGCGTGGCGGCATGGGCGCAGGATACGGCGTCGATCACGGGCACGGTCACGGACGCCAGCGGGGCGGCGATCCCCAACGCTCAAGTCGCAGTCAGCAATGCGGCAATGGGAATCAGCCGGACGGCGGCGACCAATGGCAGTGGCGATTTCCTTTTCGCCTCGCTGCCGATCGGCAGCTATGACCTGACGGTCACTTCGACAGGCTTCAAGAAGTACGAAGCCAAAGGCGTGGTGTTGAATGTCGGGGAAAAAGCTCGGGTGAATATCGCCCTGGAAGTTGGCGCAGCCAGCACTGAGATCATAGTCGAAGGCTCGCAGGTTGCCCAAGTCGAGACGCAATCCTCCGATCTGGGAGGCACGGTAACGGGCAAGGAAATCACTCAGCTCGAATTGAACGGCCGCGACTTTAAGCAACTGATCACCCTCGTACCCGGCGTCAGCAACCAGACGGGCGCCGACGAAGGTGGGGTCGGCGTTACTGCAAATACCCAATTCAGCGTCAACGGCGGGCGTGTGGAGTACAACAACTGGGAACTCGACGGCGGCGATAACCTCGACAACGGCAGCAATGGCACGCTGAACGTGACCCCCAGCGTCGACGCCATCGGCGAATTCAAAGTTCTCACTTCCAACTACGGCGCACAGTTTGGAAAGAATGGCTCCGGCACGATTGAAGTGGAAACCAAGTCGGGCACGAATAAGTTCCATGGCGACGCCTACGAATTTGTGCGCAACAACATGTTCAATTCGCCTTCGTTCCTTGAGGATGGTGTCGCTCCTCCCTATCACAAAAATGACTTCGGCTACACGGTTGGAGGGCCCGTGTACATTCCGGGTGTTTACAACCAGAGCAAAAGCAAGACTTTCGTTTTCTGGTCACAGGAGTGGCGCCGCGACCGCGTCCCCTATACCTTTGACCAGCTCGTGCCAACCGCCGCGGAACGCACCGGCAATTTCACAGATATATGCGGTGCAAGTCCTGTGGCACCTTATCCCGCGGACTGCCCCCTTGCTCCCAGCGGGGTTCCTTATCCCGGAAACCAGGTCCCGGTCAATCCCAGCGATCCGAATGTGAACGCCCTGCTTTCGCTGATTCCTGGTCCTAGCAACGTTTCCTTCGCAAACCCCCTCATTCCCGGCGTGGCTACGTTTTATCAAGTCACTTCCCAGCCCACAAACTGGCGCCAGGAACTGCTGCGGATCGACCACAACATCACCGACAAGGAACGTGTTAGTTTCCACTACATCCACGATTCATGGGATACCGTGAATCAGGTTCCTTTGTGGACCAATGCGGGCAGCTTCCCCACCGTCGAGACAGCCTTTACCGGACCCGGCATCAGCATGCTGGCCCGCCTGTCGTCGACTTTCACGCCCACCTTGCTGAATGAATTCGTATTCAGCTACACCACCGACCACATCGCGCTCACTGACCTGGGAAATTGGCAGAGGCCTTCGGGCACAACGTTCGGCTCGATTTTCCCTGGCGCAGATCGCGGTGTCATGCCCGGCATTAACCTCATCGATCAAGCTGGCGTTTACGGTAACTTCGGCGAGGACGCCGGCTACATCCCGAATGGACCTTACAACTCCAACCCGACCTACAGCTTCAGGGACAATCTCAACAAACTGGTTGGCAAGCACAATTTGCAAATGGGAGCCTACTTCCAGGCGGTCGAGAAAAACGAACTCGGCGGAGAACTGGCGGAGGGCTCCTACCCCGGCTACATCACATTCAACCCGGGTTGCTCAACGCCCGCGCCGAGCACGGGGAACCCGTTTGCCGATCTCCTGCTTGGGAACATCTGCTCCTTCGGTCAGCAGAACGCAACCGTTAAGTACTACAACCGCTACAAAATGCTCGAGCCCTACTTTCAGGACGACTGGCACCTTTCCAACCGGTTGACGCTGAACCTCGGCCTGCGCGTGAGCCTGTTCGGCACCTATCGCGAGAAGGAACATCAGGCCTTTAACTTCGATCCGGCCCATTACGTGGCCGGCCAGACCACGGTTGATCCTAATAGCGACATCGTCACCAACCTTACAAAAGATAACCTTACCCCCACCGTGTCCGACCTGCCCAACGGCATCGTCCAGTGCGGGGTCACGTCGGGCGTCCCCGTGGGCTGCATGACGGGTCACCTGTTTAATCCCGCTCCCCGCGTCGGCTTTGCCTGGGATCCATACGGAAACGGAAGGACTGCGATCCGCGGTGGGTACGGAATGTTCTACGAGCACGGGAACGGCAACGAGGCCAATACGGAATCGCTGGAGAACTCTCCGCCCCTCGCATATTCGGCGCAGCAGTACGACATAACCGGGTATCCCAACATTGGAACCGGCGTAGCTGGTGCTCAACTCCCCTTGGGTGTCACCGCCATCCCCACCAAGGCCCAGTGGCCCTACATGCAACAGTGGCACTTCGATATTCAGCAGGAAGTCGCTCGCGGCACAGTTGCCTCGCTCTCCTATGTGGGAAGCAAGGGTACCCGTCTTACACGCCTTACAGATCTCAACCAGGTTCTGCCAGCCCCTGCGTCCCAAAATCCCTACAAACAGGGTGAGACCTACACGGGCGCCGAGTGCAGTGGGACACTTGACAACTATAACGTTCCGACCAACGCCACCACACCGAGCGGCGTCCCGATTGCCTATATTCCCGGTGTGAACGGTGGTCCCCCATCAGGACCGGCAGTCAACGTGGCCATCGCCGCCGGCTGCGTCCCCGCCGGTGCTGATCCCTTCCGTCCCTACCCGGGATATGGTGACATCGCGAACCTCACGACCGCCTCCTCATCAAACTACAACGCTCTGCAAGTATTAGTGCGGCGTAGCGCGGGCGGGTTGGAACTGGACTTTGCCTACACCTACAGCCATTCCATCGACGATTCTTCCGATCGCTTTGACGGAAGCTTCACCAATACTTACAATCCGGCAGCCAACCGTGCCAGCTCGAATTTCGATGAACGGCAAATTTTCAATGCCAGCTATATATGGGATGTCCCGGTGTTCAAACATGGCGGCCTGGGCCACAATCTGCTGGGCGGATGGCAGATTTCCGGTGTCACCAACTTCGCCACCGGTTCACCTTTCAGCATTATCTACAACGCTGTTGACAATGCCGGTGTTGGGAACGGAGAAGGCTCCGACGCCTATGCCGATATCGTCGGCAATCCCAAAGTTACTCCGCACCCGGTAAACCAATATGGCCGGCTGTACTACAATCAGGCGGCCTATACAACGCCGACGGCGTTGACATTTGGAGACTCCGGTAGAAACAGTCTCCGCAATCCGGATTTCATAAACTTTGACATGGCGGTCTTCAAGCATTTCACCATCAAGGAGAGCAGGGCCATTGAATTCCGGGCCGAGGCATTCAACGTCTTTAATCACACTGAGTGGGCCCCGATTGCGGGTCAGGCGGGTGCCGGAGCCAATATCAACGGTTCGGGCACAAACGTACTGGGCGCCACCGACTTCCTCTATGCCGGCGGAGTGCACGAAGCGCGAGTCCTGCAGTTCGCGCTGAAATTTCTCTTCTAGCTCCTGCATGGGTGAACAATTGATCCCGGCCTGACAAGCGGCCGGGATTTTTGTTGCAGGGGGGGGACTTTACCCCACTTGCACGTGCTGCGGCGCTGCTACGGCCTGCAGCGCGTGCTCCAGGTCGGCGATCAGATCGTCTGCGTTCTCGATGCCTACGGAGAGGCGGATCATCTGCTCCGTGGCTCCCATCTTGGCGCGCTCTGCGGCGGGAACCATGGCGTGCGACGTGAGAACGGGAATCGACACCAGCGACTCGACCCCGCCCAGGCTTGGCGCCAGCGTGAACAGGCGCATGGA
>DLMH01000103.1 GCA_002478115.1 Candidatus Acidiferrum typicum | reverse complement strand
AACTTCCGCGCCATGGCCACTTTCGCCAACGCGCGGCCTTTCCGATGCGCCAGCCGTTGATACGCGCGCCGCAGTTCCGGCTCATACCGCACCGCACGCTGCGCCGCTTCCACCAACACCCAGCGCAGGAACGCACTCCCTTGCTTGCTGATGTGCCCCAGCCGCTGCCGTCCGCCACTGGACGCCTCGCTGGGAATCAGTCCGAAATAACGGGCCACCTGTTTCCCGCGCGCAAACCGGCTCGCCGGCCCCAGCGTCAGCACGAACGCCAGCGCCTGCAACTGGTTCTTCACCTGCGTGCGCATCCGCACCGGCTTCGGCAACACCGCGTAAAACGCCCGCACCTCTTCCCGGTTCTCGTGGCGGAGCGTCTTCTCCACCAACTCCTTCGTCTCCCTATCCATCATGTCAATCTGCTGATAGCCCGGATGAAAATCGCAACCTATATAATGATCCTCATGTTCGGCTCCTTCCTCCCGAACCTTGGTCGCTCGATACGCCCAAGTCTACCCAGGTCCAAGGAGCCGACACCGTTATGAAATCAACCGGAGTGAGCGATCTGCTTTTCCCAGAACTCTAAGAAAAAACAGATTCCTCTCGCCGTTCAAAAAGCGAACGGGTTTGGGAATGACATTTGCAAGGATTTTTCGGCAGCCTGCTGGGGTGGCAATCGCTTACAGCGTAGGCCTGCGCAGCACCGGCCTCCTCGCCTGCTGCCCCGCCTGCGCCGGCACGAGCATGGCCATCTTGCGGATCATGGCCAGCACCAGGCGTTTGTCACCCTCGGAAAGCGTGGTGCTGTATTTCTTGATCTCCGCCAGGAACCGGATTTCGTCCTGCGAAAGTTCGCCCAGCATCTTCTGAGTTTCTTTATCGCGCGGCGTTTCCGTGCCGGGGAAAAAGTCGGCCAGCGAAATCTCCATGGCTTCGGCGATCTTCGCCAGGGTCTCCAGCGAAGGCACGGTGTGGCCGTTCTCCACGCGGGAGAGATAGCAGCGCAGCAAGCCGGTCCGCCGCTCAATGTCGCCCTGCGACAATCCCCGCTGGCTCCGGTAGGTCTTTATCACTTGACCAATATTGACTTGTGGTTTCTCTTTTGGCACGGTTTCCCCCAATCGCACCAGTATCTTAGTCACTAACAGCAGGGGTGGCAAGGGGGAAAAGCGCAGGGCGGGTTTCGTAAGGGTAGCCCGCCCGGCAAAAGCGCCGCTATATTTCACAAAACACAGCAGTTCTTGCGATGCCGCGGGCCGCGCGCGCACGGACAATTCCGCTCCAGGGCGCGGCGATTACTCCAGGCAGCGGACCGCGCAGCAGCCTAATGCGAGATTTTCACCGTCTCCGGAGCCACGTTGTAGCCCTCAACTTCCAGAGCAGGATCTTTCCCGTTGAGGTCGCTCGCGTCAAACGTCGCGCTGACACTCTTTTCCTCGCCGGGCAGCAGCGAGAAATAATTGTCGTCCCAGAACACCGGCACAAGATCATCGCCGTCCTTGCCCTTGGTCAGCCGGGCGTGCACTTGAAACGCCACGCTTGCACTTGGATTTTTCACCTTCAAGCGGACTGTTCCCTTCCCCGCATCGCTGCGGTGATCGGCTTTGATTTCGAGCTTGACCTGCGGCAGCGCGTTGAGCCCCGTCAGATCGCCGAAATCCTTTTGCGGCGTGTAGGCCGTGTCATTGCGCGCAGCCCAATCCATGGTGTCCGGCTTGGTGGAAAGCCAGTAGAAATTGTCGCTGAGCAATTTTCCGGCGGCATCGTGCAACTGCAGCTTCAGAAAATAAGTTGTCGAGAGGGCTTCCGGCTTCGGCAGGTCCAATGCCTTGACGCTTGCATCGGCGGGCACATCCAGCGTGGCGTCCTTCGCCGCCACTTCCTTCGCGTCAATGTTGTAGAGCTTCGCGGTAACCTTCAGCCCCTTCAGCGCTTCATATGTGCCGTTCACGACCGCCACCGAATGATCGTCGTAGCTGTACTGTAGGTGCACAATTTCCAGCGCCTTCTTGGTGCCGAAAAAACCGCCGCCGGGCACGAGATAGTAGTCGTAGAGGTGCCAGATCAGCGAAGGCCAGGCATTGTTGAGCATCCACTGAATCACGCCGGTGGAGACGTATTTGTTACGGCCATAGGCTTCAAACATGGAGCGCTCATTGTCGTAGGCCTGCGCCTGGGCCTTGCGCTCGTAATCGTCCAGCGAAGTGGCTGTACCGTAGCGCTTGTTGAGAGCCTCGGTGAAAACATTTACGGTCTCAAAGCGTTCGCGGCCCGCGTGGAAATTCCAATACTCGTCGATGGGCCACAGGTGATCCTTGGGGATGAATTTCGCCAGGCTCTCCTTGGTAGGAATCGCGGGGCCGGGGCTTGTTTCCGTGTTGTAGCCGTACGCGCCACCAGCTTCCTTATCCACCAGCCAGTACATCGGCGGTTCGTACTCGTATGGCCCGGTCATCTTGACGCCGGATTCTCCGGTGACTGAGGTCGGGGTTCCGGAGGCCGAGGAGACCGAGGGATTGGGCCACTCGAGTTCCTTGAGGATGCCGAGGTACATGTTTTCGATTTCCGGCGGCGGCGGATTGTCGCTGCCGTAGAGCCAAACGAAAACGCTTGGGTGCGTGCGCAGGCTTTTGATCTGATCGACGAGCGACGCGGCGGCGATTTTCCTGGTTTCGGGCGTCCACGTGTCCCAGTGCTCCCAGGTATCGCAGCAGATCCAGCCAGGCATGACCAGAATGCCCAGGCGATCCGCCTTGTCAAAAAATTCCTTGCGGTCAATCTTCCCTTCCAGGCGGATGGCGTTCAGCCCCATGTGCCTGGTGTACGCGAGGTCGGCATCCACTTTCTTGGGCGACCAGCGGAGAACCATGTCGGGCGCCCACGCCGCGCCGCGGATCAGCACGCGCTTGCCGTTTACTTTGAACAAGCGGTGGCCCAGGTCGGTAAGCTCCGAAGTGACTTCGCGGATTCCAAAATCGAGGCTGGCGCTATCCGAAATCTCCTTGCCGGTTTCCACGCGGAATTTCGCCGTGTAGAGATACGGCTCGCCCATCTGGTAGGGCCACCAGAGGCGCGGGTGGGCCAGCTTGAGCTGGGCAAACGGGTCGGGCGAGAAACGCACGATCTTCGTTTCGTTGGCCGCCAATTCCACGGATTGCTGTAGTTTTTCTCCCGCCACTTCTGCGTGCACGACCGCGGTCACGGGATGATCGGTAGAGTTGCGCACTTCGGCGCTCAGCGTCAGCGCGGCGGTTTTGTAGTCCGGAGCAAGCTTGGACTGAACGAACGGATGCCGCAAAGAAATATTCCCGCTGCCTGTCAGATACACCTCTCGCCAGATGCCCATGTCTTTATCGGGAGGCGTGGGATTCCAATCCACCCAGGTGAGGCCGAGATCGTCTTTCCCCGGGGCAAAGACTTCCACGGCCACGGCGTTCTCCCTGGCGCGCAGCAGACTCTTGATGTTGTATTCGTAGGCGCGGTACGCCCCGGCCACATCGGCGCGGTCGGCGATCTTCTGACCATTCACCCAGATATTGGCGCGGTAGTTGATGCCGAGGAAATGAAGCCACGCCTGTTTGTTGATGTACTCGCGCGGCGTGGCGAACTCCATCCGGAACCAGTGCGAGCAACGGAACGGGCTGTCCGCGGGCATGTCGCGATTGGAAAACGGTTCTTCGCCGTCCAGCACGACGCCGGGAAACGATTTCAGGTTCATCGCGTAATTTGGATCGGGCAGTGTTTTGTCTGTCACCAGTGCGCCGACAACCGTGCCGGGTATCTCGGCGGAGTGCCAACCCTTAGCCGCGAATCCGGGAGTGGAAATCGCCTCACCGGAGGAATGGTCCACGCAGGACGACTGCATTTGCCAACTGCCCTGGAGATCGAGTTTCGGGAAATCGGATGAACTCTCCTTGGCGGAAAGAGCAGCAGGGCAAAACGCAAGCAATGACAACAGAACAAATGCCGCAAGAGTACGGGAGATCAAGCCGCGAAAAGAAGCCATGTGCACACCTCGAAGAAACTGCCGGACCCGATATTAAACCGATTCAATAAAGAGTTCCATAGAATTCTGAAGATGCGCGGAAGCAAGGAAAAAACGCGCGAGGAAAGGCGGCCCGCTAGAAGGTGTCGGCGGTGATTTCGGGGGAGTGCGGCTCCCAATCCGATGGCGGGAAGGCCACGCGCCAGAAATTCGGCGCAGGCTTGACGAATTCGATGCCCACCTCAATTCTTCCATCTGGCGCGGGATCCGCACGAGCGATGCGGCAAAGCTGCTCTTCGTTGGTCTCCGGGTTCTTCAGGATGATGGCCTGCCCGACGGTCACTTTCAGAGACAGGTAGATCAAGGCCCCGTGCGCGTTCACAACCGCCGTGTGCGTCAATTCGGAAACGGGCTTCTTGTCCGGATCGCGGCCAATCACCTGGATGGGAATGCGCAGGAGGACGCGCTGGCTGCGGCGGCGATTGCTCATCGGAGCAAGATTGGAAGAAAGAGAAGACATAAGCTCCGTCAGGGGTATTCATTTATGTGCTGCGGGGATGCGCGCGTCAAGAGGAGGGAAGTACCAGGTTGCGCGCGGAGAAAGGATGGTCCCGGAAAGCGGGGCTTGCGACTGAGACTCGGAGGCCATGCACCGGTGAAAAGCGCGCATCCAGGGATCGCGGCCAAACAATAACGGCTGCCACATTTGACAGCCTAGCAGTTTAACTGTACACTTGATACAACGAATCGTACGACGGGAACGAGGCAAGGAACATGGCTACTGCAAGTGTGAACGTCAAAAGGGTAAGCGCTTCCGATCTGCGGGACAGTTTGAAAGACTACCTTAAGGCCGCCAAGGATAACCGCGTTGTCCTGATCGAGAATCGGCGTCAAGCTGCCAAATATCTCGTTGACAAGGACTTCTTGGACAACCTCCTAGAGGAACGGGAATCGATCCTCGCAACTCTGGAGATTCTTTTCGATCGTGACCTCACGAATCGGCTTATGCGCCTCTCCAAAACCATCGATAGAGACTTTGCTACCCGTCGTTTGCTCACCACCGCTGACGTGTTCGGCAAATGAGCAAAGAGCAAAAAAAGCCTCCACCCGTTCCACCCGGTGCCCGGGGCAATCAGCCTCACGCGGCGGCTTCGTTTGATCTTAGGTACACAGTTGACGCTGGTAAGGAAATCAAGGGGCTCGACGGAAGTGTAAAAAAGCTGCTCCGAAAAGTTTTGGAGAAGAAACTTGCTGCAAACCCCGAAGGATATGGATTACCCCTCCGCGGACCGCTCGCAGGCTACTGGAAGCATGAGTTTGCAAATCATCGCGTGATTTACAGAATCTACCCAGACCCTCCCACTGTAGTTGTTTGCGCGGTGGGAGCGCGCAAACAGGGTGACGCCGAGGATGTCTACGCGCAGTTGCAGGTGGTCGCCAAAACTGGCCGGCTCGCCGAACAACTTGCCTCCGTCATAGACAGACTGCTGTCCAAGAAAAAATAGTCCGTTTGAGCGCCAGGACGTTTCGACGTCCCTTCTCCGTAGACCGTGTGTCGGCATATCTGCGTTTCTGGGGGCCCAGGCTTTCCACCAGTGGATGCTCGGCCGAGATATGCCGATCTCGTCATTCAGGCGTCCGAATGAAATGAGGGAGAGGTTGGTCCCGGAGGAGGGAGTCGAACCCACACGGGGAGTGATCCCCGGCAGATTTTGAGTCTGCTGCGTCTGCCAGTTCCGCCACTCCGGGAGAACTGTACTGAAAATAGCATGAGCAGGGTGTGGGGTAAAGGAGCGGAGTGGTCTCAGTGACGATTAGTGCCGTTCCAACTTGTTCCAGCAAATTCCTTCGAGAATACTCTCTCCATGTTCGCGTCAGATGCTCGGACCGTCATTTGGCCCAAATAGTTGGAACGGCACTAGTAGATGGAAGTGGCGCCGGGATCTCTCCACTGCGCGGCCCGACGCGCCAAAAGGCGGCGCGGAAGAAAACATCGGGCCGCTCCGGTCGGGATGACAATTTAGGGGGGGGGGCGCAGCGTGCGCGGCACTTCGGTCCCTCCTTCGGAGGGCCGGCGGGATGACAATTTAGGGGGGTCGCACAAAGCGCGGCACTTCGATCCCTTCGGCTCCCCTCACGGCCGGCGGAATGGCAATTTTGGGGGAGATCGCGGGAAGCGTGAGGCTCCGGTCCCATCGAGGTTCCCTTCGAGGCTCAGGGCGAGGGGGCAAGCGGGATGACAGAATGGCGAGATCGGAAAGGGTGCGGGGCGGCGAGCGCGGAGATGAATTACAGTTTGTTGGAAACGCTAGTGTCGCGTTACCGAAGA
>DLMH01000168.1 GCA_002478115.1 Candidatus Acidiferrum typicum | reverse complement strand
GGGCTACACACGTGTTACAATGCAGGGCACAAACCGTTGCCAACCCGCGAGGGGGAGCTAATCGGAAAAAACTCTGCTCAGTTCGGATTGCAGTCTGCAACTCGACTGCATGAAGCCGGAATCGCTAGTAATGGCGTATCAGATCGACGCCGTGAATACGTTCCCGGGCCTTGTACACACCGCCCGTCACATCACGAAAGTGAGCTGTACTAGAAGTCGCCGCGCTAACCGCAAGGAGGCAGGCGCCCAAGGTATGACTCATGATTGGGGTGAAGTCGTAACAAGGTAGCCGTAGGAGAACCTGCGGCTGGATCACCTCCTTTCTAAATAAGCGAGATCTACTCCGCTATGGTGTGCGGAGGATGGTCTCCAAGCGCATCCTGCGGCTCTCACGGGCTTGTAGGATGCTAGACTCGGTTTACTCTTTATCGAGCAGGTTCTGGCAGATCGCTATCGGTTGCGCGAAGAGAAAATTCAATGAACGAAGGGCCGTCCGCCACTGGCGCGCGGCCCTTTTTTATCTGCTGCGTGGCAATTTCTCGATGTCAAGCTGCAGGCGCGACCCTGACCGTCAACTCGCCGTAAGTCGCTTCGTCGCTTAACTTTTCTACCAGGAATTCGATCCAGGCTGACGTGTAGACGTAGTCTTTGTGCACGACGTCGTAATAGCAGTAGCGGTTATCACAGAGTTCGGGAGTCGGGCTTTTGCTCTTGGGGCGAATGTTATAACGCGTCCAGCAACGCTGGTGCATGTAGTGAGTAAACTTTCGACCGATTCGTGTAGCTACTTGAGCAACAACATCGCCTGCTTTATGCCCTCCAAGATTCGCAATAGAAACGTTTTTCGGTTTGATTAGAGCCACGATTTTTTCGTATTGCTTCATTTCGTCCGGTTTGCTCGGATCATATCGCACGAACTCGATTGCCAAATCAGATGATTTTGCCTGAGAGCCCACCTTTGGAATCAAAAAAACCTTGAAACTAAACGATTCGTCAGCCTGCACATCACTTGAAAGAGATGATCTGAAATCCGAGACGAACTTTCTCACTGTTTGAAGATGCTGCCGAGCGGCTCCCCTAATGGCTTTCTGTTGCGCGGGGATCATTGTTTTTGAGAACTGAAGGGCATATGGCAAACCAGAGACAAGGGCTTGTTTGTCGCCAAACTCACCCGCAAGCATTGCCTCAAAATTCAGCAGCAAGGCTTGGCACTCGCCGAATATCTCAATATCCAGTTCCGGGAGAAACCGATGTTCGATCTTGTTTCTCAGCCCAACGAAGAATTCCAGGTTCTTTCTCTGTGCAGGGTTCTGGTCCTTGTAGAACTGGTGGACGCACTCCATTAGTTCCCATGTCTTGTAATCTCCGTCGACCTTTTCGTATTTTCGTGAATTGCGTTTGCGATAGAACGGTCGAATCTTTCTTTTCACGAAGATTGCATGGAAAAGTGCGGTCCACGCGACCACCATAAGCACAATATACCCAGCCGACCGAAACGCTGTCGCCGGCCTATTGTAGATTTCAACCGCAAGCATCGCCGCCTCCCTGGCTTTGCTTACGTTAGCTACAACTTCCGCCGGGAGTCTTGGCATGGCACCCTCCTGGGCTTGAAATCGCGGATAGATAACAGCCTAGTTATACCTGCGGGCCGCCCCGAACGTCGATTCTATTTCTGGTTCTTTCCTTCTGGGGGAGTCGGGTGCCCCAGACGTCGGTTTCGCAGCTGCGGCTTGCGCTGTTCACGAGAGGTGGCAGCTTTTTGCCGACGGGGCAGGCCCGCGTGTTAGGCCATTCCATTTCTACGGAGGAGATTCTCCGGAGGAGGCAAAAACCTGGGTGGATCGCGCCACTCGCTTATTATAATCTGCTGATTTGTTTCACCCTGTGATTCAGGAGACGGGAGCGCACATGTGGAATCGATTTCAAGACGTTTTGCGCAGAACTGCCAGCACGGGAGTGGTGTGGAGCCTGGGGCTGTTGAGCCTCTGCGTGTTGTTGCTGATCAACGCGTGGGGTTTGCCCGGAGCGTTCCACAGCGATGCGCTGAGGCAGGCAGGCCTGCTGGATATGACCATCAATTACTCCCCAGAGACCGCCTATGCAAAGTTAGCGGCATACGGGGAGCAGGGACGATATGCCTATCGCCTCTTTCTGGACTATGTGGACTCCGTTTTCCCCGCTCTTTACGGGCTGTTTTTCCTCCTGGGCACAACCTATGCCTTTGTCCGTGTCTTTCCCGGGCGCCCCGTGTGGCAGAAACTGAGCGTATTGACCCTGGGAACGACACTTTTCGACTATGCGGAGAATTTCTGCTTCCTGGCGATGCTTCGAGATTATCCACAGCGGCTTGAAGGCGTCGCGCGCGTGGCGAATATTTTCACGCTCACGAAATGGGCGTTCGCAATCTTCAGCATGGTTCTGGTCATCATTGGAGCGGGCGGACTACTTTTTCGGCGCCGCCAAACGTGAGGGCTGCTGGTCTTTTCGACCGGTCCACATTTCAAACGTTGCGCCGGGTGCCCCGTCCTCAAAGTGGGAGGGCGGGTATCGGATTTTGTGCGTTTTGGAGAAAGCGATCGCTCTCAGTTTGGCTAACCAGTGTTGTGCTGAGGCAGTCCAGGTGACAGAAGCTGGGTCAAAGCACCTTTAAGCGTGCTAATGAAGGTGGTGAGAGGTAGTTGTGTTCGACACCAGGAAGGACATTCAGGCGATGACGACATTCCGGCGCAATCCCGGGAAGTCCACGAAACGCCTGAAGAAGACAAAGGACACTTTACTATCCATGAGACCAGCGTGTCACAGGTTAGTTCGTAGCAAGCCTCCCGCCAGCATTTATATATTCACATACTAGTGTAGTACTATTATGGTATAGACGTACCGTTTTGGAACGTAGCACATGGTGTGTGTCCCAAGCGAAACAAAAGAGAAGAGATGAGGATTCACTTGGAAGCACAGAGGCTTAGCTGACCGTCCAATTTGGGAATGAGGTGCCAATTCTTTGGGCATTCTCATGCATGGGTCGTTGGCAATTGAAACGTCCCCCGGAGATTGTTGGTCTGAGGACGCCGCTCCCGGCGTGAGAAGGATTTATGGCTTCCTGTAGCAGGCATGAATGCTCGCGCGAACCCAAGAGGATGCTTTCGAGTAAAGGACCAGTGCGAAGAGCAAGTAGGAAAGACTGGCTGGAACGGTTGAGCGAGTTCAGTCCTGGCCAGATTCGAGCTATTGCGGAATTTGAGAGGGTGTCGTGCACGTTTCTCATTCAGTCGGTCTCGATGCTTGCCCTCCTATGCCTAGTTTCCCATTCGCCCGGTCGATATGACTTGGCGCTTGCCGCAATTTGCTGCGCGATTCTGGGACTCCGACTTGGCAGGCGATAAGTTTATCCCCGGGGTGAGATTTTCATGTTGCCGGCTGCCTAGACGTCGGTTCAAAAAGATGGTGCGCTACGGGGTATAATGAAGTCAGGGTAAGAGACATGGTGCAGAGCGAAATCATATTCTCCGTGCAAGAGTCGCCGGAAGGTGGCTACCAAGCCCGCGCCCTTGGTTTCTCCATTTTTACCGAAGCGGATTCCCTCGACGAACTCAAGACCATGATCCGCGACGCGGTCTCTTGCCATTTTGACGCCGCTGAAAAACCCAGTGTCATCCGTCTGCACATGGTCAAGGATGAGGTTATCCCCGCGTGAAGCTTCCCCGCGACGTTAGCGGCGAAGAACTCGTTCGATCCTTGCGCCGTTTTGGCTACGAGATCACTCGACAGACTGGGAGCCACATTCGAGTCACATTGAATGTTGAAAGTGGTCAGCATCACGTGACGATTCCGGCCCACAAACAAGTCAAAGTTGGCACTCTTGCTGGAATCCTCAGCGATGTGGCTGCACATCTCGGCCTCACGCGCGAACAATTGATCGAACAACTATTTAATTAGCTTGCTGGTTGTCTCAAGATCGATCTTGGAGGATGGTCTTGGATTTTCCTTTCATGGGCGATGCTACGCGTTACCAGTGGTAGGCATTCCACATGTCGTCGATGAAAGTCGGCTGTGAAACTTCTCCGTCCAGCCAGTACTGCGTTTGCCCTTGGCGTTCCCAGTTGGCGCTGTAGTCGTAGCCGCTCTGCGCCAGGATTTCCGCCACCGCCTGGGTGTCATTCTCTGTCATCCAGCGATTGACGTAATCGAAAAAGGCCTGGTGATTCCAGGTACTCTCGCCGTTTACCAGGTAGGCCGCCAGCGCTTCACCGACCCAGGATACGGATGTGCAGCAGCGGCGATAGGCTTCGCCCAATTGTTCGCCGGGCGGAGTCAGGATGGGCCAGTTCGCGGGCTGCAATTGTTCGTATGGCCCGTACAGGCCGGCGCTCACCGGCGAGGAGTCGGCGGCATGCACGCCGTAATGGCCGCCATAGATGACCGTAGCACCCTGCCACGCTTGCTGGTACGTTCCGGCGGGTGGCAACTGATTGATGTACAGGGTCTGCATGTCCTCGCCGAATTGGTCCGGGTACGTTGTCGAGACGTTCTTCATCCCCGAGTCATTCAGAAGAATGCCGGCCAGGATGATCGGCATTTTCCTGCCGCTGCGGTGTCCACCAAACGCCGGCCAGCCGTAACCCGCCTGCACACAACCGTAGAGATCGATGCCGTACTGAACAAAATAGTTGGTGAGGTTGACCTTTTGATCCGCCTGGAAGTTCAGCATGAGAAGGAGCCCCGCGTAGGAATCGGCAAACGCGATGTGCTGGCCGTAGCTGGGCATGTAGTCTGCTGGCGCATCGAACAGGAAGGCGTTGGTATCGATCCATGGCTGGCGGTAGAGGGCTTCATACTGAGCAAGCGTCGGCGTATTGGATGGATTCGGCGGCGCAAGAGAAGGCAACAAATTTCTCTGCAAGTTATTTGCTTGGTAAATGGTCTGGTTTCGGTCGCAATAAGACGGACGAAAGGCGTCCGCCGAGGGCGCTGACGCGAGAACGGTGAGAACGGAGTCGGAGGCCACCGGACTGACGCTCATGTCCGAAGCCCGCATCACTTCGGGCACGGAATGAATCGTGGCCAGACTAATCGAGGAGACCAGCGCATCGCCCGGCTTGAGAGTGATGGTCGGATAGGAGCGCAGGGTTGCGTCAAACCACCAGGATTCGTCCGTGCCGTCATTCAACCGGGAATCAAATCCGCTCTTGCCATTGGCGGTTGGCAAATCCACCACCGAACCATTCAGGTAAGGCGAAGAGGTCGTGGGCGGCGGGCTGATCGCAGTCACGGTAACCGGCCCAACAACATAGTAATCGCCATTCACGAATTGCCCCACCGGGACGGCTTCGCTGAAGGTCCAGGTGATTCCGTCCTTGGTGATGGATGCGGCCGTGCCCGGAGGCGGAGCGGGTGCCGTGACCGCGACCGAGGCCTGTGCGGACTTGGTGGTGTCGGCGGCGCTGGTGGCCGTGACGATGTAATTCCCCGCCGTACTTCCTGCCACATATAACCCAGTTGAAGAAATCGTGCCGCCCGTGGCGCTCCAGGTTACGGCCGTGTCCGAGGAGCCGGTAACGCTTGCGGAAAATTGCTGGGACGCCCCTTCAACGAGGGGAGCGGACTTTGGGCTGATGGCCACACTTACAGAGCGAGGTGGAGGGTTTTGCGAAGGTGGCCCGCCAGACGTGTTGGTCAAACCCCCGCATCCAGAAAGAGCCAAGAGCAAAAAGAGTGGGGAAACGAATCCCAGGACCTGCCGTGAAAGAATGCCGGCGCGAGTGCCCGCCGGGCGCCTAGAGGCAGTCGAAAAGACCGAGTTGCGACGCGGCATTGTGTGGGACTCCCCATAACAGGCTAACGGAAGGCGGGGAGGTGCAAAACTGTCCCGATGTACAGATTTGGCGCAGGGACAAGCCGTGTCCAGCCACGGGCACAGACTCCACGGGTCGGCGCCATGAAGCGAAACACGTTGCCGGGTGCCTGCCCTCGGGGTCGGAGGGTGGACCCTGGGCATTTCTTGCTCATTAGCGAGGCGATGTCATTCGCTCTTTCGCTCGTCCGGCAAACCCGCAGCTTGCTTGACCGCTGCCCCCGAAAAGTGTAGTCTCGCGTCCGCAATTCTTGCTTTCCACTTCGCCCCCTAAGGAGGCTAGGTATGGTTTCCCTGACTGCTCTTTGGCTCCCCATAGTCCTGTCATCCATCATCGTGCTTGTCGCCAGCTCGATCATGCACATGCTGCTTCCTTACCACCGCAGCGATTACCGCCAGCTTCCCGAAGAAGACAAGCTTCTTGCCGCCTTGCGCGCCGCCAGTTTGCAAAGGGGTCTCTACGTTTTCCCTTACGGCACGCACAAGGAGATGAAGTCGCCCGCCATGATCGAAAAATACAAGCAGGGGCCCGTGGGGATGCTGACGGTGTTTCCCAGCGGTCCGCCCGCGATGCCGAAGTTTCTGGGACTGTGGTTCGCCTTCACCTTAATCGTTGGCTTTTTCGTCGCATATCTCACGGGGCGCACCGTCGCGCCTGGCGCCAACTATCTGGTGGTCTTCCGCGTCGCTGGTACCGCGGCGTTCCTGGCCTACGGCCTGGGAAACCTAAGCAATGGCATCTGGAAGGGCCAGCCCTGGGGTATGACCTTGAAGGAAGTCATCGATGGACTCGTCTTCGGCCTCCTAACCGCAGGCACCTTCGGGTGGCTTTGGCCGCACTAGTATCCTGCGCAGGAGAAGGTTGTGGACAACCCCGATGGCGGCCCCGCCCTGCCGGGCGAAGGCTAGAAGTGTGTTACGCCTGGTGGAGCTGGAGCTCCGGCATGGGGAAATCCTTGCGGTTATCGGTAAAGAGAGTGCAACGGTTTTCGATGGCAATGGCGGCGACGATGGTATCGGCCAGGGTTAGCGCGCGCCCCTTTTTTGCCCAGGAGTTCTTCAGGTGGCCTGCCAGGCGCGCGGCGTTTTCCTGCAACTCGAAACACTCAAGTCCGCTTAAGAATTCAGCGGTTTGCGCTTCCTCGCCAGCTCGCATGCCCGCGTAGACTTCAGCAACATTGAGCACCGAAGTGGTCAGGGAATGGCCCTCGTGCAACAGATTTGCCAACAGGCCGCGGCGATTGTTGCGGGCACGCAGAGCGTCAATCAGGACCGAAGTATCGAGGAGAATCTTCATTAGGCCAGCAGTTAGTCGCGCTTGGATTTGCGGGATTCGCTTTGCCGCCGCAGTTTCCGTACCCAGGAAGCAGCCCCTTTGGCGAGTTCGGGATGATCTTGTTCCTTCCAGGAAGCGGACTCTCCTTCGAGGAAACGTAAGAGTTTTCGACGCCGGACTGCTTCACGGGCCGTCTCCACGATAAAAGCACTGCGTCCGCGGCGTCCCGCAAGGGCATCAATTTCGCGCGCAAGGTCTTCCGGGAGAAGGATGTGCGTTCGCCTGGTTCGATTGGGCTTCATGGGCACATACAGAGTGTGCCATAGAAGTGTGCCAAGAGGAAGTGTTTGGCGCTCGCCTTGCACCAAGACTTCCAATTGGCAAGCCGCCAGGTACTTGCCCCTGACCTCAGGGGAGCTTCATTTCATCTTTATTCCAACTTCGCCCATCTTTTTTCCCGCAAATTCATCTAACTGGGGTAACTTTTGTCTGCTGCCGCTCTTTTGTCTGGAGGTACCGATGGCCACAGCGCGTGTTTACCTGTTTTCGAGTGTGGTGCTGCTGGCCGGCCTCGCGCCGGTATTGCGGCCCGGCAGCGCAGGGCCTGTGTCTATCACGGCGAGCAGCGCACGAAGCTCCGACTTCAATCCGAAGGCGGTTCGTGTCTATGTATCACTGTTCGACATAAACGCCGCACCGGGCAAAGAGCCGGCCGACATTTCGCAGGCACCCGCCCCTCAGAAGTCGCAATTTGGTGTGCGAGCCTCCGGCGAATCACCGCACGTTCTTCAGGATGCAGAAACCAGTTCCAAACAGGCAGAGCGGCTCAAGGCCTTTTTCAGCGATGCACTTGTTCAGGCGCTCCGAAAAAGTGGCTTCAACGCGGCCCCTCAAGGGAATTCCCGCCCGGAAAAAGGGGTGCTGCTCAAAGGGGTATTCGCGGAGGTGGATTCGCAGAATCACAACTGCCTGGCGGTTCTGGGGGGCACGGCCCCCGCGCCCAAATTCGTGCTGTATGTTGGGGTCTACAATCTGGCGCGGCCCGATCAGCCGCTTTACCGGGTCATGACCATGGAGAATTGCGATGCGCATTACGGACCGCTCATCAGCCTGAACAACTACATCCCCATGGAGAAATACGAGATCAGCAAAAACCCGTCCGAGGATGAAGTCCGCGAGATTTGTGCGCATGTCGTGGCAAACGTAATGGCTCTCCTCAGCGTCAATTCGGCGGCCTTCTCCGACTAGTGCCGTTCCAACTATTTTGACCAAATGGCTGGGAGGTTCGATGAACTACTCCTACGTTTTGTTGAGCGAGCAGGATGGGAAATTCTACATCGGCAGCACCGGCGACTTGCGAGCGCGTTTGCAGAAACACAGCTCAGACGTGGTGCGTTCCACCGCCCATCGCCGGCCCTTGCGTCTGATCTACTATGAGGGATGTTTGAGCATTGACGACGCCCGCCGGCGAGAGCGTTACCTCAAAACGGGACGAGGGGGGCGCTATCTCAAACAACGCCTCGCTTCTTGGCTGGCCGACATTCGTAGCAACAAGTTGGAACGGCACTAGCCGGTGGAGCGGATACAAGCGGTTTCTTTCTGGCCACATCTACCCGGGAAGTTAGCTTGCAAATCACGGCAGCATGCTTGAAAATTAAGTAAGGTTCTCTTTTCGCATGGCGGAGAGGGGGCCCGCCCCGAACACGCTCATTCGCGGGAGGCACGGAAATGTTGTTTGACGTACATCCCATCTTCCGGCGGCTCGCCCGGCCAGTAGCGCTCACGCTAGCGCTGCTCTCGCTCGCGTTCCTCCTACAGGTAACGCCACACTTCCATGCCAATGGCCAGGACGAAGCCGCCTGCCGCCTCTGCCAGGTTGCCCATCTGGGCGTCACGCCGGCAGTGGCGCTTATCTCGTTCAGCACTCCAATCTTTTCCTTCGGTGAAGTTGTAGTTTGTTCGGAGGTCAGCTTCGCGAAGCCGCCTTCCGGGCATTCTTCTTCCCGCGCCCCGCCTTTTTCCTTCGCGTCGTAAACCCCAATCACGATAGTGACTTGTCGCGCGGCTCCATTTAGCCGCGCAGCCGCTGTTTTTACAGCGGTCTCTATCAACACAGATACGTCACGCTGACGTTTCCATGAGGAATCGGAGGAAGAATGCGATACGGTTTTCGAGCAGCTGTTCTTTTTGCAGTCCAAGCGATTTTTGTTGCCGCGGCGGTATTCGCGCAGACGGGTAACTCTGGATCCATAGAAGGGGTAGTTCTAGATCCTTCGGGAAAGACCGTGGCGGACGCCACGGTGGAAATTACTAACGCAGTCAGCGGTCTTGCACGCACGACGAACACGGCTAAAGACGGCTCTTTCCGTTTCACCAATGTGCCGTTTAATCCGTATCAGCTGAGCGTGAACGCCAGTGGGTTTACGCCGGTTTCACGGGACGTTGAGGTGCGCTCCTCCGTGTCCACCAAGGTGGAAATCTCGCTGACAATCGGGACCGCCAGCACCACGGTAGTCGTGGAATCGACTGGCGCGGACCTGCTGGAAACCGACTCGACCTTTCACACGGATGTGGACCGTGAATTGTTCGAGAACGTGCCCCTCGAGAGTTCGACCTCTTCGGTCAGTTCGCTGGTGACGCTGACGACCCCAGGGGTTGCGGCCGACTCGAATGGACTGTTCCACGGTCTGGGCGACCACGCGTCAAACTCCTTCTCGGTGGACGGGCAGCAGATTACGGACCAGCAGAGCAAGGTGTTTTCCAACCAGATTCCGTCGGAGTCGATTCAATCGCTGGAAGTGATCTCCGGCGCACCGCCAGCGGAATTTGGTGACAAAACGAGCCTGGTGATCAAAGTGACGACGCGCTCCGGTTTGGGGGTCGATCAGCCACATGGCAGCGTAACCACGTCATACGGCAGCTTCGGCACGCCGAGTATATCGGCCGACCTGGCGTACGGCGGCAAAAACTGGGGGAATTTTATCGCGCTCAGCGGACTACAATCCGGCCGGTTCCTCGATCCTCCGGAACAGTCGGTTATGCACGATAAAGGGAACGAAGAGAACTTTTTCGACCGCGTGGATTATAAATTCTCCGATACAAACACGATCCAATTGAACCTGGGCTATACGCGTTCGTGGTTTCAGACACCCAATTCCTTCGACGCGCAGTATGCCACGGCATGGAACGGCCTGGTGGTGGACAACGCAGGGCTGGGCCCCAACGGCGAATTGGTTGGCCCCGCGGATCAACGTTCCAAGATCGGAACCTTCAACGTGGCTCCAACCTTTGTCCACCTGATCGGCACGGAGGCCGTGTTTACCATCGGCGCCTTCGTACGCCAGGACCAATACCATTACTACCCGAGCGCGGATCCTTTTGCGGATTTTACCCCCAATCTCCAGGGCGAGAGCATCGGCCAGGCTCGCCGTCTGACCAACGCGGGGCTGAGATCCGATATTTCTTACGTGAAGGGAATTCACAATATCAAGGCGGGCATCACCTACGAACACACCTTTCTGACGGAAAACGATTCGCTGGGAATCGTGGACCCTACGCTCCTGCCCTCCTTGGTGGATGCCAATGGCAACCCTTGCCAGGTGAACGGCGTCAATCTCGCCGCACCGTGCACGACTCTGGCTCCCTACGATTTGACGACCGGCGGGAACTATTACTTTTTCCGCGGCCACACGGACGTGAAAGAACTGGCGCTTTATGTTCAGGACACTATTACGAAGAACAACTGGTCGTTCAATCTGGGAATTCGGGGCGATTTGTACAACGGACTGGTGACCACAAAGCAGGCGGAGCCACGCCTGGGAGTTGCGTACAACGTCAAGCGGACGAACACGGTGCTGCGAATTTCCTACGCGCGTACCCTCGAAACGCCGTTCAACGAAAACCTGGTTCTGGCCAGCGAAGGTTGCAACGACCCCGTGGTCAATGCCCTCATGTCGTCGCTGCAGGGCTATCCTTGCATCACGGCTCCATTGACTCCTGGTTTTCGGAATGACTTTCACGCTGGATTCCAGCAAGCCTTCGGCAAATACCTGGTTGTCGATGGGGAGTACATGTGGAAGTACACGCATAATGCGTACGACTTCAGCATTCTGGGCAATACGCCGATCACCTTCCCGATTGAATGGCACAACTCGAAGGTTCCCGGCTACATGCTGCGCGCCAGCGTGCCGAACTTCCACGGTTTCACCGCCTATTTCGTGGCCTCCAGCGTGGCAGCGCGGTTCTTCCAGCCACAAGTCACGGGCATAGGCGCGACACCCGCGGGACAAGGCGGATCGGGAGTATTCCGCATCGACCACGACGAACTTTTCAACCAAACGACCCATCTGCAATACCAGCCGTGGAAACGCGGGCCGTGGGTGGGCGCCAATTGGAGGTATGACAGCGGGCTTGTAGCGGGCCCGGTTCCCTGCTTTGGCGGGAATTGCGCGGGTGACCAAAGTGATCCGGGTTACGTAAACGTTTCGGCGCTAACGCCCGATCAGCAATTCCAGGCAGGTTTGTTCTGCGGCAGCGTGAGGGCGGCGCCGCCGAGCGCGAGCAATCCGCTGGGAGTTCCAATCAGCGCGAACGGCTTGTGCTCCGCATCCCAGTATGGATCAACGCTTCTTCAGATACCGAAGCCAGGCACCGAGAACGACGACAAGAATCCACCGCGCGTCGCTCCGCGTAACCTGTTTGACATTGCCGTCGGCGAAGACAATTTGTTCAACGGCGACCGGCATAAGTGGAGTTTGCGCTTCACGGTGATCAACCTGACGGACAAGACCGCGCTGTACAACTTCCTCTCCACGTTCAGCGGCACGCACTATGTGACGCCGCGAACAGAGAGCGTCGAGCTCGGCTTCCACTTCTAGCCGAATCGCCCCACGACCGCGAAGCCCCAGGAAGGGAACCGATCTTCCTGGGGTTTTTCGTCAGCACTATTCCCGAAAAGCGACTACGGGTATTGTAGGAATGGTGTCAACGCGTCGAGAAACCGATTCAGGAGCGGCCTGTCATTCGAGGGGGATGGAATTTGCTTGCTTTGCGGATAGAATCAAGGGAACTATGAGCGCCCCTTCAAAGTCTCAGTCCACTCCAAAACTTCGCATCGGCATCGATCTTGGCGGCACGAAAATCGAGTTCATCGCCCTTGAGCACGATGGCCGCGAACTTCACCGCCACCGCGTGCCAACTCCACGGCATGATTATGACGGCACCGTGCGCGCGATCAAGGAAGGTGTCGAACTCATCGAGCACAAATTGCATCGCGACGCGACGGTCGGCGTGGGCATTCCCGGCACTATTTCCCGGCTCACGCACGCGGTGAAGAACGCAAATTCCGTGTGGATGATTGGCAGACCGTTTGACCGCGACTTGGGCGACGCCCTGCATCGCGAGGTGCGCTGTGCGAATGACGCCAACTGCCTGGCTGTTTCGGAAGCCACGGACGGCGCGGGCGCGGGCAAGCACGTTGTGTTTGCAGTGGTTTTGGGGACAGGTTGCGGCGGCGGGATTGCCGTCGATGGCCGCGTGCTTAATGGACGCAACGGCGTGGCCGGGGAATGGGGTCATACCGTACTTCCCTGGATGCACCCCGACGAATTCCCGGGACCTGCGTGCTACTGCGGCCTTCGTGGCTGCATCGAGACGTGGATTTCCGGCACCGGGTTGGAAGACGATTATGAGCGCGCCACCAAAACCCGTTTGAAGGGTAAAGAGATCATCGCGCGCTGCGAGGCCGGAGAGGCCGCGGCGGTGGCCAGCCTGGGGCGCTACGAGGATCGCCTGACGCGCAGCCTCTCGCAAATAGTGAACATCCTCGACCCAGACGTGATTGTTCTTGGCGGAGGCGTATCGCAGGTGCCGCGGCTGTACCGAAATGTGCCGCAGCGGTTGAAGGAGTATGTATTCGGGAGAGAAGCCGATACACCGGTGCTGGTGGCCAAGCATGGCGATGCCAGCGGCGTTCGCGGTGCCGCATGGCTCTGGCCGCTCGAATCACGATAAACATTACTGTCGCGCGCCCGGCGTGCCCGCCGCTCCTACTGGGAGAATGCGCAGAGGATTGGCCATGTGTCTGCTCCTGATGTTGCGTCAGCGGCAGGATGGGACAATACGGTGCTGGCCACAAAAGGAAACGCCCTCCGGGGATGCCGGAGGGCGTTTCAGGGGAAAGAGGGAATCGGGATAACTGTACAGCTAAGCTCGGCCGCGGCGAATCACCAGCAACATCAGAGCGAGCATGCCAGTAACGAGCAACGCCAGGCTGCTGGGTTCCGGCGTCTGCACGATGAACTCCTGCACCTGACCAGTGTAGGCAAGCGGTCCAATGTTGGTGACGATTTCAAAGTCTGCCGGGTTGATGGATCCGTAGTGGTTATTGGCGTCTTGGAGCCACGTCGCCACCGATATCCCATCGACATCGCCATTGGTAAAGTTTGTAGGCTCAGCGCCGGGGGTCATGAGATCCCACAGGGCATGCTGGAGAGTGACGTAGTCAGAGGAATTAGATGCGAACTGAGTCACCAGCCAGGCCGCCTCTTCATAAAGAACCTGCGGATTGGTGCCGCCGAGATTGGGATTGATAGAACCATTGCCGTAACGGGTGTTCGTGAAAACACCCGAGGCCAAGCTGGTCACATTTGCAGTCCACGTCTGACCCCAAGTGACTTCGTTGTTGATATCGTCACAGAATAGCGTGACGGGCGCTCCGTTCATCGTGCCGTAGTACGGGCTCACGTAGTATTGGCCGTCACTCACGCCGTTGACGCCCGTAAACACCATATTCACCGGTGTGCCATCGGCATAAGCAGCACACGCCAAGAAGAGTGCCAAACCTACCAGTCCGAGTACCTTGAAGAAGTTATTTCGCATGTGTCTCCCGTGCTTTCCCATTAGGTTTATACAGGGCTGCGGTACCCTAGCCAAGAACAGTGCATGTAAAGTGCCAGAAATAATTTTTTCAAGTTACAGAAAAGAAACAGGTTATTTTTATCAGAATCAGCCTATTAAGGACAAGTGTGACTTTTCTTGCACACTATCGTCCTTCTGGTTCCTAACACTCCACTTTACATAGGTTTACGAGTACTAATGGTAGTGGTCCTAGTACAGAGTCGCTCTCAGGGCTTGCTCGGCTCTCTGCGGAATGGAGTTGGCTGCACCTCAGAACCCAAAAAAAGTGGCCCTGCCTCAGGGCGAGACAGGGCCACATCCCTATCAGAATGTTGTCAGGGAGAACAGATCAGTCGCCGCTCGTTGCCTTGCTCATCTGTGCCATCCAGGCTTCCGAGCGTCGCTGCATCTCCTCTGGCGTGACGTCTTCCACATGTTGGCCGAATCCCCACTGGTGGCCGAACGGATCGCGGACTTTGGCGTAGCGGTCACCCCAAAACTGGTTTTGGAGCGGCATCTCCACTTTGCACCCGGCCTTCACCGCGCGGCCGTACAGCGCATCCACGTTGTCGGTGTAAATGAAGAGGTAAGCCGATTACGGGCCAGTGGGATCCGGCGCGTTGGCCATACCGGGAAACTCATCACTCAACATCAGACGTGAATCCCCGATAAGCAACTCGGCGTGTCCGATGCTGTCGCCCGGCCCAGACATGCGGCCCAGTTCCTTGGCTTGAAAGACCTCCTTGTAGAAGTCAATTGCGCGAGCGGCGCCCTTACACACGATGGATGGTGTGATGGAATGGTACCCGTCCGGAATTGCCTTGACTGCACACATAGTTCCTCCTTAGAGAACATGAGATGAACGCGCAGGAGGCAGAAGCAGCGGGTGGGCAAACGGCAGGGAGCGCTGCGCGTGGAGATCCTGAATACGCTCCTGCGGCGAGCAAGTCAAGCAGGAACTTCGATGGAGTGAAAACGTCGCAGAACGCCCCGGGTAATCGTGAGGCGCGTCAGGCGGAAGGATTCAGTATTCGTGGTAGAGTTGCGGAAACTGCTTCTTCAGGCCGGCAACCTTTGGCACATCGTTGATCTGGATGTAGGGACTATCCAGGTGATGCTTCAAGTAGTCCTGGTGATACCCTTCCGCGGGATAGAACGCCTTTAGCGGAACGATTTGGGTCACGATCTTCTGCGGGTAGACCTTCGCGGCGTCCAACTGCGCAACGTACGCCTGGGCAATTCGTTTCTGTTCCTCGCTCGAAAAAAACACGGCGGAGCGGTACTGCGGCCCCCAATCGGGGCCCTGCTTGTCCAGCTCCGTCGGATTGTGCGCCACGGAAAAGAAAATCATCAGCACCTGGCCGTAGGTGATCTGCGAAGGGTCGAACACGACCTTGACGCTCTCTGCGTGTCCCGTATCGCCGCGCACCACCATTTCGTAGTGCGCAGTTTCCGCTTTACCGCCGGAGTAGCCCGAGGTGGCGGAGATGACTCCCCTGATGTGCTGATAGACCGCCTGCACGCCCCAGAAGCAGCCTCCGGAAAGAACGGCCACTTCCTGACTCCTTGCAGTGGCTACCGGTTCATCCACCGCGGGTCTCGGAAAAGTCATGTTCGTGTGCGCTGCGATTGCGCCGGAAGCGCCGAAAAGGCCGCTCAATACTCCTGCGACAGCGATCGTGGCGATGCACAATCCGTGACCCTTCTTCATTTCTCTGACCCCACGGGCCGTCTGTGAGCCCAAACTGCCTTGCGATTCCTTGGATGCGGGAAAACATTTTTGGGATTCACGTCCGCGTTTGCCTTATCATGCAGGCAACGGGCGTGCCCGCTTCCCATTCCCTTGGAGGGAGGAGACCCGCCAGTGGTTACGAGAGGTTGCGGCCCCCTGCGATGACACGCGTTCAGAAAATGCCGGTTCTCTTCATCGGCCATGGCTCACCGATGAACGCGATCGAGGACAACGCCTTCACGCAAGTCCTGGAGAAACTCAGCGCGACGTTGCCTGCCCCCAGGGCGGTCTGCGTGGTTTCGGCACATTGGGTGACTCGCGGCAGCCAGGTTCTGACCGCCGAGCGTCCCCGCACGATTCACGATTTCTATGGCTTCCCCAAATCTCTGTACGCAGTGCAATACCCGGCACCCGGCGCACCGGAAGAGGCCAAGCGCCTGGCTCTGGAGCATCACTTGCTCTCCGATCACCAATGGGGCCTGGACCACGGAGCCTGGAGCGTTCTGCGGCACATCTACCCCAAGGCGAATGTGCCGGTGTTTCAACTGAGCTTGGATCACCAGCGCACCTTCGCCGAACACATCGCCCTTGGCCGTGAATTGCAGGAATTGCGCGAACGCGGCGTGCTCATCCTTGGCAGCGGGAACCTGGTCCACAATCTCCACCGCATCAACTGGGAAATGGCGGACTCGGCGTTTCCCTGGGCGCAGGAGTTTGACGCCAAAGTGAAGGAAGCGATCACCCAGAGGGACCTGGAGTCGATGGGAGAACCGGACCGCTGGGGCTCCACGTTGCTGGCCGAGGCGCACCCGACACTGGAGCATTATGCCCCCATTTTGTATTGCCTGGGGAGCACAGACGAGCAGGACATCGTTACGTATCCCTATGAAGGGATTGAGTTTGGAACGATCTCGATGCGCATGGTGCTCTTCCAGCCACAACTTTCTCCCCAGTCATAACTTTTTTCTCCACCATGCGTATCCCGTTGCTCAGTTTCCCAATCGGATGCGGCGGAATTGCAGAACCCTCAGAGGTCAGTGCGGTCCTCCCATGGGCGCCGCGCCGTTCATGGCCAGCCGCACTCTCCCGTGACGCTCCCTGGGGACTCTCCGTGGAACCTGCGGCTTACCTGTGGCATCTTACCTGGTGTCCGACAAACAACAGACCTGGAGGAATGCAACGATGCGCACGCAGATCTATCTCACCATTGCTTTTTGCACCGCCGTTCTGGCAGCGAGCCCTGCCAGCGCCCAAGTGACCTACGGAAAGAAGCCGCAATTGCCTGCACCCTTTGCGACAGAATCGGCGGGCAATGGTCCTTCGGAGACTAAGCCGCCGGCAGGTTTCCTGCCGAGCGTCCCTGCCGGATTCCACATCAATATTTTCGCCCAAGATTTCAAGCAGCCCCGGTTCCTCGCGGTTGCCCCCAATGGTGATATTTTTCTTGCCGATACGGGTGGGGGAAAAGTCGTCGTGCTCCGCGATCCGCAGCACACCGGCGGGGCACAACAACGGGAGGATTTCGCCGAAGGTTTGAACCGGCCTTTTGGGATCGCCTTTCACGATGACTACGTCTACGTCGGCAACACCGGCGAAGTGCTGCGCTTTCGTTACGACAAGCGGACCTCCAAGCGGCTAGGCGATGCCGAACACATCCTCGATCTGCCGACGGGCGGAGGACACTTCACGCGCACCCTTGCGTTCAGCAAGGACGGCAAGAAGCTTTACATCAGTGTGGGTTCCTCGTCTAACATCGACTTCGAGAAGGATCAGCGGCGTGCCGCGGTCCTGGTGTGCGATCCGGACGGAAAGAACTCGCGCATTTTCTCCAGCGGCTTGCGCAATGCGGTTGGTCTGGCGGTCGAGCCGCTGACCGGCGAGGTCTGGGTCAGCGTGAACGAACGGGATGAACTGGGCGATAATCTGCCGCCCGATTACTTCACCTCGTTAAAGGACGGCGGCTTCTACGGCTGGCCCTACAGCTACATTGGGGGCAACGTCGATCCCCGTGTGAAGCCGCAGAAACCCGAACTCGTCGCCAAGGCCATCATCCCGGATGTGCTCCTGGGAGCGCACGTGGCGCCCTTGCAGTTTGCGTTTTATACCGGCAAGCAGTTTCCGGAATCGTACCGTGGCGGCGCGTTCGTGGCGGAGCATGGCTCGTGGAATCGCGCTTCGCGCGCGGGCTATCAAGTGGCTTTTGTTGCGTTCAAAGACGGAAAGGCTTCGGCAGATCCCGTGCCGTTTCTGACCGGGCTGGTGCCGGATCCTGGCGGCAAGAACGTGAATGGCCGTCCGGTGGGCGTGGCCGTGGCTCCCGATGGAGCGTTGCTGGTGAGCGACGATGGCGCAGGCATGGTCTATCGCGTCAGCTACGCGCCCTGAGCGTTTCTCACCTTCGTTTCAGCGGCGGCTCGCATCAGCGAGCGCGTCTCATTGCACATTTAGAGTCAACAGCATCGGTGTCAACGGGAGCTGCTTGCTTGAGCCATTGGGAGTCGCTGTCGGTGTAAGGGTGATGGTCCCAGACGGTGTCTGGAACTTGAAGGTGGCGCTGACGACGGCACTATTCGCATAGTTGGGCGCGATCGCCATGGCCTGTATGGTGGTCAACGAACTCAAAGGAATGGCCGCCTGGTAAGCAGGAGAGGAAGCCGTGGGAGTCGAGCCATCCGTGGTGTAGTGGATGGTTGTGCCGGCCGTGGCGTCCGTGATCGTCACGGACTGCCCCGCGGTAAACGTTCCGCTCGCGGGCGTAATCACAGGCGTTGCGGCACTCTGAGGTGGCGGCGGGCTTACCGACTGCGAATAGCCGCCGCTTCCGCTGCCGCAACCAATTCCCGAAAATACCAGCGCGGTCATCAGCAGCACGGCGGCGGCGGAGGCCAGCCACCGTGGTGGTGCCGGCAACTGGATTCTCGAGTGCAACACCAGAGCGAACAGAAGCAGCGCGGCAAAGAACGCCAAAGAGAAGCCGGGTTGCGGGCGCAGACGGCCCGAAGGTTGGCGCGGGAGCCCCGGAAACATTGCTGCCTGCGAAGGAGACAACGTTGAGATCGAAACCGTGAAGGGAGTCGCGGCGCCGTTGGCCACAGCCACGCTGGCGGGAACAGTGCACACCGCGCCAAAGGGAACTCCAGAACACGCGAAGGTGATTGTCCCCGTGAAATTAGGGCCGGGCATGGCCTGCAAATTGTAAGTGGCGGTCTGCCCGGCGGGAACGGTGGCAACAGTCGAGCCTCCGTTTGCGGAGGCGTTCAGCAGCACCGCGGGAGGCGCGTTACCGTAAAGATTAATCGCCTGCGGAGAATTTGGCGCATCATCGGCGACACTGATAATGGCGCTGAGAATGCCGTTGTCGCTGGGGGAGAAGGTGACGGAGAGCGTGCATGTGCCTTGGGCAGCGAGCGGAGCTGGGCAGGTGTTCGTCTGGGTCCAGTCTTTCGGGTAAGAGCCGGTCAAATTAATCGCTGAAATATGGAGAGTAGCGTTACCCGTATTGGTCAGCGTGATCACTTGCGCCAAACTCGAGGTACCTTGCGTTTGGCTGCCAAAACTCAGACTGCTGGCGGACAAAGAGACCTGCGGCTGCGTCGTACTGCTCGTGCCAATCCCGGAAAGTGTGACAGATTGCGGGCTCCCCGGAGCATTATCCACCACTTGCAGGGTTGCCCCGAGCACTCCCGTGGTTGTGGGTGTGAAATAGATGGTTACCTGGCAGGCGGCGTTTGGAGCAAGGACGGCCGTGCAGGTATTTGTCTGAGAAAAACTGCTGGTGGAATCGCCCGCGATCGTCACAGAGGTGAGCGTCATCGTAACGTCGCCAATGTTACTTAAACCAACCGTAACAGTTTGAGGAGAGATCGTCCCGACTGGTGTTTGCGGAAAGCTTCCTCCACTGATTATCTCCAAATAGGGGCCTGAGGAAGCTTGAGGGTTGGTGTTGGTGATGTAGAGTCCGGACTCATAGTAGTTCGCTGAACCATCGGTGAAGGGTGAGCCCGAAAGTTCGGTGACGGCGCCGGTGGTCGAGTCCACCTGAAAACCGTGCACGGAACCATTGAGCAACGTATAAAGATAAGGGCCTTGCGGATCAGCCACGGTCACTTGGCCAAAAGGAAACGGCGTTTGTGTGGAACTGCTAAGCTGCGCCAGCGCCCCGGTTGTCTGATCAATGGAATACGTATTGAAAGGCGGAGGTGCTCCGCCCACGCTGACGTAGAGGAATTCCCCGCTGGGATCCACAACGATGGCATGGGCAAACGTCGCATGACCGAGATAGACCGAGGACGTTATGGTGACAAGTCCATCGGCAGGCGGGAGCTGGAAGGACGACAGCCAGCCATCATATTGGCCATAAGCCTGAAACAGAAAACGCCCCTGCGGGTCTATCGCGCTGACCTGGGAAGGTACATCGGGCGTATCAATCGTCCTGAGATTGGTTAGTTCGCCTGTACTCCCGTCTATGTCATAGAGATCAAATCCCGCGTAGAGATTCCCGCCATTGGAACCCAGCGCAACGTAGAGATGCCGGCCACTGGGTTCGACGAAAAGGTTCGTCGGCTGGGCGTTGAAATCCCATGACAACTGGGGACCGAGATCCAGCACCGGATCCGCGGCATTGGAAGTATCGATCACGTAGGGGGTGATGGAACTTTGGATGTTCGGATATGTCTGGTAATCGCCATTCTGAAAGCCGACATACACAAATTTTCCAGTGGGCTCAGTGGCGATCGAGAGTGGATCAGAGGGAGCCTGGTTCGCATTGATCGTGGGAATGTACGGAAAGGGAGAACGCTGGACTTCCGTCAGCGCGCCGCTGGCCGCATCAATCGCATACATGGCGATGCTTGTGGGGCCGGCGACAAATAGAAACTTTCCTTGTCCATCCACCGCCATGGGTGCGGCGTTATGCGCGGGAAAGGGGCTGGAAGGAATCGCGGCGAGGGAGCCCGAAAGAGAGTTCTTGTCGAACCCCGAAATGACCGCCGCACTTGGATTGCTCGTGCCAGTCCCGGTGGCATACACGTGTTCCTGCGGTGTTTGGCAAATGGCCAGACTAGCCATGCCGAGTAGCAGCAATAGCGGGGCGCACTTCCGAAAAGGAAATTGCAAAAAGAGGTAGGACAACGCTTTCATAGCGCGCTACTCCTGAACAAAAATAATGTTTGGGCCTGAGAGGGAACCGGTATGACGGTAGCGTGATGTAGATAGGTCGTCAACATGGATTGTGCAATGAGCAACGTCAAAGTAAGGGAGACCTGTTCCAAAATGGAACACCGCCCCTTCTCTACCCACTGCCTCCAATTGTTAACAACTGTTAATATGCCATTCCCCGCGTTTCGGCTACTGTCTGCAGCTTATGCCACCATTTACGCTTGATGTTGAAAAGACTGCTGGAAGTACCGACGACGTCACTGTGTACCAACTGAAAGGGAAGCTAAGCCTGGAGACGGTTGCCGGCTTTATCCCGCAGATGCGCCAGGAGGGCGCCAGGCGCGTGGTTCTGGACATGAGCGGGGTGAGTTTCCTGGATTCCGCGGGAGTGGGCGCGCTGGTTTCGCTGTTTGTGAGCCGCCGGAATCAGGGGAAATCGTTTGCGCTGGCAGCCCTGGCGCCCCAAGCGACGGCGGTTGTTACCGTAGCGGGATTGCAGAAACTCCTGCCGGTTGCGAAGACCGTTGAAGAAGCCTCCGCGGGTAGATCGTAATTCTATGGGAATTACGGCAAGAAGGCTCAGAGTCTTCGCGTTTCCAGCAGGTGATTGAAAAGCTGCATTCGCGGTCATCCCGTTTCTTTGTTTTGTCATCCCGAGCGAAGCGAGGGACCTGCTTTTCGCAGTAAGCCAGGGGGAAAGCAGATTCCTCGTCCCGTTCAAAGTGCGAACGGGTCTCGGAATGACATTTATTGGGGTTTTCTGCCAGCCCGCGGGATGTCGTTCGATGTAAAACGCAGATGATCAGTGCGGCGTCCAGTTCGGATGGCTGGTGAACAAGCCATCGACGAAGCCGATTTGATAGGAAATGAACAAGCCGAAGCCCAGGCTCAGCAGTCCGGAAGCCGTCACCAGTCCGCGAGTCATCCAGGCAAACCGCGAACCCGCATAGGTGAACGGCAGGGAGAGCGCCGCCGTAATCAGGATCATTCCGCCGACCGTACCGACTCCGAAGATCAAAAGATAGAGGACGCCCCAGCGTGGGCTGTGGATTGTGGTGAGAACGAGAAGCGCCACGGCGGCGGAGCCCGCGAGGCCGTGCACGATGCCGATAAACAGGGGCCGCAAGGAATGGAATAGCCCGAGTTTTGCGAACGGGCTGCTCAGCCAGCTAGGCGCGGCGAGCGAGTCGGCGTGGTGTTCCTTGGCCGGGGCGTGCTCGTGCCAGTGATAATGCAGGTGGGAACCGTGCTCATGGATGTGCGCGTGCTCGCCGGTGAGGTGAGGATGCGCGGGCGAAAATTTTTCGCTGAGCCATTTGGTGACGCCCGCGAGGTTCAGCACGCCGAGGAGAACCAGCATCAGGCCAACGGCCAATTCCATGGTCAGTCCGACACGCGGCGGAATCACCAGGTTGAAAAGGATAATCGCGGCGCCGACCACCAGAATGGTCAGCGTATGGCCTACGCCCCATAGCGCGCCGATCAGGGCCGCCTTGGAAAGGGAGCGCTCGCGCGTCACGATAGTGGACACCGCGATGACGTGATCCGGGTCCGTGGCATGACGCATGCCCAGAAAGAACCCAATGACGAGAATGGCCAATCCGCTGATCATAGGACGTCGCCGAAAACGCGGCTGCTTACAGGATAATCGAGAACGTTGCCAAAGAGCGAATGTTTCCGCAGCGCGCCCGAGGCGTCTATTCCCCTTTCAGAATGCGCATAAACTCTGTGGCGGCATGCGGGAGCCGTGCGCCGCGGCGCGAGATGATGTAGAGATGCCGCGGAATACTCAATTGGCGGATCTTCAGTTCCTTCAGCCAGCCGTGCTCGATCTCCCAGGTTACGCACATCCGCGGCACGATGGCCACACCCATACCCATCTGGACGAAGCGCTTGATGCTTTCGATGGTGGGCATTTCGATGGGCATGTTCAGCGGCGTGCGGTGCCGCGCAAAAAGCTCGATCACCTTGCGGCGGAAGGGCGATTCCACGATGTGCGCAATGAACGTTTCCTTGCCCAGCTCTTCGATCTCCACTTCGCGCTTTTTGGCCAGGGCGTGCTTGGGCGGCACGACCAGCGTCAACTCATCCTTCAAAATTTCCGTGGCCTGCAATTGCGCTTCGCGCGGCACAAAGGAAACCGCTCCCAGGTCCAACCGGTAATTGACCACCTCATGTGGAATATCGCGCGAAAACATGCGATGCACGCGCACCTGCACGCCCGGATGCAGTTCGCGGAATTGCGCTAACGCCGGCAGCAAGGCGTGGATGGAGCTTTCGTTGACGCCCAGGGCAAGCTCGCCGCGCTTCAGCCCCTCCAGCTCCATAAGGCTTTTCTTAACTTCGTCGCGCAGGTTGATCAAGCGCTCGGAATATTCGCGCAAGAGTGTGCCGGCATCGGTCATGCGCACGGGGCGGGCGCCGCGGACAAAGAGCGGCTGGCCCAGGGAATCCTCCAGCTTGCGGATGGCCAGGCTGACCGCGGGCTGCGTGCGGTAAAGCCGTTCGGCGGCACGAGAAAAGCTGCCTTCCTTGGCAACCATGAGAAAAACCTGCAATTCGCCTAGATCCATAGCGATAGAGCCTCTTTTCGGGCGCGCAGAAAGACTGCCCGCCGCGCTGGGGCTGACGGGGGACTTTGCCGGCTCCCCGGCCCGTTTTGCCTAGTATAAGCTAAAATTATAAATTATAGAACCAAGATAAATTGGACTAAAGCCCTCCGGACATGCGTTACTGGAGTTCCAGCTTTGGGGGTACCCATGAGCCACGTCCGCATTTTCGATACGACCCTCCGCGACGGTGAACAGTCGCCGGGGTTCTCCATGAACACGGAAGAGAAGATCCGCATGGCGCACCAGCTTGCTGCGTTGGGCGTGGACATCATCGAGGCTGGCTTTCCGATCGCTTCGAAGGGCGACCTGGAAGCCGTGCTGGCCGTGGCTAAGGAAGTTCGCGAAGTGCCCATCGCAGCTCTGGCGCGGGCGCGCAAGGATGACATTCTGGCCGCTGCCGAAGCGTTGAAACCCGCGAAATCGCCGCGCATGCACGTGTTCCTGGCCACCTCTGACCTGCATCTGCAGGCCAAGCTGCACATGACGCGGGAGCAGGCGCTGGAAGCCATCGGGTCGATGGTCAAGCTGGCGCGGAATCTCGTTGCGGAAGTGGAATTTTCCGCCGAGGATGCCGGGCGCACGGAAATTGAATTCCTGTGCCAGGCTTGCCAGATCGCCGTGGATGCCGGCGCCACGGTCTTGAATCTGCCGGACACGGTGGGCTACGCCGTGCCGGAAGAGTATGCCGAGATGTTCCTTAAAGTGCGCGAGCACCTGGGCGATCCCGAGCACATCATTCTTAGCGCGCATTGCCATGATGACCTGGGCCTTGCGGTGGCCAATTCGCTGGCCGCCGTCCGCGCGGGAGTGCGTCAGATTGAGTGCACGGTAAACGGTATTGGAGAGCGCGCGGGCAACGCCGCCCTCGAAGAAGTGGCTGTTGCGCTGGCAGTGCGCAAGGAAAGCTTTGGCATAGCCACGAAACTCAAGCTGAACGAACTCTACAAGTCCAGCCGCCTGCTGACCCAGATTACCGGGGCGCAGGTGGCTCCCAACAAGGCCGTGGTGGGCGCAAACGCGTTCGCGCATGAAGCCGGCATTCACCAGGACGGCATCATCAAGAATCCCCTGACCTACGAGATTATTTCGCCGGAGGCCGTGGGCGTGCCGTCGCGTTCGCTGGTGCTCGGCAAGCACTCCGGTCGCCATGCGCTGCGGTTGTCGCTCACGGAACTCGGCTACGACCCGAATGACGCCGAACTCGCCGAATGCTACCGCCGCGTCACCACGCTGGCCGATCAGTCCAAGCAGGTGCGCGCGCGCGACCTCATGACCATCGCCCATGAAGTGATGCGCCGTAAAGCCGTGCCAGTGGCCAGCGAAGCCGCACCCGCGGTCTGACCCGCGCTACAATCTTTAGCAGGCCGCGGAAGAAGTCCTTCTCTTTAGGAGGCCCTCTTTAGGAGGCCGGGGCTTCAGCCCCGGCGTAAAGCTCCTGCAACCAATGGGCTTTAGCCCCTGAAGAAAAGTCTTTAAGCATTTCTTAGCAACCTGTTAGAACGGGGACCCCACGATGAAGTTGAAGAAGAAGATTGTGCTTCTGCCGGGCGATGGCATCGGCCCGGAGGTGACGCGCGCGGCCGCCAGCGTGCTCCAAGAATGCGCGCGGGAATTCCAGCATCAATTTGAAACGATCGAACTGCCGATTGGCGGCGCGGCGATTGATAAAACCGGGAGCCCGTTGCCCAATGAAACGCTGGACGCTTGCCACAAAGCCGACGCGGTGTTTCTGGGAGCGGTAGGCGGCCCGAAGTGGGATGCGCTGACGGTAGGAAAGCGGCCCGAAACGGGTTTGCTTGGTTTGCGGAAAGGCCTCGGCCTGTACGTGAATCTGCGGCCCGTGAAAGTGCTCGAGCCGCTTCGCGGGATTTCGCCGCTGCGCCCGGAACGCCTGGGCGATCTGGACATCGAGATTGTGCGCGAACTGGCCGGCGGGATGTACTTTGGCGAGCGCGGCAACGTGAATGAGAATGGCGTCGAGCGCGCCTTTGACACGGAGTCCTACTCCACGCCGGAAATCGAGCGCATCGCGACGTTTGCCTACACCCGCGCGGAAGCCCGCTCGCGCCGGCTGTGTTCGGTGGACAAGGCTAACGTCCTGACGAGTTCGCAGCTTTGGCGCCGCACGGTCACTGCGATGAGCACGGTGTACCCGGGCGTGAAGCTCGAGCACATGTACGTGGACAATGCCGCGATGCAACTCACGCTACGACCCACGCAGTTCGACGTGATCCTCAGCTCCAACATGTTTGGCGATATTCTGAGCGACGCCGCCGCCGCGCTCGTCGGCTCCATCGGCTTGATTCCCTCGGCCAGCTTTGGAACCAGCGCGCCGCTGTTCGAGCCCATTCACGGATCGGCGCCGACGCTTGCCGGGAAAGACGTCGCCAATCCCATCGGTTCGATCTTGAGCGCCACAATGATGCTGCGCGATACGTTTGGCCTGGGCCTCGAGGCCGATTGGGTGGAGCAGTCGCTCGTGCGCGTCCTGAACGGCGGCTATCGCACCACGGACATCAGCGAACCCGGCACGAAGACGGTGAGCGCCTCCGCGTTCCTGGAAGTTCTGCATCAGGAAATGCAGCGCACCTTCGAGCACGCCGAAAAATACGGCTGGGGCGTCTAAGCTAATTTTTCCTCCCACCCGAGTGCTCGCGGTTCAAAACAATCCCACCCCCGCGCAACGCGATTGCGTTGTAGGCTAGTTATCGATTGTTCGAGCTTCGAGGAGTTGAAGCGAGCGAGTTGTCATCAGGAGTATCATTGCTTAGATACCCTCGGCGAAACGAATGAGCCATAACTCGGAAGGGAACCAGGTCGGTGTCCGCAAGGGCCGCCGACGTATCGTCGTTCTGCTCTCTGCGATTCCCCTCATCCTGCTTTTTATGCTTGCTGTCAAAGTCATCCCGCCGGTTAACGGGCGAGTCGTTGACGCGGTTACTGGCAAATCTGTTCGAGGGGTGGGCTTGACGCTCGGATCGAGTAGCTACGAAGGTTGGTCAGTGAACACGGAGGTGAACCACTGCGCAACGACGGGTGTGTTCGGGTGGTTTTTTCTTCTCGGAGGTCTCAGCTGGCGCGTGCTTCCGACGCAGTTCCGGTCCTATTGGGTGACGGTGAATGGAGGAAGCCAGCTCAGCGAAATGGAAGAGCGCACCGCGAACGACCTGGTTCTCTACAGCCCGCTGGCTAACCGCCGAAATGCCCCGCTAACCGATAGAAGGTATTTCCCCTTGACGGTCAGTTTCGGGAGTCACGGATGCGATCAGGCATGGTCGCCGACATGTATGTATAAGAGTGTCTGGTGGGGCATTTCGATTCCGCTGATTCCAGTGCTAGAGGACGTAAACGAATGCAAAAAAATCGCTAGCGCCTCGTTGCAGGAGAACTGCCGGGAATTGAACACGTATCGGGCAGCGTTTGTGCATGTGGATTCGTATGAAGAAGTGAGGATTGGCCGGGAATTGTGCAATGAAGTAGATCATGGAGCGATTTCAAAGACTTGTCTTGAGCGATTGAAACTATACATAGCCAATGTCGGCTTCGATCAAAAGCCGTTCAAGCTTCAGGTTAACGAGCCCGTGCCTGACGGGATGTTTCCGGATTCGATAGCAGGCGTACACGCGACGGAAAACAGACACTGTGGTCCGCGACTCTTCTTTGACGGTCGGGTGAGTTGTGCGGGAAGCTACGGTACGGCGACGAAACAGTTCGTGACCGTTTATATCGAAGAATGGCCGGAGACAGAGCTGTCGAGTAAGCCTCCCATGTTCAACCACGTAGGCAGCTCAACAAATGTGACTGAGGAACGTCATCTGGGCGGTAAGATCACGCGATACCAGGGACAGTGGAATTCCTCGGAACAGCGCCCAGATGGCAAAATTTCCTATTATCAACATCAATCGAATTCCTTTGGCTGGTACAGTAGAAACCGACTCGTTGAAGTCGCCTTCTACAATCCAATTCCGCAGCAAGAACAGTTTCTTTCTTACTACCTACAGAAGTATCCCGGTAGCTCGGAGTGAGTTTTGGGACAGAATCCCTCTTCGATGTTCAACGTGTCTCCGGCCGGATACGCGTAACTTGCCTGATCAACGCTTTAGTCGACGAGTGACCGATTAACCGCAATTGCCTTCACCGGACGAGCGACTGACGAGCACTAGCGCCCGAGCGCGCGTACGGTCGCGCAGACAGGTTGCGGGAAGCGCGTGGGGATGCTAATTTTGATAACTCCAAGCGGTCTGGACGCGCGTGTTTGGGGGCCCTGAGCAATCGGGAGGCGGCCGGGCCACAATTCCGGAGCAGAGCAACGTGCAGCTGCAGGGGCAAGCGGAATTGCGTAGGATTTCAGAACGCCTCAGTTCCCAAACGCTCGAGTCTCTAGAAAAAAGATGCTGGATCATTCTCCCAACCTGAATGGCAATGCAGCCGGGCGTGTGCGCGAGGTGAGCTACTGGCGCGTGGAGGGCTCGCTCTTCGAGATCAGCGCACTGCGCAGCGTGGGCTTCTTCAACTGGAACAGTCAAAGCTTCCTGGATCGCTGGATTCGCCGCAGCGGCATGGCGGCTGTGGCGTTACTGCGCCCGCCGGCTTATTTCTCCAGCCGCACGTTTGCCACGCGGTTTCTCCACAGTGTGCTGCGGGGAATTACGCGCGACCGCCTGGACCTTCTTGGCGAGGAATATTTTCAATATGTGCTGAAGCCTGGGATGCGGCATGAAGCCGTGCAAAAGCTGGTGGATGCTGTGCGCAGCGGCGAGCGCGTGGTGCTGGTGGGGCAGCTTCTGGAACATATTTTGCGGCCCATGGCCGAGTATTTCGGCGCGCAGGGCTTCATCGCCAACCGCCTGGAGTTCCGCGACGGCGTGGCCACGGGGCGTTTGCGCGAGCCGGTGATCCGGCCGCGAGGCCCGTTCGCGTGGCTGGCCAGCGGTTCGGCGGACGGGCGCCTCCGTAAGGACAAGCTGCTCTCGCAACTGGATTGGAAGAAGACGCCCGAGCTGCTGGAAACTGCCGTGCAGCCTGTGGCGCGTCCAAAGCCACCAGCGGGGCGGCCGGTGGAACTCTTCAGCGATACGCCACGCGTGGACCGGCTGAACGTGCGCGAGACGCTGGCCGGGAAACACATCCTGCTGATCGGCGTGACCGGCTTCATCGGGAAAGTCTGGCTGGTGGACCTGCTGGAAAAAATCCCCAACATCCGCAAAATCACGCTGCTCGTCCGTCGTAACCGCACCACCTCCGCGAAGCGCCGGTTCGAGAAAATTGTCGAGGAGTCGCCCACCTTCGACACCCTGCAGGATCGGCACGGAGCCCGCCTGGCGGCCTTCCTGCAAGACAAAGTGGAAGTGGTGGAAGGCGATGCCAGCCAGCCGGGCCTGGGCCTCGACGCCGAAACGCAGGCGCGGCTGCAGCAGTCGGTGGACGTGATCGCGAACAGCGCGGGCCTCACGGATTTCAATCCCGACTTGCGCGATGCGCTCTCCTCCAACGTCGACCCCGTGAACCACATTCTAGAGTTCCTCCGCAAATGCGAGCATGCCGGGCTGATCCACCTTTCCACCTGCTACGTCGTGGGCATGAAAGATGGACGCGTGGGGGAAGAGCTGCGCGTGAATTACAACCCGGCGAATCACCCGGATTTTGACGCCGAGCGGGAGATTGCCTCGCTGCGGGAAATGGTGAAAAGGGTTGAGGAACGCGCGGAAAGCTCGGAATTGGCGAAGGCGTTGCGCCGGCAGGCGCTGGGCCGCAGTGGCGACCCCAGCAAAGTGGCGGCCGCGGAGCTCGACGGTGTGCTGATAAGAAACCGGGCGCGCTGGGTGCGCAACCATCTGGTGCGCGCGGCGATGAAGCGCGCGGAACATTTGGGCTGGCCGAATACCTACACATTCACGAAAAGCCTCGGCGAATCGTTGCTGGCGCAGCGCGGCCGCGATTTGGCCATTGCCATTGTGCGGCCCTCGATCGTGGAGAGTTCCACGCGCACGCCCTTCACCGGATGGAATGAAGGGATCAACACCTCGGGGCCCCTGTCGTACCTGCTGGGCACGAATTTCCGGCAGCTCCCGTCGAACGCAAGAAAATGCCTGGACGTGATTCCCGTGGACATGGTGACGCGCGGAATGACGCTGATCGCCGCGGCCCTGGTGCTACGCAAGAATGCGCGGCTCTACCAACTGGCCACTTCGGGAATCAATCCTGTGAACATGGGCCGCTCCATCGAATTAACGGGGCTCGCGCACCGCAAGCACTACAAATCGCAACCCGGCATCGATCACTGGCTCAAGGTGAAGATGGAGACCATTCCCGTGTCCAAGCTGCGCTACGAGCGCATGTCCATTCCCATGCAAAAGGCGGTGGTCTCGCGCATCAACAAGGTTGCGGCGATCTTGCACCTGGGCAAGCCGCCGCTGGCCAAGACCGAGCGCGACCTGGGGCGCGCCGAAAAGCTCATTGAACTTTACGAACCCTTCATTCTGCACAATGAGCACGTCTTTGAGTGCGAGAATGCCCGGCTGCTCTCGGCGGCGCTCCCCCCCGAAGAGAAAGAGATGTTCGACTTTTCGCCGGAAACGATTGACTGGTGGGACTACTGGATTAACATTCACATACCGGCGCTGCGGCGGTGGTGCTACCCGTTGATGGAAGGGCGGCCGCTGGAAGCGCGCGAGCCGCGGCTGCTCGATTGGCCCGCGGTTTCCACGGGAGCATCGGCGGCGACGCGCTAAGCCGCAACGCGATCCTCATATGGCCATTTTCCTGACGGGCTCGACGGGATATCTCGGCAGCTATGTGGTGGCGGGACTCTTCACGGGGCACCCGGACCGCTTGAACCTGCTGGTGCGCGCGAAGTCGCTGCAGAAAGCCCGCGAACGCCTGTGGCAATCGCTGCAACTCCACTTCGCGTTTCCCGAATTCCTCGAGTATCTCGAATCGCGCGTGCGCATTTTCCGCGGCGATTTGACCAGCGAACGATTCGGCTTGGACGATGAGGAATACCACGCGCTGGTGGATTCCACAGATTCCATTCTGCATTGCGCGGCCTCGCTGAACCGCAAATCCGAAAAGCAGTGCTTAAACGTGAATTTGCGCGGCTCGCTCGAGGTGATTCAACTGGCGCGGCGCGCGCAGAATCGTCACGGGCTGCGGCGCTACTCGCACGTGTCCACCGTAGCGGTGGCCGGGAAACGGCAGAATGAAGTTGTTGCTGAAGACGCTTCGATTGACTGGAGCCGCTCCGATTACGATCCTTATGCGCGCACCAAGAAATTCAGCGAGCACATGGTGCACCAGCTTCTGCCGGATGTGCCCCACACCATCTTCCGGCCCGCGATCGTGATGGGCGACAGCCGCCGGCCAGAGACGTCGCAGTTCGACATGGTGCAGGCCTTTGCCATGCTTGCGCGCTTGCCCGTGTTGCCGCTGCGCCCGGACGACAAGATCGACATCGTGCCGGCGAATTATGTCGGCGGAGCCATCGTCAAGATTCATCAGATGGAGAAGCCCGGCTTTGGGATTTATCATTTGTCCTCGGGCACGGGTTCGCAGACTTACAAGGAATTGACGGACGCATTGGCGGAACAGGGCGGCGGGAGCAAGCCAACGTACCAGCCGTGGCTGGGAGGCCCGTTCTCGAAGACGGTCAACTGGCTGGCCTTCAAGCGCGGCGCGGTGGGCTATGGCGCTTCGCTGATGAAAGTTTTCTGGCCATATTTGGATTGGAATACGGTGTTCGATAATACGCGGGTGGTTTCGGAGATGGGAGAAGCGCCGGCAAAGTTTTCCAGCTACGCCTATCCGCTGTTGCAATTCAGCCGGAAGAATAAGTTCAAGTATCCAGCGAAGCCTTGGCCGGAGGATGCCGCCGGCCAAGAAGCGAAGAGTGTGGGGAGCGCGGGCGAATGACGGATTTTCTACTCGTTGCCTGGGTCAGCGCGCTGATCGAAATCCGGCGGTTTGGCTGGATGTTCGGCCTCGGCAAGCGCTGGACACCCGGCGAAAAACTGAAAATCCTGTTCGCGGGCTACAACGGCACGCGCAACACGGGCAGCGACGTCCGCGTGCAAGAGATTCTGCGGCAGGTGCGCCATGTGCTGGGTGCGGAGAATGTCGACTTCAGCGTGATGACGCAGAACTTCGATCGCACCAAGGGATATTTTGAGGGCGCGCGGCAAGTGCATTTGCCGGACGTGTACCCGCCATTTCTGTTCCGCGAAGTGCATGCGAATCACGGCGTGGTGGCGTGCGAAGGCTCCATGTTCAAGAGCAAGTTCGCGAACGCTCTCACCACCATGATGATTGGCTCTCTGGGAATAGCCTCCGGGGAAAACAAATTGTCGGTGGCCTATGGCGGCGATGCCGGCCACATGGACGACCTGATCAAACAGATGTGCGCGCGCTACACCCGCGAATCGCTGGTGATCACCCGCAGCCTGGAATCGCAGCAATTGCTCAGCGGACTGGGCGTGCCGAACGAATTGGGAGCGGACACCGCGTGGACCTTTGAACCGCATCCGCCGGAATACGCGCGCAAAGCCTTGCGGGAAGCGGGTTGGGACGAAAAGACGCCGATCCTCGCGCTGTGTCCCATCCATCCCTTTGTGTGGCCCGTGCGCGCCTCCATCGGAAAATATCTGGCGCACGTCACCACCGGCGCCTACAAGGACAGCCAGTACCGCACCATCTACTTCTTCGAATCGGGCGCCGAGGTGGATCGCAAATTCGCGCAGTACGTCTCCGGCTACGCCAAAGCGGCAAAGGCATTTTTGCAGAAGCATCGCGTATTCCCGATTCTCGTGGCCATGGAACGCCTGGACGCGGTCGCGTGCCGGGAAATCGCCAAGGAAATTCCCGGCACGCCGGTGTTGACTTCGGACAATTACGACATGTTCCAGTTGGTGTCCATCCTGCGCGCGTGCACGTACGTGGTTTCCTCGCGCTATCACGGGATCGTCACTTGCATGCCGGCGCAGGTGGTTTCCGCGGGCGTGACCATGGATGAACGCATTCGCAACCTTATGCGCGAGCGCGGCCACCAGCACTTGCTCCTGACCGTGGACGATCCCGATCTCGAGCCACGGTTGCTGCAGGTGATGGAATCGCTGGTGACGGAAGCCGAAGCCATCCGCGAAAACATCGGCAAAACGGTGGTGAGCAACCTGAAAGCCATGGCGCGCATGGCCATCTTCCTGGAAGATGAAGTGCGCCGCACCTATCCGGAGTTTCCGCTGCGGCGCGGTGTGGTGAGCTGGGAAGACAATTTGCCGCCATTGAACGAGAATTTGCGTAAGCTGGTGGAAACGTACGATCGCACGCCCGCGGCATTGGCGGCGGGCCGCTGAGTCCTTATGACGAATTTCCTCGAAAACGTTTTTGCGGAGCTGCAAAAGGCGGCGGAGCGCGTGGTGCTGCGCGAGGTCAGGGGCGAAGAATTTGTCAGCGCCTCGGGCAGGGAATTGCTTGACCTTGTGGCGCGCGCCCGCGCGTATTTGCGGCAGGCGGGTGTGCAAGCCGGGGACCGCTGCGCGCTGCTGGGGCCGAATTCGATCCGCTGGGTCGCATTCGATTTAGCGTTGATGGCGGAAGGCGCGATCGTCGTCCCGCTCTATGCGCGGCAAGCTGCCAGCGAACTTGCGGGCATGATGAAAGATTGCGGCCCGCGGCTCCTCATCGTGAGTGATGCGGCGCTTGGCGAAGCGGTGGCCGCCGTGTGGCCGCAGGCGCCGGTGCGCGTGACGTTCGACGAGGTGCTCGGGAATGTTCCCGCGGGCAAGGGCATCACGGCCGCGCCCCACCCGCTGCGCGCCGAAGATCTCGTTACCATCATCTACACTTCAGGCACGTCGGGCGAACCGAAAGGCGTCTGCCTGAACGTGCGCAATCTGGATCATATGCTGGCTTGCACGACAGAGCGTTTGGATCAGTTGATGGGCGCCACCCGGGAGCCGGATCGCGTCTTTCACTATCTGCCGCTCAGTTTTGCGGGGTCGTGGATTATTCTTCTTTCCTGCATGTCGCGGGAAAGCGCCCTGACACTTTCCACGGACCTGAACCGCCTGGCCGATGAAATCCGCGTGGCCTCGCCGCACTACTTCCTGAATGTGCCCACGCTGCTGGAGCGGGTGCGCCGGGGCGTTCTCGACGCTATTGCGAAGCGGGACGCCGCGATCCAGAAAATCTTCCGAAAAGCGCGCGAAGCCTGGGAGCGCGGGCAGGAGAACCAGCAACGCGCCTCAGACGCCCTTTGGCTGTTCCTGGGGCGCAAACTGATTTTCCGCAAGATTCGCGAGCGCTTCGGCCCTCATCTGCGCGCGCTCATCTGCGGCTCCGCGCCGCTGGCCCCGGAGACGCAGCAATTCTTCCTGATGCTGGGCATTCCCGTCCTGCAGGGGTACGGCCTCACGGAGACCACCGCCCTTTGCACCCTGGACGATCCGCGGATCGCCGCGGAGCCCGGCCGCGTAGGGGAAGCCATACCAGGGATTGAGATGCGCAGCGGAGAGAACGACGAAATTCTGGTGCGCGGCCCGAACATCTTCCCGGGCTACTGGAACCGCCCCGTGGAAACGGAGAAAGTGCTGAAAGACGGCTGGTTTCACAGCGGCGATCAAGGCGAAGTGAATTCCCGCGGGAACTGGCGAATCAGCGGGCGCATCAAGAATCTGATCATTCTGAATTCCGGCCACAACGTCCCACCGGAGCCGATCGAAGAGAAGCTTGCGCAGCTCCTGTCGGGGACGCAGCAGGTCGTGCTTGTGGGCAATGGACGCGGTTACTTATGCGCACTCGTCACAGGAGCCGTGGAAGCCAAGGCGGTTCAGTCCGCGCTGGACCTGGTGAATTCGGAATTGCCGCATTACCGGCAGGTGCGCAGCTTCACGATTCTGCGCGAGGCGTTCACACCGGAAAACGGCCTGCTCACGACGAATGGAAAACTGCGCCGGGATGCCATCAACGCAGAGTGCCACGAAGAAATTGAGCAGATGTACCGGAAACAGGCTGCGGTAGCGGGCGTGAAGGCATGAGCAAAGGGCGTACCAGCCGAAGCGCGGTGAAAGAGTTCCGCGGCGCGGCGCTGCGCTGGGAATGGCGCGATGGCGTCGTGGAGCTGACGCTGGACTTCGAGCCGCTCAATGAAATCGGCACGGTCATGCTGGCGGATCTCGAGAAGTTCGTGGCCGCGTTTGATAGCCTGGCTCCGATCACCAGCGCGTGTGTCATCACCAGCGCGCGGCCCGGTGGTTTTTGCGCGGGCGCAAATTTGAAGGAGCTGTATCAGGGCGCATTGCCACTCTCGCCAAAAAAACGCGCGACGGGCATGCGCGCGTTCCTGAAGCGTATCCATGTGGTGATGAACGCGCTGGATGCGGCGCCGTTTGTAACCATCGCCGCGGTGCACGGGTTGTGCATGGGCGGCGGGCTGGAACTCGCGCTGGTCTGCGACTTGATCGTGGCGGACAAAATGGCGCGCTTTGGCTTTCCGGAGCTGCGCCTCGGTTTGATCCCCGGATTTGGCGGAATTCCGCGCTTGCGGCGTGACGTCGGCAATGGCTTTATCCGCGATCTGCTCTTCACCGGCCGGACCGTCAAGGCCGAAAGCGCGCAGCAGGCGGGCCTCGTGTCGCATCTCGCGGGCGAAGGCTACGCGCTGCAAGTGGCGCGTTCCATGGCGCAGCAGGTGACGAAGTTTGACGCGGAGACCCGCGTGGCGGCCAAAAAATTCTTGAAGCCGATCCCCTACCAGGAATTGCAGAGAGAGATCGACCTTTTCTGCAAATTGTTCAGCCGGCCCGTGGTGATGGAAAGCTTGCCGCGCTTCGTCGAGACCGACGAGCCCATGAAGCATTTGCCGGTGGCAGAGCACCCCAGAAACCCCTGACAACAAACCGTTCGCGAGGTGCAAGTATGAACGCTCCCACAAGAAATCTCGTAATCTGCAGTCTAGGGAACTCGCGGCGCGATTAGATTTTGCTATAGGCACGCCACGTTTTCTTTCTCTCCCCGGGGATGATAAATTGATACAGTATGCGCACGTTGGATCAGACTACCCGGGAAATCCTGGAACTCGCGACACTGCAATTTAAGGTGCCGCCAGGCTCGCTGAGAGCCGAGGATGATTTCTACAAGAAGCTTGGAATTGACAGCCTGCAGACGCTGGACCTGCTTTCGCGGCTGGAAAATCACTTCAAGATTGAATTGCCGGACTACGAGGTTCAGGGCGTGAGCGACTTCAAGACGCTCGCGGAACGCATCCAGGCGCGCTTGTAGAGCTTGCGGGGAAACGGTAATTCATTGTCATCCCGAGCGGAGCGAGGGATCTGCTTTTCGCAAAAGACCAGGGGGAAAAGCAGATTCCTCGTCCGGTTCAAAAACCGAACGGTGCTAGGAATGACATTTGCGTGGTTTTTCCGCAACCTGTGTAGCTGCAAGATTCTGACACGGGAACATAGACGACAGCAGAGGGGCGTCCGAATAAGTTCAACGCGCATTTTTTGACTCACGGTACCCAACGCTTTATCCTTTAATATTCCCTGCACGGAGAACTCTGCCACTTTGGCAGTACGGTCAGTCTGCATGCTGGATTTGAAACAATACGCATCGATAGGTGAAGCACTGCAAGAAGCGCTGGATACCTTTTCCGCCGAAGTGTGCTTGTTCGAATCGGACCGCGGTGAAGAGAAAGAACGCCTGACGTACCGGGATTTCAAAGCGCGCGCGCTGCCCTTCGCGAAAGCGTTGCAGGAGACTGGGTTTTCTGCCGCCGACCGCGCTTCCATCATCATGACGAACCAGTCGAAATGGCTGATTTCGGCGTACGCGGTATTTCATGACGGCGGAACGCTGGTACCGCTCGATTACAAATTGAAGCCCGAGGAGCAGTGGCAGTTGCTGAAGCACTCTGGCGCCAGCGTGCTCATCACAGAGTGCGGTATTTGGCGGCAACTGAGCGGATCACCGGGGCGCGCGGAAGCCGCCAGCGTGAAAACCATATTTGTGACGGAAGCGCTGGCCAATGCCGATCTGGCCGGAGCGCGGCGTTGGGAAGAGGCAAGAGGAACCGGCGAGCCCGGCTTTGTGCCACGCCAGCGCGGTGATCTTGCGTGCATCGTCTATTCCTCCGGCACGGGCGGAAGCCCCAAGGGTTGCATGATGACGCACGAAAATTATCTGGAACAGTGCGTTTCGCTGACAGCCTGGTATCCGTTTTGGCCGGGTGTGCGTTACCTGAGCATTCTGCCGACAAACCATGCCATTGATTTCATGGTGGGATTTTTGGGGCCGTTCACCTGTGGCGCCGCGGTGGTGCATCTGCGAACGTTGCGCCCGGAATATGTGCGCGAGGCCTTTGCGAAGTATCACATCACCTATGTGAGCCTGGTGCCCCTGGTGCTGAAGAATTTGCAAAAAGGACTGCAAGCAAGGTTCGACGAACTGCCGCCGGCGCGCAAACTTGTCTTCGAGGCGTTACGAAAGATCAACATCGCCTTGACGAAGCGCCGCCCGCGCCTGCCCATCAGCCGCCGCCTGCTCCGGCAAGTGCATGCAGCCTTTGGCGGCCGCCTGGAAGCCATTATCGTTGGCGGAGCTTTCACGGAGCCGCAGACGCTGCAATTCTTCTACGACCTGGGCATCCCCGTGGCGAACGGCTATGGACTGACGGAAGCGGGAACTTCGGTCACGGTCAACGATCTGAAGCCCTTTCGCGCGGACACGGTCGGGAAACCGCTGCCCGGCATGGAAGTGCGCATCGTAAATCCAGACGCCGATGGGATTGGCGAAGTGGCCGTGCGCAGCAAAACGGTCATGGCGGGCTATTTGAACGAGCCGCAAATGACCGCGGAAGCGATTGTGGACGGCTGGCTGATGACCGGCGACATGGGACGGTTTGACGGCCGCGGCCACTTGCAGCTTTTTGGCCGGAAGAAAAACATGATCGTGACCGAAGAAGGGAAAAACGTTTACGCCGAGGACGTGGAAAGCGCCTTTGAAGGGTTGCAGGTGAAGGAGTTCTGCGTGTTCGCCGCGAACTTCATCTGGCCGCAGCGCTCCATGTTGCGCGAACAATTGGTGTTGGTCATCCATCTGGAGCCCGGCCAGGTTTTCACCGAGGATTTGCGCGCCGAAATCGCCGTGCGCAACAACCGCCTGATCAACTACAAGCGCGTACATGGCATCGTCGTCTATTCCGAGGATTTTCCACTTACCACGTCGCTGAAAATTATCCGCAAGGCTCTGGCGCAGCGCCTTGGCGCACTGGACCGGAATAACGCCGTTCTGCCGATTTAGCTCCGGAAAAGGTAGAATCACCTTACCGGAAGAACTGTGAGAGAACGCTTTCTTGCCATTGTGAACCCTGCGGCCGGCCGCGGGCGTACGGTGAAGCTTGCCGGAGCGCAGCTTGCGCGACTGCGGGAGGGCGGCCTGCGTGTGGACGTGATCGCCTCGTCCGGGCCGGGCCATGCCGCCCAACTGGCCCTTGAAGCCTACGAACAGGGCTATCGCCGCTTTCTCGCCGTCGGCGGTGACGGCACCGCGCACGAGATCCTCAATGGAATTTTCGGGCGCGAAACGCTTGCCGAGCGCATTGAACTGGGATTCCTGCCGCTGGGTACCGGCAACTCGTTTCTGCGCGACTTCACAAAGGATGGCGCAAAAAGCTCCGTCGAGGCGCTGCTCACGGGCCGCAAGCGCCGCGTGGATTTGCTGCGCCTGCGCCACGCGACAGGAACTATTTATTCCTTCAATTTATTGAGCGTGGGATTTACCGCGGACGTCGGCGCGCTGACCAACCGCATATTCAAGCCGTTTGGGCACTTGGGATATCTCCTCGGCGTGTTCGTGCGCGTGGTGCAGCTCAAGCGGCGTGCATTCCGCATGCGTTCCGATGCCGATGAAAGTTGGGACGAGCGGCGCTGTCTCTTCCTGACCTTCAACAATAGCAAGTACACCGGCGGCACCATGATGATTGCGCCGCACGCCGATCCAACCGATGGTTTGATCGAATACGTGCGCTGGGGACCCATCGGCCGCCTCGGCCTTCTGAAAATGCTGCCGCGGCTGTACGACGGGACGCACATCGAGCACCCGCTGGCGGAGCGGCGCGCGGTGAAGCACGTGGAATTCGCTTTGGACGCGCCGGTGGACGTGATGATTGACGGGGAGCTCGTCACGCTGGATTGCAAAACGCTGGACATTCTGCCGGGTGCGATGGACGTCTACGTATGAAGAGAACCTGGGAGGTGGTACGCAGCGTTTTTCTTTGGGGATTGAGCTGGCTGCATTTTCTGATTACCGTGCCGGTGTTGATCGGACTTGCGGCGTTTCTGGATCCACGGAAGCACGATTGGCTGCAGCGGGGTCTTTGCCGGCGCATCGCCTTCTTTTCGGGCGCCAAGGTAAAGGTGGAAACTTCCCCGGGCTTCGACGCGCAACGCACTTGTTTCTTCATGGTGAACCACGTCAATCTGCTGGACCCGTTCATCCTGTATTGCGCGATTCCCCAGCTCGTGCGCGGTTGGGAGCTGGAGTCTCACTTCCGCATTCCGATTTACGGCTGGCTGATGAAGTGCTTCGGCAACGTGCCCGTGGCGGACGTTCGCGGTCCCAAGGAGCTCAAGAGGTTGTGGCGCCTGACGCGGGAGGCCATCCACTCCGGCGTCAGCCTGATTATTTTTCCGGAAGCGAGCCGCACGCGCGACGGCCATTTGGGTGACTTTGAACAGGGCGGGTTTCGCCTCGCGCAACAACTCGGCGTCCCCATCGTGCCCGTGAGCCTGGTCGGTTCATTCCACCATTTCCGCACCGGCGACTGGATCCTGCGGCCAACGACCATCACCGTGCATCTCCACGAAACGATTGAAACCGCTGGTTTGAAAAAGGAAGATTTGCCCGCCTTGCAGCAGCGCATCCGGCGGGAAATTGCCGGCCCGGTGGAAGCCTGGCTAAAGGCGCAGTGAGCCGCCGCCATGCAACACAGAAAAAAGTTAGGCGAAGCTCAAAGGCTGAGTTTGACGCCGGGCAGGATGCGCCCCGCTCTGGTTTCCTGCCAGGTGTAAACAATGCGATGGATGACGGTGATCGTCGAAACCACGGCAATCACCCACAGCACCGGCCCCATGCGATTGAAGACTCCTCCAATAATCAGGAGCACCATCCGCTCGGGACGCTCCATGAAGCCCACCTTACACAAAGGAATGAGCGATTCGGCGCGCGCGCGGGAGTAGCTCACCATCACGGAACCCGCTGTCGCCACCGCGGCCAGCACGACATACGGTGTGCGGCCGCTCACGCTGTAATACACGAGCAGTCCCATATAGAGGGCCATGTCCGCGTAGCGGTCCAGCGTGGAATCGTAGAAGGCGCCAAACGCCGTGACGCGATTTTGCCGCCGCGCCACCTGCCCATCCAGCATGTCCAGGAAGCCCGCGATGAAAATGATAATCGCGCCGGCCCGGAAATTGCCGACCGCAAAACTTGCCGCCGCACCGAAGTTGACGACAAGGCCTAAAAAGGTGAGCAAGTTTGGGTTGATGCCGGTAGCCGCGAGCGCACCGACAATGCGATCCAGCAGCCATTTCCCGCCAGTGCCGATTGCGCCTGTAAACGTGTTCATGGTTATGCCAAGGGGGAATAATACTGCAGGCCGCGGCCGTAGCCAAATGGTTCGCGCACATTTCTGACGCTATCCTTGGGCCCGAGCCACAACGGTGTTGAGAGAGTGCTTGACGAAGACGAGGCAAATCCGTAAATTGCTCAAGTCACTGAGGAGCCCATGGAAACCGTAAATTCATCAGCGCGGCGCGATTTTCTTGCGATTGGCAGGAATGAGAAAGGGCCACAGTCTCCCGTGGCCCTTCTTATTAGCCATGAGATTGTTCATCAGAACCGGAAAATGAGGCCGCCGACGAAATTGCCGCGATCCAGATAATTCCGGACCCTCGCGTTATAGCAGCCGAAGAACGGATCGCAATACTCTCCGTTGGACGAGCTGCCGTACGTCGGCAGGAAGCGCATATCACCGCGCAAGCCCACATGGCGGCTGAGGTAATACTTCACGCCGCCGCCGATGCTGTAGGCAAACGCCGTGCGATTCGGGGTTGTGCCCACCGGGGTGCTCCCACTGGCGGTCACACTGCCGTTGGAATCACGGGTGAATCCCAGGCTGGCGGCAACGTAGGGGCGCAATTTATGCTCGCTCCCGAGAAACATATAGAGTCCGCCAAACTGGAACTGATCAATGTCGGAATCGTAAGCCTTGTAATACTGCTGCGTGGTGATGTCGCGGGCACTGTAGGAGGTGTTGTTGCGGTCCCACATGAATTCGAGTTGGAAATTTTCGCTGAGGTTGTATCCCAGGAAAGAGCCGTAGGATACGGCATCGTTGACACGCAAGTTATCCACAAGCGCCAACGATCCGCCCGTGCCCGAAAGCACGTCGATGGGATAGGTGCCGGAAGTCTCATAGCCGACAAATGGAGTGACTTCAAATCGCCCTTGAGCCTTCGTGGAAACGGCTGCCAATAAAAACGCTGCAACTGCAAGGAACCATGCGATCCGGTACTTCATCGGTCTTTCTTCTCCTTTTGCATGCCACAGCATGACGTTTATTTGGACCAAGCCGGCGCTGCCTGGTCTAGCGCAGGCGGGATCAGGCGGGTGATCCCACTGACGGACTCTCTTGCCAAGTTTCTCGTGCGATCCCGCATCCGCTGGCAGACCGAAATCGCAGCAGAGCCCCTTGGGACTAAACCCGGAAGCCAGCGAGGAGTTTCCCGGGTCACTCCTGGTACACGCGAACCACTCTTATGCATTAGATGAGGCCAATACGGGGCAAAGTTGCGAATCTCGAAGGCTCATCTAAATAATTGGAATTACAAGAGTTAAGTGATCTCTAGCGCGGTCCCCAGGTCCCGCGGCTCCGTGCATTTCTCAGAGAGCTTAGCTAAGGCGATGGCTTCAATTTTTGAGCAGGAATTAAGTACGCACCCGGTATTTTTCCGTCCAACGTCGCAAGAACCGCTCCCTTTGCCTTGGCCAATTGTGCGAGATGGCCATCGGTAGTCTGCTTCGCGGTTTTGACCCAAGCTGGAATGTGCGAGATATCATGATCGTCGGGGATGAAGGTGAACTTCAGGGCATTGCCTGTCTTAAGGCGAAGCAGCAGGCTGCGTGCATGCGCGACGGTGAACCCGTACTGCGGTGCTTGCGCGAGCACCCGGACGAACCCCAGTTCCGTAATTGAGCAAGTCGCCAGTTCCGGAACTCCCCTCGCCGCCAGAGTGTGCACCCAACCCGCGACTCGCCCGTGGAATTCATGCTGCAGGAATCCCAACGCGACCAGAGCATTCACGTCGAGGAGATATGTCATGGGAATTCGGCCATGATCTCGCGGACCTGTTTGCTGCTCAGCACTGGAGCATTTGGACCAGCACTCAGCGCCGGGAGACCGGTAATCGGGTCAACGACAATGCTCACTTTCCCCGAGCGTGTCCGGCGCGGTGTCAACACAATGCGCCCGCCCTCCACTTTTGTATCCAGCGGGTCTCCCGTCCGCAGGCCCAATTTGCGCCGGATCTGAATGGGAAGAACAACCTGTCCTTTCGTTGAAACCTTCGTTTCCATGGTAAGACAATCTTACCTCATTCCATTGCAAGTGACACCCTATATATTCAGTGAACTACTCGGGAACGGGGGGAATCTCCGGATCGCATGCTACTCACGCCACGCGCCTTTCAAGCTCTCGGGCCATCAGTGGAACCAGCTTGCTTTCCCTCTGAGAGAAAATATGCTGCAACTCGCGGTCCACATTTGTAAAACCACGCAGCGGCGGCAAATAAGGCGGCGATGCGTGCCAGTCTAAATACCAGATTCGTTAATTCGTATACCCACAGGCTGTCACTTCCGTGACGGGAAAGCATAATTGCGCCTCCCGGCAAGTACGTTAGATCGCTCAGCGCCCAACAGAGCAGATATAACGTCGCTGCGCGGCTCACAATTAATAAGGTGTCTTTCTTCGACACAGGGTCTTCCATCGTTTTGTCCTTGGACTACAGCCTCGTATCGTAGGAGATATTCAGGCAGGAAGCTACTTGGTAGCGATGGCAAATCATCGCACGGCTATTTTGCATTCTCGCCCGGGGGAGTAAGTAGGAAAAACTGGTGGGCCTGGGTGGACTTGAACCACCGACCTCGCCCTTATCAGGGTAGCGTGGTTTGGTTTTACAACAACATACAAGACCGCGGGGACTGCCAAACACCGCGTAAGTCGTACAAGACATCACAATTTGTGGGTTGGGTTGTGGGTTGGGAAAGCACCGGAGTGGCCCTCCCGTACGTCTTCCTAGCCGTGCATTACATATAGAAGCGGAAACTTGGTTGAATGCGTTGGCCCTCGCCAACACATTTGAGAATGTCCCCGACGCGTCGCGCTGCTCGTACTGTGATCGGTTCGCCTCCATCAAACTGAGTGTTGTTCCAATTGAGTTTGGACAGTGACAAAAGCTCTCTGGCAAGTTGCTCCAGAGGAGTTTCCGAACTCGCGACGGTGAGTTCGAGGGGACGTGGAACATACATTCCCGGATATGCCTGGAAGAATTGGACGCTCCCTCGCAGGTATAGGATTCCCGAATCGGGCTGAAGGTTGAGAAAAGTTCCTCGCAGCGGGGGATAGGTGCCCGCGCGAAAGAGTCTGGTGAATGAACGCCGCAGACTCAAAAGTTCAACGACATCGATCTTACTTTCTTCGGACGCTGCTCGAAAGCCGCGGATTTCACCTTCGGTCATTTTGGAGGTCTTATGAACGACTATTCGAGCCGGCATCGTGCGGTGCTCTTTTCGATAGACGCCGACGGCGTTCATCAGCAGAGCTTGAGCATCCTGGTCGGCCAGATGTGGCTGTCTGTCATCTTTGCTCAGCTGAGCTTGAGCTCCTTTCACTATCACGCCTTCTCCGCGTTCATTGAAAACCTGCGCCACGCTCGTGAGAAGGCGATCACCATCGAGTGATTTGTAGAAGCTGATGCCGACGAAACACGTTGCCAGATCAGTCGGATTTCTGAGCAAGCGCCAGGGAACTCCTCCAGCCTTGTAATAGAGAGCCGCGTGCAGATTCCATGCCCGTGTCGCCTCGTCCTGCATGGGAGCGCTGGAACGCTGGACTCCTTTCGTCTTTTGTCGTGCCCGCTCGCCCGTATACGTGTATGGCCTTACCATCTGGATGGGAATTCCGAGACGCAGACCCTCCGCCTTGAGAACGTCGTGAAACGGAATCAAGAGGCGTTGAGCGCCGTGCGGTGAATCGGAACCTTCGTCCAGTTCCTGCTCCGACGGATCTGGCCTTCTGCTGGGAGGTTCATCGACTGCCGCCAGAAGCTCTTTGGGCGGCGCGCAGATTAGAACCATCGGCCCGCCCTGCTCCATTAGTGATTCTGCATGGGCAATGAAAAGTGCAGCGGCGTCACGAACGATTTCATTTCCGTGCGTATGAGCAACGGCAGCTTCCAATTCTCTCTGTCGAATCGGAGCGCACCATCGGTCGTGAAAGACGAGCGAAGAGTGAAAACACGAGTCGGTCGAAAATCCGGGAAAGGGAGGAAAGAGATTAGCAAGCTTACTCTGTTTTGCCGCGACTCCCGTCCGGCATTTGTCAAGCCATGCCCGCATGGCAGCTATGGTTTCATCGGTACCGACGATTCCCACTTTCAAAGAAGTCGGGGCAGTGGAATCGCCCAAGTCGAGAGGTCCGTGCCGAATCATTCCGTAACGGATATCGACGTGTGTACCGCCGTTTCCGAATTCGAGGTCCGGCTCGGAGAAAGAGCTCAAATTCACAATTCATCTCCGTCGTCAGTGTCAGCAGGAAAGAATTCGTCACTGAAGAGTCCCGGGTCTTCGGGCCGACCGGGGTCGGCAGCGAGCCAGTCCGGATCGGAGATGCCGATGTCGCAACGGAATGTCAGAAGTTTTCCAAACTGAAGAGGAAGCGGGTCGCGATCGAAAAGACCGGTGCGAGGTTGCAGGTAGTTGGCCCAAAAGAGCACGCTGCTGAGTACGGCTCGATTGCCTTCAATACGCTTGATGCCCTTCAGATTTTCTTCGTGGAAGCGGTCCAATGTGAAGCCGTCGCTCGTAAACCTGTAGGTCGGCGTGATTTCAAGGAACCAGTTGTCGTCGAATCTGCGGAACTGACCACGAAATGCGAGGTGCCGAAATCTGTCGAATTTGCGGCCGTCCTTGCTCGTGGATGTCCGTTGCGAGACCACAGTTACTTTGCTCGAGCGCTGTATGGAGGGGTAGGACTGTTTGTGGGGTCGGCCCTGAATTGCGTAGCAGTCTTCCTGTGGCCAGTAGCGAACCTCCGGGTAGAGCTGTGCTCTCAAAGTTTGGTTCAGCAGTTGAACGAAAATACGTTGACGCTGCAGATCGTCCGATTCGGACCATTCGACGGCTGAGAACTCCTCAAGCGTGCCTCGGTCACAGATGTTGGCCCATTGGGGTTTGCTTAGGTCATGGAAGCTCAAGATTTTCTTTTCCCAGAGCATCCATCCAGCGTCGATTTCACCCCCAGCTGTGCGAAGCGAAGTCCAGACTTCATGAACGTTCCTGCACTCGGATTGTGCAACTGAGATACTGGGAGGGCACAGCTCCAGCGGCAGCAAATTCGTGTGAAGGGTCTCGGGCTTCCGCGTGGGCGCGAGATACAAGCCAGGCTTCGGCGATGCGATTGTCGCGAGCCTCGAAAATGTCCGTCGGTCGAGCTTTTGTTCAGCTCTGACGAAAGTAACTCGCGTCGAGTCGGCCGGTTTCCAATCCTTGAATTGATCTCTGACAGAAGCCCAATAGACTTCTTTTGCGTCTCCACTCGAAACGATCAGAACTACCGGGATATTTCCTTCCAGCCAGTAAGAGATGTCACCAGGTGCGCACCAGTAGTCGAACGTTGCAGCCTTGTCATTTGCAATCGCGGAGACGACTTTGCTCTGAACCGCCAGAGTCAGTCCGAGCGGACGACGCGAACTCGGGTCGAAGAGCTCGATGTAGCCGTCGATGCCAATCTCATTCGGGCCGCTCGGAGTCCATCGAGAGCCAGACTCAAGGACAATACGCTCGATTGCGTTGATTCCTTGTTGTCCAGTAATTCCCGCAGCGGAAATGGTCTTGGAGGCCGGCTTCTTTCGATTGGACCGTGCTGTCAAAGCGTTCCTGCCTCAGAGGTGGCACCAATGGCCCATGGTGCGGCACCGGTGCTATTTTTTAGGGTGGGTGGTCTTCGACCCGCGCTTGTACTTGAACTGGTTGCCCTTTTCCGAAGTTGGCGGGATTGTTTCGCCTCGTTCGATCACCGTACGGCGACCATCGGGCACTTTACCGCCCCGAGGCCCAACTTCGACAAGTTCACCAGAATCCGGTGCTGCCTCGCCCGGCTTGAGAGTCCCCATAAATCCCTCCTTCAACAGGGGCACTCTAACAGGAACATCATTTCGAGACAACAGCACTAAAGGCAATATCAGAAGAACAATGAGGGAGGGAAAAAGTGGCTAGAATATGCCAAGAAGCTGCTGCCTTAACAAAACGCGGGCGCAATGGGAATCGATGTTCTGCTTTCGGATAGGCAAAACAGTTCAACCGCTCGCGACAATCGCCCGCAAATGATAGATAATTAAAAACTTGCCAACACTGTGCAACTGACCGACTACCACGCGAAGTATTTTGCGTACGAACTCACCAAACGCTGCGCCTCCGATAGCGTCGAAAAACTTGCGTCCGTACTTGCTGACGCCCAAGTGGATTTGAATCCTCATCAGGTGGAGGCTGCCCTCTTCGCTTTTCGAAGCCCGTTCTCAAAAGGAGCGATCCTGGCGGACGAAGTTGGCCTTGGGAAAACTATCGAAGCCGGCCTGTTGCTCGCTCAGAATTGGGCTGAGCGGAAACGCCATCTACTGGTAGTTGTGCCTGCCAATCTGAGAAAACAATGGGGTCAGGAGCTTGCCGACAAGTTCTATCTGCCATCCACCATTCTAGAGACGAAGACTTTTAACGAGGCAATCCGGTCCGGCAAGCTCAATCCGTTTGAGCAGGATACTGTCATCATCTGCTCGTACCAGTTCGCCCGTTCGAAGGAGCCATTCCTTCAGCAGACGCCATGGAATTTGGTGGTAATCGATGAAGCCCATCGGCTACGCAACGTTTACAAGACTTCCAGCAAAATTGCGCTCGCCATTAAGGAAGCTGTAGCTCCATTCCCGAAGGTTCTCCTCACTGCCACGCCTCTTCAGAACACACTCTTGGAACTCTACGGCTTAGTCAGCATCATTGATGACCACGCCTTCGGTGATTTGGCGAGCTATCGTGCTCGGTTCGCTCGCTTGGGAAGCGACGGTGATTTTGCGGAACTAAAAGAACGACTAAAGCCCATCTGCAAGCGCACACTGCGCCGCCAAGTCTTGGAGTATGTGAAATATACGAATCGGCATGCGCTCGTGCAGGAGTTCGTTCCTACTGAAGAAGAGCAACGACTGTACGACTTGGTTTCGGATTACCTCCAGAAACCGACTCTGTATGCTCTCCCTGCAAGCCAGCGGCAACTAATGACGCTGATCCTTCGCAAGCTGTTGGCGTCATCCACTTACGCTATCTCAGGAACGCTCGACGGCCTCGCCCGAAAGCTTGAGGCTGCCGAAGCAGCAGCGACCGCTATTGACACTCCTCCAGATGAATTATCAACAGATTGGGAGAACATCGACGAGTTAAGTGACGAATGGGATTCGGAGAAGGGCGAATCTCCGCAAGAGGAGACCAATCGCCTTGCGCCGGAACAACTGGCCGAGTTGCGGCAAGAAATGGGCCGACTTCGAGAGTTTCATGCTCTGGCCAAGTCGATTGTCAGGAACTCAAAAGGCGAAGTCCTTCTCACGGCTCTTCGACGTGGTTTTGAAATCGCGGCCAAGGCTCAGCAAGAACAGGGTGCCGCTACCCTTCAGCAAAAGGCGGTGGTTTTTACTGAGTCCCGCCGCACCCAGGAATACCTCTTCGGTTTGTTGTCGCAAACCGAGTTTGCCGGGAAGGTCATGCTCTTCAATGGAACGAATAACGACCCCACATCAAAGGCAATCTACCAGCAATGGCTCAAGCAGCACGCCGGAACAGACCGAATTACGGGTTCTCCGAGTGCTGACATGCGCGCTGCCCTTGTGGAAAACTTCCGTGATAACGCACCGATCTTGATCGCTACAGAAGCTGCCGCAGAAGGAATCAACCTTCAATTCTGCAATTTGGTCGTCAACTACGACATGCCCTGGAATCCTCAACGCATCGAACAGCGAATCGGTCGCTGCCACAGGTATGGGCAGAAGTTTGATGTAGTTGTCGTGAACTTTCTCAATAAGAAGAATGCCGCAGATAAGCGGGTCTACGATTTACTTGCTGAGAAATTCAAGCTTTTCAGTGGAGTGTTTGGTGCAAGCGATGAGGTTCTCGGGGCAATTGAATCAGGAGTGGATTTCGAAAAACGCATCGCCGCAATTTACCAGAAGTGCCGCACTCCGGAACAGATACAATTCGAATTCGACCAGCTTCAGCATGAACTGGAGACCGATATAGCGGCAGGCCAACGCGATGCCCGCGAAAAGCTACTTGACAATTTCGACCAGGAAGTCGTAGAGAAAGTTCGCGTAGATAGCCGCAATATTTTGGATCGCTTCAATGAGCAGCTTTGGAATCTGACCCGACACCTCCTTGCTCAATTTGCCCGGTTCGACGAGCATGGATACAGTTTCATGCTGCACTCCAACCCGTTTCCGGGCGAGAAAATCCACCCAGGTCCGTACCGCATGGGGAAGGTCGTTGAGGATGCAAACACGTATCGCGTCGGCCACCCCCTTGCCCAACGAGTGTTAGATAGAGGCAAGGCCCTCGCCCCACCTCCCGCCGAAGTCCAATTCCAGTACAGCGGAAGCGGAAAGAAGATCGCAGTCTTGGAGCCTTTGGTTGGCAAGAAGGGGTGGCTGTCCTGTTCGCGCATGACCGTCTCGGCTTTGGAAACGGAAGACGTAATTGTGTTCTCTGGTTTCTCCGAGGATGGTACTTCTCTAGACGACGTACAATGTCGTCGGCTGTTCGATCTCCCAGCTATTGTGGGTTCAGGTTGCCCCGTTCCTGCGACGTTTGCTTCGACCTTAGATTCTGCCCAGGCTCAACGTCGGCAAACTCTGTTGGACGAGACGACGAGTCGCAATGGACGCTGGTTTGAGACTGAGATAGAGAAACTCGACCGGTGGGCTGAAGACCGCCGCAGTTCTTTGAAAGCAGAATTAGACGAGCTGGATGAGGGGTTTAAAGAGGCCAAGAAGGCCGCTCGTCTCGCGCCGACGCTACCGGAGAAACTGGAAAGGCAACGCACTGCGAGAACACTCGAAACGAAGCGCGAGGAGGCCTGGCGCGCGTATGATGAGGCCAGCTGTGACATCGATCGACAGAAAGATTCTTTGCTCGACGAAGTCAGCCGTCGGCTTGAGCAGCAGATTAACGAAGAACGGTTATTTGCATTACGCTGGCATGTGACTTAAGTAGTGAGGGAAATCGCACATGAAGGCCACTGAGGCAAAGTTCCTTGAGTTTCTCAAGAAGTCGCCGCAGTTCGTAATCCCGATTTACCAGCGCACGTACAGTTGGACAGAACGTGAATGCCTCCAGTTGTGGAATGACATCGTGCGGACTGGCAACAACGAGAAGATCTCTGCTCACTTTGTCGGCTCTATCGTCTATGTCGAAAAGGGCTTGTACCAAGTTTCGAGCCAATCGCCCCTACTTGTCATAGACGGACAGCAACGGTTGACCACCGTAACTTTGCTGATCGAAGCACTCGCGCGAGCGCTGGGCGCTGAGGAACCGCTCGACGGTTTCTCTTCCAAGAAGCTGCGCAATTATTACCTGCTTAACCCGCTGGAAGACGGAGAGAGGCGTTACAAATTGCTGCTCTCCCAAACCGATAAGACATCCCTGAAAGCCCTTCTCGACCAGCAGCCTAAGCCCCACGATCATTCGCTGCGCGTTGAGGGAAACTTCGCCCTGTTTCAGGAATGGGTGACCGCATTAAAAAGCGACTTGGTTCCGCTTTGCAAAGGTCTGGCCAAGCTCGTAATTGTTGACATTTCGCTAAACCGCGACCAAGACAACCCCCAGCTCATCTTTGAAAGCCTCAACTCGACAGGCCGCGAATTGAGCCAGGCTGATCTAATCCGGAATTTCATTTTGATGGGACTCGAGCCCCAATTACAAACAAAGCTCTACGAACAATTCTGGCGACCGATGGAGGTTGAGTTTGGACAGGAGGGGTACGCCACCCATTTCGACAGCTTCATGCGCCACTACTTGACGGTTAAAACCGGCGACATTCCTAACGTGCGCGAGGTGTATGAAGCATTCAAACAATACGCCCGCTCGCCGAAGGTAACGGGCGTGGAAGCTCTTGTAGCAGACATTCGCACATTTGCCGGTTACTACTGTGTGATGGCTCTTGGCTCTGAGCAGGACTCAGAACTCAAGACCGCATTCCACGACATCCGCGAACTCAAGGTTGATGTTGCGTTTCCATTTCTCTTGGAGCTTTATCACGACTATGTAGGCCAGGTTTTGACAAAGAGCGAATTATTACACGCCGCAAGACTCGTGGAGAGTTATGTATTTCGTCGTGCGGTTTGTGGCATCCCCACGAACTCAATGAACAAGACCTTCGCAACCTTTACGCGCTCCCTGAAGAAGGACCGATATTTAGAGAGCATTCAGGCCACTTTTCTCTTGTTGCCATCCTACCGACGATTTCCAGCGGACGATGAATTCAGGCGGGACCTCCAGCTCAAGGATCTCTACAATTTTCGCAGCCGCAGTTACTGGCTTCGCCGACTCGAAAATCATGATCGGAAAGAGCGAGTTTCCGTTGACGAATACACCATCGAACACATCATGCCGCAAAATGAAAAACTTCCCGCTCAGTGGCAGATTGAACTTGGACCCGACTGGAAACGTGTCTGGCAAACTTACTTGCACACCTTGGGGAATTTGACGCTGACCGGCTACAACTCCGAGTACAGCGACCGTAGTTTTGCTGATAAGCGTGATATGAAGGGCGGCTTCGCAGAGAGTCCGCTTCGCTTGAATCAAGGTCTCGGCAAACTCGAACACTGGGCCGAAGAGGATATCCGCCAACGAAGTGAACGCCTGGCGGGCCAAGCAACAAGTGTCTGGCCAGTCCCATTAGTTGAGGCGTCGATCCTGGATGCGTACAAGCCAGCGGGGGTTGCGGCGGTTTATGCTATCAGCGACCATCCCCATCTGGCCACCGGCCCGATGCACGAACTCTTCATGGAATTTCGCAAACAGGTCTTAGCGCTTGATCCATGCGTGACGGAAGAATATCTGAAGCTTTATGTAGCCTATAAAGCAGAGACAAATTTCGTTGACGTTGTTCCGCAAGCAAAGCGCCTTCTTCTTGTGCTCAACATGGCGTTTGCTGAAATTACCGACCCTAAGGGCATCTGCAGAGATGTTACAGGCCTCGGTCGTTGGGGGAATGGCGACGTGGAGGTTCGTCTCGATTCCGTCGAGGAATTGCCGTACGTCATCGGACTGGTCCGACAATCATTTGAACGGCAGATGGGCAATGGCAACGAAAACGCGTAGCAGTTTAAGTGAAGGAGTGTGAATGACAGAACTGCCCCAGAAGTTGGATCTGCGCTCCCATGATATTGCTGAGGACAAGCGTCAGGAATTGCTGCGCTTGTTTCCGGAAATTCGTACCGAGTGTGACAAACTCGATTTTGATCGGTTAAAGCTCGCCCTCGGCGAGGCGGTGGATGTCGGGAAAGAGCGCTATGGCATGAACTGGCCGGGGAAGGCCGACTCCTATAAGGCGATTCAGACTCCGACCCTCGGGACTCTCCTCCCGTGCGTCGGAGAGAGCGTCAACTTCGATACCACGAGAAACCTAGTCCTCGAGGGCGACAACCTAGAAGTGATGAAGCTCTTGCAGAAGTCTTACTTGGGCAAGATCAAGATGATTTACATCGATCCGCCCTACAACACTGGCAATGATTTCGTTTACCCGGATGACTTTGCAGAGTCCCTTCAGACATATCTGAAATACACTGGCCAAGTCGACGCCGAAGGCGCGAAGTTCGGAACAAATACAGAGGCTGATGGGCGATTTCATTCAAAGTGGCTCAACATGATGTATCCACGCCTTTATCTGGCAAGAAATCTACTACGAGAAGACGGAGTAATATTCATAACCATCGACAATCAGGAAGAGGAAAACCTTAAGAAGTTGTGTCACGAAGTATTCGGCGAGGAGAATTTTGTCGCCTCTATCGTTTGGCAAAAAAAGGTATCTCCCGCCAACGACGCCCAATGGTTCAGCAGCGACCACGATTATGTTCTCGTATATGCCCGCAACAAGCAGGTGTGGAGGCCGTTCAAGCTGGAAAGAACTGAGGAACAACTAGAATATTACAAGAACCCTGATAACGATCCCCGAGGCCCATGGAACTCCGCGACGTACACTTGTAACAAATCGAAGGATGAGCGCCCAAATCTGTACTATCCGATACCAAATCCTGCGACAGGAGAGCAAGTATGGCCGAAGGACACTGCTGTTTGGAAGTATGGCAGGGATGTCACCGACCGATACATCGCTGAAAATAAGCTCTACTGGGGGGCTGACGGGTTGGCTAAATTCCCCCGAATGAAGCTTTTCTTGTCTGAAATGGACAAGGTGGTACCCAGATCCATCTGGGGATATGAAGACGTCGGCCACACCCAAGAGGCAACCACTGAACTAAAGGAGCTTTTCGGTGCGATTGTCTTCGAGTCGCCGAAACCAACGCGCCTTATACAGCGGATGATTGAGCTCTCATGTAATGATGATGGGATTGTGCTTGATTTCTTTGCCGGGAGTGGAACGACGGCTCAAGCCGTCCTTGAAATGAACGCGAGAGATCATGGAAGGCGACAATTCATCTTGATTCAGCTTCCCGAGAAGACCGAGCGAACGGACTTCTCCACTATCGCCGAGATAACCAAGGAACGCGTCCGCCGAGTCATAAAGAACCTAAACCAAGAGCAGGCAGGCAAGCTGAAACTTGGCGATGCGCCAGAACAGGATCGAGGCTTTAGAGTTTTCAAACTGGCCGAATCTAACTTAGCACCCTGGAACGCAGATGTGCCTCACGACGCGTCAGCACTGGGGCGGCAGCTTGAACTACACGTCAGTCACGTTCGGGACGGGCGAACAGACCAGGACATCCTTTACGAGGTTCTTCTCAAGAGTGGCTATCCGCTTGCGACGCCAGTTGAAACCTTCGAACTCGCCGGCAAGCCCGTGCATAGCGTGGCGGGGGGACAGCTTCTGATCTGTTTGGACCGCACACTGACCCTCGAACTGATCCGTGCTATCGCGGAACGCAAACCGGAACGTATCGTGTGCCTAGACGAAGGATTCGCTGGGAATGACCAGCTCAAAACGAATGCGGCGCACATTTTCGAGCCGACAGACAGACGCGAAGCCAAGAGCGACGCAAGACGTTTCAGAACTGTATGAGGCGAGACGCACTTGAAGCTTCAATTTGACGCAGACCAGCAGTTCCAGATCAACGCCGTGGCGGCCGTTGCTGATCTTTTTGAGGGCCAGCCACAAGGTGCGCCCGAGTACGCCGTTATAAGCGTCGCTGGCTTGGGTGGCTTGTTTGCGGGGCAGGAACAAACAGAACTAGGTGTAGGCAATCGCCTGCTCTTGGTCGAAGATTCACTTCTCACGAATACCCGCACCGTTCAGGCCCACAATGAAATCGAAGTGGCCGAGCCGAAGGTTCCACTTGAAGGATGGGAGCTTTTTGACACCGCAGCGAACGTCTCGCGCCAGTGCCCGCACTTTTCAGTAGAAATGGAAACGGGCACCGGAAAAACCTACGTCTACCTGCGAACAATTTTCGAGCTGTCTCTCCGTTACGGGTTTCAGAAGTTCATCATCGTTGTGCCGAGCGTTGCTATCCGCGAAGGCGTGCTGAAGAACATCGAAATTACCGCCGAACACTTCCGTGCCCTATATAACAACCTGCCATTCGAACATTTCGTTTATGACGCAAAGAAGGTCAACCGGCTGCGCGAGTTTGCCACCAGCAACACAGTTCAGATTCTTGTAATCAACATTGATGCGTTTCGAAAGAACTTCACCGGAACTGAGGAGCAGCAAAAAAGCAACGTCATCTACAAAGAGAGCGACAAGCTCTCTGGACGCCAGCCGATTGAGTTCGTGCAGGCGGCGCGGCCCATAGTGATAATTGATGAACCGCAGAGCGTGGATAGAACGGATAAGGCGCAGGAGGCTATCAAAGCGCTCAATCCTCTGTGCACGCTGCGATATTCGGCCACTCACGTGAATCCCTACAACCTGGTCTACCGGCTCGATCCGATACGTGCCTTCGAGCTGAAGCTGGTCAAGCAGATCATCGTGGGAAGTGCCAAGGCAGAGGGAGCGGCAAATGATGCCTTCGTGCGCGTCGAGAAAATCGATTACAAGAACGGCATCAAAGCTAAGCTACGGATTCATGTTCAGACACCACAGGGACCGAAGGAGAAATCGATTACGGTGAAGCAAGGCGCTGATCTATTTGTATTGTCGGAGGAGCGCGCAAACTACAGGACCGGTTTCGAGGTGACAGAAATTAACGCCGAACCGGGCCGTGAGTACATTCGATTCAGCAGTGGCCGCACTCTGCGGCTTGGCGAGGAGGTCGGGGGGCTGCGGGAGGATGTGTGGCGTTCCCAAATCAAGGACACGATCAAACGACACTTGGAGAAAGAGTTGCAGGTTCGCGAGTCGGCAGGAGAGAGAGGCATCAAGGTTCTTTCGCTGTTTTTCATTGATCGCGTCGCGAACTACCGCGATTACGATGGCGAGGGGAAGGCAGTGAAAGGCAAATTCGCCGAGGCTTTTGAGGCTGAGTTAGCCAATTGGGCGAAAGACCAGCGATTCAAGGACATTCCTTGGCTCAAGGAACCCGTGGAGAAGCTGCACAACGGATATTTCGCCCAAGACCGAAAGGGCATCCTGAAGGACACAAGCGGCGATACGCAGGCCGACGACGATGTCTACAACCTGATCATGAAGGAAAAGGAACGCTTGCTCTCATCGGACGAGCCGCTTCGTTTCATTTTCAGCCACTCAGCATTGCGGGAAGGGTGGGACAATCCGAACGTTTTTCAGATTTGCACTCTGAACGAGACCAAGAGTGCGCTCAAGAAGCGCCAGGAGATTGGACGCGGCCTCCGCTTGCCCGTAGACCAAAACGGCTTGCGCGTCTTCGATGACTCCATCAACAAGCTCTACGTGATGGCAAACGAGAGCTATGAGGATTTCGCAAAGGCACTCCAGAACGAGTACGAAGAAGACTGCGGGGTAACCTTTGGCAAGATTTCACTCGCTGCAATCGCGAAGCTGACACGCGTGGTGGACGGCGAGGAGAAACCCATTGGCCGTGAGGCGGCGGGGATCATCCAGGCCGCGCTGATTGAGCAGAAAATGCTCGACGGCGATGGTCGTCTTCAGCCAGCCTTTGACCCCAAACGTCCAGACTTCAAAGTCGAGTTGCCAGAAGGCCAGAAGGACCTGGCCCCCGCCGTCGTTGACCTGTTGGCATCCTTCCAGATCGAACGCCACATTCGAAGAGCGCGTGACGAGGGAACAAACCGGCTGAGGAAAGAGGTCACGCTTACCCCTGAGTTTGCGGAACTTTGGAAGCGAATCAAGCCGAAGACTACTTATAGGGTTGAATTCGAGACGGATGTGTTGGTGCAACGAGCCGTCTATGCGTTAAAGCAAATGGAACGAATTGAGAAGCCGCGCATCCGTCTCGTGGCTGGACGATTGGGCGTGGAAAAAGGCGGCGTCACGGCAGAAGCAGTCAGTGTGGCGGAGGAAAAGGTGGTATACGGAGGGCCGGTTCCGGATTTGCTAGCTTATCTACAGAACGAGACCGAGCTTACCCGGTCAACCCTTGTTCGTGTCCTGAAGGAATCTGGAAAATTGGGCGAGTTCTTCAATAATCCGCAGCGTTTTATGGATGCAGTAGCAACCATTCTTAAGAACGAGCTTCACCGCCTTCTCGTAGATGGGATCAAGTACGAGAGGATTCTCGGAGAAGGATCGGTTGCCGAGTGGGAAATGCTACTTTTCAAGGACGAAGAGCTAATCAACTACCTTAAGGCGCTTCAGGTAGAAAAATCAGTCTACGAGTATGTGGTGTACGATTCAGAGATAGAGCGTGAATTCGCTAAACGCCTGAACGAGCGCGACGACATCAAGCTCTTTGTAAAACTACCGCATTGGTTTTTGGTCGACACTCCCATCGGCAAATACAATCCCGATTGGGCCATTCTCAAGCAAGATGGCCTCGCCTTGTATCTGGTGCGCGAAACGAAAGGAACTCGGGATTACCTGAAACTGCGCACGAGCGAAGCCGACAAGGTTCGCTGCGGCGAAAAGCACTTTGACGCTATTGGCGTTCCGTTTGATGTAGTCGTTTCAGCCGACGATGTCTGAACGGTTGGTAAGCGCTAAAAGTCATTTTGCGAATATCAAAAGAAGTTGCGGTGCTTCGAATACATGAGATCGTATTGGTTGGTATCCCCTAACGTCAAGAACCACAATCCGACTGTCCCCGGTTGGAAGCGAGCATCAGTCCGCGGACACGCGGCTTTCATGGGATACAAGCCGGGCGACCACCAGATCGGCTATAGATTCGTGCATGAGATCGTGCCTGGAGACGTTATTCTAATTGCTAGACGCCACCATTGGGCGCCAGAAATTGTCGGCTTCGGGGTAGTTAAGGGCGGAGCTAAACGGACGACTAAGCTTGTAAAGACACCCGAACATTTCGGCGCCATGAGACAACTCTCACCATTTGTCGCCACGAGCAAAGCGCCGGCTGACATCCACATCGTTAACATTCTTCACCATACCGCCTCTTTGACGAGACTTTACCCCGACACTAATAAGGCTCAAGCGCGAGTTTGCAAATGGATGGAGCGCCAACTCCCACGAAGGGGGGAGAGAGATTCAGCAAAGCCACTCCTGGTCAGATCTGAGGAACATCGCCTCAGCGAAACCCAACTGGTGGATTCTCCGAGACACCATCAACTGGACTATTTGGTTCGTTCAAAAAAGCAAGTTACGAAGGCAAGGAAAAATGAAGCTTGCCTGCTGATAGGCTATCAGCGCTGGTTGAAACGTCGTGGACGCAATCTCGCCACAACAAAATATGGAAACCTTCAGTGCGATGGCTTCGAAATGAAGCGCCGAAATTTGATCGAGGCAAAGAGCTCGATCAGCAGGGAACACATACGCATGGCCGTCGGCCAGCTTTTGGACTACGCCTTTCAAGTCGAGAAGAAATTCGGAAAGCCCAACATGGCCATTCTCTTACCTAGAAAGCCCCATCCGAACTCGGTCAACTGGCTTCCTCAGCGGAACATCAGTCTTGTCTGGCCCGAAAAGGCTGCCTTCGTGGATAACGCGAACGGCCAATTCACATGAGGCCACTCGTCAAACTGAATCAGGTCGGCCTTTGCCAAGGGGTTGTTCGCTAACAGCGCCGCAACGCGAGCAAAGAAAGGTGCGGTCCCACTCAGCAAATCGCGTCTGGTATGTGGAGTGATTGTGCTTCCAGACCAGGAATAACAGAACAACGAAGATAGCGGCGGAAATCAAAGTGAAGAACGTCAATGGCGGAGACGACACAGTTGAGGAATTCGTCGTCACGGTGTTGACGTAAAAGACCAACCAGCCGACGCAGAGAAATGCCAAGACAGACCAAGAGCCAACCTTCAGGTAGGACCACTTTACCGGAGGGCTCAGCTGCTTCGATAGGGCGGATTGATTGGATACCCGTGTTGTCGCGCGGCCAACTATGAGGTCCGGCCCGTTACCCCCGACCAAAGCGGCACTCAGGCGGGTACGGGCGTCACTGCCGTAAAGTCCCTCTTGGTATGCCAAAGAGACCTTCTTGAAATCGGTACTGTTGCACTTCGGGCAGCGCAAGTCCATCTTGTCACCCTTTGCAGCCACACTTCGGTGTGGCTTGAGTCCTTTCTGACCAATTCTAACGGCTATCTGCATCCAACCCGGCAATCCGGTTTTAGTTGCTTGCGGTTCGACCATTCCTTGGTCGGGCCATTTTCTGGGCCATGTGTAGAAGAAGCTTGCGATCCGCTTCCTCAGTTTTAGCCAGCAAGCGACGAAGCTTGTTAAGAAAGCGCCCGTTCTTGCCGGAACTTCCCCAAGCGATGTCTTCAGACGACTTCCGCCTGGGGAGATTGGGCAGTTTGGGCGGCTCTTCACCATCATAGAAAAGCTGGTAAAGAGGAACTTCCAGCGCACGAGCCAGCTTTTCTAGCGTTTCGATCGCCGGAACGGTGTGGCCGTTTTCGACGCGCGAAATGTAGCATCGAAACAGGCCCGTCCGCTTTTCAATGTCACCTTGCGAGAGCTTCTTCTGCTCGCGCATATCACGCAAGCGGTCTCCAATTATCACGGTGATTTTGCCTCCTGTCACCGAGTTTAGCTACCACCAAGACTCTAACCCCCAACCTGACATGCTGTCGTCCAAAATGTTGACACTCCCCGTGTTCGCCCCAATCGGAGTTAGGGGTCTGTCCCCGTCACATACGGCCTTAGTTTTCTCTTCCTAGGCATGCGCCTCCTCCGGCACTCTGCTCTCGACGCCCGAAGCGTGTGTCGGCGAACCAGTTAGTTTGTGGCTGGAGTGGACCCCTTCGGTTTTTTTAGGCGCATTCTTCGGGCGCTTGCTCCGGGGGAGAAACTGCACCAACGGCGGTTTCCTTTCCAGTTTGCGCTCGCGTTCGACGACGCGCATTAATTGACAGATTTCGTCGTTGGTTAGGGGTTCATCGGACAGCCAGACGTTGTATTCTTCCTCGAAGCGGGACTCATCGTCTTCTTCCAGCTTGCGCATTTCGAGCATGAATTGCAGGTTGATCCTAGAACGACGCCGTTCGAGACCAGCCATGGACTTGTGGTAGGCCTCCATAAAGAGGTGGGGAGATTTCTTCAGGCGTTGAACTCCCCGAACAGCTTCGTCAATACCGTGGTTCACCAAATACAGCGCTTCATACAGATGTGCTTTTTCCATTGCAATCTCCTCTGTTCATTGCAGCTCGTTATCCGCACTCCGCAATTTAACAATCGCGCGGGAGCCGGCCGCTTTCATCTCATGGCGCGCGGAGAAAGCGGCTGGTCACCGAGCGTCAGATACTGTGCCGTTGCCACGTACAAGCGGTGAAATACCTCGTTTGTGGTCGGAACATCGCCCAGAAACGGTCACAATTTCTAAATCGCGAGCAGAATTAAGGCGGTCGTGCCCATCCAGGGTCCACGAAAGCCGATGCACGAAAGGCTGCCGTGGCAGGGATTGCGACCGCAAGATGCCGCATCACCAACTTTGGGCGGCGAACGCTCAGACCTATCGGACGGTTGGAAGATGCAAGGAAAACACAAGCCAGACCCAGCTTGCGCATAAAGTACAATACGGATAGTTTCAGTGGCAGCCATCGTCGCCTCCCTGAGAGGTGATGGTGGTCAGGGACGTGTTCGGTGTTGATAGCACCGACGCGTCCCGTCAGAACAAGAACCTAAAGTTGCTGCGACGTCTGAGGCTCTCGGAGCAGACTCACACAGTCCAAGGCACGATAGTGCGACCAGCTCATGTCAAAGCATAAACGAAAAGGGTTGAATAATTCAACCACTTTATCAAAAAAAGATTTGGTTGCGAATAAATGGGTGTCGCAGTCTGAAGCTGCTCGCATTCGGGGTGTTTCGCCTCAAGCGATCGGACGCCTGATCAAGAAGGGACGATTTCGCACCTTGAGCATAGGAGGCAAGCTACTCTTGGATCGCCGCGAGGTCGAACATTACAAGCCTAAGCGGACTGGCCGTCCTCGTAAGTGAACGCTTTCGTTGCTATCACTCAACTCGTCCTAGATAGATGTATACTTCAGGAAATAGGTCGAGTAGGTAAAGAATCCCCTAAGCACGGGAACCATCACGTCCAATGACACCTGTTTCCTTACGACCCGCCACCGCTCCCGCCATGACGAGCGGCTCGGAGTGGCGGAAATGGGATCTCCATGTTCACTCCCCTATGTCCGCCCTCAACAACCAATTCCCGAAATTACAAGGCGGACAGCCCGATTGGGACCGATACTTCAACCAACTCAGGACGTTAACGGACATCGCAGTGCTCGGAATTACGGATTATTTCTCAATTGAAGGCTATCAGAAAGTTAGAGAAGTTTGGCTGAGCGGTAGATTGCCGAACATCCAGCTGGTTCTACCCAATATCGAGCTTAGGCTTGGGACTTTCGTCAGAGGATCTGGAACTGACCGCCGCGTGAACTATCACGTGATTTTCTCGGACGAAGTATCACCACAGGATATCGATGACCACTTTCTAGGTCAGCTCAGGTTCACTTACGATAGCAGCCCGGATGGTGAACATGCTGATTGGCCATTAAACCGGGCCAACCTCGAACGTTTGGGTGCCACCCTAAAAGCTCAAGAGTCCTCATTTACGGGCTCCGACTACGAAGTCGGTTGTAAAACCGCCACAGTCGATGCGGGGGCGCTCAAGAAACTCCTGGATGAAAAGGCCAGCATCTTCCGAGGCAAATACCTGCTCCTCGTTGAGAACCTATCTGAATCGGACATGCCATGGCAGGGACAAGACCACCAAACTCGAAAGATTCTCCTAAAAGGAGCACATGCGATCTTCTCGGCGAATGCCGGAACAATTGCGTGGGCACGAGGAGAAGGCGACCTTTCCGCTGATCAATTCATCAACGAGTTTAAGAGCTTGAAACCATGTTTTCATGGTTCCGATGCACACCATCTGGAAAAGATCTGCAAGCCTGCTCAAGACAGATATTGCTGGATAAAAGCCGATCCCACTTTTGAGGGCCTTAAGCAAGTCCTGTACGAACCGCGGGAGAGAGTATTCGTCGGCAACACGCCGCCTAAACTCAAGAATGACTATCAAATAATCAAAAGCGTCAAAGTCGTTGGCCAAGGCTGGTTTCCAGACGAGGAGATTCCTCTTAACCGCGATCTCGTAGCGGTCATCGGTGGACGCGGTTCGGGAAAGAGCGCGCTTGGCGAAGTAATTGCTTTTGCTGCCGGTTCGAAAATCTTCAGAGGCACCGAAGACATATCTGACTCGTTCCTGTCCAAGGCGAGTAGAAAATCGTTCGTAAACACGACACCAATTCTAGGTGCGCGAGTCACAATCAAGTGGAACCAAGGTCCTTCTAGCGAAGTGATAATTCCGGCTGGACTAAAACACAGTCTCGAAGATGAGAAGGTGGAATACCTTCCGCAAAAATTCGTGGAGCGCCTCTGCGCACCTGAAAATACCGAAAAACTTGAAGAACAAATTGAGCATGTGATATTTCAGCGCATAGACAAAAGCGAAAGGCTGGGAGCCTCCGGATTTCGTGAGTTGAGGAACGCCTCAACTCAGCCAATACAATTGAAGAAGAGCCAAGCAAAAAAAGCGATTCAATCTCTTAACCAAAGTATTTCGAGCGCATCGACGCGAATCGCCTTAAAGGCCCAAAAGATCAGGGACGAGAGCCTACGTCGCGCTGAGCTGGAGACCTTGCTCAAGAACATACCGCAGTCCCCGATACAAATCGCGGATGAGGTCAAGCAACGGGAAGCACTCATTAAAGCAAGAGAACAGCTTCAGAATGACGTCAGCGCATTGAACGCCCAATTAACCGCCATCAACACAATTGAGTCGAGGCTGGAAATAATGCGCAGCGATCTCGCTGATTTTAATGAGGACATGAGCGCATTACTCGATACGGCCGGCCTTGGCACCCAGAAGGATAGATTCAAACTAGCAGTACCGCCTGAACTTTCTGGCCTTCTGGTAACCAAAAGGAGAGAAATTGGCGAGGCAATCCGGGTCAAAAAAGAAGGCCGGCCAGAACAGCCGGACCTGGCCTCCTTGAATTCACTTGAATCGGCGATTCGTCAACTGGACCAGAAGTCGCAGCTAACGGAGGCGAGCAAGCGTGAGCACGACAAGTTTCAGAAAGACAAACGAACGCTTGAAGATGCCATCGCCTCGCTGCAAAAGGAGATCAAAGAAATCGACGACCTCTATATTCCTCGCCGCGATAAGGACCAAAAAACCAGGCTGCAGAAATACACAGAGCATTTTGATCTTTTGAAAGAGGAGCAGCGCCAGTTGGAGGCTCTCTACAAGCCTCTGCAGGATGCACTCCTAAGCTCAAACGAAACTGCCAGACGGCTAGAGTTCGTATCGAAGATAACCTTCAATATCCCCGGGCACGCAATCAACGGTTATGATTTAGTAGATCGTCGCAAGGTGCTTAGAGAAGAAAACTCTCTAGAGATCGCCCTCAGGGACTTCTTTGTATCGATCGAACAAGACGGATTTTCCCAAGCACGAGTGGCAGATAGTGTGAAGATACTTTGGGAAACGATCCTGAGTGCACCGGAATACGGCTCGATTCAGGAAATCTTAAGAAAAGAAAAGCGGTCGCTTGAGTTCGCTGACTGGTTTTTCAACACCGATCCATTTTCTGTGAGTTATTCAATCAAATATGACGGCAAAGATTTGCAATTCTTGTCGCCCGGTGAGAAAGGCATTGTCCTCCTTCTATTGTATTTGGAAGCGGAGCAAGACGATAACCGCCCCCTTATTATTGACCAGCCGGACGACAATTTAGATAATTTGTCGGTCTATCCCAGCCTTGTGGAATACTTTCGAAAGAGAAAGAAAACTCGGCAGATCATCATCATCACTCATAATCCAAACTTAGTCGTTAACACGGATGCTGAGGAAGTTATTGTGGCCAATTTCGATGGTTCCCGCGACCCTAAGATAAAATATCGATCAGGGGCACTAGAAAACACGATAGCGTCGGGAGGAACCGGGATCAGAGAAGACGTTTGCAAGATTCTCGAAGGCGGAACCGAGGCCTTCCAACGACGTGAGCGAAAATACTCCCTCCCTGAAGTATGACCTGCCTCCAACGGTTTCTTCGTAACAAGGTTGCTGACCTGATGCCTACACGCGCTTTAGACCAGGCCAAAACTTACACCTAGGCACCGGTCCTTCAAGCTGTCCCACAATCTCCCAATAGATACAAAGTATTCCGCCCTTCCTGCTGAAAACCTGCGCCTGGACCGCCCGCTTCTTCTGTCAAGGCTCTTCACTCCGTTCCGATGAACGCGAAAACCACGCGGCCTTGACAGCGCGGACGGCCAGGCGCCTCGCCCCGCCAGGAAGGGCATTTGCTTTTAATGCACCACTCTGGCGGTGCCTCTAAGAAGCAAAAAACAAAACTAACGAAAGGAGTTTTTCCAATGCAACAACTCAGCAAACAACCTGCTTTTGAACTCGGCCAGATCGTCGCAACACCGGGCGCTTTGGCCGCGCTTAAGAAGGCAGGACAACAGCCGGGCGAGTTCCTCACACGCCATGTCAACCGCGAGTGGGGCGATTTGTCCGACGAGGACCACAAGGAAAACGACTACAGCCTAGAGCACGGGTTCCGGCTCTTGAGCGCCTATCGCACACACGCTGGCGACAAGTTGTGGATTATCACGGAATCGGACCGTTCTGTGACCACGCTTTTGCTACCCGAAGAATATTAGGCCCAACAAATTTCTTAGAAAAAGGAGACTAGAAGAAATGAACGCAACGATGGTAGCAAGTGGAACGAAATCAGTACCCCCTGTGGTTTCATCTATTCAGGACATTCCTTTAGCGAAAATCCGCGAATCCAAGACCAACCCGCGACGCTTCTTTGATGAAGTGAAGCTGGCGGAACTCGCGGACAACATCAGACAACACGGCGTCCTCCAACCGATTCTCTTGCGTCCGCTTCCCGAAGGGGAAGCGGGCACGTATGAGCTTGTGGCCGGGACGCGCCGCTTCCGGGCCTCCAAACTCGCAAAGCGCGAAAGCATCCCCGCGACTGTGCGCGAATTGACCGACGCTCAAGCATTAGAGCTACAGGTCATCGAGAACGTGCAGCGCGTGGACGTGCATCCGCTCGACGAGGCGCAGGGATACGCCGCGCTAATTGAACTCCAGCCTGACACCTACGCCGTGGAAAGCATTGCTTCCCGAGTGGGCAGGTCACCCGCATACGTCAACGGGAGACTGCGCTTGATTCAACTCATTCCCGAAGCGAAGCAAGCATTCTACGAGGACAAGCTGACGGTTGCTCATGCATTTGAAATCGCAAGGTTGCAGCCTAACGACCAACGCCGCGCTCTACAGGAATGCTTTCCGCAATATCGGAACGCCGCTGCCATCCTGAAAGACAAGAAGGCCGAGGCGACCACGGTCCGGGAGCTTCGCGCATGGATTGAGCGGGAAATCCATCTGGACCTCACCAACGCACCATTCGACCCGCAGGACGAAACGCTTCTGCCAAGGGCGGGAGCGTGCGCACGTTGCCCGAAACGAACGGGCAGTAACCCGCTTCTCTTTCCCGAAGTCCGCCAGAAGTCCACTTGCACAGACCGCGAGTGCTACCGGGCCAAGGTCGAAGCACTCGTGCAAATTCAGGTGAAGCCGCTTGAGGAGAAAGGCGAGAAGCCTCTGCGCGTTTCACAGGGTCCCGCATGGCAGACAAACGGCCATGCCAAAGACGTGCTCTTTGAAGGGCAATACCGGAAGGCCAGAGCAAAAGGGGAATGCCCCAACACGAAAGCCGCCGTTCTCATCGACGGCAAGAGCGCTGGCAGCATCTTCTACGTTTGCCAGACCGAAAAATGCGACGTTCACAATCGCGTGACCCGTTACCAGCCGACGCCGCAGGAGCAAGCACAGCGAAAGAAGGAAGCACTTGCTGAACGCGTCGAGAAACTGTCGCGGGTACGCGTCCTCGAAGCCATCAGCAAGAAGCTGCCGGAGGCTCTCTCTCGGCCCGACTTGGAGATGGTAGCGCTCGACTACTTCCGGCGCTTGGGCCACGACAATCATCGCCGTCTCTCCAAGCTCTACGCATGGGAAGAGAAGAAGAGCAAAACCTCATGGGGCGCTCAGACCGTGGACTACGAGAAGATTGCGGCGACTGCCGTACAAAACATGAAAATCGCAGACATCTATCGTTTTCTCGTTGTCTGTGCTCTCGTTTCCGACTTGTATTGCCCCGGCTACAATCCGAAGCAAACACTTGAAAGAGACTCGAAGCTCGCCCGCACAGCGGCTCGGTACAAGGTCGATACATCACAAATGGTTGCCGGCGTCCGAACAGAACTGTCGAAACTCAATAAAGCAAGCAAACAGCGAGCAATTGCACCGAGAACGACTCAACCACCTAGGGCATCAAACCGCAAACGCTCGAAATAAACTCCGACCATCCCAAACAAAGAGAGGCCGCGCTTTATGGGTGGCCTCTCTTTTGTCTCTTTAGCTCTCGGACTCTCTGCCTGTCCACGCTTTAAAGGTCGCCGGTACGGCTCTTGATCAGATCGACGAACCGCGCTCCTTTCGGTAGCAGGACGTAGCGGTTCTGATAGTCCGCCATAATGTTCTGGTTATTGGGCGGCGCGATGCGAGACGCAAGTCCATAGCTTTCAAGCTTGCTGAAGACGCTGTCCAACTCGGGAAGAACACGGGTTCCCCACCATCCCTGTTCCCACCGATTGTGAGCGTCATATCGCGGAATTCGGCCTTGGGAACGAACTGCATCTCCCTCGATTCGCACCAACTCCCTCAAAAGTTCAACATCTCTATCGCTCAATTCGGTCGCTACACGCATCAACTCTTCAATTTCATCGGCGTCCGCCGGACCCGTTTCAATCATAGCGTTAGCCAAAATGAGACCAATTCGCCTGACGCGTTCTTTGGCACGCGCGTTTTCTGCCTTTCTGGCAGCGTCCACCAACAATGGCCCCAAGACTTCTTCGCTCATCCGCGATGCTTGATCGGTCAGAACTTTCTGGGTCCGTTCGAGGTCTTCACCGTGTTTAACAACCTCGGCGGCAATGGTTTCCATAAGTAGATGATCGCGTTCGGTGGCATTTGCCGCCATCGATTTTCCAAGCCATGCGATGATTTTGGCGAGTGGAGACGGGATGATTGGCAATTCAGACGCAATTTTAATGACCTTTCCAGTCACCGGAGATGAGGACAAGTCCTCCATTTCGAACTGATGCTGCAATGCCTTGATCGGATTGTCGTCTATAGGCATGGAGAGGCTGCCTCTGCAATTTCAGATTTGCGAATTTCTACAAACTGATCTCCCAGGCACACATACCAAAAAATACGGTCGAACTCTGACTTGAAGACCCAACCTTCAATGCCGTGCGGAATTGGCATGCTCCTCGAAACAGAAGTAACTGTGTAAAGCAAAAGCCAAATTCCCGCTTTGGGAGCGAGATTGCCACGGTATTTGGCAACATTCCGATTTTTCGATTCAATGCGTGACGATAATGCAGTTGGGATATCAGAGAGTGTTACGCTGGCCCCTTCGGCGCACCACCATTCCTCTGGCTCAAGACTGATCACAATTGAACCAAAATGCTCTGGCGATCTTCTTGGCGAGAAGGTGACGAATCGTTTGCCTGTCGGAACATTCTTTCTCACGAACTCAGCCAGAGTTTTGGCCATCGCAAACTTGTCGCGTTTCTCTCCTCTTGAACCCGGAAAATATAGGCTGACTTTGACCGGCGTGGCATCAGGAGAACGGTAGTATTGTTCCTCAGCCATTTGGGCAACTTGAAGATTGAAGGCAGCTTCGGCCACGGGCGCGATCCCAAAATTGCTGCTTGCTGGCAGCATTAGCTCACTTACTTCTATACCCAATCTTCTTTCGTCAAAATGAAAGTCAGGCTCTTCGCTCGCAGTCTCTCCTATTGGGATCGGCACACCCGCGTTCCGCGCAGCAATTAAAGCTCGCGTTTCAATGACCTTCTTTTCTTCGCTTGTCTGTGGCATGTTGCAGCCTTAACCCACATAGTAGCATTATCGTTATCGTGACTGCGCCTAGCACATTCGCGTTCGGCGATCCGCGACAGGAGCGTATTTATCGTCTCTTGGGCCTTATCGGCCCTGGTCCTGCTGCTTTCTATCGTGATGCGTGCTGGATGATGAGCGATGCAAACCCTCTAGCATCAACAACACATTTGGTTGGACATCTTCTTAGAGAGATCGATAGCAGCATTCGAGCCGTATTGAAAACCGTTACGGAAAAACCAAAAGGTCACAAAGACGAAATTAAAGCGATTCTTGCGGCGCTCGAAATACCTGACAACGATCCGGTAGCAAAAGCATGGCTAAGTCTTGCGGGCCAGGACAATGACTACGGACTTCATGCCAGAGCCCATCGAGATGCACTTTCACGCCCCAGATCATTAGACGCCGAGTTCAAGCAGTTCTGGAATGATATTCAAAATGCTCTCGATAGAGTCTTGGAAAAATTTGAAGATCGCTATACAGCTTGGCACAAGCAATTGGATGAGATTGCGAAGAAAGATGCGCCGACTTCAGAGGATACTGATTTCATTCGAAACCACTGTCCAAACAATCTCGTGGCGATGGGAGATTTCTTTAATCAGCTAAAAACGCCTGTTTGGATTGAACCTCTTTCAAAGACGGGCTTGTTCGATCATCCGCCAGAACCCGAGGTTGATGTCACAACTGGAGGAAGACGGACTTGGGCATGGCCTCAATCAAGATATCTAGCGCGAGTGGCAGAACTAGCACCAAACGAAGTTCTGAAAGTCATTCTCGAAATACCCGAAACAACAAACTCATGGGTCCATATGGATTATGTCGAAGCTGCGCTGCACATGCCTCCTGAACTCGCGGCGCAACTCGTTCCGAAGATGCAAGAATGGATTCTGAATGATTTTGGATCAGTAATGCCGATGAAGATGGGAAACCTCTTGGGTAATCTTGCGAAAGGTAATCAGATTGATCCAGCACTTGAGCTAGCTCGTTCTATGCTGGCCCTTGTTCCTCCTCCACAGACGGCAATTGCGACAGATAAAGAAGAAGACGAATTCAGCAAAATATTCCGGCACCAAGACCCCAAACCCAAGTTTGATTCGTGGGAATATGGAGAAATCATCAAAAACAATCTCCCGCCTTTGGTCGAAAAGGCGAGAGATCAGGCTCTTTCGATGTTGTGCGATCTCCTTGAGGAAGCCGTTCGTCTCTCTAGGCTTCCTGGTGAGAAGCCTACTGCGAATGACATCTCACATTCATGGCGACCAGCCATAGAAGATCACGGTCAAAATTCTGACCACGATACGAAAAGCAAACTAGTTGAGGCTGTTCGAGATGCTGCCGAAGCAATTCTTCGCACAGATCAAACCAAAGTTGCAACACTAGTCAAATTGTTTAGAAAGAGGCGACTGCAAATCTTTCTTCGCCTTGCACATCACCTGTTACGAACTTTCCCCGATGCAGCACCGGAACTACTTACAAAAACATTGATGTGTAGAGGTCTTTTTAACAAGACCTCCCTTTGGCATGAATACGCACTGCTTTTGCAAGAGTCTTTTCATCGACTCTCAAAGGAGAATCAATCGAAAATCCTGGGATGGGTTGCGGCTGGCCCGAACAAAGAAAAGATCAAGAAAAGATTCGAAACATTTTATGGAGGAAACCCTACCGAAGATCAGATCGATTCATACATAAAACAATGGAAACGAGATCATCTGACTCTAATTTCCAAAGATTTACCTGACGCACAAAAAGAGGAACTAGAGAAACTAATAGCTGAATTCGGAAAGTCCGACCATCCCGAGTTCGGAACCTATAGGACGGGCGGGGCATGGGGCTACAGAAGCCCGAAAGCTGCTACCGATTTGGCTTCGCTTGACATTGACGACATCATCGAATTTCTTAAGACTTGGGAACCTCCGAACGATTGGATGGGAGCATCGTCAGAAGGATTGAGCAGAGAGCTATCTTCCCTTGTCGCCAGCGATCCTGAAAAGTTTGATTCGATGGCCGATCTATTTATCAGCCTTGATCCAACTTACGTTCGCGGAGTGATTCAGGGATTTGAGGAAGCTCTCAGAAACGGTATCAAGTTCACCTGGTTGAATATTTTTTATCTTTGCCAGTGGGTGTCAGAACAACCACGCGATATTGAAGGTCGAGCCAAAGACCGTAGAGAAACCGATCCCGACTGGGGCTGGACACTAAGAGCCATCAGCAGCCTTCTCATAATGGGTATCGAATCAAAAACCAACCCGATTCCCTTCGACCTTCGTGGCGAACTGTGGGCCATCCTGGAAGAGCTGGTTGAAGACCCAGAGCCTTCTGAAAAGTTCGAGACCGAATATCTCGCAAGAGACACAGATGCAATTGAACTTTCCTTGAATACAGAACGGCCAAAAGCGATGCAAGCCGTCCTTGCCTATGCGTTTTGGGTAAGGAAACATTTGCTTCCCGATCCAAAGGAAGACAAACCAGGTCCGGCATGGTTAGAGAAGATGCCGGAAGTCCAGGAAGTGCTTGAAGACCATCTCGATCCGCAAATAGATAAATCAGTTGGTGTCCGCTCAGTTTATGGACAGCGATTGGGAAACTTGGTCGTACTCGACAAAACCTGGGTGACGACCAATCTTTCCAAGATATTTCCTGCCGAGCCTGAACACATCGAATTGCTCAAAGCGGTTTGGGAGGGATATGTCCTTTCTTGGAATCCGAGTGCAGTCATGTTTGATTTGCTTCGGGATCAGTATGTGGCCGCGATTCGGCGCATTCCCAAAGAAAAAGGAAAACGAAACGCTCACTACGACGCTTCAGAGAGCCTAGCTGTCCATTTGTTATTGCTGTACGGATGGGGAATCATCGGAATTAAAGACCCTCTCTTAACCGAATTCTTTGCCACAGCGCGGGAAGACATTGTAGGACACGGCTTCCATCAAATCGGTTTCAGCTTGTCTAACGAAAAACATTTTGGGCCCGACTTGGTTTCACGATTCAAAGCGATATGGGAGGAGCGAATTGCTAGTGCTATAGCTGCCCATGAGAAGCGCGTCCATGAGCTTTGGACTTTTGGCTGGTGGTTTGCGGGCGATATTTTTGATGATGAGTGGGCGCTTGAACGCCTCGCAGCGGTTTTGAAGCTAACTGGAAGGGTTGAGGTTGACCACCTGGTCGCAAAGCGTTTGGTCAAGACCGTCGAGAGCAAGCCCAAATTAACCGTCGAATGTCTCAGTGGGATGGTTGAAGGTGTGAAAGAAATATACGAGATTCTTGGATGGGACAAGGAAGCTAAGACCATTCTGGCAGCGGCCCTCAAGAGCGGTGACGCTGAAGCTAAGGCCACGGCGGCTGTGTTGATAAATCGACTGGACGCACGTGGATTATCTGGATTCAGAGAATTGTTGGACGATGGGACGACCGGGCTAAACCGTGCGTGACACCTCCAATGCACTATTTCTTTTTGGATGAGTGTACAGCCGAAATAGCCATAAGATTTGGCATTGCCTCAGAAACACAAAGTGCCCGGCACGACCTTGTATTTTTCCGTGACGGAGGAAGAGCACCTTTTGGTTGCCGACTTCTTTACTCAGGACGGCGTCTTTATGGAGGATTTAGCTATTCCCAAAGACTCGGCGAATCTTGCGGAATTCATCGGGTACTGCAATTTCATTGGACGGTGCATCGAAGCACAGAAACCGCGTTGGTGATAGCCGTGCACTACTTCTTTCTGGACGAATCCTATTCTCCGGCCCTGTCCGGGCAAACGAAGATCGTGATGGGCGCTTGGGCCGTTGAGCAGCATAGATGGGGCCACGGCACAGCGGCCAGATTCGATCTGTTCAGGAATCCCGTTATAAAACAAATTTGTTCGATGCTCGAATCGCTGGATGGATCGGCGATTGTAGCGACGACTACTTTGGATCAGGCACTCCTCCGGGCCGGAGAGACAGACGCCACGGATGATATTCCTTTAGGAATGGCAAGACGGGACAATGCTTGGTCCACATGCGCGTGTTTCACTCTTGCCGCTGTCTTATTCGACCTGCTTAGGCGGGGCAAGGAAGTTGGGACCGTTGACATTTATTTCGATTCCAAAAGCCTAAAGTCTGCCCATTTCGAAGCAGTGAAACAGACCTTGCGGGACTTAGTCGTCAAGTATGCAAAGGCGTTTCCCCCGAGACGCAATTTCGATCATCGAAAGCATGTGAAAATACGGCGAGTCGAGCCCGTCCTAAAATCTGGTCATCGCCCCAACGTGTCAGATAAATTTGAAATGGGTACCTGGATAGCGGACAAACTTTGTTCACACCTGGACGAGATTCAGTCCCTCAAATGCTCTCGAATCGAGAGCCGGGAAATGTCTGAGGAAGTGCGAAGAACAACACAGCAGTTCGATGGCAAGTCGTTCTACGAATCCTAGCCTAAGCCAGCTTGCACATGGCGGGCGAGCTCGGTTTGTTCTAAGTTCCCTTGGCCAACTTATCGAGTTGCTGTTGCCGGTCCGCTCTACTTGTTGACCTGCCTCTGCCTTTCGACTCGATTCCCACTTGATTCACGATTCCGGTAAGCTCCCTTTTTCTGCCACTGCTTTTTCTGGGCACTGCTTCGGGCCAATTCCTGCGCCCGGCAGCTTCGCGTCTTCTGCTTTTCCCGTTCCTCCCAACAAATCTTCTTGAAGCGCCCCGAAGTCTTGTTGTGCTCATGGCTAAGGTTTCAGCTTTTCTCACCTAGCGACGTACAGCTTACTCTCCTGTTTTTGCCGCTTCGAAATTGCCGCGTCCCGGCGTGTAAACCGTTACGCCTTCGGTCTCCACTAGCATCTCTCGCGCCACGAGAGTCTGTGTCACTCAAGAGTGCCACCCGTTCCGACCTGGACGCGCCAATCTCTTCGCTCGTGTCCCCCTGCTTCGCGTCCTTGCTCCCTCGCTGTGGGGTGAAGGGAGCAAGAACTCCCCGAAACAGGAGGACAACCATGAAAGTCGAGCAAGCAAAACAAATAGCCAGCAAAGCCATCGAACAGCTTAGCGAGGCACTGGAAAGGGGCCACAGTGAGACGTTGAGAAATTATCTTGCAGCGATGGCGAAGTTTCATCGCTATTCGTTGCACAATCTTCTACTCATCTTGTCGCAAAGGCCAAACGCGACTCGCGTAGCTGGCTTCCATACTTGGAAGCAGCTTGGCAGAAACGTGAAGAAAGGCGCGAAAGGAATAATGATCCTCGCGCCAGTGGTGCTTCGCAGGAGCAAGGAAGAAACCACTTCCGAAGAAGATGACAGCAAGACCGCTCTGGGCTTTCGGGTGGTTTACGTTTTCGACCAGATTGACACCGAAGGGGAACCGCTTTGTGAGCTTGGCTCCGCGCAGGGTGACCCGGCTGGATACACAGAAAGGCTGAAACTATTCATCGAAGAGCGTGGCATCCAACTCGAATACTCAGACAGTATTTATCCAGCGCTGGGGCAGTGCTCGCCTGGAAAGATCGTGCTCCTGCCCGGCCAGACTGCGGCGGAGGAATACGCCACTTTGGCCCATGAAACGGCGCATAGCCTTCTTCACATGCAGGAGCGCCACGCCGAGACAACGAAGCGCGTCCGTGAGACCGAGGCAGAAGCAGTCGCCTTTGTCGTTTGTGAGGCTATTGGCCTAAGTGTGAGCAATTCGGTAGATTACATCCACTTGTATTCTGGCGATAAGGACACTCTGACTGAATCCTTGGAGCATGTGCAGCGCGCCAGCGCCGAGATTCTCACCGCGATTATGGCGTGCGGATAGAAATATTCGCGGGAGGCCCGGTTAACCGGGCCTCCCGTTCGCAGTGGCGAGAGCTGAAAGCATAGGCAGCGAACGCAAAAGCAGATAGCCGACGCGTTCGACATGCCGAGCTTCAACCATGGGAGGCACACTGTAGGTGGGAGGACCCTGAGGAAAGTGCTTTACCTAACCAGAAGCCAAGGCAGAAAACTCCTTTTTTAAATCTATTTCTTCTTTGGAGTCTCGGTTGAGCGGGTAGGCCTTATGTTTTCCAGTAGTCAGTTGTTCGAAAATGAGTCGCGCTGTTTCAACACGCCCTGTATCCGAGGAGACAAATCCCAAGGGTATCGGGATTGGATAATCGTGTGTGTAGTGAAATAGAACAACAACGAATTTGTTGGGAACCAAAAACAACTCACATTTTCCGCCCAGAATCTCGCCCCCAGTCCCGAACAGACGAACAAAGTTGTAGCGGTGAACGCGCGCCCACTCAGCAACGTCCTGAATGCCAGCTAGCTGAAGAACAGTTCTTAGTCCTGACTCTTTCCTCTGCTTTTCGTACTCAGACTCTTCATGTTCTCTGTCTAATTTCTCGCCCCTCAGTAAGGAGTTGATAGAATCTGTCAATAATCGGACCCGGTTGGACCTAGACCAGAAACGCGATTGAGGTCCCAACCAGAAGGCGCTCTTGGATTCCCCTTGCCTCGCTCCCTCCGGGGACGCGACAGAAGACTCGATCCACCGCTCGAGGATGTTTCGATTGTGTGCAAGAGTGAGACTACCCAGTAGAGGCTCCGTGCCATTCTCGTACCGCACTGAACGGGCTACATGCACACTTTCCACGTAACTACTAAAATTAAAAGTGCCATTATTGATAAATCTGTTTAGCACAGCATCGTCGAACAAGGCCGCAAATTTACTCAATTGGGAATTCCCTGAGACGTCCGGTGCAGAGAGTGCGTCAGAGATAGCGTTGGAAATTTCTAGGTGGTCAGAAAGAGCTTCTTCAACTATCGACCGCTTTATCTCCAGGCGAGTGCCTAGGTTCAAACTGAAAGTGCACGGAACTGCAATTTGGAAGTGCTCGCCGGGTTCCACTTCGGATATCTTGTATATTTCCACGCGATCCTGGCGAAGAATCCTTCGATAGTTTTCTTGAAACGAGCGTTCTGCCCAGTACAAAGTATTCGACTCTTTATTTGGGTTGCGAGGAGACAATTCAATCATGGGGTTGTCCCTGCCCAAGCGACGCCGTTTACCGGCGGGACTAAAACTTATGAGATCGAAATTTACCTCGTTGCTCCAATCTCTTATTTTGAAAAAGCGGGGTATCGAATCCGAGCTTTCAAGGAATCTACTGAGCGCATAGTGCGTGAGTTCTAAGGACTCATCTTCCCAGCGTACAAGCCGCTCTTCGTGTAAAGTTCTGATTACAGCGGCGACTTCTTTCTCATTAAATCCAAAGAATCGTTGAATCTGATCAGGTCGCATGGCTCCACTGATGTGGATCATGCGGAGTGCGAACTCTGTGACAACGGGAAGGCTTTCTTCAGTGCTTATTGCACAGGTGATTCGGAAGCCTTGTGCCGGGAGGGCAAACTCCACTTCGGCGAATGCGATCTGATTGTCATTAATCTCTTTATCCACGCTCATCACTCCCCTTCAGGACGACTGTCGGTGAATTGAGCAAGGCAAACTTGGTTCCATCAACTCGGTTTTCGATGTACGAGAGGACTTTCCCAAACGGGAACTCGCTATTGTTCTCTCGCCACATTCTGGAAGCACCTACGATGACTAGCCGATCCATCGCACGCGAGATAGAAACGTTTGCGCGCTGTGGGCTCTTTAGGAATCCTTGCTTAAATTGATCGTTGTTTCGGGTCAGCGACAGAATAATGATTCGGTTTTCTTTTCCTTGGTAGCTATCCACCGTGTCGATTTTCACTAGGTGCCGAAAATTGGTGGCCCATTCCTGCTCGCTGAATTCTCTTTGAAGTAGATGCTTCTGCTCGGAATATTCACAAATGACGCCAATAGGTTGATCATCGTCAGCACTGTCTTCGACCAGTTTTTCCATGAAAGAAGTTACGGCGAATATCTGCTTGAGGATGTCCAAAATCTCTCGCACCTCATATGGATTTTCAATACTGTCGGTCCCGGCCTTCTTTCGTTCGTGAGAATCGCGCCCAGCCGACGACGTGTCGATCCACGTCACGACTGCCCGTGCGCAAAGCGGCAAAGACCCAAACCACGGTGGCGCATCGCCTCGGCCTGACTCGAGCGGAGTCAAGTAGAAGCAGTGCGATACCAGATCTCCTATCGGCGGTGCCATTCGATACTGAGTTTTGAGCATCACACCGACCTGCTTTCCGTATTGCGATTCGAAAGCGCGCTCGAAGTCGCTTCGGACCAATACGGGCCGCTCGCTAAAGGAGAGTTGCGAGGCAGTGTTGTTCAAGACCTCTTCGCTGTAGAGCGGAGGTAGTTGCCGGTGATCTCCTACGAGCAGAATCCTCCTCCCAGATTGGATTGCAACGGCAAGTTCGCCCGGAGCAGCGCGGGCTGCTTCGTCTACGATCACCCAGTCGTACCGATTCTTGACTACTCCAAACTGCGAACGGCCCAATCCAACGCACGTTCCGCAGACCACGCTTCTCGTCTTCGCAAGAAATTCTTCGAAGTTTCCCTGAAGCGTGCCGAGCCGGTCGATCCACTCTTGAGATATGACAATGGCCTTATCGAGTCTCCCAATCGCGTCTAACGAACGGATACCGTGCAACTTTGCGAGCCTTTCTTTTAGCGTCTGCACTATTTGGTCGAGATCACTATTCTCCGCATACCCGAACTTTTCCCGCGCCACTATTTTGAAACGTTCTTCGCGCCGTGTTAATCGAGCCAAGAGTTGTTTCTGCTCCTTACTACCCTCTTGCTCCTTCTGCAGCTTTGCGGACAGAACTTCAATGTCGCGGAGTAGTCTGTCAAGGTGGTAGTTGATATCGAACCACGACTCCACAAATTCCCGTGGAAGGCCAAGATTCTCGCTGAGTGATAAAATCCTTTCTCGCATCTCTGATCGGAAAAGTTCACGATAGCTCTGCAGGATTGAGCTGGAATGGTAGGGACGGAGCTGATCGGATACCATCCCTTCGGCCCCAAAGCGTACAAGGTCAATTCGGAGACTGGTCTTCCTACATAGCTCTAACACCTTTTCTGCAGCATTATTTACGGCTTCGTGGGACTGACTCGCCAGAAGCACACTCTGGGCCCCTTTCAAGAGAATGTAATGGATAAACGAAGCGATGAACGCAGTCTTACCTGTACCAGGAGGGCCCTGCAGCAAGCCAACCGGACCCGATCTCCACAATCTTCGAAACGCCTCGCGCTGTTGTGTATTCAGACTGAATTGGATTGTCCCTTCTTCATACCGATTATATGTGTCGAGTTCCGCGTCGCTAACAAGGTCATCAGTGAGAATAGGTTCTGGGCAGCGGGACGGGTCAAAAAAATCAATGAGGTTTGGAACCACTGATTCGTGACTAAGAATCCTGTTAACCGCGGATTGTCTGCGACGAAAAGAAGCGAGATCCTCAATGCTCCTCAGTTTCAGTTTCTCGCCGAGCCGAAGAGGTCTGCGCAGGGACAGCCGATCAATCGAAAGAATGGCCGCTGTCGTATCACGGGTGTTTAGTTCACCGACCCGCAGTAGGTCTTCGTTTACCTCTTGAAGGACTTCGATCACATCCTCCGAGTCATAATCCAGCGGTTCTCCCGCCTTAGAATATGGAACGCGTAGCCGACTAAAAGTGGAGCCCTCCCAAGATATGGGTCCCGCAATTTCCACTTCCGGAAGACTCGTTTCTTCGGCAGCGATGAGCGCCCTCCAAATTGACTCGGTCGGTGGCGCTACGCCAGCCTCCGTGGTGGACACCTCGGGTCTGAGAGTCACGTCAGGCTCCGCGAGCCCCTCAAAAGCCTCCCAAACCGCAGGGATAGCCAAAAGCATGTCGACAAATTCCGAGAGCTTATCAAGGCCGGGGACCAATCGAAGGGAACACTTCAGCGAATGAATCGCCTTTTGGGCGCTAAACACAAATTTGCTGTGCTGAAGGTCTCGAACGCCCACCCAGACCGGAGACAGCGATTTGAGGTCGATACTTAAGATGAGTTGCTTGCGAATACCACTTATGGTCACTCTTCCGATGCCCGGTCTGTTCTTGTCCTCAAAAACACCCACATGATATGCGCCGTTATCGGCCACCATTTCATAGACTTCTTTAACTGCTTTCGTTTGTATCGTGATGGTGGGTCTTGCCACCTGGGGTACCGAGAGGAATTTTTGAATCGCCTCTAGGATGCGGTCCACACGATAAATACCAGGCTCGCGCGTAATGCATGCCCGGATCTCCGTAAGAATCGTAGAACTGTCTCTCGTGGTGGGCGCGCTCGCAGCAAAAATGTCTTCACAGACCCTCGCAACCGCGAAACAATCACGTTCGGCTATCGGCAGATTTTCATAGTCGCTCGGCGCGTATGCGGGGTTATATGGCTTTCGTCCGCCACCGGGGAAAATATCCAACGGGTCAATAAAATTGATCCGCTCAGAATCAACTATTATGTTGCTCGGGCCAATGTCTCCGTGGTCGAACTGGAGTGCATGAAGATGCAAGGTTGCTTCGATTAGCCGCTTGCAAAGCTGGATAGCATCTTCGAACGACCTCTTGTCCTTCAACGTTACGTCGAGCGGGATGCCTTGGGCCCAGGTTTGGACAACATATGGGCCCGCAGGGGAGAGACCGAAATCGAGTAGTTCGGGAACCACGTCACACTTTTGAGCCTTTAGCAGTCGGGCCTTTTCCAGAAACGCAAGTAGTTGGTGGCTTTCTTCGACATGTTTTGGATCTGGTCGTAGCTGATTCCAAATTTTTACAACGACCTTTTGCCCACCAAGAGAAGATGCATATACGTGCGAATGGCCGTGCTTGAGCTCCTCTTCCATCCGGTAAATGGAATACGGAAGTGCCTCCGTTTTGAAGGGTTCGAATGCACTAAAGTCAAGTCCGGGATGTGAAATGCTTGTCGTGCGCATTTGAGCCAGAACATTCAGCATTTCACGGGCGTTTGCGTAGCGGGCGCTAGGAATCAAATCGAGTGCTCGGCTTAGCCAAGAACTGATTTCAGAACCGTAGGGATTCTCGGGAACTTCCTTCCATTCGTGGACACCTAGCACAGCATCCTTTGAAGGCCAATGCAGAAACAAGAGGTAATGGCTCACAACACCAAGCAAATAGACGTCTCGTCTGAATGCGTCACTGGCTGTGCCCTCACCTAGACCTTTAACGTCTTCTGGAAGGAGACAGCTCCCAGCCCTCAACGCTTCACGTAGCCCACCCACAGTTCCGGCTTCGGGAAAGTACGAAGTGATAAGGCCCGATATGGAGACCTTTGTTGGCCTCTCGAGCCAGATACTGTGATCACCGATATCTCGGTGGGCAACATTGATGTCGTGGAGTTCAGCGAAGTGAGAGATCAACACCTTGACCAGTCCGAGGCGCTCCGCTGGCTCAAGATCCTTACCAAAGCGGTAAACAAACTCGCTGAGTCGCGATTGGCGTGATGGGAGCTTATAGAGTTCGCAAAAGTCAGCGTCGACATCATCCCGAGTCGGATAAGACAAAGGCTGTAACAAGACAGTATCGAGATCCTCATTCTGTTCGTGGACGTAGCCCAGTGCCTTATGTTCCCGGAGAGCGATCCGAGAGCGTTCGTCGATCGTATCTGCAACGCCTGCGAGCACAGAAAAGTCCCAACGACGAAGAAGGGCCTGGTGACGAGAATCGTCACGCTTGACGGCTTTATACTCTTTATAGAGACCATCCGGGTGAGGGAAGATTACATCGCCAACGATCTGAAAGTTGTGATACGAGAAAGCCGTAGGTTTAAATAAGGGGCCGCGGAAGAACTGAGAAAATTCAGATACATAATCAGATGCCCTGATAGCATTTGGTCGCTGCCGGCCAAAGTGTTGCTCGTATTTTCCTTTAGTGCTGATTTTTGCAAATTCATCGAGTTGCATGACCCATCGTCGCTCGTCGATGGGAATCCCACTCGCATCTGCATTACCGCAAAGTACGACCCGAAAGTCGTTATACAGCGAGCGTGCGGGTTCCTTGAGCTTTTCTTTAATCTTGGAGGCCAAGATTTTGGTCTTGTCAGCAGTGACCTTTACAGGTGACCGCCCCATGTCATTTCGATCCAGCAGCCAGTGGTCACCCATTGTCGTGATCGCGCCGTTATTCCAGTTTTTTAGCTCAATTACCAATAATCTGTCATGGGTCAGCAATATGAGATCAATCTCTCGATCTCGATATACGCGGTCCATCATCATGAATGCCGCGTACCCATACCAACCCTGGCTAAACACTGACTTGTTGAATTCCTGCCTCAAACGTTCTAGAGCAGCTTTTTCTGCGTGGTGAATACCGTCACTGCTTATGTAGTCGATCTTCATGGGTGGTCAAGTGCAACGGAGTGGCTCGTTTACCTTGCATTCTATATCACAAGTCTAACACTTGAACCTGCATTCTCCTCTTGAGCCATGCTAGTCGAAGCGCGATTCGCAACAGGTTTCCCTTCTGGTTGGCAGCGCAGGCAATCGCCTCGCGGTAAATCTCATCGAGTTCACCCACCATGAGGTCAAATCCCTTCCGTCCACTTGAGGTGAATGTGACGCGTCTCACTATCAGTTTGTGTCTCCGGTCCTCGTTCACATAGTTTTGGACTCGTTTTGGTGCAGTGCTTCCGTTTCCACCCTCTCCATTGGGCACTGCTTCGGGATAATTCCTGCGCCCGGCAGCTTCGCGTCTTCTGCTTTTCCGGTTCCTCCCAACAAATCTTCTGAGACAGCGGCGAAGATTTCTTGTGTCCCTCCCAAAAAGCAGCCTCTCGCTTTGGGAGCAGTATCCACTCGCCTCCGGGTGCCCCAATTACAAGGGCAGAAACGGAGCACAACATGCACATCAATGTAGTCCACTTAATCGGTTATCTTGGCAAAAACCCGGAGCACAAGTCCGTCAAGGCGTCAGACCGCAAGTATGCGGTTCTTTCGCTGGCGACTCAGCGGTCTTGGAAGGGTGCCGACGAAGAATGGCACTCCAAGACGGAGTGGCACCGCGTCGTTGCTTGGAATGGCCTCGGCGAGTACGCCGCGACGAAGCTGCGGAAAGGCGACCACATCTACGTCGAAGGCACGCTCGTGAGCAGCACCTTCGAGAAAGAGTTCGGCAAGGGCAAGACCAAGATCACCGTGCCGTTCAAGACTTGGCAGGTGAAGGCGGATTCCATCCGCAAGCTCAATCGCGCCAAGAAAGACGAAGTGCGCGAGAGCGTGCCGGTCGACGCTCAGCCTGAGGAGGTGCCTTACTGACCAGCTTTTGGGAAGAGGCTCCGGTGTTGCTGGAGCCTCTTCGAGTTATTTGTCAGTGAACGGGAGTGTTCGACGGTCAAGTGACATCAATCAGTAGTCCTTGCACACTTCACAGAACCCCGTTTCTGGCCCGTGACGGGCGATTTTCCAATTATCTGTCCAAGTGAAGCGCGCAGGGTTTCGAGGGCCGCGCAGCCGAGCATAAACTCTGGCAACTAAGCCTCTTTTGTGAAAACACACAATGAACCTAACAATGGAACGATTATTCGTAACGTAGTGCGACGACGGGATCGACTCTAGCGGCAGAGCGCGCGGGCAAGAGACACGCCGCGAGGCCCACCAACACGACAATTGCCACGACCGCCACAAATGTCCAAGGATCCGTAGTAGAAACACCGGAAATTTCGCTCGCCAGGAAGCGAGTAAGCACGTAGCTGGCGAGCAATCCCAAAAGTATGCCCACCGTGACCAGCCGGAACCCTTTCACAAGTACAAGTCTCAAAATATTTGTCTGTTGCGCTCCAAGAGCCATGCGCACGCCAATCTCATGCGTCTGCAGCGACACGGTATAGGCCATCACACTGAAAATCCCAATGACGACCAGAAGCAGTCCGGTCACAGCGAAGGCCGCCAGCGTTGCAAGTTCAAATTGCGGCCCTCGATAATACTCTCTCAGCGCTCCTTCCAATGTTCCGGATTCGGCGATCCTCACCGCCGGATCGAGTGCGCGCACCTCCTGCCCGACATTCTTCAACAATGAGTTCGGATCGACTGCCGTCCTTGCCATGAACGTCCGCCAACTATAGCCCTGAACGCTATAAGGGAAGAACACTTCCGGAAACGATTCCCATGCGGGGTTTTCATGGTTACGCGTCTTGTAGTCACGCACAATCCCCACGATTTCGAAATAAGTGTCATGCGGAGCGTCCAGAAAAGGTCGGTCGAGAAACACCAGCTTGACCTTGTGCCCGATCGGGTCTTCGTTCGGGAAATACTCCCGTGCAAATGCCTGGTTGACGACCATGACATCGCGGGCCACAGTCACATCGTCTCCTGAAAGAAACCTCCCACGAACCAATGGCAATCCCAGAATCTGGAAATAGCCTTCGCTCACCGACTCAAATCTGGTCTCCCAACGCTCCGCGTGCGGCCGTCCGGGAATTACTATGTCGCTCCACTCGTACATCAGCGGCGGGTGCTGATTAGACTCTGCTACCGAGATCACGCCGGGCATTGCACGCAATCGGTCGAGGAGTTGCCGCGTCAATTCATTCTTCTTTTCCCTGGAGCCGGGGACATCCGTGTTATACGTACGGGGAAGATTAAGCTCAAAATAGAGAACATTCTTGGGATCGAACCCCAGGTCCACACGTGTCAGAACAAAAAAGCTGCGCAGCAACAGACCCGCGCCAATCAACAGCAGAATCGACAGCGCAACCTCGCTGACCACCAGGCCGGCGCGAAGCTTCCCGTGTCGAAAACTTCCGCCAACGCCTTTCCCGCTGCCCGTCAGTCGCGGCTGCAGGTCGCTGCGCATCACGTGAAGTGCAGGCGCCAGTCCGCACAGGATCGTCGTTACGATCGTCGCGCCCATGGATAGCAACAGCACCGGTCCATTAATGCGGATCACACTCTCGTCCGGAAGGGTGCCCGCCGGAATCAGCGCCACCACAATTCTCAAAGCGAAATACGCCAGTACGCACCCAGCGCCGCAAGCCGCCGTAGCAAGCACAAAACTCTCCACCAGCAATTGCCGGACCAATCGGCCGCGCGTTGCACCCAATGCGGAGCGCATCGCCATCTCGCGCTCCCGAGCCGTCGCGCGAGCCAGCAGTAAGTTAGCCACATTGCTGCACGCAATCAAAAGCAGCAGCAACACCGCGGCGAGCAACGAATACAACGTTTTCCTGAAGCCTCCGATCAACCTGTCCAGCAGCGGCTCCGCCACGATTGCGAACTTCTCTGGGAATCTTCCCTTTGCATCCACTTTCTGCAGACGGTGCGCGATGGCATCCAAATCAGCCGCGGCTCCTCGCACGCCGACACCTGGCTTAAGTCGCCCGATCAGCGTGCCACCCACCGTGTCGGCACTCGCTGCCACCCAATAGCTACTGTCAAACGCATTGAATTGTTGCGGCATGATTCCCACAAGAATTGTGGGCTTGCCGTTCAAGACAAAACTTGTATTGAGAATCTTTGGATCACCGCCGAACTCCGTCTGCCACAGCCGGTAATTCATTACGAAAACTGGCGGAGCTCCCAGATTTGCATCTTCCTGCGATATTGTGCGACCCAGTAAGGGCTCAACACCCAGGAAGTCAAACGTGTTCGACGTTACCGTCGCTCCGAACGGCCAATAACGCACGGATTTGCCGTCATCGTATAAAACCCGCTCTCTCGCTGTGGCCATCATTTCTTCAAACACATGATTTTGCTCGCGAAACGCGCGGAACTCCTCGGGATTAAAGAAGTCGCGGTTTCTCCACCCGCCCGCATTTTCCAGATTCTGTATTTTGAAAACCACAGATCGGCTGAAGTTTTTGTAAGGAAGCGCATTCACGAATACGTTATAGACGACGCTGAACACGACCGTGGAAGCGCCGATACCAAGGGCCAACGCAAGAATGGCTATCAGAGTAGAACGGCTGTCCTTACGAAGGTTGCGGATTGCGCAACGGAAGTCGCGAACTATGTTGTCGACATGTCTTTCCCAACGGGTGTCGCGGACTTCTTCTTTGACGCGTTCGATACCGCCAAGCTTGATAAGAGCGTCGCGGCGGGCTTCTTCGGAAGACATGCCAGCCGCAAGGTTATCCAAGATCTGTTGTTCGAGATGGAAGCGGAGCTCCTGGTCGAGCTCGCGTTCAGCGCGGGGTTTGTGAAAGAGGCGGCGAGTCCAGTGCATGGTCAGGATTCCTTTTCTGGAGTACGGAGGACAAGACCGACAGCGTTGCAAAGGCGCTCCCAATTGACGACCTCGGCGTCCATTTGCCTGCGACCTTTCTTGGTAAGAGAGTAGAACTTAGCCTCGCGGCCGGTTTCGGATTCTTTCCATTCGGCTTGCAGCCAACGTCTGTCCTCCAAACGATGGAGCGCAGGATAGAGGGAGCCCTGATGGACCCGGAAGAAGTCTTTCGATATCTGTTGAAGGCGTTGCGCGATGGCATAGCCGTGACTGGGCCCCAAGGCGACAACCTTCAGAACCAGCATATCGAGAGTGCCTCTGAGGAGTTCGATTTGTCCTTCGCTCATGGTTATACCTAGGAAGTCGACATATATTCCAAGAGTGGTCGAATGTCAACAGCTTCAGGAAGTATCAACCCTGTGCAGATTCGTTCCGCTTTCCAGAAGTCCCGTTCGAGGAAGTCTGACTTCGCAATTCGTTCGGCTGAGCAGTCGGCTCTCGGGAGAATAAGCCAGTGCTTCTTTTTTCACTTTTAGCCCGCCTGAATTTATTCTAGAATCAACACATCGCTCACCACGTACCCGCAGAGGCAACTACAAGGCACCTCCGGGCATCGGCGTTTAGTACGAATCTTCCGCAGAGAAGAAGACGGGGCTCAAACGTCCACATGGGTATTTCCAAGCGCTGGCTTGTTGTGTTTCTTTCGATTCTTGTCGTTCTTGCTTCCGTGGCTGCAATTTCCCGAAAATACCTCTGGCTCTACGTATCACGAAGGCCTCAGGGGAGGCCGCCCGTTGCCGATCTATTACGTGACGCTGAAGCGTCCAAGAACCCTGAGACGCTTCTTGCGGAAGCGAACCGTCTTGCGTGGCTTTTCAATTGGCCCAGAGCCGGACCTCTCTACGCTCGCGCAGAGGAACTTTTCCGGGAGAGAGGCGACACGCGGAATGAAATATATGCCCGTGTCGGCCGGATTCGAGCGCAGTCAGAGACCATGTCGTGGGTTGACGTTTCCGAGATGCTGGGACAGCAACTAGAGATTCCGGTTGTGAAAAGTGACCCAGAATTGCAGCTTTGGTGCCTAGCGGTGAAGGGCTACACCGACCTAGAGATTAATCCGGCATCGGCGAAGCGAGCCTGGACAGAAGCCCAGGCAATTGCCCATGGGCTGGGAGAACGAGAGTGGGAAGCGCGGGCGAGAGGAGAACTAGGCTTCATTGCTTTTCTGGATGGAGATAGTCGCCGGGCCGCGACAATGGTTGGCGACGCATTCTTATCTGCGAAAGCGAGTGGCGATGTGGCTGGCCAAGTTCGAATCCTCGAGATGCTTGGCAATGGCTTCAATGAAACGAAGCGATATGGTGAGGCTCTGGCATTTTTCGAGCGAGCCATCAAGACGAGCAACTCTAATCCCGATGCAGGGTTTCCGTTCATGGCGTATGAAGGTGAGGCTCAGACTCTGGTGGCTCAAGGCAAGGTGTCCGATGCGAAGGGCAAGTTGGAGCACGCATTAACGATAGCCCGAGCAAACCAAAGGCACGGGCATGAAGCTATGATTTTTCTCTATCTTGGCGAACTAGCGCTTCAGTCGGGAGATCGGCAAAACGCAATGCAATACCTTGAGCAGGCGGCTGACCTCTCGCAAAAACACGAATTCTATCGCACCGTGGGTGAAGCAAAGATCGATCTCGCCGGGCTATATCGCGATGCTGGCGACCTAAAATCTGCCGAGGAATATGCTTCAGCAGGAGTGGATGCCAGTCGGCGCGTAGGCGACAGATATTACCTCCCGAGGGATCTGACGATTCTGGCGGAACTCAAAGCGCTAAAGGGGTCATCTGCTGAGGCTGAGTCACTGTATCAAAATGCTGAGGATGTTATCGACGGAATGCTCTTGAACCTTCACGAGGCGCACTGGAGCAGTTCGCTTGCTGGAGCAATGAGCGAGACCTACCTCCACCACTTTGAAATGGAGGCGCGGGAAGGAAATGTGGAGCGGGCGCTGAGTGTCCTGGAACGAGTACGGGGACGCACGGCGGCAGCCCTTCTGGAAAACAAGGTCACGTTCAGCAAGAGCGAATCCGAAGATGTGCGAGCGCTCGAAAACGAGGTCTCTGAGTTACAACTTCGTTTGATGCGCTCGGAAAACGCTGAGGAACGAACTGGTTTACTCGACCAACTCGTAGAGTACGAGCGCCGGCTAGAGTGGACACGAACAGATAGGAAAGAATCGAGGCCCGGCTGGTTTGAGAAGCCAGCACTTCTAAAAGTTATCCAGGCAAGCCTGCGTCCCGACGAGGTTGTGCTGGAATACGTGCTCAGCGAGCCGCACTCGTATTGCGTTTGGATTTCCAAGCAGCGCGCGGGTATCCAAGTGCTGCCTGCCGGACGCCAGCGAATTGAAGAGTTGACACGCAAATACTTGGAGGAAATTCGGGCTAAGGGCGTTGACGTTGATCTGGCGCAGCAACTCTACGGTGCTCTTTTGGGCTCTCTCCCAGCCAAAGCAACCCGCGAGCGTCTGATCGTCGTACCAGACGGAGTACTGAATCTGCTGCCCTTTGATGCTCTCCGCGATTCGACGGGCGCCTTCTTGTTGGAGACCCGCACGATAAGTTATGCACCAGCTTCGACAGTTCTCACTGTTCTGAGGAACACGAAGCGGGCCCAGAGCGCTCAGCATTCATTCTTGGGCGTGGGGGATGTGTCATATCAAAATCAAGGTCACATCTCGTCGAAAATCGATAAGCCTAGCACCATTAAGCTAAGACTGCTCCGAGGATTCTCCGACGCTCTTGGCACACCTTTGTACGACTTGCCGCAGACCCGCGAGGAAGTCGTAAGGGTCAGCAACATTGTGGGCAAAGATGGAGTTGTGCTGCTTGGCTCGAACGCAACCGAGACGGCGTTCAAGTCTGAGCCTCTGGCCGATTTCAAGATCGTGCATATTGCTGCCCACGGATTCGCAGATACTCAGTTTCCAGAACGATCAGGCCTGGTACTGGGTGTGGACCCGGCTTCGCACGACGATGGGTTATTGCAGGTCCGGGAGATCATACGCCTCCGCTTCAACGCCGATTTGGTGACGCTCTCCGCCTGTAATACGGGCCTTGGAAAGCTCCAAGGCGAAGAAGGCGTAACCAATCTGGTGGAGGCCTTCCTGGTGAGCGGCGCAAAAGCAGTTGTGGCAAGCCTATGGAGTGCTGATGATACTTACACGGCCGCTTTGATGGAGCGGTTCTACACCCACATCGCCGAGGGCCAGGACAAGGCGGGGGCGTTGCGACAAGCAAAACTTGACTTGCTTGCAAAGTACGGTAAACAAGTACCAGCTTACTATTGGGGAGCCTTTGTTTTGGTCGGAGACGGAGGGTCTCCGATTCCACTGGGGGGCAAATGAGTCTCGACGTACAAGCGAAAGAGAAGGTTTATTCCCGCGTCTGTGAGCTTGTGACACGGAAGCACTTCGACCCTGGCATGAACGGGGCGAATTGGAAGGAATTGTCTCTAGCGAGAAGAAACCAAATCCTACAAAGCACCAGTGATGAAGAATTCGAAAAGCAGATACAAGACCTCCTCGCCGAGCTGAAGACCAGCCACACCGGGTTTCGCCACTCCAAGAGTCCGAATGTTCCTGGACGCCATGCCATTGCCGCCACATTCATGCGCTGCAATTTCGACGGTGAGCAGCGGTGGATGTTCCAAGACGTTCACGAAGGCGGCCCAGCGCACACAGCAGGCTTGCGTCCTGGCGACATCCTCTTGCAGGTCCGAAATCAAGAACTGAGGCCCCCTGACCCACCGACCTTCCCCATTGGAGAGGACTCCCAATATGCGGTCCAGAAGCCGGACGGTAAGCGTATCGTAGGCACGCTGAACATCGCATCCCCAAGGTCAAAGAGCCACCCTGTCATCGTTCCCAAAGCGGTCTTGTGCTCACAACTACCAGATGGGACAGCCTGGCTAAAAGTGACAATGTTTCCCGGAGCAGTTGGGATTGACCTTGCCAAAATGTTCGACACGGCTTTCGTACACCTACGGGATTCTACCCGGCTCATTGTGGATTTACGCGGTAACACGGGTGGAGGCATTGGTGGATTGCGCCTCATGAGCTATTTGACCCCTGGCAAGAAAGAGGTCGGATACAGCCTCACACGAGCGAGAAAAGAGAAAGGGTATTCGAGAGAACAGTTGCCACGATTCGGCCGTATACCATCACACAAGGCCACTCTCTTCTGGCTCGCACTGCGCTTCGGATTTATTGACAAGTCGATTCTTGTCGTCACGGAGGGCTTGGGGCCACAGAAATTCCACGGGCGAGTGGTCATTCTCGTGAACGAGCATACTGCCAGCGCCGGAGAAATGGTTGCCGCATTCGCCGAAGAAAACAAACTGGCCACAATAATTGGCGTAGAGACTCCTGGACGACTGTTAAGTGGAAGTGCATTTAAGGCCGGCTTCGGCTACATCGTCGGTCTGCCCGTCGCTGCGTACTTAACTTGGGAAGGCAGGCTGATCGAGGGCAAAGGAGTCTTGCCAAGTATTAACGTGGAAATGAAACCTGAGCAGCTTCTGGCGGGCGAAGACCCGCAGATGCAAAGAGCATTAGAAGCTGTCCGTGACATGTGACGGTTGTCCACGGCGAGAGCTAAACCCAGCGGCGTCCCTTCCAGTCGATGCCCGCTTACCCTCTCACCTGCGGCGCTTCTTGCTCGGCCAGCGAAGATTACCGTCTAGCTCCTCAAGCCCCAGCTCCTCCTCGTCTTCGCGCAGTTCTTCCCTCTTGGCCGATGGGACCTCGTCGTCCACAAACGACAGAAGCGTCAAGGTCTGATCCCATTGCTGAAAATGTCTTGCTTCTTCCAGCAGCATGCCACCGCGCTCCCAATCGCTGAACCAGATGTCCGCATCCACCTTTTCGGGACCATCGCACGTCGCGCCAGCTCGAACTTTTTCCGACGCCGAACCGCGCGGCAAGTCAAGTCGAGGCTGAATCCAAGCGTAGGCATCCCGCAAAGCGTTGGACCTGGACGCGTATCGCACCTTGCCCTGCTCGGAGAGCACAAAAGCGCACGGCGCAGTGACTACCGCAGCGAATCGCGAGCCAGTCGCAGTGATAGACGCTAAAAATCGGCCCGCCAGATCTTCTACGCTGTCCATGTCAATCGCGGCTTCGTCGGCCAGCGGCTTGAACAGCCTGTACGGAAGGATCAGTTCCGCCGCAAAAACGTCGCAGATGATTTCAGCCGGAGGTCGTTTCGCGTAACTCCACCACGGTAGCTCGTTGTGCTCTGACGGAAGCCCCAGGACGATATGCGCGAGTTCGTGGCATATCGTAAATCGTTGGCGCTCTGGCCGGTCATTGGCGTTGACGCAGATGTAGTGCTTTCCCCCGTTGCACAAGGACCAGCCGGGCTCATCCGGCCCCAGATCGGTCTGCGTCCGCAGCACGGCTTTAACTTCCTCAACATAAGCCTCGACCCGAACCGGTATGCCGGTTGGATTGACCTTGCGCACGAACTCACGCGCCTTTATGACTGCAGCGAATTCATCCACTGGTTTGCTCTTCGCCAAATATTCTGCGAACTCTGTCTATCAGTATCGGATAATCCGGCCGCACATTCCCGCGATAGACGGCGCCGGCGGCGGCGCTAAAAACCTCGATCGACACGGTCGGGTCCTGGAGAACATAGGCCACAAGCCCCGCGTCAGTGTCTGTGTGCCCGGCAACGTAACGGAGCATCTCCGCTTCGCGTTTTCCCGGTTTTAGTGCGCGGACCAGCTTCGATAAAACCTCTTCCGAGGGAGCTTCTTTGTCGCCGGTCTCAAGGCGATAGATATAGGCGTGATCTATGTCCGCGAGCAGTGCCAGATCGCGCAGGGACAATCCACGGCCCTCGCGCAACTTCTGGAGCAGCAGTCCCAACGCTGGCTGAGCCATCAGCCCTCCATTGACAAACAATCTGTTCAGGTTTACTGTTGTCTGGTGGGACAACGAACCTTAGAGAACTCACGGCAGGAGTGCTTTCCTACCATCACTTGTTCAAGGGCCATCGTTGTCCTTTCGGACAGCACACTATGGCACCATGGGCTCGGGAATGCAAGCTTCTGTGCCCGACGCCTAAAGGGCCTGTCACTCAGGATGGAGGATCTCGATGTCTCTGTTCACCGTTCGAATTGAACTTCACGACGCGCAGTGGGCCGATTACGAGGGCCTCCACAGCGCCATGCAGCGGCAAGGATTCAGCCGCCAGATCACGGCCGACGACGGGCGGCAATATCAGATGCCCTGGGCTGAATACAACGCCGCCGCCGCCCTGACCAGCATGCAGGTCCTGAATATTGCGCAAGTAGCCGCCAACAGCACGGGAAAGAAGAACGCGATTCTTGTTACGGAAGCGAAGAGCCGCGCCTGGGCGGGCCTACAAAAGTTTTAATAGGCGCGCAGGTTCGAACAACCCACGCGTCAGTGAATTCGGAAAGTAACTGTTGTAGAGGGAGGAGTTCAATAATGTTAGACAAACAACAAGGCGTTTCGCAGCACGACGTTCGTATTCACATCGATCGCCAGCCGTTCGAATCTCCTGACCCGACCACCGGCGCGGCGCTCTACGCCCTCGGCAAGCTCGGCGCCCACCGGGAGCTGTTCCGCGAAGTCGGCGGGGAATATGAAGACGAACCGGTGCCCAACGACGCGACGGCGATACGGGTCAAAAAGGACGAACACTTCTACAGCGAAAAAGACTTTCACATCATCGTCAACGCCCGGCCGAAGGTTGTGACGGAGCGATTTCTATCGTTTGCCCAGATCGTCGCTCTCGCCTTCGACAATCCGCCCACCGGCCCGAACATCATGTTCACGATCACTTACCGGAACGGACCACCGCAAAACCCCGAGGGCTCCCTGCTCGAAGGTCAGTCGGTCAAGATAAAGGACAAGATGGTCTTCAATGTCACTCCGACTGATAAATCGTAGCTCCGACCTGAAAAAACTGCGCGATGAAGGCTACGACATCGAGATCAGGTCCGGCCATCTGCTTGTGAAGAGCGTGCCATACGTGAACTCCAAAAAGGAGATCAAGACCGGGACGCTGGTCTCGACGCTGAACCTAGCCAACGACGTTACAGTCCAACCGGACACGCATGCGGTTTTTTTTCAAGGCGAATACCCATGCGATAAAGACGGCGCGCGTATTGCGAGAATTGAGAATCAGTCCCAACGCAGGAATCTTGGAACGGATCTGGACATCGACCACACCTTTTCGGCCAGGCCGGTGAACGGCCCCTATGCAGACTACTACGCGAAGATGATGACGTACGTCGCCATCCTTTCGGGGCCGGCGCAAGCAATCGACCCCAACGCCAAGGCGATGACGTTTCCGCTCATAACGGCTAAGGAAGACGAGTCGGTTTTCAACTACATCGACACGGCTTCGAGCAGAGCCGAAATCAACGTCGTTTCAGCCAAGTTGGAACTCGACCGGATCGCCATCATCGGCCTTGGCGGCGCTGGCGGCTACGTGCTGGACTTTACAGCCAAGACCCACGTCAAGGAAATTCATCTTTTCGACGGCGACACGTTCTTCCAGCACAACGCATTCAGATCGCCAGGCGCTGCTTCAGGCGAGGAGCTGGAGCAGAAGCTGCCCAAGACGGAATACTTCTGCCACCTGTATTCCAAGATGCGCCGCGGCATTTTCAGCCATCCGGTCAACATCGATGCCTCCAATGTCGAGCAACTGCGGGGAATGAATTTCGTATTCCTGTGTTTTGACGCCGGCACAAAAAAAGAACTGGTCGTCGAGAGCCTGGAGAAATTTGAAATTCCCTTCGTCGACGTGGGCCTGGGCGTCTATTTGACGGGAGATTCTTTGGGCGGCATCGTGAGGACCACAACCAGTACCCCAAAGCAGCGCGAGCATGTAAGAGCCAAGAGTCGAATTTCGTTTTCCGCCGGTGACGGCAACAACGAATATGACCGTAACATTCAGATCGCTGACCTAAACGCGCTGAACGCCGCCTTGGCGGTCATTAAATGGAAAAAGCTGTTCGGCTTCTACCATGATTTTGAAAACGAGCACCACTGCACGTACACCATTGACGGCAACAAACTGGTGAACGAGGATCAGGCATGAAGCGGCAAATAACCCTCACACATGAGTTTGTCGAATATATTCCTGACGAACTCAAGGACGGCACGCTTTACGTCTCGATGCCGTTCGCGACCGTGGCTCACAAATGCTGCTGCGGTTGCGGGAAAGAAGTTGTCACCCCGCTAAGCCCCACGGACTGGAAATTGATTTTTGACGGAAAATCCATCTCATTGGACCCATCGATCGGAAACTGGAGCTTTGATTGCAAATCCCATTACTGGATACGCGGCGGCAAGGTTCGATGGGCCGGCATGTGGTCGCAGGAAGAGATTGATGCCGGAAGGGCCACGGATCAACTGGCGAAGGAAAGGTATTTCAAAGCTGTCAGCACCGGACCAACCGCCACCGACAAGAAAGCAGGCCGAGGTTTTTGGCAAAAGCTCAAATGGTGGTAGAGCGGATCAGCGGTAGCTCGTCCACAAACACAGCGTCCCGTCAGCCCCTTGCCCGACCCGGGCGCCATCTCTCCCGAAGCGCCGCTATGGTTACCGAGGGCGTCGATGGATGAGGTCGCGAACGAAGTTGCCCTCTAGCGGCAGGGTCTGCATTTTTGCTGCATGATGAAAGAGGACCTGTTCCGCGCAACGGTTCTCCAGTCGTTCACAACTAGACTTGATGCAGTCAAAGTGGCCCTCACAAACAAGCGCCCGTCTCGCTAAGGCATCTGGCAATCATCTCACCCGCAGTGGATACGAAGTCCACCCGGAATCAGCTTTCTGGAGCTGGAGAATGTAGAGACCGGGCCTCGCGGACGATAGATTTACGTCGGCAGCCAGCGACGTAATCCCTTGCTGCATCTTTGCTATTCCCCTCGTCACGAAGAGTACTTTTCCCTCGGGCCCCGAAATGCGTATTCCGTAATCGCCGTCACTGCTGCCTAGCGGAAGGTAGATCTCCAGGTGAGAAACGTTGCGAGCAATTTCTAGCGGTTCCTCCGATGGATTTAGCTCTGTCCCGCGCGGGATCGAGCGATTTCTCAGGTCCAACAGGGCGGTTTGAGTCCTTAACGGTTCATTATGTCTCAAGAATAAAGCCCATCCCGCGAGACAGGCGGCGATCAATATGCTCGCAGCGATGGCGAGGAAGGCCCGTGTACGTCGGTGCTGGTAGGCAACCTGTAATTGAGAAAAATCACGGTAACAGGGGCTGCAGGAAGTTAGGTGATCGAGCCACTTCTCCGCTTCGGCGAGTGGCATCTCATGAGAGGCGATTCTCTTCAGAACAGCAGAGCCAGGGCACCCGGCACGGTCAGGATTCGGGAACTCCCTGAGCAGACCACGGCCCAGCGCATCGAGGATGCGCTTTTCATCCTTCTCCGAGTATCCCTTTGCGTTCAGACCTGCCTCCCTTTGCAACTTCCTCCACTTTCAGTGACAAGATACACCAAGGCGACCTCAGTCGGGCCTCTTCGGCTTCGCTCCCTTAAGCAATCGCACAATGCTCTGCCGGGTCTTTTCCAATCCGTACTGGAACTTCATTTTTGCTTGTGGCTCGCTAACTCCTAGCCACGATGCAATCTCTCTCCAAGAATAGCCATATTGCCGCGCCTGCCAGACCTTCTTTGTCCACCCATCCATACGATCAGCTATCTGTCTAACCGCGATTGCCTGTTCGAGCTGTTCAGCCCATCTTGTATCGCGAGCAGCTTCGAACCGTTCAAGATCCAAGACTGACGAAACCAGCTCGATTGTTTCGGCCCTTTTCTGTTCTTTCTTAAGCAGCCTATTGAAACGATGGTGGAAGACTCCAATTAGGTAAGATTCCAGGTCAGATATGGGAGGTCGGTGATCTCTGTTCCGTTGGCGCGTTTTTGCAACTGATCGGAGCACCCTGTCCCAGATGTCCGCTGCCAGAGCCGTCCTCTCTGGGCCTAATTCTTTGTCAGACAATTCACCCCGGACGTGCGCTAGCACGTGCGGCCATGCTTCCCTGGCCGCATCCAACAGTTCTTCGTCTATAGCAAGTGGCGGTGCGTCGGGGCCCTGCCTAGTTCCGAGAAGCACCCATTCGCCGTACGAGTCCAGTTTATCCCATGGGTCCATTTGGGCTTACGAGCCGCAGCGCCGAAATGGGTTCAGAGGAGGCGTGCCAAGGGGTTGTGTCACACGCCAATAGTACGGTACATAACGGCCCATGTCTTGAAGATTTTTTCTTACTTTTTCCCGTCTCGATGTTCCCTAGTAAGTGAGGGGAGTTCTCGCCGAATGTCCCCCTGGGGGCTTGGCGGACCGGATTCAGCCGGGCGAACCGTCAGGCATCGTGGACGGCCGAGAGACGGCGCACCGCACGCGAAGGTAGAAACCCACTGCACGGAGCTAATGCTCCAAGTGTGTCTTGGCACTAGCCAAGAACTTCAGAGCAGGGACTCGGTTCTGCCTGCCGCGCTGAGGTGTCTTCTGGCGGCAACAATTCCGGCGAGAACTCTCCAGAAGTAATCGATCTGCGAACTCACGAACAAAGGAGAAAGTCAGAAATGAAACCACTTTGGAACAAGGCGCTTCGCTTTAAGAACGCAATCCGGCAACTGATCGCCGTCGCGGCGGGACTGCTGCTGGCGGCTCCAGCCTTCGCCCAGACGGGAACTTCTCCGTGGGAAAACGCCGTCAGCGTGCTGCAGCAGGCGTTCACGAGCACGATTGCCCGAGGGCTGTCGCTGGTTGCCATTGTTGTGGCCGGGCTGACATTCGCTTTCGGCGAAGGCGGTTCAAAGCGTGTGCTTGCCGGTGTGCTCTTCGGCGTTGGCATGGCCATCGCAGCGGTCAACTTCCTGTCGTGGCTCTTTCCCGGCAACTGAATCACGCACGTCCCTAGGGGAAACGCACATGGCGGAAGCAAGACGAATCAACAGAGTGCATCGCTCGCTGTCACGGCCACTGACGATCCTCGGGGCCGAGCGAAAACTCTTTTTCTTCGCCATGTGCCTTGGAGCCGCGACCTTCAATCTGCTCAACAGCTTGTTCGGCGGGTTGCTGATGTTCTTGTTGCTCTACTTCATGGCCCGTTGGGCCACCCAGACCGATCCGCAGATTCTGAGGTTTCTGCTGACGGCCGCAAGACTCCGCGCCCAGTACGACCCCATGAAGTTCACTCCGATAGCGATCCGAAGGGATGACCATGCTCAGGCTTAGCCGAATCTTCAAAAACTACAACGAGACCGGCTCCCTCAGCGAGCAGATCAATCTCTACGGCTTCATCGGGCCGAACGTTTTTCTCACAAAAAGCGGCGAGGTGGGCGTCATCCTTGAAGTCCGCGGTGTGGACTACGAATGTCTCGACACTGCTTCGATTGACCGTTTCACGAAGCGCCTTGAATCAGCCTTGAAGCTGTTCGACGAAAATTATCGCGTCTACCAGTACCTCTTCAAGCGCAACAACGAGACCATCCCCTACAAGCTCTATGCCAACCCGGTCGTGGACACTGCGATCAAAAACCGCATCGCCTACCTCGGCAGCAAGGCCGACACTCTCTTTTCCCTGTCCATCTATTATGTGGTGCTGTACCAGGGGTTTCAGGTTTCCCAGAAGCTTGAAACCGCGCTCGCCGAGTTCCCCAAGAATCCAAGGAAGGCCCTTGCAGATTTGCGGGCGCAGTTCTCCTCCCAGAGGCAGACCGTCGTTCTTGGGCAGCATGTCATCAACGCCCAGGCAGCGCTCGTTCAAAAAGCCCGCAGCTTCATCCTCCAAGTCAGCGACTTCCTCGCGGTCCGGATGCTCGACAAACACGAAGCCTTCCGTGTTCTCAAAAGAACGCTCAACTTCCATCCCGACAAGCTCGAACTCGCCAAGCTCAAATACGACACCTTCCTCGATTACTACCTCCCGGAATCGCACCTGGAATGCCATCGCGGGCATCTGCGGGTAGACGATTACTACGTCAAGGTTTTGACGCTCAAGGAGCCTTCCGCCCAGAGCTTCCCTCTCATCTTCAAACGCCTGCTTGAAGTGGAAGCCAACTATTACGTGGTGACCGAGTGGAAAAAGGAAGATTCCGGCAAGATGCGCCGGATCATTCAGGCCAAGCGCCGCCATTTTCACAACACCAAGCGCTCGTTCACGAGCCAAGTCAGCATGAACGACACGGCCCCGCAGGACGTGTTGCTCGACGATTCCAAGGAATCCCAGGTCCGGGAACTCGGAGAAGGCATCAAGGAGATCGAGTTGCACGGAAACTACTTTGGCCAGTTCTCCCTCACCGTCGTGATTTACGACCTGGACTTGGCAAAGGTGGACCGGGCATGCGCCGACTTCTATAAAGTTTTCAGCGTTCACGACGCCCAGCTCTATGAAGAGAAATACAACCTCCTGAACGCCTTCCTCACGGCGGTTCCCGGCAACCACGCCTTCAACCTGCGTTCGCTCTATCTGCTCAACACCAACTATGCGGACTTTTCGTTTCTCTTCACCCTCCACTGTGGCGAGCATCGCAACCTCCATCTCCGACAGGAGTATCTCGCGGTCCTTGAGACCAACCACCACACGCCGTACTTCCTAAATCTCCATTACCGCGATGTGGCCCACACCATGATTCTGGGACGAACGGGTGCCGGTAAGAGTTTTCTTCTGAACTTCCTGATTACTAATCTGCAAAAGTACGCGCCGCACATGTTCATCTTCGACTTGGGCGGAAGCTTTGAGAATCTCACGCAACTTTTCGGCGGCTTGTATGTCCGCGTCGGCCTGGAATCCGGGGATTTCAAGATCAACCCGTTTTCGCTCCCGCCGACCAAGGAAAACCTCGATTTCCTCGCCCTCTTCCTGAAGGTGTTGATCCAGGGGCAGAGGGCGGCCGAGTTCGACCCTGCCACCGAGCGCGACCTCTTCCACCAAGTGGAAAACCTCTATGAGGTGGACCCGGCGCTGCGCACGCTGGGCGTGCTTGCGAATACTCTCGGGCACGACATTTCGAGCCGCCTATCGAAGTGGACTCGCGGGGGCCAGTTCGGGTTCCTCTTTGACAACGCCGAGGACACGATTTCGTTCTCCCGCTTTCAGTGCTTCGACTTCCAGCGCATGAGCCAGTACCCGGAACTTCTGGAGCCGCTGCTGTTCTACATCCTCCATCGCGCCAATGCCGTCATCGCCGACCGGCAGATTTCATCCGTCTTCAAAGCCTTCTTCATCGACGAAGCCTGGGTGTTTTTGAAGAACCCGGCCATCCAGAGATACGTCGTCGAGGCCCTCAAGACCTGGCGCAAACACAACGCGGCGATGGTGCTCTCCACACAGTCGCTTGATGAACTCAAGCGTTCGGACATCCTCGACGTAATCATCGAGAGTTGCGCCACCAAAATCTTCCTCGCTAACCCGGACATGGACCGTGATCTTTATCGGCGTCAGTTTCACTTGAACGAAACCGAAGTCGATCTGATCTCAGGCCTCATCCCCAAGCAACAATTCTTAATTAAGACGCCGGAACTCGCGAAGGTCGCCAATCTCAACGTCGATCCCAAGAGCTATTGGCTGTACACCAACGATCCCTACGACAACCGGAAGCGCAAAGAAGCTTTCGACACCTATGGATTTGAGCGAGGGCTCGAAGTGCTGGCAGGGGCGAGGCCATGAAAATACTTGCGATTGGGTTTATCTTCTGGATTTTTATCGTCCCCAGTCTCGTCGCGTCTTTCCTTTTCCTCACGGTACTTGCAGCCGTCGTGCCTCCGCTGTATTTCGCGCTGACCTGGTTTGCTCTCGCATTCACCACCGCGTTGCTGCTATGCGGACCTTTTGGCGTCATTCCGTCCGTGTCTTTCGCCCGCTCTCCTCTCGGCTGTTCGCAATGTAGTTGTCAGAAAACAAATCCATCTCAGGAGAAAAACAATGAAACGCACCACAGCGTCAAAGTCTATTTTGAGTAGCCTCGCCTTCCTCTGTCTCGCTTGCCTGGCTGCCGTACCAGCCCATGCCGCGACGGAACCAGCGGCGCGAGTTGTGAAGTATTCGAAGGAAGACATTGTCCCTGTTAGCGCCAAACTGCGGTTTTCGACGCTCATCGTCCTGCCCGAGGACGAGGAGATTCTTGATTTCACCACCGGCGATAAGGAGTTCTGGGTCATCAACGGCGCGCACAACCTTTGCTACGTTCACCCGGCCCAGGCAGGCATTCGCAGCAACTTGAACCTCATCACCGCCAGTGGTCACGTCTATTCGTTCCTGCTGACTGAGATCAGCAACCAGCCGAATGCCGAGCCCGATCTGAAGATCTTCGTCGAACCCAAGGAAAGCTCCGGTTTCGCGGCGAGCACCGGGCTGCGTGGCTATGTCAGCGCGGGTGAAGCCCAGGCGTACAAGAAGGAACTCGAAACGCTCCGCTCCCAGACGGCGGAGCAGATTCACGCCGCGCAAGCCCAAGCCGTCGAGCAACTTAACCAATTCCGATCCGTCTACGCCACAAAACTCCAATTCGACTATCCACTGGACCCAAAGGCCGCGCAGGAGCCGTTTCTGGTCTCCGCCATCTACCACGACGACGCCTTCACCTACATCAAGTGTGGCGCGAAGGAAAAGCCCGCTCTTTATGAAATCAAGGATGGCAAGCCGAACCTGATCTCCTTCCAGGTCGAGAACGGCGTGTACATCGCACCCAAAATCATCGACACCGGCTACCTCGCCATCGGCAAAAAGAAACTTCCGTTTGTGCGTCGCTCGGCGGGGAACTGAGGGGCGAACAATGAGCCAACCCACCCAACCTGCTCAGGTTCAAGAGAAAGCACCCAAGCCGGAGGGCCTTCTGCCGAAGAACGTCCAGTCCTGGCTTCTCATCGGTCTGGCGTTTCTGATGGTCGCCATAATGTGGCTGACCGGGGGCAAGAAACCGCCGACGCCAGCGAAAGCAGCGCCGCCCGCCACGCCCGTTGAGGCGCCCCTCGAAGTCAACGAAGGCAAGATTGCCGAGATGCAAAACCGCATTCAGGATTTGCAGCGACAACAACTTGTCGCACAGGCCGCTCTCGCCCAGCAGACTCGGCAAATTGATGCCGCAACGCATGACTCCCCGCAGTTTCAGCAACCAAGTGCCGGTAGCACTGGCGAGCAGAGGCCGGAAGAAGACCCCATCCAGGCGGAACGGAAGAGGCGCGCCTATGTATCGTTGTTCGCCTCGAATGTCGCCCTGAGTTACCGCAAGCCTCCGGCAAGTCCTCAGACCACGCCAACCGAGACATCTCTCGCAGCCCCGGCACCGCCCCCTTCGGGCTCCGACACCCCACAGATTGCCCAACTCTTGAAGGATATGCAGACCAATTCGATTCCTCCCGTGGCATCCCGCAACGATTCCGCGGAAACAATCAAGGACCGAAAGGAGGAACCGAGAAACCCTGCCGCCGTGTCGGCCGTCTCCGCCAATGCGGCGGCAGGAAAGACCTACGTACTCTTCGAAGGAACCATCCTCGAAACCGTCCTCATCAACCGTCTCGACGGGGGCTTTGCCGGTCCCGTCGAGTGCCTGCTCTCGACCGATGTCTATTCCAACGACCGCCAACACCTGCTGATTCCGGCAGGCTCAAAATTGCTCGGTGAAACCAAGAAGGTGGACACCTTTGGCCAGACACGTCTGGCTGTCGTCTTCCATCGTGTGCTCATGCCAGACGGGTATTCCGTTAGTCTCGATCAGTTCAAGGGACTCAACCAGATCGGCGACACCGGGTTGCGGGATCAGGTCAATAACCACTATCTCCGCATTTTCGGTGTCTCGCTTGCGGTTGGAGCACTTGGAGCCGTCAGCGAAGCCGGCACCGGAGGCGCATTGAACGCAACCGGTGGGGACCTCATGCGTCAGGGGTTCGCGCAAAGCACCGCGCAGTCCTCCGCGCAAATCCTCGACAAGTTCCTGAACGTCATGCCCACGGTGACCATCCGGGAAGGCCACCGCGTCAAAGTCTATCTCGCGGGCGATCTTGCATTGCCCGATTACACCAACCACAAAATGCCTTCCGATCTCTGAAGGCGAGAAAGAAAGGATAAAAGTTCGATGAAGAGAAAACTCTTGCTCATTTTGCTCGTCATGGGGTTGTGCGTTGGCACCGCTTCGGCGCAGTTCGGCGGAATCGTCTACGATCCGACGAATTACTCAAACGCGCTGCTCCGGTACTACCAGCTCCAGCAGCACCTCCTTCAATTGCAAAAAAGCTACGCCCAGATCACCAACCAACTCAACCTGGCACTCCAGATGGCTCAGTTCGTCAAAAACATGCCCGCACGTTACCGCGCCGTGTTTTCGCAATGGCGAAATGTGACCTCACTGAACACCTTCGGAAATACCGGCTCTTGGATTAGCGGCATCAACTCCGGCCTGCTTCCCAACATCAACACCGGTTACCAGAGGTCCACAACCCAACTGCTCCCGTACAGCCCGGATCACCTATCCGGCATGGACCCTTTCGAGTTGGAGCGCGTGCAGTCCCAATACGCATCTGTCCAACTCGTGGACGGCGCGAACATCAACGCCATGGCCACCATCGGCTCCATCCGGGGCAGTGTCCAGGATATCCAGACGCAGATCGGCAACCTCGAACAAGACTCGTTCTCCAGCGACTCCGGTCTTAATACCGAAGTCTCCGTTCTGAACAAAATTAACGCGGCGGGAGTCCTGACGCTTCGCACGCTCCAAGACTCGAACAAACTCCTCGCGTCGCTCCTCGAACAGCAAACCATCCTCGCCAAGCAGCAGCGCGAGTCCACAACCAACAGCATCAATGCCGACATCCAGCGTCAAGCCAGCCTCGCCGCCAACATGACGCAGGTGACCGGCACCCTTACCAATTCACTTCAAAACTTCCGCATGCCGTGAGCGTGCGGAGATAGACGCCCAGGCGTCGAAGGAGCTGACGGCCGTGCAAACCGACTATCTGCAGTTTATCTTCCAAGCCATCACCGCCTTGCTTACCCAGAACCTCGGTTTCTTCGACGCTATGGGCCAAAATCTGTTTCGTTCGTTCGCGACCATTCTTATCGCTTGGTACGGCATCAAATCCGCTCTTTCCGCCGCCAGCGGCAAGCATCCTTTCCATTTCGATAATTTTGCGAGCCTGCTGCTGACCATCAGCTTTGGCTTCGCGATGGTCAACTACTACAACGCACCGATTCCCGGCGTCGGAACCAGCTTCCACAACCTCGTCACCAACGAGGCCCAGTTTCTGTCGAGCCAGATCGATCAGGCCCAACTCCAAACGGTTGTTAGCCAGGTTGCGGACTTCGAATCCCGAATGGACTCCCCCGGCTGGGGAGACGTTCTCGGAACGGCCATGTTCGTCATTGTGACCATCCTGCTTGCCACGGCCCAGGCCATAGCAATCGTGGTCATCGCCTATGGATTCATTGCCACTGCCGTTTGCGTGCTGGTGGGGCCGGTCTTCGTTCCGTTTTTTATCGTTCCAAAGATGGAGTGGCTCTTCTGGGGCTGGTTCCGCTGCTTCATCCAATATGCCTTCTATCAGGTCATCGCATCAGCCGTGGTTTATGTCATTGGAAATCTCATCCTCGGTGCGCTCCACCTCATGCCTGCGGGCACGCTCTCCACCGTGCAGCTCATTGCCTCGTTCCCGGTCCTCTTCATTACCTTTCTTGCCTCGATCTACGCACTACTCAAGGTGCCCGCCCTTACAAACCACATCTTCAGCGGCACGGCAGGCGGATCTTCGGCAGGAATCCTCGAAAGGGTATTCGAATGAACAATGACGCGAGTTTTTACGATGCCAAGCGCCTCTATCTCGAACAGTACGGTGATCCCATGGTGACGAATACCTATCTCAAGATTGCCCTCGCACTCCTATCCATCGTTTGCGTGGCGCTGGCGCTCATCGATCTCAGGACCATTCGCACCTTCCAGAACTTCCGCCCGCTGGTGATCCGCATTGACGACCTGGGCCGCGCCGAGGCCATCAATTACCACAACTTCGAATACAAGCCCCAGGATGCCGAAGCGAAGTATTTTCTCTCCCAGTTTTGCACCCTCTATTACCGCCGCAACCGCTACACGATTCAGGATGATTTTTCGAAGTCCCTCTACTTCCTCGACGGCAAGCTGGCCAACGGCATCCTCGACGCCTACCGCAAAGACGACATCATCAAGAAGTTCATCACCAATACCGCCGCGCCCGAGATCGATGTGGACGTGAAAAAGGTCGCGCTCGAAGAAATGCAAACGCCGCCCTTCCGCGCACGCGTGGACTTCTACATGGTCTATTACTCGCCCGCCGACCATAGCGAGCTAAAGCGCGATCTTTACACCGCCAACTTTGTCTTTCTTTTCAAATCACAAGTCCCCAATGAACTCATCCCGATCAATCCATTGGGGCTGAGCGTCACTTACTTCCGCGAGGACGAGGCGTTCAAGTGAAGAACCAATCGACAGCACTCCGCGAGAGAAAGGGATGGGCTCCCACTGAATTGGCCAACTCCATCGGCCTTTCCGCGGCCTGCAACATTGCAGAACCCCTCGACGCCAATGTGACCGAGCCCGTTCCACCGCTGGCAAAGCGAGCACGACTCGAAGGACTCGGGGCAAGACCATGTGGCTTCAGTCTGTTTTTTGTGCTGAGCAGATTAATCCCAATGAAGGCACAAGAAAGAGCCAGCGCGGAAGCGACGCCTCGCCCTCGGCCCAACCTCACCGCGCCACGCCTTCTTTTCTCTCTCGATTGTGCCTCCCGTCTACGCCACAGCCCACACCCACAGGTCTTTGCCACTAACGACAAACGGCGCGGTTCGGGAGAGCCTTCGGGCTTTGCCGGCTTTTCGCTCCGCGCTGGCAGGACAAGAAGCTGTTTCTTGGGACACCAGATGCACACACCACCAACAGAGGGACACCAATGGTCGCAAATTCACTCTTCCTGACAATAGCCATTCTCTTGGCCCTCGGATTTTGGCTCCTCGGCGAACTGAAGTTCTTCATTCCCTATAAGGCTGTTCTTCTCCATGAGTACGGGACCGTGATCTTGGTTTACCTCACCACGCTGTTCCTCAATCTCTTCGCCGCGGCATTCGCTCTCAATCGCAAGTTCTTCCTTAAAGACACAGGCCGAAAACTCTCCCATCTCGACAAGCAGTTGCACGTTGGCCAGACCGAAGTGCGCGCCCCATCTCTCGAAGAGGAGGTGGACTAACGTGTCCCGCAGCCACGGCCCCGATGAATTCCTCGATCCGCGTGATGCCTCTGCCGAAGCCATTCGGGAACCTCGGCAGAGTGACCCTGCCGAGCCTTCCCGCGAACAAGGCCAAGCGAGTGACCCGCAGGATGATGTCCGACTGACGCCGAGCCAGGCCCCAGAGCCAACACAGGCTCAATCCGCCGAACCCCGAGAGACGTATAAAGTTCGCGCCAAAACCTATCGTCTTCGCTCTTCGGAGATTCACACCCTTGCCGAGCTTGGCAAGTTTCGCGCCGTCGCGAGCAAGGACTTACAAGAGTTCGCTTACCAGGGGGACAAGGACGGCGCGAGAGCGGACGTACAGAACCTCATCCGCCAAGGTCTTGTTGCGGAGAAAGCGATCCCGCATTCGGAAACCAGTCCGCGCCGGCTCCTAACTTTGACGAAACAGGGCCATCAAGTTCTTGCGGTCACGAAAAGCGTTCCTAAGAATCAGGCCATCCATTACGGCTTTACCAAACCTCGTGAAGCCCACCACGATGCCGACCTGTATCGGATGTACTACACAGCAGCCGAAAAGATCGAACGCCAGGGCGGACGGAATCTCCGCGTGATTCTTGACTACGAGCTGAAGAAGCGCGTTTACCACGATCTCGCGAAGCTCGGGCCACACCGGGAATCCTCTGCAAAGAAAAAGGAGATTGCTGAAACGCACGGACTGCAGCTCGTTCGCGGAAAGATTCCGCTACCCGACCTCCGCATTGAGTACGAAACCCGTGAAGGTGAGCTGGCTCGCGTCGACCTTGAGCTTGCGACCGAGCACTACCGCGGACGCAGCTTGGCTGAAAAAGTGCGTGCCGGATTCTCAATCTACGCCCATGCGCAAGACGCCGCCGGCCTTCGCCGTGTCATGGACCAGCGGGAATTAACAGCGGAGATTTTGTCCCTATGAACCTACCTACTGCTCACATCGAACGCATCAAGGACCTCGGCTACACCGACTCTGAGGCCCGCTTTCTCTATATCGTGGCACTGTTCTCGGGCTACTTCACTCTGGGACAGTTCCTGGTTTTTACCGGTAGCAGGTACGGAAAACGTCCCACCTCTTTTGCTCAGAAAGTTCTCAAGCAAGGTCACGCCACCGTCCGCGACTACATGCGGAGGGGCTCCATCTTTCACCTCTTTTCCAGGACCATCTATGGTCAGATCGAAAAGGACAACCTCCGCAACCGCAAAAAGCACTCGTTTGATTTCATGCGCACACGCTTGCTCCTCCTGGACTTTATCTTGGCCAACCAGGAACTGGCCTATTTCGAGACCGAGCAAGACAAGGTCAGTTTTTTCTGCGGCCAACTGGGGGTCTCCAAGGACTTCCTTCCCGCCAAGGTTTATGTGGGCACGTCACCGAGCCAGCCAACCATTCGATATTTCGTGGATAAGTTCCCGCTCTTTCTTGCTGCTCCTCTCTCAGGGGCTCCCCCTGTGGTCACCTTCAGTTACGTGGATTCGGGCTTTGAAGCAGCATCGAGTTTTGCCTCCCACCTTGCGGCCTATCAAGGACTCTTCCGGCAACTCAATAGTTTCCGGTTTCTCTACATCGGGGCGAAGGAAGCCTATCTTCAGAAAGCGGAGTATTGCTTTCGCTCCTTGGTGAGAAGGCCACTGGAATCCGATGTGTCGAGTGAGATCCTCCACTACTTCCAGATCCGCAAGAAGTGGGACAACCACGAGTATGTCATCCCCGTGACCGCCGATCTCGAATTCCTGAGTGAAGCGCGCCAGCGCTTTCACGGCGACAGATTCGAGGCCCTCTACCGAGGCTGGCGTTTGGGCGAGCTTGGCGACCGGGAGTTGCGAGTTGAGTTTTCACAACTTAGGCCGGACCGTGCCGTGTTTTTCGACACTTACCTTTTGAACGGTCACAGTTCTCCGCTCGCTGTGGCTTCTGGGCACGGTGACGGGTGCATGAAAGACACAGATCACCCTTGGCGTCACGGTTCGCGTCACCCCGAGGGTGACGCGAAGTTGTTGGGAGCATAGAGGTTGCGCATGGCGCGACATTCAGTTTGGACGCGGGCAAACCACACGGATGGGCTGGAGCGACCCCACTTTTGGCTGCCTTCGGCTGGCCAACACTTCGTGGGGTCGCTCCAGCCCCGCAAACAGGGAAAGGCTCTGTTTGCGAAGTGTTTTGCCCGCGTCCAGTGAAGACAAAAAGGAGAAGAGGAGGAAACACATGTCGATTATCAACAAGGCCCCGCAGCACGTGAAGCGCGAGTACGAACTCGAAGAGCCTGTCGCTCTCGTGGTCGAGAAGTACGCCACGTTCATCGACAGCACTCCGGACCACGTCGTCAATTCCGCTCTGAAGATGCTGTTGTGGAAGGACAGGCACTTCATGAATTGGAGAAAGCAGCAACAACAGGCCGCACGGAAAGATGCCCCGACCTCCACCACGCAAAAAGCACCGGCAAAGGCATGATGCAGAGAATCCTCAACTCGAAGAACCTTGTCGCGTTCGTCCTGGCGGCGGCCACAGGAATGACCCTGTATTTTCGGATGCCCTTTTGCGAGGACAATATCTTTCTGCAGGTCATGGCCCTGCGGTCGCCGTCTGTTTTCCAGGTCCTGAAGTACTCGTACACTCTGTTCCTGTTCTCGACCCCGTACATCGGCTATTCCGTTGTGCTCTCCGGCTTATACATTTTTGCCCTCAAGGCTAAGCAGCGAATCCGAGCCGGCCGATTGCCCCTCTTTCCCGACCCCCGGAAAAGAGACGATCTTTTCCTCGTTGTCGGAGAGGTTCACAATCCCCGCAAACAGGTCCCCGCGGAAAACCCTCAGTGGCTCGTGATCCCCGAGAGGGGCTTGTTCACCGGCGTTGCCATCCTCGGCGCAATTGGATCGGGGAAAACGAGCTGCTGTATGTATCCGTTCGCCGAGCAGATTCTGGCCTACCGCGCGGGAGATGCGGACAAGAGGATCGGCGGCCTCGTCCTCGAAGTGAAAGGCGACTTCTGCCACAGAGTACAGGAAATCCTTGCACGCCACGCCAGGGCCGAGGACTACGTCGAGATTAGTCTCGATTCCCAGTATCGATACAACCCCCTGCACAACGATCTCGACGCCTACGCTCTGGCCTACAACATCGCCTCGCTCTTAAATAACCTCTACGGAAAAGGCAAGGAACCTTTCTGGCAGCAGGCCTACACCAACCTGGTGAAGTTCATCATCCTTCTTCATAAGGTAGCCTTCGATTATGTGACCCTGTTCGATGTCTACGAGTGTGCGATCGACAATGCCACCCTCGAAAGAAAAATCAATGAAGCGGAACGCAGACTCACCGAGACCGATTCCGTGTTGCTTTGGGAGGAGGAGTATCTCAAGCATCCTCGTGATCTCGAACCGTTTAAGTTTCGGCTCGACGAAGAATCCAAGCGCTACATAGCCCCCCTTACTCCAGGCCTCGCAGCCGTATTGAAGGACAAGGCCATTGAGTGGGAAGCGGAGAATGTGGGCGGGAAGAAGCCTGTCCCGCAAGACAAGAAGGAACAGCTCGAAGCAGTCAAGCGCTGGTTCAATCACGACTGGCGGCGCATTGAACCAAAACTAAGGACCTCTATAGTTGAGGGAATTTCTGTCTTTCTATCTCTGTTCGATGACAACCCAGCGGTAAAGCGGACCTTCTGCCCTCCACCGGAGTGCTATGACCCCCAAGCCAATGCCGATTTCAAATTCGGCAAGCCTTTGCCTTCCTTCAAATGGCTCATCGAGACCGGGAAGGTCTGTGCACTCAATTTTCCGATAGCCATGAACGCGGGCCTGGCCAAGGCCCTTGGTGTAATGATGAAGCTCGACTTCGAGCGAGCGGTACTAAACCGCGTGCCCCAGATGGAGGCTCATCCAGACCGCTATTTCCGGCAGGTCATGTTCATCTGTGACGAATATCAGCATTTTGCCACCGTTGGCGAAAACGAGCCCACGGGCGACGAGAAATTCTTCAGCCTCTCGCGCCAGCCGAAATGTATTCCGATCATCGCCACCCAAAGCATTAGTTCCCTGAAGTCCGCGCTCACTGGTGACACCTGGCGGACGCTGCTCCAGACCTTCCGCACGAAGATTTTCCTGGCGTTGTCGGATGACTTCTCGGCCAGGACCGCCAGCGAACTCTGTGGGCGCGAGGACAAGCTCAAGGTCAGCTACAACCTTTCCGAGAGCGGCCACGATGCGAGGGTCAGCCTGCTCACCGGGAAGGCTCTGTCCCAGAAGTCCAACATCACAGCCTCGAAGAGCTACAACACCCAAACCGATTTTCGCTTCGATATGAAGACCTTCACGGAACTGCGCAATGCGCAGTCCGTGACCATAGCCTATGACGGCACGAACCCTATGCCGCCGATGTTCTGCTACCTCAAGCCTTACTACAACGATGTGAACAAATCCTACTTCCGGCAACTCGCCGATGGAGAACTTTGATGAATGGATTCGAAACCATCCTCCCGTTTCTCAAGCCCATCGAGCACCTGATTCTCGACGACTCGATCAGCGAGGTCATGGTGAATGGACCACATCGTGTGTTTGTGGAGAAGGCTGGTTTTGTCGAAGAGGTCCGTGGTCTTTCGATAGGCGAGAAATCACTGATGATAGCGGTGAAAAACATCGCTCGCCGCCTGGGCGACGACATTTCGGAGTCCAAACCGATCCTCGACTCGCGCTTGCCGGATGGAAGCCGAGTTGCCGCCGTCATTCCACCCTGTAGTTTGAATGGCGTAACGCTGACCATCCGCAAGTTCAACGCCCGCCACTTCTCCATCGAGGACCTCATCCAGGCCGGGACCCTGGAGAGATGGTTGGCGAACCAACTTGAGACCTATGTTCTAGCTCGCAAGAACATCCTGATCGCTGGAGGCACAGGAACTGGCAAGACAACTCTCCTGAATATTCTTGGAAAATTCATTCCCCAGGATGAACGAATTCTCCTCATCGAAGACACCTCTGAAATTCAGATGCACCAGGACAACCTTGTCCGCTTCGAAGCCAGGCAGCCACAAAACGGCCTGCCGGGTGTCAGCATCCGCGACCTCTTGAAAGCAGCCCTCCGCCACCGTCCGGATCGGATCATCCTCGGTGAGATACGCGGGGGTGAAGCATTCGATCTCTTACAACTCCTCAACACCGGTCATTCAGGAAGTCTCTCGACGGTCCACGCGACATCAGCCAAGCAAGGCCTTGCGCGATTCACGAGTTGTGTTCTCCAAAGCGGAGTTGACCTGCCCTATCGTGCCATCAAGACCAACATCGGGGACTCGCTAAACGTCGTCGTGCAACTCGAACGACGACCAGGCCGCCGATTCGTTTCCGAGGTGGTCGAAATCAATCGGTATGATCCCGATCTGGACGAGTACGACTTCGGCGTAATCTATCACACCCGCCAGGAGCAGCCATGAACGCTCCTGAGAAGCCCGCGCCCCCGGTACCATCGGCATCGGAATACATCCTCGATAACTTCAAGCCGACAGATCGCATTGCTGTGCTCGTCCTCAATCGGCAACTCGGTGAGACAACGCAGCGAATTACAGCAGCACAAAAGGCCTCAAGCCCTGAGTTCCAAGCATGGCTCCGGTACAAGAACGCAAACGGGGCCGACATCTATGTGGGAATGAACGCGCTGCGTCACCACGCTTCGACCCGCACTAAAGACGACATCGAAAAGATCAGCCATGTCTACCTTGACTTGGACCACGGCGGGAGTGCCTCTCTTGAGGCGCTCGAGAACAGCGACCTCGTTCCGCGCCCGAACTACATCTTGAACACTTCGCCGGAAAAATTCCAAGTAGTTTGGAAAGTGGAAGGAATGACCACTGAGGAGGCGGAAGCCCTAAATCAGGCGATGGTTAGAGAATTCGACGGCGATCCTGCTGCAACGGATTCAACACGTGTATTGCGCCTTCCCGGATTTGCCAACAAGAAATACGAAGAAGATTTCTATGTGCAAGCCCGCACCGGATCAACGCAAACTTACCAGCTCCACGATTTCAAGCTCCAGATCGACTCGCAGGATGCTCCGCGACATCAACACGAAGAAGCAGGCCGCAAGCCTTTAACACAGAACAGCACTCTGAGCCAATCCGAACACGACTGGGCCTACGCAAAACGCGCCTTGGCGCGGGGCGACGACCCCGATATCGTCATCCAGCGCATCGCCGATTACCGCTCGCACGATAAGGATGACCCGAATTACTACGCACGGCACACCGTCATGAAGGCTCAAGCTGAGCTCTCGCGGCACAGGGCCGTCGAAAGTTCCGAGGGTGGTCGAACACAAACAAGGGAAATGAGAGTTAACCATTGACCTATGTCTTCCTCGCGTGCTGCCATCTCGTCCGTACCACTCACACCGGAGCCGTTCGTCTCTGCTGACCAGGCGGCGCAGTTTCTCGGCGTCAAGCGCCGGTATGTGCTCGAGCTTGCCCGCAGAGGCATCGACGGAGCTTATGCGCTCGGCATTGGAAGGAAACGCAAAATCTGGGTGTTCCGACTTTCGGAACTCGCCGCCTCCGTCGTGCGGAATGAGGCCCCCATCCCAAAGCTGCCAAAACCGTGTACGATCAGATCTGGCAGTCCCCGCTGAAAAGAGGACTATGGCTTATCAGCGAGGATCACTCAAGAAAGTAAAACGCAGGGAAGGAGAAATCTGGGTGCTGCGGTATCGGGTTACGAATTCAGGCGGCAGAAGGGTCGAAAACGTCATGCCTATCGGACTTGTCCGGGAATTTCCGAAGGATAAGGACGCGTGGCGCGAGGCGGACCGGCTTGGACTCTCCGTCCGGATCAACGATAACCCCCTGTCCGGCCGCATCCGGTTTGATTTTCTTGCGGAGCATTATTTAAGAGCCGATTTCGGGGCGGATGCGGTGCGCCCGAAATCGGCCAACACCATCAGTCACGTGGAGCATATCGTGCGCGCCTATCTCGTCCCGCGTTTCGGAAACGAAATCGCGGAAGACATCAAGCCGCTCGATATTCAGCGGTGGTTCAAGTCGCTCCACGAGACGGGCGGTCTTGCCTGGACGACGATTGCGAAGATGCGGGGCGTCATGAGCCGCATCTATAAGGTCGGCATCCTGCATGAGCATGTCGCGAAGAATCCTGTGCTGCACGTCGAGACGCGCTCGAAGACCGACTACAACGCCATTGTCATCACGCCAGAGCAAACGCTTGCGATCCTGAAATCCTTCCCCTCGCCTCTTCACTTCACGCTGGTGCTCACCTGCGCCGCCACGGCGCTCCGCGCTTCGGAGATGCTGGCGCTGCGCTGGTCGGACTTACTGTGGGAGGAAGGGCGGATTCGGATTTCGAAGCGCTGGGCAAACGGCGAGGATGGCGAGACCAAAACAGAAAGCTCCAATGGCTACGTGCCGTTACATACCGTGCTCGCGCGCTTCCTGCGTGCATGGCAGGCACAGACGCCTTTCGCCTCCGATGGGGATTTTGTTTTCCCATCCCTCAAGGCGGCGGGCCGTGTTCCCCTCTCCGCGTCTATTTTCGTCGCCGATCATCTGCGACCGGCGGCAAAGAAAGCCGGAGTACACATCGAGGACGGGCAGAGGTTTGGACTTCACAACTTGCGTCACAGCCTAAGCAACTGGTTGGTGAACAAGGCGAAGGTCGAACCGAAAACCGTGCAGGGAATCCTGCGTCACGCGAAAATTCAGACGACGCTCGATCTGTACGCGCAGGACGACGGCGATGAAACACGGGCGGCGCAGGGGGAATATCTGACGGCGCTAGGAGTGGGTACGCAGATGGTGCAGTGAGCTGTGGGTTGGATTGTGGGTTGAGGTTTTTGGGACAACACCCCGTAACCTGCTGGAAACAAATGGTGGGCCTGGGTGGACTTGAACCACCGACCTCGCCCTTATCAGGGGCGCGCTCTAGCCACCTGAGCTACAGGCCCGCCTACCGCGTGGCAAACAACTCTTCTACTTTATCGTACCAGCCGATTCCTGGCAATTCGCTCGCTATTCCAAAGTTTCCATGCCCGCCGGCAACCTGCTCACCCGCCAAGCGCCTGCAAAGCGACTCCCGCATCTTCCAACGCTCGGCGGACAGCCGCCGCAATTTGCGCTGCCCCCGGGGTGTCGCCATGAATGCAGACGGTTTCCACCTTCAGCGGAATCACTTCGCCATTGGCCGCCACCACGCTTCCTTCTTTAGCCATGCGGAGCGCTTGCGCCGCAGCTTCCGCGGGGTCGCGCAGCAGCGCGTCCCGGAACTTACGCGCGCGCAAGCTGCCATCGCCTTCATACTTGCGGTCGGCGAAGCCCTCCGGTGCCACGGCAAAGCCCGCCGTGTGAAATTCCTTCAGCATCACGGACCCCGCCAGCCCCACCAGCACGACGTCCCGGCGCCATCGCGCCACGCCGTCCGCAATTGCCCGTGCAATCCCGCGATCCCGCGACGCCAGATTGTAAAGCGCGCCGTGCGGCTTCACGTGGCCAATGTGTGCGCCGCAGCGGTCCGCGACCTCCGCCAGCGCGAAAATCTGTCTGTAGACGGATGCTGCAACCTCTCCGCTGCTCAACTTAAGCTCGATGCGTCCGAAATTCGCGCGGTCCTCATAGCCCGGGTGCGCGCCGATGGCCGTGCCGCAGCGCTGCGCCTGCTCGATCGTCGCCCGCATCATCAGCGGATCGCCTGCGTGGCCGCCACAGGCAATGTTCGCGGAAGTGACCTGCCGCAGAATGGCTTCCTGCGTGCCGTCCGCCAGCGCTTCCGGCAATTCGCCCACGTCGCAATTGAGATCCATGCGCATCACGCGAAAAGTTCTTCTTCCGAATTCAAAAGCTGTTGCTGCGCGATCCACAGCGCCCGCGCCTCTTCCAGCGAAACGCGCGCGAACGTGATTTCATCGCGCGGCCGCAATTGCCCGATGCAGTGCAGATCCGCTCCGATCACGTTGGCGATCTTCGGATAGCCACCGGCCGTCTGCTGCTCCACAAACAAAATGATGGGTCGCGCGGCAGGCGTCACTTGCACCGCTCCCAGGGAAACGCCCTCGCTGATCATCTCGCGTGTGGATTCCGGCGTCAGCGATGTGCCCTCCAGCCGCAGCCCCAGCCGGTCCGAATCTTCGCTCACGCAAAATGCGCCCTCGTAAAACGCGCGCGTCGCTGCTTCCGAAAACCAATCCGCCTGCGGGCCCTGCGTCACGCGCAAAGACTTTCTCGGCTTCAGCGTCTCCACAATCTTCGCCGAAATTCTTCTGCGGCGAATCCTTTGCCCCACCGCGCCGATTTGCAGCACATCGCTCTTGCATAACCCCCGCCCAGCAAATCCTCCTAGACCGCTCAAGAGATGCGTCGAGGCGCTTCCCAGAAAGTGCTCTACCTGAATCCCGCCCGCGATGCACAGATAGCAGCGCGCCCCAGTCCGTGTCAACCCCAGTTCCAGCGTGCCTCCGGGGCGAACCGCATGCGGAATCCACATCTCGATCGGCTGGCCATTCAAGTTCGCGCCGAAATCCGCGCCAGCCAGAGCAATGACGCCGCCTCCCGGAAACACATACCGCCCGCCCACCAGCGTCATTTCCAGCGCCGCCGCGCCTTGCTCATTTCCCACAAGCATATTTCCAAGCCGCAACGCCACGGAATCGGCCGCGCCCGAAGGCGAAACGCCCAGCGGGTCATAGCCCGGTCGGCCCAAATCCTGCACCGTTGTCAGCAGCCCCGGATTTTCCACCACCAGGGAACTCATGGCGGTGGCCGCGCAGCAAACTCTTCGCGCGTGATGGCGCGGAAGCGCACTTCGTCGCCCATCGCGATCAACCCCATCGGTTCGCGGTCTTTGCGAAACATTTCCAGCGGTGTTCGCCCGATTAACCGCCACCCGCCGGGAGTCGCGAAAGGATACACCGCGGTCTGCGCTCCCGCGATTCCGACACTGCCCGCCGCAACCTTCTTTCTCGGCGTTGCCAGGCGCGGCGTGGCGATCTCCGGCGCCAAATCGCCCAGATAAGCAAAGCCCGGTGCGAATCCCAGGAAATAGGCGCGGTAGGTTCGCGAAGTGTGCAGTTCGATCACACGGGAAGAGGAGAGTTCGTGCGTCGCGGCCACTTCATCCAGATCGAGGCCGAATTCGCCGCCGTAGCAAACGGGGATCTCCACGGTGCGCGGCTCCGGCAACGCCATTTTTCCCGCGCGCTTTTCGTAGTGGCGCAGCATAGTTTCAGCCTCGCGGTGATCGATCTGGAGAGGATCGAAAGTGACGAGCAGGGAACAATAGGCCGGCTGGAGATTGCGCACCCAGGCGAGCGGTTCCTGCTGCAGCAGCCGCAGCAGCTTGCAGACGCGCTGGTGGCTCGCCAGCCCGATCTCCTCGCCGAGGTAGACGAGCACCGCCTGGTCGCTCGCCGCGCGAAATTCCACGTGCTTCTCCGCCCTACTGCACAAATCCAATGTTCGCGGGGGGCAGGTTGCCTTCCGGGCCTTCCTTGATCGGGCCATACTGCGCTTCAAAGCGCGCGATGTTCTCGCCCAGCGCCCGCCAGATGCGTTTCGCGTGGCCCGGACTGACGATCACGCTGCTCAGGAGCTTGCCCTGCAGAGCATTGGGAAAGACGTACACAAAATTCAGTGTGAACTCTTCGGCGTGGTGGTGAATCATCACCAGGTTGCTGTAAAGGCCCAGGAGTTCCTTCTCGTCGGCCTTAATTTGAACCTGTCCCTGCGGCGGTGCCTGTTGTTCGTCCATAAAGTCTCCCCCGGAAGTTCCTCTCCAAGGTATCACAGCCCCCAACACTTCATGGGTTTGCTGCGCGGTTTGGGGCCGGCCCGGCGCCGCGGCCTCACGTTGCCTTTACCTGAAATCGTCCGCCAGTGCATGGCGCGCTTCCCACCACGGCCCGGTTGTGCGAAACTTTTTGTGTTGCCATGACTAGCGCCGCGCCACGGAGCCGCACTATGCGCAAGTTTCTTCTTGCCTGCACGCTTGGTTTGATCTGCCTCTCGATTGGGTTCGCCGCGTTCCAGAAACCGAATTGGACGATCCCCGAGGAGGAGAAACAGCGCAAAAATCCCATCGCGCCTTCGGAAGCCGCGCTGAAGGCCGCGAAGGTAATCTACGCCGACCAGTGCGCCAATTGCCACGGTGACACGGGGAAGGGCGACGGCTCCGACGCCATGATGTACGACCCCGGCCCCGCTGATCTCACCGATGCGTCACAAATGAAGAAATTGACCGACGGGGAGATCTACTACCAGATTACCGAGGGGCGCAAGCCCATGCCGTCGTTCAAAAAACGCTTGACGGAGGAACAGCGCTGGCAGCTCGTTCTGCTGGTGCGCTCGTTCGCCAGCGCTCCCACCAAACATTAATCCCGGCGCCATTGCCTTTGTAGGGGTCGAGCACTGCGCGACCCCATTTCGGCAAGGCATAAATACATTTGTCATCCCGAGCGCAGCGAGGGATCTGGTGTTCGCTCCTCTTCCGCGTCCTTTCTACTTCACTCCGCCCAAGGCCGTTGCGACTTCCTTCACGTCCGGCACCACCGGAATGTCGTAATTCTTCGCCCAGGCCACTTTGCCGTGCTTGTCCACGATGAAAATGGCGCGGCCGTTGATGCCCTTTTCGCCCAGGTACACGCCGTACTTTTCGCCGATCGCGCCCTTGGGATGGAAATCCGCCAGCAGCGAATACTTGATACCCATTTTTTCCGCGTAGGCCTTGTGCGACCACACGCTGTCCACGCTCACGCCGAGCACTTCGGCATCCAGCGCTTCAAACTGCTTCATCTCGTTCACAAAGCAGGCGTGCTCGTTGGTGCAAACCGGGCTCCAGTCCAGTGGGTAAAACACCAGCACAACTTTCTTCTTTCCGGCAAAGTCCGAAAGCTTCACTTCCTTCTGGTTCTGATCCTTCAAGGTAAAATCCGGCGCAGTGTGTCCGACCGCCAAGCTCATAGTGTGTTCCTTTCCGTCGTTGGAATTGCCGCCCAGCATTTTACCGAATCCCAGGGTGCCGTGCCAAACTCGCGCTTCCCTTGGCCGGCTGGGGGCGCTACACTGCGGCGCGATGATTTTCCGATTGACGAAGCCGCTCGCCGTGCGCCCATGCTGAGCCTTCGCGAAGTTGTGGACCGCTACCTCACCGTCGCGGGTAAGTTCGGCGAGCCCGCTGCTCTCTCCGCTTTTCAACTGAGCCCCACGGAAATCCAGGCGCTTTTCAACGTTCTCGACGAGGATTACCACCTCAGCCGCTTCCTGCATTTCTCCCACGTCGAGGGCGAATCCTACGTCATCAGTGGCGCCAGCGTCACCCATCTCTCCATCGACTCCGGCATCCAGTCCATGCTGTAGCGGTTTCCCGGAACAAGAACCCCGTTGCTGTCCTCTACAAACGACAACTAATCACGGCCCGCCCGTTCATCTACTCCCGGACGCGTATGCGGTCCAACTCGACCACGAACAACTTCCCGCGATAACGCTCCATTGCGGAATGGGCCGCCAAGTATGCCGTCAATCTCCGCATCAAATGAGGAAGCGCTTCAGAGTGATTACGCATCTGCAGCGCAACAATGCCCCTATATTTCTTGGGCGGATAGGTCACGATGTCGGCGAAGTCCCCGTTCAAGGAGAGCAGAATTGCGCCCATTTCCTGAGCCTTCGCAATAACCAGCGCATCCGGCGATTCCACGGGCAAGACATCCTTCAACCTCACAACCTCGTGGCGCGCTTCTCGCAGACTTTGGATGATGGAGTTTGAAATACAGTGGTCGGCCAGAAACCGCAAGGCCATCAGACGACGGCCTCGAATTCAGCCAGTTCGCGGGCATAGTCCAGGCAGGCGGCGATTTGCTCGCGAGTCAGATCGGGAAACTCAGCCGTAATTTCTTCAAAGGTCCTGCCGGCCGCCAGATAGCCCAGCACCAGGCTGACGGGAATCCGGGTTCCCTTTAGGCGCGGCTTGCCCCGAAGAATTTCCGGGTCGCTTACAACGAATTGTTTCCAATCCACCGGCATGCCCCGATACTAACGCCATTCCCGGGCAAAGGCAAAAGCAGCCCGTACCGGAAGCCCGTTTTGCGTCTTTGCCGCCCGCCAGCCGTAATCCCTTTTCCCAGCACCGGAGGTGCGCCACAAGTTAGCCCCGTGCGTAAGCGCGGGGACCCGCAGGGAAAGAACATGCAGCGCCGGAGGTGCGGCGCCTGCGTGACGCACGTCTCCCTCGATTTTGGCATCCAGAGCATGCTGTAGCAGTTGGCCGAAACTCGATCCACGTTGCTGGTGTTTGCAGAGGGCATCGGGCTGCAGGGCATCCGCCGGGTGCAGGAATGGGAATGTCGGCGCCCCGACAATGGCACTTAACTGTGTAGGTAACACGGCCGCAGAAAACAAAAGGGTTGCAGGAGATGAGCTTTTGCG
>DLMH01000155.1 GCA_002478115.1 Candidatus Acidiferrum typicum | reverse complement strand
ACTTAAGACGCTATGTTTAGCTTCGTCTGGGACCATCGTCGGTGCAGCCGCCTATGACGCGCTGATTGGTCATTGCGCTCTGAAGGCGGGCGCAAATATTTTGCTGACCTGGAATGTCCGCGATTTTACAAGACTCGGGCCTGCTATATCACGCCTCGTGAAGACCCCGCTGGAATTGTAGTCGCGACAATGAACCTTTGCGACGCGCTTGACCAACGATGCGCTGATTGCCCTGAGCGCGGGCCGTTTGGGAATCACAGTCATCACGGCCAATGCGCGTGACTTTGGGAAGCTTGCAGAGTTCCGCCCCTTTCACTGGCGCGTGGAGAATCCGGGCACTAACTGAGATTCTTGGGTGCTGGCGTGTCGGCAGAACTAAACCAATAACTCCGTCATCTGACTAGGCGGCGACGTGCTGCGAGATCACGAAGAGTGGCCCACTCGCTTCCAAGTCTGTCCGCCCCTTCGCCGATGTGTTTTCGCGCCCATCGTTTTGACAAAATCGTCGTAGTCCTTCCTGAGGCCACGCATAACGTAGGTTACGAGTGTCGCGCGCTCCAACAGATGCAGCAAACAATCGGGCTTCGGGAAGACGCAGCAGAAGGAAACAGCAGCGATGAACAACAGCGGTTTGAGGCGTCGAATTGCCCAGGAAAGTTTCATCTGGCTTACTCTCCACGCGCCGTTACTGGCCGCACGAATCTAAATGCCATCAGACAAGATCGAGTGTGCCATCCTCGTTAAACCTACTGGAGCAGATACATGCACAATCCCGTGTGTTTATGCGGTTTTGTTGTGATGGCAGGATCGCCAAAGACTGCCTGAAGGTGCCCAAAATGAACTATTCCGCATGAGCAGAAAAAAACCCTATAATCTGCGCACGTCTTTGTGGCTCGCCCAAGACTCGGACATGCGCACAATCTTGCAAGCGTAACAACGAGCTACTGCTCCGGGGGTAAGAAGAGGGTTTGTCTTGGCCAGATCAAAGAAAATCTCGCGCGTGACCAAACCGAAAGGTCGAAACTTGTTTACCCGCTCCAACTGAAAGCTGCCCTCTGTTAGAAGGTCGAGTTCCCGTCCATCGCATCCCATGGCCTCTAACCGCGAGCGCACTGAATCTTTGGTATGAGATTCGCTCCATTCGAGAAGTCCCTCCGCCGCTAACCGCCGCTGTTCTCCATCGCGCTTGTTTTGCTCTTTTTGAAGTAGTTCCTCGTAGTCGGTTTTAGCGCTGAGGTCGCCATTAAGGACGCGCTCAAGGAACGGTCTGAACTGTTCGTCAATCGGCGCTTGCAAGGAATGAAGCAGGAGCTGCTGGTCTGCCCTCCCGGCGGGAAAGGCATATCGCACAGTCGGCAAAGGCTGTAAGACGTATTCGCGCCACAGTTGCTTCCGAGTTGTGCTGCGGCCTGAATTGTGTGCGCCCCGTATGAACTGTCGCGCCGATTCGCAACCTGGCTTTATCTCTTTGTACCAATAATCGTAAGTATCTCGGTCGCTCGGCCAGCCCATCATGCTGCCGCGTCGCTCGACGCCCGACAGAACCTGATTCACGACGCCATAGAATCGAATCGTGACAAGAAATCCCAGCAACTCGTGAAAGGACGCGTCCAACCGGGGTGCATTTCTGTCGCAGTAATCGTCGATGGCCCTGAGTTCGCCCTTGAGAATACGCTCGTAGTAAGGGGCAAATTGCGCATCAATCGGTTGGCGCAGAGGGTGTAAGCAGAGTTCCTGGGCGATCACCCAACCATCATTCTCTAGAATCCGCTCTTGTTCCGCCTTTGTCGGTCTGCCGGCATGACGCCCACCTCGCGAGGAGAGGGGAATGCTAAAATGCTTGGGAGGCCTCACGACTTCATTCCCTCCGTAGCCAGCCAGAACATCACGCTCAGATCTCAATTCATTAGTATACCCGTTAAGGCAGAGGCCACGCCGGATTCAAGTTGGCGGGCGGGTGGCACAGCCTTAAACGGCAAGACAATCTCGGGTGGCCCACCCTTTGCGGGGTTGGCAAAGGGTGGGTCCGCTCTTCACTCTGCTTTCTTCCTTCCGCCCGTCCTTGTGCCGGTTTTCGACCTAGTACCTCACATTGTCTATTGACAGTTAGTAAATAGAGTGATATAATGTGTTGTGAACATTCGGCACAAGCCCGCCCGCACTCGCTATTTTCTCAACGCCTCTCGCCTTTCCGCCGCAACCCTCCCACTTTCAACACTTGCGCAATCTCCGCTCCCAACTCCTCTGCAATCAACACATGCACATCTGTCTCATTCCAGGCCACCTATAACCCCTGCAGTTCCCACACATGCAAACCTCGTTTTTCCTAACTCCTTCCCTTGCAACACATGCGAAAAACAGAGCTGCGGTCGGCCCGCCGACATTTTCCTCGTGTGCGCCGCAAAAAAACGACGCGAAGAACCGGTCTGAAGACCGGCCACTACAAAGGCGAGGAAAGGAGCGGACCGCCTCAGAAGGCGTCCCCTACAGAAGAGAGGGCGAAGCGCCATTCAGGAGAATGGCGTTCCCGGGATTCGGGCCGAGGTCAGGCGGGTTCGGGGCGGCGAAAATAGACTTGGACGTGGAATTCCTTTTCAAAGAGGTCGGCGGCTCGCTGGGCGTCGCGCAGGTCTTCGGTGGCGTCGCCGCGGGCGTGGACTTGCAGTGTGACGCCGCCGCGTTGGAACGACGTGCGAATATTTTCAACACGCTGGCGATGCGAGTGGTCCAGTCCTTCCGCGATGCGCAAAATGGCGGCGAGGCGCCGGGCGATGCGCTTGTCGTTGTTGTTGAGCGCGGAATAGGAGGGATGGTGGCTGGCCGGCTCCGACTTGCGGTTGTGATAGCGCACGATCGCGCCCACCATGCTGCGGTCGCGACCCTCCAAACCCGGGATGTCGCCATTCAGCGCCAGGTATTCACCGTGCTTGTGGTGGCCGCGATGGCTGACGCGATGCCCCACGTCGTGCAGGAGCGCGCCGGATTCGAGTTGCACACGCGCCTGCTGCGGCAAGTGGTGCACCGCCTGAAGCTGATCGAACAGCATGAGGCTGAGTTCGCGGACGTGTTCGGCGTGCTGCTGGTCGTACTCCAGGCGGCGGCCGAAATTCCGCGTGGAGAGCAGCATGCGGCGGGCTTCCGCGTTGTAGCGATGCGGCTCCTTGCGCGAGAAGGCTTCATACGCGGTTTCCAGCAGCAGCCCTTCACGGATGCCCACGCTGGGGATCATGAAGCGCCGGACATTGAGGTAGCGCGCGACGGTCAGGAAAATGATTGCGGCGATGGCCATGACGTCGGCGCGGTCGCGGCGCACGCCATAGGCCTTCATGCGGTCACGCAGGTCGCGCTGGAGAATGTCCGGCAGGCGTTCGCGAAGCAGCGCGACTTCGATCGATGGGAGCCCTTCCTGGCGCGGGCCCGGCGCCACATTCGCCAGCGTTTCGGCGTTCCCGCCAAGCGCAACGGCCATTTCGTCGGCAAGATTCAAACGGTTCGGCAAACGCGATTCCAGCAGCGCGCGTACATAGCGACGCACCTGTTCGGCTTGCACCGGGCGAATCACGCCGGGAATGTTGAGCGTGGTCATCAGGCGCACGGTGCCAATAGGAAGTTGCGCGCCCTGAACGATAGTGTGGTCGCGAAGGATGCTGAGTTCCAGGCTGCCGCCGCCAAGGTCGACGATGCAGCGCGGCTGCGCGCCGGGTCCCATAGCCGCGAGGGCGGCGACGCGGCCGAGGCGGGATTCTTCCTTGGCGCTGATCACTTCCAGGCGTAGCCCGCTCGCATGTTTGACGCGATGAATGAAGGTGTTCCGGTTTTGCGCTTCACGGGTGGCGCTGGTGGCCACGGCGCGATACTTCGTCACGCCAAAGTCGTCCATGATTTCGCGAAGGCGCTGGAAGGCCTTGACGCCCTTCTTCAACAGCTCTTCGCTGAAGCGATGGCGCACGAAGACGCCTTCGCCCAGCCGCAGGGGAAAGCGCTCCGTGGTCAGGGGCTCGATGTCCAGTGCCGAATAGGCGCGCGCGACGGAGAGGCGGACTGCATTGGAGCCGGCGTCGATGGCGGCGATGTGTACCGGATCAGGCATGATCGTCTTTAGCGCCAGAGATGCGCGAGCGCAGAGGAGGGAGTGTATTTGGTGGCGCGGATGCCGAGATGTTCGCCGATGCGCTGGCGCAGTTGCTTGTTGACGCTGGAAACGCTGGCTTCGCCATCGAGCTCGATGAACGAGTTCTTCTTGGCCATGACCTCGAATTCACGCTTGATCATGGTCTGGTAACGCACAAAGGACCAGTAGAGGTCGTGCGAGAGCGACATGTCGCGCCCGGCTTCCCAATAGCTGATGGCCTGGGCCTTCTTGAACTCGCGCGCGAAAGCGGTTTCCGGGCGCACGTTGAGCCAGAAGGTGAGGTGCGGGCGCAAGGCCATGGCATATAGGCCCGTGAGGTAATCGCGATTGATGCCGCGCACCACGCTGCGCGCGATCAGCGTGAAGATGAAGCGGTCGGCCAGAACGACCGTGCCGGAACGCAGCGCGGGCACGATGCGGTGCTCGAGTTGGTCGAAGAAGTCCGTGGCGTACATCAGCGCGAGCGTAAGGCGCGTGACCGCGTTCTTCGCCAGCAGTTCGTCAATGTCGCGTCCCACCAGATTGGAGCGCCGCAGCCCGCTGGTTTGCACCGCGAAACCTTCCGATTCCAGCCATTCCTGCAGCAAGGCGATCTGCGTGGACCGGCCGGAGCCATCCAAACCTTCCATGACGATAAGCGTGCCGTTCAGCTCGCCCGGGTCGAGCCCCACCAGCGGCTCGCCGAAGAAGTTCTGCGCGTCTTCCTGCTCGGAGGCAGGCGCTTTCGGAGCAGGCGCAACCGGTTCGGCGGCTGGCACCGGCGGATTCGATTTGTCCTTTTCCTTTTCCTGGTCGGCCATGCCTATTCCTGCTCCTGCGAACGCGGCGCAAAGCGCTTGAGATCGATTTTGGAGGCAACGATGTCGCGCATCTGTTTTTGCAGTTTGTTCACGGGCAAGGTGCCATCGAGAACCACGAAATTATCCGTGTCCACCATCTTGTCGTATTCCTCGAGGATGCGCGCCTGAAACAAGCGAAAACTTTCGGCGCGTTCGTAGGAGAGGCCGAGGTCCATGCCGGCTTCGTAATACTTGAGTTTGGGCCGGCCGCTAAGGATGCGGTGGACGGCGACGTCGAGCGGTGTCCGAAAATAAAAAGTGATGTCGGGAACCGGCGCGAAGCGGTACAGATTGCGCAGCCAGCGTTGCGAGCAGCCGCGGGCGGCATCGCGCGCGAACGCGGTGTAAATGTAACGGTCGGCGAGCACGAGGTAATCGCCCTGCAGCAGCGGCATGATCTGGCGTTCGCAGCGGTCGGCAAAATCGGAAGCATGCAGCAGGGAGAAAGTCGTTGGCGTCAACAGGCGCTTCTGTTTGCCGCGGCGCGTGGCCGATTTCACCAGCGGCGAGGAATTCCACTCCGTGAAGTGCAGGCGGTAGCCGCCAATCTCCAGCCAGCGCTTCAGCAGATAGAGCTGCGTGCTTTTGCCGGAGCCGTCCGTGCCCTCGACCACAATGAGCGCGCCGGGATAGGCGCGGCTGGGAACGGGGCGGCCGGGCTGCGGCAGCGTCGTCTTGGAAGCGTCTGCGCGTACCGGCTTCGGAGTAGTGTCCTGGATTTCCATGGGCTGGCTAAGTTGCAGCGATGCAGCGTTTTGAGCGTAGTCGATCATGGTTACAGAATCATTACAACACAGACAGAGGCGCTGAGGCAAAATCACCGGGGAATCGGCAGCGGTCAGTCTCCCCTCATCCAACTGGCCAAGGCTTAGCCCCGGTTTTGGGATTTGCGGCGGACTGGGAAAGGCGTTGCGCTCAGTATTCTGGCAAGAACTTTGCATACGCCCGGAGTCAAAGGTAGAATACCGTGTGATTGGGACAATGAAGTCGCAAAAGTAGCCCATTTCCCCCGTCTAGATCGGCACCGCCCTGAATTTTAGATACTTCGCTTGGAGGAAAACCTTGAGAAACAGGACTTTGATTGGTATTGCGAGTTTCCTCGCCATCGTAATGGTAGCCGCGTTAGGTTTCGTTCCGGCATACGCTCAGTCCGAATCTGCTCCAAAAGCGAAGGTACCCGTAGTGGCTTCGTCGAGCACGAAAATCCCCATCCCGGACATCCCTTACACCAAGTTTGTGCTCGATAATGGCCTGACCGTCCTCGTTCATGAGGACCACAAGGCCCCCATCGTGGCCGTCAACTCGTGGTACCACGTCGGCTCCAAAAACGAAAAAGCGGGAAAGACCGGCTTTGCCCACCTGTTCGAGCACCTGATGTTCAGCGGCAGCGAAAATTTCAATTACACCTACGTCAATGCGATGGAACGCATCGGCGCCACTGACCTGAACGGCACCACCAGCAACGACCGCACCAATTATTTTGAAGATGTCCCCACCTCCATGCTCGACTATGTGCTCTTCGCCGAAAGCGACCGCATGGGCCATTTGCTCGGCGTGCTTGACCAGAAAAAACTGGACCTCCAGCGCGGCGTGGTGCAGAACGAAAAACGCCAGGGCGAAAACCAACCTTACGGGGTGACCTGGCAACTCCTGACGGAGAACACGTATCCGGCAGGCCATCCTTATTCTTGGACCGTCATTGGCTCCATGAAAGATCTGGACGCAGCTTCTCTCGCCGACGTCCAGGAGTGGTTCAAAACCTATTACGGCCCCAACAACGTCACCCTCGTCATCGCCGGTGACATCACCCCAGAAGTGGCACGTCAAAAAGTGGAAAAGTATTACGGCGGGATTCCGCCAGGCCCACCCATCTCCCATCAGGAAGTATGGGTCGCCAGGCGCACCGGCACGCACCGGGACTGGGTGCAGGATCGCGTGCCCCAGGCGCGTCTTTACCGCGTCTGGAACGTGCCCCAAGCATCTTCACCGGAAGAGGCATTGCTGGATCTGGCTGCGCAGGTTCTCGGCGAGGGCAAGACGTCGCGGCTCTACAAGCGCCTGGTTTACAAAGATCAGACGGCTACCAGCGCCACAGCAAGCGATAACAACAACGAGATCGCCGGGCAGTTTTATCTCACCCTGACCGCGAAGCCGGGCGGCGACCTGAAAAAAGTGGAAGCGGCCGCGGACGAGGAGCTGCAAAATTTCCTGAAGAACGGACCTACGGAGGCCGAACTGCAACTGGCCAAAACGCATATCTTCGGCCAATACGCGCGGATCATGGAGCGCATTGGCGGCTTCGGCGGCAAGAGTGACATCCTCGCCCGCTGCCAGACGTTCACAGGGAATCCTGATTGTTACAAGGAGTATCTCAAGCGCATCCAGGCAGCTACACCGGCCACGGTGAAGAAGGCTGCGAACGAATGGCTGTCCGACGGTGATTATGTTTTGGAAGTGCAGCCCTATCCCACCAACCTGAAAGCCACCGCGCCCATCGACCGCTCGAAAGAGCCCGCACTCGGCTCCGCGATGTCGCTCAATCTTCCTCCCATGCAGAAGGCCGCGCTGTCCAACGGCCTGAAAATCGTTCTCGCCGAGCGCCACTCCGCGCCCGTCGTGAACTTCTCCCTGCTGGTGGACAGCGGCTACTCCTCCGATCCCGCGAACCAACTGGGCACCTGCAGCTTCGCTCAGCGCATGCTCGAAGAGGGCACGCCAACGCGCGACTCGCTCAAAATCGGCGAAGAACTGGAATCGCTGAGCGCCGAATTCTCGGCGGGCGCCAACCTGGACTACGCCTCCGTCGATCTCAACGCCCTCAAGGTCAATATGGATAAGGCTCTCGGCATCTATGCCGACCTCATCCTCCATTCCGCTTTCCCGCAAAAAGAGTTCGCCCGTTTGCAGAAGGATCGCCTCGCCGCCATTCAGCGCGAGAAGGTCTCGCCCAACGCCATGGCCCAGCGCGTTCTGCCCACACTGCTCTACGGCACGGGACACCCCTACGCCGGCTCTTTTGTCGGCACCGGCACCGAAGCCAGCGTCAGCAAAATGACCCGTGAGGATCTCGCCAAATTCCACGACACCTGGTACAAGCCCAACAACGCCACCCTGCTCATCGTGGGTGATACCACTCTCGCCGAGATCACTCCCAAGCTCGAAAAACTTTTCGCTTCCTGGAAGCCCGGCGACGTTCCCACCCGCACCATTCCCCCGGTTCCTGAGCCGGCAAAGGACGTGGTCTATCTCATGGACCGCCCCGGCTCCGGCCAGAGCTTAATCATCGCCGCACAACTCGCCCCGCCCTACAACGATCCCGACCGCGTGGCGCTTGAACTGGTGAATGACATCTTCGGCGGAACTTTCAGTTCCCGCATCAACATGAATCTCCGCGAAGATAAGCACTGGTCTTACGGCGTGGGTGCGCGCCTGATTCCCGCTCGTGGCGAACGTCCCTACTTCAGTTTCTCGCCCGTCCAGACGGACAAGACCAAAGAGTCCTTGGCCGAACTCGTGGCGGAGTACAAAAATATCGTGGGCGACAAACCGATTACAGAGGCAGAGTTCAAGGACGGGCAGTCCAACGCCACCCTCGGTCTCCCGGGATCCTTCGAGACCGTCCAACAACTCTCCAGCGCCTACGACACAATCCTGGAATACAACTTGCCGGAGGACTATTACAACACCTACACGCAAAAAGTGTTGGCGGTTACACCAGACACCGCAAACGCAATCGCCAAAAAATACATTCTGCCCAGCCATCTCATTTGGCTGGTCGTGGGCGACATGAGCAAAGTCGAAGCGGGCATCCGCGAACTGAACATCGGCGAAGTTCACAAGATCGACGCGGATGGCAACCCCGTTCGCTGAGCGCTAAACGCCAGGGTCCTTGCATACAATGACCAGTTGCCGCGGAAACATCTCCATCTGTGGGGCAGCCCTTCAGCCGGCTGCGGCATTGCCTGCGAGTGCAGCCAAGTGTATATTGCGAGGCAACCGGGAACGCAAAATGGAAATTCCCGGTTCGCCACTCTCGCTCAGGTAAACGATCGAAGTTGTGCGCGGCCCGGCGTGGCGCATTGAAAACCCCGACGGCCAACGCGTGCCGGTGCTGATGCCGAAAACGCCGCGCGACACCTTGGACGTTCAACTCAGGTGAATTCCTCATGAAAAAAATAACAAAACTGAGCACGCTGCTTTTTCTTGTTGTTACTTGTGTTTGCTCTATCCCTTCCGCGGACGCGCAAGTGAGTTCCCTTCCCCATCTTTCCAAGGAGGGTGCCGCCACGCAACTGATTGTCGACGGGAGACCTTTTCTTATCCTGGGCGGCGAACTGCATAACTCCAGCTCGTCTTCTCTCGAGTACATGCAGGTGATCTGGCCACGGCTCGCGGCCATGCACGTCAACGTGGCCTTGACTCCTGTTTCGTGGGAGCTGATCGAACCGCAGGAGGGCAAGTTCGACTTCGCGCTGGTGGACGGTTTGATCCAGCAGGCGCGCCGCAATGATCTGCACATTGTCTTCTTATGGTTTGGAAGCTGGAAGAATGGCGTGTCCACCTATGTCCCCGCCTGGGTGAAGACCGACTACGCGCGTTTTCCCCGCGCCCGGGACGAAGCCGGGCGCCCGCTGGAGATTCTCTCGACGTTCAGCGCGGCGAGCCGCGATGCGGACGCGCACGCGTTTGCGGCGTTGATGCGGCACATTCGCGAAGTCGACGGGCAGAATCACACCGTCCTGATGATGCAGGTCGAAAACGAAGTCGGTGTGCTCGGGGAATCGCGCGACCGCTCGCCCGTCGCCAACGAAGCATTCGCCAAGCCCGTCCCGCCGGAACTGATGCAATACCTCCAGAAACACAAGGACACGCTGATCCCGGAATTTCGCAAGGTGTGGGAAGACGCCGGAGGAAAGACTTCGGGAACCTGGGAGCAAGTTTTTGGCCCCGGCAAGCCCAAAGGATTAGCTGTCCCCGTCCGCACGCTGAGTCCGCCAATGACGCCGGAAGAACACGAAACGGGATGGCGAAGCCTGCATTGGCCCGCCGATGAAATCTTCATGGCCTGGCAGTACTCCCGTTACATAAACCAGGTAACGCAAGCCGGGAAGGCCGAATACAACATACCCATGTACGTAAATGCCTGGCTCCAGCAGCGCGACCACGCCTGGCCGGGAACGTATCCGAGCGGCGGTCCCCTCCCGCAAGTGATGGACGTGTGGCACGCGGGCGCGCCGGCGCTGGACATGTTGTCACCCGATCTCTACGTACAGGAATTCGACGAATTGTGCGCGCGCTACATGCGCTCGAGTAACGCGCTGTTTATCCCGGAAAGCGCCGGAGACGCGCGGGGCGCAGCCAATGTGTTTGCGGCCTTCGGGCAGTACGCGGCCGTGGGCTACTCACCCTTTGGAATTGAAAATCCGTCCACGGCGGCGCCAGACGGCCCCATGGCCAAAGCTTACGAATTCCTTTCCCAACTTTCGCCTTTGATTCTGGCGCACCAGCAGAAGGGCACGATTGCAGGCGTCGCGCTGGACAAAGACCATCCGGCCAAAAAGATACAGATCGGAGATTACACTTTGAACGTAAGCTTCGCGCGCTCCTGGGGGACGACTCCGGCTCCCGACTATGCCGCGGCAATCATCATGGCCACCAGCGACGGGGAATACCTGATCGCTGGGAAGGGCGTGTCAGTTTCCTTTTCCTGCGATCGGCCGGAGTGTTTGGCGACCGGCCTCGCCAGCGTCGAAGAAGGCGCCTTCGTCGGCGGCCTATGGGTGCCAGGGCGGCGCTTAAATGGTGACGAAATCATGTCGGGCAGTGGATTACGCCTGCCCGGCGAGAACTACACCGTGCAAAAGGTGAAACTCTACCAGTACCGCTGAAGTGCGTGCAGCTAAAACAGAGAAAGCTTGATATGCAGGAATTTCTTGGGGTTCGTGCGGAAGTCGCCGATAAGCTTGCGCATGTCGCCGGTGACGCCGGTGAGGTTGTCATAAAGCTGGGGATCGGAGAACAGCTTTCCGGCCGTGTTGGTGTTCTGATTGAGCTTGGCGGTCGCCTCTGAGACGTTGCTGCTGGCGTCGCGAAGTTTGTTGTAAAGAGTCTCGTCGGTGGCGAGCTTGCCGAGCGAGCCCTTGCCGGCGCGAACGTCGCCGAGCACGGCGTTGCCATTGGCGAGCGCTTCCTTGGCCTGATCGTAGAGCGTGGGATCGTAGAGCAGCTTGCCCATGGTGCCCTTTTGCGCGCGCAGGTCGGCGAGAATGGTGTTGATCTGGTCGAGGGCCTGGTTCGCCTTAACGGCGGTGTCATCGCTGGTGAACAGTTTGCCGATAGTGCCCTGCCCGGCTTGCACGTTGCTGACAAGCTGATCGCCCTTCGTAAGAAGGCTGTTGAGGTGGTTGTAGACCTGCTCGTCGGTCAGCAATTTTCCGAGCGTGCCCCTGCCACGCTGCACACCGTTGATGAGATCCTTGATGTCGTCGCTCAGGGCTTGGAGATTCGATAGGACATCGGCGCTGCGCTCGACAACTTCCTTGATGGCTTTCTCTTCCGTACCGGGAACCGCCTGACCTTCCTTGAGGGGCACGCCCGTATACCCGCGCGTGATGGTGACATAGCGGTTGCCCAGCAGCCCTTCCGTGACCAGGCTGGCGGCGGAGTCCGTCAAAATATCGTTCTGATACTTGCGGTCGATGCGCATCCCGACTTCAATATTGTGCATGTGTTCGGGAGCCTTCCCGGGCTCGCGCGGCACCAGGCGAATCTGATCCACATTGCCAATTTCGACGCCGTCAAGGCGCACCGGCGCGCCCGTGCTCAAGCCGGAGACTTCGGGGAGATAGGTCTTGATGCGGTATTTGGGACCAAAGAAGCCGGCCCCGGTCACGTAGAAGATGCCGACCGCCAGGACCAGCAGGCCGACAAGGACAAACAGACCCACGCGCAATTCCGACCACGTCAACTGTTTGCGCTGCGCCATGCGGAAGCTCCTCCGTGCCTGTGTGCAGCTTACTCCACAGAACCTCAGCGGCGACTGCTGATTTTTCTCTCGCGCTAGCGGCGGCGCGAATTCCGCCAAACCCTGACGCCGAAGAGAGAGCCTACTTGCACACTATACAGGAATTGCCGAAAATTTCTGAGCGACGTAAATCACAATTCTACGAATGGCCCAAAACTAAACCAGGAATCTTTGCAGGTATGGATCGTTGGCAGCCAGGAGCTCCTCGGGACTCCCCTGAAAATAAATTCGGCCATCCCGCAGAACCAGGAAGCGCGTCACGCCGGCACCGGGTTTTTCCGGCGTGCTATCCCGGCGGACACGCCGCGTGGCGGGGTCGAAATGAAAATTGGCGAGCGCGAAGCCATCCTGCAGTCGATGCGTGGCCAGCAAGGCGGTGACGCCGTAAACGTCGCGCAAGCGCAGGATGAGCGTGATGATGGTTTGCGAGGTGATCGGGTCGAGACCCGCGGTGGGCGAATCGTAAAGCATGATGGGCGGACGGTCCACGAGCGCGCGGGCAATGGAAACCCGGCGGCGCATCCCTCCGGAAAGCTCCGAGGGCAACTGCTTCAGGGTGTGGCCGAGCTCGACGAACTCCAGTACTTCGCGCACGCGCGGCTCGATCTCCTCTTCGTTCAGATGATCTTCGTGCAGCCGGTAAGCAACATTTTCGCCGACCGTGAGCGAATCGAACAGCGCTCCCTCCTGAAACACAAAGCCGACCTTGCGGCGCAGCACCAGCAATTCGCGCTCGGACATACGGGAAACGCACTCCCCTAGAACTTCCACTGTGCCGCTGTCGGGACGCAAGAGGCCCGCGGCAAGTTTGAGCGTGAGCGTCTTGCCGGAACCGGTTTCGCCGAGCAGCACGAGCGTCTCTTTCGGCTGCGCGGAGAAGGATACGCCGCGAAGGATATCGCCTTCGGCAAAACCAATGCGCACGTCGCTGAATTGAATGACCGCCTCGCTGGACTTTTCGGGCGTAAGGGCGAACCTGCTGGGCGATTCCGTCATGGCTAAGATCAAAAAATCTTGTCGGCAAGGAAGAGCGCGATTTTCGTGAGAAAAGTGTCCGCGACAATAATGAGCACGGAGGAGACCACCACGGCCTGCGTGGTGGCGCGCCCAACCCCTTGCGTGCCGCCGCGAACGTTGAGCCCTTGATAGCAGCCGACGGTGGCAAGAATGAAGCCGAAAACGACGGACTTGGAGAAGCCCTGCATTAAATCCGAGAACTGCAGGACGGCGATGGCGCGTTCCCAGAAAGTGGTGGCGTCGAGGCGGAGGGAGAACACGCTGGCCACCATGCCGCCGACGAGACCGACGAAAACAGAGATCGTTGTGAGCAGCGGAAGAGTAATGAGGGTGGCCAGCACGCGCGGCGAAACCAATTTGCGGCTGGGGTCCGTGCCCATGGCGCGCATGGCGTCCACCTGTTCGGTGACCTGCATGGAGCCGAGCTCCGAAGCAATGCCGGAAGCGCAACGTCCGGCGACCAGCAGGCCCGTAATCGAGGGACCCAGTTCGCGCACCAGCGCAATGGCAACGACGTCGCCCGTCAGCGAACTCTGGCCAAAGCGCTCGAACTGCGCGCCCGTTTGCAGCACCATCACCGCACCAATGAAAAACCCAGAGAGCAGCACGATCGGCAGCGAGCCCACGCCGATATCGTCCATCTGCGCGAGGGTGTCCTGCATGTAACGCGGAGAAGTAGCCAGGTTGGTGAGGGAGCGGAAAGAAAGCTTCGAGTACTCCTGGACTTTCAGGATGTTGGTCTTGGCGGCGTCAAGGAGCACCTCGACAACGGAGGGTGTCTCCGGCGAGCCGGCTTGGGGCTGAGTATCCTGGAGCGGCGTGTCGGCCACGTGTTTCCTGTTGAAGACTGCGAGGAAAGCGTAACCGTCTCCGCGAGAAGCGTCAAGACGCTACGTAAAGGGTCGACGAGGCCGGATTGCGGCTTACCTAGCGGGATTGACCGGCACGAAGGCGAGCTTGCCGGAGAAAAACGGAATGAGTTTGGTCTCGATGCGGTCCGCGATGTGATTCAGATGATCGCCTTCGTAAATCTCAAATTGATGGGGGATGTGGTAACTGGTCAGGACGTGGTCGAGTTCGCGTGTGCGCGCGGCGATGCCCTCGTCGCGATCGCCGGCATCGAAACCTATGCCTTTCAACTGGCGCAGATTCCCAATGTATTGGTCAACCATGGAAAGCGGGGCGTTGGCGTGCCATTTGGCGATGATGGCGGGTTGCAGTTCGCCATCTTTCGTGGGCAGGGCGAGATACAACGGGGAATTCTGCGGATCGGGTGACCAGGCGGCGGCCGAAGCCAGGGTAGCCTTGGTCATGAAATCGGCCTGCTCCACTTGCGCAGGATCCTTGACGGCCTCGGCTTTCTTGGATTCCGCCGCGATTCCCGCGTCGGGAACCGCCATGCAACAGGCGCTGAGCACATAGACGCTGGAAAAAACTTCCGGATGGCGCATGCCGATGCGCAACGTGCCGTAGCCGCCCATCGAATGGCCGGCCAAGCCGCGGCTTGCCGCTTGCGGAAGGGTGCGGTAGTGCGCGTCGATGTAGGGAACTAGTTCGCGGACGATAAAATCTTCCCAGTTGCCGGTGGTCACTGAATTCGAGTACATGCTGCCCTGATAGCGCGTGAAGGCGTTGGGCATGACCACGATCATCTCTTGCGTGCCGGGCTCGCCAAAAGTTTTGTCGAGGACCGCGGGCAGATTGATCCAGTGCTTGGTGAAACCAAACCACTTGTCGTCGCTATCGGTGAAGCCATGCAGCATGTAGATGATGGGATAGCGGCGCGTTTTTTCGCTGGCATAGCTCGCTGGCAGGTAAACGGAAACGTCGCGGTCCGGCGAATCGCCCTCGAGATTGCCCTCGAGGGATTTGCCGTGGACCTTGATGCGCTCGACGGTGCCTTTGCTACGCGCAGAACACGAGGATGGCACGAAAATCAGGGCAGCGGCGAGGAAGAGTCCTGCAAATTTAGTTTTCATGGAATGAGCTCCGGGGCGATAGGCCATTGTTTCACGAACTTTTTCCTTTTCGCAAAACATTTCCGTGCCCCATAAAATTCGCTCTCGGCACAGGGCAATTCGAATCTATCGGCACCTTGCCCGGAAAGCTGGTGCCAGGCAGTCCAGCGCAATCGGAACTGTCTTGCGAACATGCCCCAGAGGTAGTGTCCTAATTTGGCTTGTGGCTCTAATCTGCCTCAGTTTTTACCATTTCCCAACCGTTAATGGGCAAAGTGAACTTTGTTACTATCGCGTTCTTTTCAACAATGGTAGGAATCGCATTTTCCGGGACCATGAACGACATGATCCAAAACTTGGTATGGTGGATAACATTGGACGCCTCGTCTTGGTAGGCGATACAACCAGCAATCCACACTCTACGAATTTTGGTAAGCTCAATGGGCTGGCTAGTCACTGTCTCAAAGCTGGCTGTGACCTCTCCTGTTGGAAAAACAGCACTGTTTGCAAAGGCAACACTGCCTTCACCTTGGCTAGTCCAGTCAGCATGACTGCAAGCTCCTTTCATTTGGTATTGGGAAAGTGTGAGCGTATTGTCCCTCATCTCGACTTCCACTTCCGCAGCAGTTTTGAAAGCAGGAGAAACGCCGAAGTTTTTTGCTTTGAAAACTATAGAGAGATCTATTCCCGTATATTTGGGAGTGTTGGACATAAAAACTTGAAATACTGCGGGTTTCGGGAATTCCACGTTCCCGGACAAGCCGACCCAAGGACGCTGTTGCACCTTCCACTGCTTCTCGCTCAGATCGGTAGCTCTGTGGGCCTCGGTCAATTGGCTTTGGAAAATCCATGCAGACCAAAAAGCTGCTACAGCTATCAACAGAGTCAGGATTACAGTCGCTGTTTCAGTCCATTTGTTCTTGTGGCGTGGGGCGTCCCAAAAATGTCGCAAGAACTGACCAAAATCTTGCAAGACCTGACGGACGGCAGCCAAAGAATCAAAGATAGCAACCAAAACTTTGGATGGAGATGGTGGATTATCAGTGTGATTGGACTTGCCTTGTGGGTTGTCGGAGGACTCGTTATTTCGCGCGGTGTTCATATTATCGACGAGTTCGTGTCCATGGAACTCCCCATTGTCATCTTGGGACTCACGAACATTCCTATTATGGGACGAGAATGGGTGTTCTTACAAAGAGGGTTGTCGTTCATTTGCCCGGCCCGCCAGCGGTCCTAGGAACGTCAAATTAGGACACTACCGCCCCAGAGACATGCTGGACGCGCGGGGCGGTGGCCGATACACTGGATAGTTAATGCTGCGATTTTATACCGCAGGGGAGTCGCACGGGCAGGCCCTCCTGACGTTCCTGTCAGGATTGCCGGCGGGACTGCGTGTGAATTTGGAGTTTGTCAATCACGAACTGCACCGGCGGCAATTGGGATACGGGCGCGGCGGGCGCCAGAAAATTGAAAAGGACCGCGCGGACGTGTTTGCGGGCGTGCGGCACGGACAGACGATTGGCGCGCCCATTGCCCTTCGCATCGAGAATCGCGACTGGGCCAATTGGGAAAAGATTCTTCCGGTGGAAGCTACGGACTCGCCGGAAGCGGCTTCGCGAAAACTGGTAGCGCCGCGGCCGGGCCATGCGGACCTGGCCGGCTCCCAAAAATTCAATTTTCATGATGCGCGATACGTCCTGGAGCGGGCTTCGGCTCGGGAAACAGCAGCGCGCGTCGCGGCGGGCGCTTTTGCGAAGTTGCTGCTGCGGGAATTCGGCACGGAAATCGCCAGCCACACGATTCAGGTGCGTAACGTGGGCCTGGAACGCGCCGCAACATGGGACGAAATTCGCGCGGTGAATGCGGACCTGGAATCGCCGTTGCGCTGCGTGGATGCCGCCGTGCAAGAAAAGATGAAGGCCGAGGTGGACGCGGCACTGAAAGCGGGAGATACCGTCGGCGGCGTGTTTGAGGTCGTTGCGCACAATCTGCCGGTCGGCCTCGGCTCGCACGCGCAATGGGACGAGAAACTAGATGGCAAGCTGGCACAGGCGCTGATGAGCGTGCAAGCGGTGAAGGCCGTCGAGATCGGCTCCGGGATTCTCGCCGCGGGTTCCTTCGGCAGCGAAGTGCAGGACGAAATATGGTATGAGAAGAGTGCGCGAAAATTCCGCCGCGCCTCCAATCGCGCGGGTGGGCTCGAGGGCGGCATCACCAACGGCGAGGATCTGGTCATTCGCGGCTTCCTGAAGCCGATTTCGACACTGCGCAAACCGCTGGGCACCGTGGACATGGTGACCAAGGAGCCGGTGCAAGCGGCCTACGAGCGTTCCGACTGGTGCGTGGTGCCGGCCGGGGGTGTTGCCGGAGAGTCAATGGTGGCACTTGTGCTAGCGGATGCTTTTCTGCAAAAATTTGGAGGAGATTCGCTCGCCGAGATGCGGCGGAATTTCGAGAGCTATGCCCAACAAATCGACGAGTTCTGAAATTATTATGACGGTGAGGGAAACGCAAGCCGCTGAGCCGCAAATCACCCAGGCGCCGGTGCGCACCATCCACAAGATCGTCAAGTACGGCGACCCGGTACTGGAAAAGCCGGGCGCCACAATCAAGAGATTCGACGCGGAACTCGAACAACTCGCCGAGGATATGTTCGCGACGATGTACGCGTCGCAAGGCGTGGGCCTGGCGGCCCCGCAGATCGGGAAGAGCATCCGCCTGACCGTGGTGGACGTCACCACCGGCAAAAATCCCGAAGCAAAAATCGTGATGGTGAATCCGGAGATCATTCACGCCGAAGGCGAAGTCCGCGAGGAAGAGGGCTGCCTCTCGATTCCGGGGTTCCGCGGGTACGTGGTCCGGCCGCAGTTTGTCACCGTGCGGGCGCAGAACGCCAAGGGCGAGACGTTTGAGATTCGCGGCGAAAATCTCCTGGCGCGCGCGTTTTGCCATGAGCTTGACCACCTGAACGGCGTGCTCTTTCTGCAGCATCTGAGCATCCTGAAGCGCGACCTGATCCGGCGCAAGATCAAGAAATTACGGAAACAAGGCGAGTGGTAATTACAACGCGTGCGCAAATAACGAGGACACCATGAGCCGGTTGCGGATGGTGTTCTGTGGCACGCCGCAGTTTGCCGTTCCCTCCTTGCAGCATCTTCTCCAGCAGCCGGATTTCGAGGTTGTGGGCGTCTTCACGCAGCCGGACCGCCCGAAAGGTCGCGGGCAGAAAATTGCCTTTTCACCCGTGAAGGAAGTGGCGCTGGCGGCGAAGTTGCCGGTGCACCAACCGGCAATAGTTCGCGCACCGGAAATCGAGGAGCAATTGCGCGCGCTGGCCCCGGACGTCATCGTGATCATTGCCTACGGCCAGATCATTCCCGCGCGCCTTCTGACAATTCCCAAAATCGGCTGGATCAACCTGCACGCTTCCCTGCTGCCAAAATACCGCGGCGCCGCGCCCATCAACTGGGCCATCGTGCTTGGAGAAACGCGCACGGGGAGTACGACGATGCGCATTGACGCGGGCATGGACACCGGCGAAATCCTAGTGCAGGAGGAATTGGCCATCGGCCAGGAAGAAACGGCGCCGGAACTGGCAGTACGCCTGGCCCAAGCGGGCGCGCCGCTCATGGCGAATACGCTGCGCGCGCTGGCGGAAGACACGCTTCGAGGGCGGCCGCAAGACGACGCTGTCGCAAGCCTCGCACCGATCTTGCAGCGCGAAGACGGGCGCATTGACTGGGCGCGTCCGGCGCACGAGATTTACAACCGCATGCGCGGCTTTGCGCCGTGGCCCGGCGCTTATACAGACTTTCGCGGGCAGATCTGCCACCTGTGGGGCAAGCCGGTGTCTAAAGAAGATGAAGTACAGTCTGTTGGCGGGGCTTTCAGTCGCAAAAGCGGCGGCGAGCCGCCGCACTCCAAAGTAATGGAGCAGGCCACGCCGGGCACGCTGCTGACAACCAGCGAACGGTTGCGCGTGGTTTGCGGGCAAGGCAGCGTATTGGAGCTAACGTCCGTCAAACTAGAAGGACGCAAGCAAGTATCCGCGGCCGAGTTTGCGCGTGGCGCGCGGCTGCAAGCGGGCGAACGTTTGGGCAAAGCGTAATTTGCGCAACCTCTTCCGCTCAGGCATACTCGCGCATTACACCACGATGAAAAATGTTCACGGAATACCGGGAGTCAAACCTTCATGAATAGCGTATGCCCACTAGGGCGAAAGCCGCGGAACACAAGTCCCTATTTTGCGATCGCCGGTGGTGACCCGCCACGGCCACGGCTGCGCCAGGTGGCCTCGTGGCTTTTGGCCGCGCTACTGGCTTGCTTCGCGCCGGGCGCCGTTGCCACTGCCACGGACAAGGCTCCCGCCAACGCGGCTTCCGCGGCAGCGGCCGATCCGCTGTTGGCGACCATGCAGGCAGAGTTGAGCCGCGCAAAGACAGACCTCGCCAAGAGCGATACTCCTCCCTACTACTTGAGCTACACCGTCTACGATCAGGACCAGATCGTGATTGCCGGAGCTTACGGCGGCCTGCTGACCAACACCGCCGTGAAGCGGCGTTCGGCGGACGTCACCATGCGCGTGGGCGGGCCGGCGCTCGACAACACGCACGGGCAAAGCCGGCAGAGCGGCATGACCAGCGGCACGTTACCCCTGGAAAATGATGCGGATGCCACGGCGCGCGTCCTGTGGGAGCTGACCGATCGCGCCTACAAGCGCGCCGCGCCGGCGTTCCTCAACGTGAAGACGAACACCGCGGTGCGCGCGGAAGAGGAGGATAAGTCGCCAGACTTCTCCAAGGAAGACGCCAAAGTGCACGTCGGCGAAAAGCTGACCCCGCCCCCGTTCGATCGCGCGGCGTGGGAAGGCGAAATCCGCCGGCTTTCCGGTGCTTTCCGGAAATACGCCGACGTTTACTTCGCCAGCGTGTTTTTGCAGGTTTCCGCAGCGAGTTCGCGGATCGTCTCCAGCGAAGGCGCCATGATCACCATTCCCAGCGCCTCCACCCGGCTGGTAATCGAAGCGCAAACGCGTGCCGATGACGGGATGGACCTGTTGCGCGTGGAAACATTTCAGGCGCCATCCGCAAAAGGCTTGCCCAGCGAAACGGAATTGAACGCCAAGATCGAGAAGATGGCTGCCGACCTCAAGGCGTTGCGCACCGCTCCGGTGGCGGAGCCCTACGCGGGTCCCGCGCTCCTCAGCGGGCGCGCCGCGGCCGTGTTCTTCCATGAAGTTCTGGGGCATCGCCTGGAAGGCCACCGGCAACGCGACGAAGAAGAAGGGCAAACGTTCACAAAAAAAGTCGGGCAGGAAGTTTTGCCGACATTTCTCAGCGTGGCAGATGATCCGACGATCCGCGAACTGGACGGCGTGGAACTCTCCGGCACCTATGAGTATGACAATGAAGGAGTGCCGGCGCAGCGCGTGGAAGTGATCCAGAACGGTGTGCTGAAGAACTTTCTGATGTCGCGCATGCCCATCAAGGGTTTCGACAAGTCCAATGGGCATGGCCGCAATCAGCCGGGATTGATGCCTACGGGGCGCCAGGGAAACCTGATTGTGTCCTCCAGCCAGAGCTTCCCGGAAGCGCAGATGCGCGAGAAGTTGATTGAAGAGGTTAAGAAACAGGGGAAACCCTACGGGCTGTACTTTGACGACATCCAGGGCGGCTTCACGCTGACGCGCAGGTCGCTGCCGCAGGCATTTCAGGTGCTCCCGGTTATAGTTTACAAGGTGTACGCCGACGGGCGGCCGGACGAACTGGTGCGCGGCGTGGACATCGTGGGTACACCGCTGGCGGCTTTGACGCGCATCATTGCCACGGGCGACAAGCAGCATGTCTTCAACGGAGTGTGCGGCGCGGAAAGCGGCAGCGTCCCGGTTTCGGCCGTAGCGCCGGCGATGCTGTTCAGCGAAATGGAAGTGCAGAAGCGCGCGCACGAGCGGGAACGTCCCCCGATTCTGCCCGCACCGGGATTGGAAAATACGGCTTCGAGCAAAGATGCCGGCAACAAGACAGAGGTGAAGCCGTGAAGAGTAACCCTGCGATGAAGCGACCGGCATTAGCGGTGATTTTGCTTATGGCATGCGCGATGGCGCAGCCGCTTTTGGCGCGCACCGCAAAGGCGCCCCACGTTGCGGATGGACCGACGGCAGCCGCGCACGATGCCGCGAAGGGCGACGCCTTGTTTGAGGCGCTGCTGACCGAACTGGACCGCTCCAAGGCGCAACTCAAGATGGACCAGGTGCAGGCGCCCTACTACATCGAATATCGCGTGAACGACGTGGACGAGTTCACCGCGGAGGCGGCGTTCGGCGCGTTGCGGGAGAGCCAGAGGTCGCACCTGCGCGTGATCCGCGTGGTGGTGCGCATCGGCGACTACAAGCAGGACAGCTTCTATAGCCAGGGCGTGGGCACGGCTTCGATCCTGCCGCTCGATGACGATCAGATCGCGCTGCGACGCCAGATCTGGCTGCTGACCGACGAGGCCTACAAGGCCGCGGCGAACGCTTACGCGGAAAAGCTCTCGGCGTTGAAGCAATTCACGGCGGATCCCAACCCCGTGGACGATTTTGCGCGCGCGCCCGTGGTCTCTTCCGTGGGCCCCACGGTGAAACTGAAAGTGGACGAAGCCGCCTGGAACAACACGCTGCAGGATGCCAGCGATCTCTACCGCCAGTATCCCGAAGTGCAGTCGGTAAGTGCGTCGGCGCGCTTCTCTTCAGTCAACGAGTATTTCGTGAATTCCGAAGGCACAATTGTGCGCAATGGCCAGTCCACCGCCACGGTGGCGCTGAGCGGCGCGACGCAAGCTGCGGATGGCATGCGGCTCAGCCGCAATCCCTTCTGGAGCGAAGAGCGCCCGGAGGAACTCCCATCGCACGACGCGCTGCTGAAAGAATCGAAGCAGATGCTGGACACGCTGAAGGCGCTGCGCGATGCGCCCATCGTCGAGGAGTCCTACCGCGGGCCGGTTCTCTTCGCGCCGGATGCCGCAGACGACATCTTTGCCGGCCTGGTCGGAAGCAACATCCTGGGGCACAAGCCGCAACTCGGGCGGCCCAACCGCACGACGGGAACGTTTGCGACCAGCTACAAGACGCGTGTCCTGCCGAAATTTGTCAGCGTGGTGGACGATCCCACGATTCATCAATTTCAGGGAAAGAATCTGCTGGGCAGCTACGACGTGGATGAAGAAGGCGTGAAGTCCCAAGCGGTTACGCTGGTCGGCGACGGCACGCTGCAGAACTATCTGGTCGGACGCCAGCCCATCCGCGATTTCCCCGCTTCGAATGGTCACGGGCGGGCCGCGCCGGGAACCTCGCCGCAACCCGGGGTCGGCACGCTGATCCTGAAGAGTTCGGAGCCGGAATCGCCCGCGGATTTGAAGAAGCAGATCATGCAGATGGCTTCGGAGGAGAGCAAGCCCTATGCGTATCGCGTGGAAACGCTGGGGCCGGGCAATTCGCCCCGGCTGCTCTATCGCGTGTACGCCAGCGACGGCCGCGAAGAACTCGTGCGCGGCGCGGTGTTCAATGAATTGGATGTGCGCGCGCTGCGCAACGACCTGATCGCCGTGGGCAACGATCCGCTGGTGAGCAACCGCATGGGCGGCGTGCCGCAAACGATCATCTGCCCTTCGCTGCTCTTCGATGAGCTGGAAGTGAAGCGGGCGGACACCAGCAAGGAAAAGCTCCCGGAGTATCCGGCGCCAGCGCTGAAGAAATAACTGCGGGATGACTGATTCGCCTTTGAAGTGGCCAATCTTTAGATTGGCTGCTCTTGGGTTTGCCAGCGTTTGTAGCACAGGGTGAGGCTTCGAGCCATGCGGCTTTTCCATCGCCGCTCCTTGGCGAGAAACCCTTCTCCCGCGCACTGCCCCGCCAGAAAAGAATTGACGCCGCTGGGGTAACGTCCGAAACTCCTGCTTATGAGCATTCTCGAACGAGTGGAATGGCTGGGCCGCATGGGTTTCCTCGTGTTCATCCTGGCCTCCGCGGCTTTTCTCAGCGCCATCACGGCGATGCGCATCGCCATTCACGGGCGTGAAACGACCATGCCCAACCTCGTCGGAAAAAACGTTGCCGAGGCCAGCCAGGCCCTGCGCTCGAATGGCTTGATCCTGCGCGTCGCGGACCGTGTCTACAGCGATGTACCCATCAATCAGGTGGTGCGCCAGACGCCGCCGCCGGGAATGTTGATGAAGGTTTCGCAGCAGGCGCACGTGGTGTTAAGCCTGGGACAACGCGAATTGCAGATACCGAACTTGGAGGGCAACACCCTGCGCGTTTCGCGCATTGAATTCCTGCGCGCGGGACTGCAGGTGGGCGAAGTTTCCTCTCTGGCCCTGCCGGATCAGCCGATGGACACCGTGGTACAGCAGAATCCCAAGCCCGGTAATGGTGCGGCCACGCCACGCGTGGATGTGCTGGTCTCCGCGGGACAACGTGAAACCTCGTATGTGATGCCTTATTTCATTGGCTCGAATGAAATCGAAGTGCAGCATCGTCTGGACCAGACCAACCTGCGCCACAAAACAAACTACGTCGCCGCGTCGCAGTGGCCCCACGGCACGGTGATCGACCAGTCCCCCACAGGCGGATCGCCCATCCCCGCGAACACCGAAGTGGAATTGACGATTGCCAACTGAAGCCCGCCATCAGCCGCCTGTCGCCTCTTAACAAGGCGGTGGCATCCTGAGGCTATCCGATGAGGATCGCCGAAGGACCTCAACTTGGGATGGTGCAGGGCGTGTCCGTTGAGATTCTTCGGGGCGCAAGCCCCGCGCCTGCACAACCTGACCCGTACCACTCGCACCTATTTGGCGTTTCTGCAAGCGCCCTCGGTAGAGGTCCAGCAGTGGTGTTCTTGCCAAACCGGGACGTAGCGTGCTGCGCCCCTACAAAAACCATCGTTATCTCAGGTATCCCCAATTGTGCAATTTGTCCGAATCTTCCACCCAGCGGTCGCCGATGTCCGTGCGGTAGTACATGTTGGGGATCAGAATGTTCTTGATGCGCGAATAGACCTGCGCTTGCGCCTGCTTCATGGTCTGCCCGATGCCGCAAACGATCAGGACCACGCCCGAAGTGCCGGCGACAACCCACTGCCCGTTCACTTCCTTGACGTCTTCGATGTGGATGCCTTCGTTCATCGGCCGCTTGAAAACGATGGCGGCGTTCTTGGAGAAGGAGTTGAACGTTTCTTCGTCGTCGAAGGGAAATGGCGGCACCACGATGCGCACGCCAATCTGAAAGCCGCTGCGCGTGCGCCACTTGGGCTCCTGTCCATTGGCCAGATCCCAGAAAAACTCGCTGATGGGCGTGAGCATGCCTTCCTGCTGGATGCTGATCGTGGGATAGCCGAAGCGCGAGGTGAACTCGAGCGGATAAATGCCGTTGTTGTTGACGATGCAATTCACGTCAATGTAGCCGACGTAGCCTTCTTCGGCGAGCTTCGGCTCCATTTTCAGCAGCGTGCGATTGAACAGCGCGTTGGGCTCGCTCCAGAACATCGACGTGCCCATTTCGCCGGTGGGCGGGCCGACTTCGCCAGGGAACAGCTTTTTGTGCTCGAAATTGATGTTGATGGGAGTGATGAATTTCTTGCCGTTGAAGAATCCGCCCACGGCCACTTCGACGCCGTTGACGCGACGCTGCAACTGGAAAACCTTGATTTCTTCGGAAAAGGCCCGTTTGTACGCTTCCAGCATGCCGATGACGTCAATGCCGTCTTCTTCTTCTCCCACAAACAGGCGGCGCTTGACGTTTTGCGCTTCGCCGCTGGGCTTGATGACGTAGCGATCGGGATTTTTCTTGACAAACTCGATGGCGGGATCGAACGAATCGAATTCCTGATACGGAATGATGGTGACGCCGGCCTTCTTCAGTTCTTCCTGGCCGAAGGTGCGATCGTCTTCCAGATTATCGGTGTAGGGCGTGCCGCCGATGACGGGCTTGCCGCCGGCGCGTAGAGTCTGCGCTCTGGTGCCCTGGCCAAGGGTGTCGTCAAAAACGACAATGTCGGCCCAGTTGGCGTCCTTTTCCCAGTCCTTGGATTTGGCGACGAGGCCATCGGCGATGTCGCGTTCTTTTGCCGCTTCAATGTAGTAGCGAACTTCGTGGCCTTCCTTGCTCACCTGCCAGGCGATATCCCCGATCAAGCCAGAAAGCGAAGCAAAAAGAAATTTTCGTTTATCCATGAGAAGAGCCTGCCGCCCCTGCCGCGAATGGCATGGAAGCATTGTAGTTAGACGGGGCCGGAGTTTCTATTACAAATCGTTAAAAAATTACTGGCTGCGGGCGGGGCTGCATTCGGGGGGAGATGGGTTGTGTTCAAAGTGTGCGGCAGTCCCCCGGTTGCGGTGTACAAATGCAGGGGCGGAGCCGGATAACCTGGGAAGAGGCTGGAGGCATCCTAGGGGGCAGAACGGAGACCTGGCCATGCGGGCAAAGTTCTTGGACCACCTGGCCATTCGTTCAGGGTATACTCAAGAGGTCCGCGCCGCGGGTTCTGGGAACCGCCGAGGCAAGCGGGACATGTCGGCAGGCGACCTGCTGGAAATCCAACTAGAGAGGTGAGAATTGCGGCGAATTGCGCTTCTTCTCATGTGTGCAGTGTTGCTGGCAAGCGCCAGCCAGTGCTCCGCTCAGATTTTTCACAAAAAGAAAAAGCCCAACAAGTCCACCGAAGCCAGCAACACAGTAGAGCCAGACAAACAGCTCTACGATAAGGCCATGGATGACATCAAGCATGGCAAGCAAGAGGTGGGCCGCCTGAGCCTGCAGACGCTCATCAATACCTATCCGGACAGCGAGTACCTGGCGAAAGCGAAACTCGCCATTGCCGATTCCTACTTCAAGGAAGGCGGAACCTCCAACGTCACGCAAGCCGTCGCCGGGTACAAGGATTTCATCGTCTTCTTCCCGTTCATGCCGGAAGCGGCTTATGCCCAGATGCAGGTCGCCATGGCCCACTACAACGAAATGCCTAAGGCCGACCGCGACAATGACCACGCCCGCTTGGCCGAAGAAGAGTTCCAGACCTTCCTCCAGAAATATCCCAAGGATCCGCTCGCTCCGCAGGGCCAGCAGCACCTTCGCGAGGTCCAGGAAGTCCTCGCGGAAGGGCAATTCCGGATTGCCTACTACTATTACGTTAAGGGCGACAGGCGCGCCGCGGCAGGGCGATTGGCCCCGCTGACGCGGCGGTACCCGCTCTACAGCAAATCCGACGCGGCCTTGTGGATGCTGGGAGACATCTTTGAGAAGAGCGAGCGAAAAGACATCGCAGGCGTTTACTACGGCCAGATCGTCAGGAATTACCCGCTCTCAAAGCACGCCGCTGATGCCAAAGGTAGGCTGAAATCCTTTGGCATGCCGATTCCCCAGCCGGATCCGAAGGCGGTGGCGTGGATGACCGCGGAACAAAATGCGCCCCGGCCGCATGAGACCATGGTTCACAAATCGTTGGGAATTCTTCATCCCGGGCCGGACATTCACATGGCCGCAGTGAGCGGCCCACCCCAAATGGAACCCGAAAGCAGTGACCTGCCTGGTACCGACATATTGTCCGGCGGCAACCGCATGACGGGGCCAGGCGCAGGGAAGAGTGGGATCGTAGCCACAGTGGTGCCGGGTGAAGCTGCACCAAGCGGCCCCCCCGCGGCGGGCGCAGCAACGGAAGATGTGAACACCGCGCCGGCGAGTGATTCGACGAATGGCACCACGGGCGCCACTGATCCGTCGGCAGCGACGACGCCCGGTGCAGCCGCACCCGCTGCAGGGGATGGGACGGCCGCTAATCCTCCGGCCACGGACGCAGCGACGAGCGACCCCACAAAGACGGACGGGACCACTCCGGCTACCAATCCGGCCGCGACGGACTCCGCAAAGACAGATGGAACGGCGCCGGCGGCCGATTCGAACAACCAGAAAGAATCCAGCAGCAAGAAGAAGGGGCTCAGGAAGCTCATTCCTTGGTAGTAGGGCGCGGCCCGTCTGGCCGCTGCGGAAAATCGGTCTAGGTACTTCAAGGGGTGCGACTTGGGTCGCACCCCTTGTCCTTTGGGACAGGTTGTAGATAAGAAACGCGCCATGTCTACTTCCGACACACGGCGCTTCGTGGCGATTGACGCCCTCTCGCCTGAATGCTCCAATACAGTTTGAATCTCCATCTGTGGTTGGTGTGGGTTGTTGGGAGGACGTTCGGTGGCCAAGATCCTGGTTGCGGACGATAACAGTAACATCCAGAAGATGGTGGGGCTGGCCCTGAAAGATCAGGGCATCGACGTTGTCGCCGTGGGCAACGGCGAAGCCGCCGTGCGCAAGATTTCCGATATTCATCCCGACCTGGTCCTCGCTGATGTCTTCATGCCGGTGCGGAATGGCTATGAAGTTTGCCGCTACGTCAAGGAAGATCCCGCGCTTTCGCACATTCCCGTGATTTTGCTGGTGGGCGCGTTTGATCCGCTGGATGAGCAGGAAGCCCAGCGCGTGGGCGCCGACGGCGTTTTGAAGAAGCCGTTTGTGCCGCCCGACCCGCTGATTTCGATGGTGAAGGCGGCGTTGACACGCGCGGGCATTTCGATTGGCCCTCAGCCTCACGTGGAGAAGACGCCAGAGCCCCCGCGGAAGAACGCTACGGCGTGGCTGAAGCCCGCTGCCGCGTTGAAGCCCGCAGGACTCACCGCGGGAAAGACGCCGGAGCCGGAAGAGGAGACCTCCGACGTACCCGAAGAGTTTCCGACGCAGCCGCAACAACTGAAGATCGCCGCCGGGCAAGGACCGGTGGCCTTTGGCAGCCTGATGGGCACGCACGACGCGGAAGAAGATGTAGCCGCTCAAACCACCGCACATTCCCCGCTGACGGATGATCGAAAATGGGGCGCGCACGGCGAAGAGGAAGAAGAGGAACACGAAGACGGAGACAATTCGCTGCACGCGCGTTGGCGCCCTGGTGGCCTGGATGAAGCCCTGCAAAAAGCGGCCGTTCCAAGTAACGACGCGGCGGACTGGCGCGATGAAGCATTCCATGGAAGCTCCCCGGCCACGAATATTTCTTCGCCGCCGTGGCAGACCGCCGGCGCGAAGTCACCCGCGACCGAATCGGTTGAGGCTGTTGCGGTCTCCACGCTCGAAGCCAAGCCTGCGGTTTCGCCGGTTCCCTTTTCCGGCGACGCCTGGGCCGCGGCGATGGCCGCCGGTGTCGAAGAGAAATTAGCACGCACTACGGAAGCGGTTGAGAAAGAACCCGAAGCAAAACCCGAACCCGAAGTGGTAGCTGAAACGCACAAGGAAGCGCAGCCCGCGAACAGTTGGTTCTCCGCATCCTCGACGCCTTGGGAGACGCAAGCGCGCAAGGCTTCCCAGCTTGCGGCCACTTGGGATGCACCCCCGGCGGAAACGCCCGTGGTGGAGGCAGCAGCTTCCCATCAAGAACTCGGCCAGGAAGTCGAGCCCGTTGTTCCGGAAGCCGCGCCGGAGCCGATAGTAGAATTGCCGAACGTTGCGCCTGCGGAAGAGATTCACACACCAGAAGCGGCGCCTGCGGCGGTGGAAACGCACGCAGCTCCAGTCGAGCACGAAGCCAAACCCGACGACACGCAAGAAGTACCCGTCTACAAAGCAGATGAGCCGCTCTGGAACGCTCCTGCACCTGTAGAAGAAGCGCCTGTGGCTGAGCCGCCCGTGGCAGAAGCGCCCACCTCTGCGGCAGCGCCTGCGCCAGAACCAAAACAGTCAGAAATCGAAGCCATGGTCGCGCGGGTCTTGGAGAGAATGAGTCCCGAGGTGATGCAAAAGGTCACGCACGAAATTCTGAAGCCGGTGATCGAAGCACTCGTCAAAGAAGAGCTGGACTCCCACAAGTCCTAGCTCGGCCGCCAGGCTGGCTTCCACTCCGCCGCAGATCTGCTCACAGAACTTCACTTGTAAACTGCATATTCGCAGTCGTCGCCGGTAGTGTCTCAGCGTGCGATTCAGAATGGCCGCAAGCTTTGCGACTGAATTGACGGCGCGGACTGCCTCCCCGTATATTCAGAGATTACCTTGCCGCAGCAAGCGCGCGCCTTGCGCCGTTGCGCGGGAAGACGAGGAGAAACCTGCAGAATGCCCCGAGAGATCGCCAAAGCGTACGAACCGAAGCAGATTGAGCCGCGCTGGGCGGAATTCTGGGTGAAGGAGGCGCTCTTCACCGCGAATCCCCAGGCGCCCGGGCCGGTTTTCTCCATCGTCATCCCGCCGCCGAATGTGACCGGAATGCTGCACATCGGCCACATGCTGGACCACACGGTAATCGACATCCTGACGCGCTGGCACCGCATGCGCGGCTACAACACGCTGTACCTGCCGGGAACGGACCACGCCGGAATCTCGACGCAGCGCGTAGTGGTCCGGCAGTTGACCCACCAGGGCATTCATTACCGCGACCTGGGCCGCGAGGAATTCATCAAGCGCGTGGGGCAGTGGAAGGAAGAGAGCGGCGGCACGATCCAGAAACAGATGAAGCAGATCGGCGAGTCGTGCGATTGGTCGCGGGAAAAGTTCACGCTGTCGCCGGAATTGTCTCGCGTGGTGCGGGAAGTATTCGTGCGCCTGTACGAAGACAAACTGATCTACCGCGACAAGCGCATGGTCAACTGGTGTCCCGGCTGCCGCACCGTCTTGAGCGACCTGGAAGTGATCCACGAAGAGAAGCAGGGGCATCTCTGGTACATCAAGTATCCCGTGGCGGGATCGCGGGAATTCCTGATTGTGGCCACCACGCGGCCAGAGACGATGCTTGGCGATACCGCCGTGGCCGTCCATCCGGAAGATGAACGCTACAACCGCCTGATCGGCAAAAACGTGCTGCTGCCGCTGATGAATCGCGAGATTCCCGTCATTGGCGATGAGATGGTGGACCGCGAGTTCGGCACCGGTGCGGTGAAGATCACCCCGGCGCACGACCCGAATGACTTCGAGGCCGGCAAGCGCCACAAGCTGCCGCAGATCGACGTCATGACCGACGACGCGCACATGAACGAAAACGCCGGTGCGTACGCGGGGCTGGAACGCTTCGCGGCGCGCAAAAAGATTGTCGAGGACCTGCAAGCACAAGGGCTGCTGGAGAAGATTACCGACCATATCAACGCCATTGGCCACTGCGAGCGCAGCCGCACCATCGTGGAGCCGCGAGTTTCCACGCAGTGGTTCTGCAGCATGAAACCGTTGGCAGAGCCGGCCATTGCAGCGGTCGAGCGCGGAGACGTTCAGATCATCCCGGATAATCGTCGCGAGGAATACTTCAACTGGATGCGCAACATCCGGGATTGGACGCTCTCTCGGCAACTGTGGTGGGGCCACCGGATTCCCGCGTGGTATTGCCAGGACTGCAGCGAAATTATCGTCGCGCGGAAGGAACCGGCGAAGTGCCCGAAGTGTAGCTCGACAAGGCTGGAGCAGGATCCGGATGTGCTGGACACGTGGTTCAGCTCGGCCCTGTGGCCCTTTTCGACGCTGGGCTGGCCAGAAAATACTCCCGATTTTCAGAAATATTATCCCACAAGCGTGCTGATCACCGCATACGACATCCTGTTTTTTTGGGTGGCGCGCATGATCATGATGGGGCTGCACTTCACCCGGCAAGTGCCCTTCCGCGCGGTGTACTTGCATTCTCTGGTGCGCACCGCCAGCGGCGAGAAAATGTCCAAATCGAAGGGCACGGGACTCGATCCCGTGGCGTTGAACGAACAGTACGGCACCGATGCCATGCGCTTCTGCCTGGCGTCCATGGCCGCACCGGGCACGGACATCGTGCTCTCGGACGACCGCTTGCTGGGCGCGCGCTCGTTCGCCAACAAGATATGGAATGCGGCGCGCTTCCTGTTCATGAACCTCGATAAGTTCGAGCAGCGCGGAACGTCGCTCGAGGAGCTGGCCGGGCCAGAAGTCCGCGCACAGGCGCCCTACGCCTTTGCCGGGCAGGTGCCGCTGGTGGATCGCTGGCTGTTTGCGCGCCTCGTAGGAACCGTGGAAACGGTGAACGCCGCGCTGGCGGAATACCGCTTCCATGAGGCGGCGCAGAGCGTCTACCAATTCTTCTGGGGAGATTTCTGCGACTGGTACATCGAGTGGGTGAAACCGGAATTACAGCATGCCGATCGCGCGCGCGCGATCGTAGCATGGAAGAATCTCTTCGCGGGTTTTGATGCGGCGCTGCGGCTCCTGCACCCGCTCATGCCGTTCCTGACCGAGGAGCTATGGCACCAGTTGCCGCAGAAGGCCGGGGCGAAGTCCATTGCGCTGGATCAATATCCGGAGGCGCGCGCGGCGTGGAAAAACGAGCAGGGCTTGCGCGAATACGGCTTGGTGCAAGAGGTGATCCAGGGCTTGCGCACCGTGCGCGCGGAAATGAAGCTCGATCCCAAGAAAAAAGTTGCGGCGGAGTTTTCCAGCGCCGATGCGGACGTGCGCGGAATCGTGGAGGCCAATCGCGAGGGCATCGTGCGGCTGGGATTGCTGACGGAATTGCGCGTAACCGCGGAGAAGCTGCGCGAAGGCAGCGGCGGAATGCGCTCCACAGCCCAGTTTGATCTACAAATTCCCTACCCGGCCGAAACGACCGATGCAGGCACGGAAATAGCGCGGCTGAAGAAAGAAATGGAAGGCCTGCAGAAGGCCATCGCGTCCAAGGAAAATCAGCTCGGCAATGAGACATTCCGGAGCCGCGCCCCGCAGAATATCATTCACCAAATGGAGCAAGCGCTTGCGGGCCAGCGCATCGAATTGCAGAAAATGACTGACCGCCTCAAGCAGTTGCGGGACAGCTAGTGTTGTGTCCCGAAGATAATGTGAAGATGTCCAGAGTCTTCAGGGGCTAAAGCCCAATTCATTTTGCAGGCTTTATGTCAGGGCTGAAGCCCTGACCCCCTAAAGAGCAGTGCAAGGAACTTGTGGGACACAACACTAGAAGCTGCCTCAAAAATGGTTTTCGCGAGGGCACGGCTTCACAGGCTGGGGAAAAAGTCTTTTCTTTGGGAGGCCGGGGCTTCAGCCCCGGCGTAAAGTCTCCAAACCGATTGGGCTTTAGCCCCTGAAGAAAGTCTGACATGGACTCTAGCAGGCTGCGGAAAAAGTGCCCTGCAGTGCAACGGAGCGCGGTGTGAGATCGTCTAAGCAGGCATGCGCGGACACGACGAACAACAAGAGAGCATGTACAGCTACATTTCCCCGGAGAAGCGAGTGCCATCCGATCATCCGTTACGGCGGCTGCGGGGAATGGTGGACGTGGCGTTGAAGGAGATGTCGCCGCAGTTTGCGGAGTTGTACTCGCACTACGGGCGGCCATCGATAGCACCGGAGAAGCTGTTGCGGGCGCTGCTGCTGCAGGTGCTCTACAGCGTGCGCAGCGAGCGGCTGCTGATGGAGCAGCTGAGCTATAACCTGCTGTTCCGCTGGTTCGTGGGGTTGAGCATGGACGACGCGGTTTGGGACGTGACGGTGTTCACCAAGAACCGGGAGCGGCTGCTGGAAGGAGAGATCGCCGAAGCCTTTTTCGAGCAGGTGCTGGCGCAGGCGCGGGCGAAGGAGTTGTTGTCGGACGAGCACTTCACGGTGGACGGGACGCTGATTCAGGCCTGGGCGGGACAGAAGAGTTTTCGGGCGAAGAAGAAAGAATCGAAGCGCGACATTCCGCCGGAGGATCCGGGGAATGCGACGGTGGATTTTCATGGGGAGAAGCGGAGCAACGACACTCACCAATCGACGACGGACCGACAGGCACGGCTGTACAAGAAGAGCGCGGGGAGCGAGGCGAAGCTGAGCTATCTGGGACACGTGCTGGCGGAGAATCGCAATGGGCTGGTCCTTCAGACGCAAGTGACGATGGCGACGGGAACGGCGGAACGGGAAGCGGCGCTGGAGATGCTCGAAGCGCGGACCGGCAGGCGACGGGTGACGGTGGGAGGGGACAAAGGATATGACGTGCACGAGTTCGTGGCCGATGTACGCGATCTGGGGGTAACGCCGCACGTGGCGCAGAGCCACCGCAACCGGCGGAGCGCGATCGATGGGCGCACGACGCGGCATGTGGGTTACGAGATCAGTCAAAGGAAACGCAAGCGGGTGGAAGAAGTGTTTGGATGGCTGAAGACAATCGGGTTGCTGCGGCAGACGCGCTACCGGGGAAGAGAGCGGGTGGGCTGGATGTTTACGTTCGCCACGGCGGTCTACAATCTGGTGCGCATCCGGAACCTGACGGCGGAGGCTGCCTAAGCCGTCCCACTGGGCGAGAAAATGAGCCGATCCGCACCGCTGCGGGGCCCAACAACTCTCCCGAGTAGAGAAAAAACAAGAAGAAAAACCATGATTCACTCAACTAAAAGGCAAAAACTAACTCATGCGGAGCTTTTTTCCGCAGCCTGCTAGA
>DLMH01000170.1 GCA_002478115.1 Candidatus Acidiferrum typicum | reverse complement strand
TCGCAATGGCAAACATGCGCTAGACTGCAGCGGAAGCGGCAGTCCGAAAAAATCACATTGTCCTGAAACGATTTAAATAAGGAGCCGCGTTGATTTAAGGGCAATGCGGTGAGTGCGGAGGCAATCATGCGGAAGTCTCGATTCCGGCGGTCAAGCGTCAGTGTGCTGGCGCACCTAATTGTTTTCGTGATCTTGGCGGCGCCTTGGCTGCCCCTGGCGCGCGCGGCGGAAGAGGTCACGCTGCGGGATGACTGGATGGTGCAATCTTCGGCCAAAGTGCCAGTCGGCGGGGAAAAGATCTCCACCGAAGGGTTTGATACTTCTGGATGGTACAAGACCTCTGCGCCGAAGACGGTCTTCGCCGTACTTGTGGAAAACGGTGTCTACAAGGATCCCTACTTTGGCATGAACCTACGCGAGGTGCCCGGCGTGGGATACCCAATCGGCGGGCAGTTCGCCAACATCGAAATGCCGACGAACAGCCCGTATGCGGTGCCGTGGTGGTACCGCAAGGAATTTGATGTCCCGAAACAATTGAAGGGACGCACATTGTGGATGGGCTTTCACGGAATCAATTACCGTGCGGAGATATGGATCAACGGCAAGAAACTTGCGGGATCAAACGAAATCGTGGGAGCGTTCCGGCGATTCCGGTTTGACGTGACCTCTTTCGTTCACCCAGGCGGCAAAAACGTGGTGGCGCTGGCCATTTCCGCGCCAAGGGCGGGCGAATTAGGAATCACGTTTGTCGACTGGAATCCCACGCCGCCGGACAAGGACCTGGGGTTGTGGCAGGAAGTGGTGCTCAGAGAGAGAGGGCCGGTGGCCGTGCGTTACCCGTTTGTGGACTCCCGGCTAAATCTTCCGGCGGCCGACCAGGCGCGGTTGACCGTGCGCGCGGAACTTCAGAATGCCACGGATGCTCCGGTCAAGGGAACGCTTAAGGGGGAAATCATCGGGGAAACCGCACCCATCGAATTTTCGCAAGCAGTGGAACTGGCAGCGAAGGAAACTCGCGAAATCGTAATTTCGCCGGAGAATGCGGCGGCGCTGCAAGTGGCGCACGCAAAACTCTGGTGGCCCTACCAGATGGGCGAGCCGTTCCTGCACAAACTGTCCTTGGAATTTGTCACCGAACACGACGGTATTTCAGACGAAATAGAACTGCCCTTTGGAATCGTCCAGATGGATTCGGAACTGACGCCGGAGGGTTCGCGTTTGTTCAGGGTCAACGGCAAGCCCGTCTTGATCCGCGGGGGCGGTTGGACACCAGACATGATGCTGCGCGCCGACGAAACCCGGCGCGAAACGGAATTCCGCTACGTGAAAGAGATGGGACTGAACGCGATTCGCCTGGAGGGAAAGCTGGAGGATGATGCATTTTTCGATCGCGCCGACCGCGACGGCATCCTGGTGATGGCGGGCTGGTGCTGCTGTGATGCCTGGGAGAAGTGGAACAAGTGGGGCGAGGAGAATAAGCGTGTTTCGGTTGATGCGCTTCGCGATCAGATGCTGCGGCTGCGCAAGCACCCCAGCGTATTGGTTTGGCTGAACGGAAGCGATAATCCGCCGCCAACGGAACGCGAGCAGGCGTATCTGGAAGTAGAGAAAGCGACGAATTGGCCGAAGCCGGTAATCTCGTCGGCGACCGCGAAGAAAACGGATGTCACGGGCGAAACCGGCGTGAAAATGACCGGGCCGTACGACTACGTTTCGCCGAACTACTGGTTATTGGATGCGAAAGCGGGCGGGGCTCACGGATTCAATACGGAAACGAGTCCGGGGCCTGCGGTCCCGCCAGTCGAAGGGCTCAAGAGCTTTCTTCCGGCGGACAAACTGTGGCCCATCAATGAAGCTTGGGATTTTCACGCGGGCGGCGGCCAGTTCAAAAATATTCAGATTTATACGCGCGCCCTGGAGGGGCGCTACGGCAAAGCAAAGGACGCCGGGGATTATGCCTGGAAGTCGCAGGCAAGCGCCTACGAGGGCGAGCGCGCGATGTTTGAAGCCTTTGGCCAGAACAAGTACAAGGCCACGGGCGTAATTCAGTGGATGCTGAATAATGCGTGGCCCGGGCTGATCTGGCACCTCTACGACTATTCACTGCGACCCGCAGGCGGATATTTCGGCACCAAGAAGGCGCTGGAACCTGTGCACGTGCAATTTTCCTACGACGACCGCAGTGTCACCATCGTGAACAACACGCAGGAAGCCGAGAAGGGTCTGCGCGTTGTCGCAAAGCTGTACGACCTTTCCATGAAGGAGTTGTTCAGCCGGGAAGGAACCGCCGACGTCACTCCCGATGGCGTGACGAAAGTGTTTGCGGTGCCGGAACCGGCCACGGAAAATGCCACCTATTTCTTGAATTTGCAGCTCTTTCGCCCATCGGGCCAACTGCTCAGCCGGAATTTCTACTGGCTTTCGACGAAACCGGACGTGCTGATGTTTGACAAAACGGAGTGGTACTTCACGCCTTTGAGTTCCTGTGCGGATTTGAGCGGGCTGCAAAATCTGCCGAAGGCCGCGGTGAAGGTCTCCATAAAAGGGCAGGAAGCCGGCGAAGAAGCCACCGCTGACGTGGCAGTCGAGAACACCGGAACAGGCCTGGCATTTTTGGTTCGCCTGCGATTGCTAAAAGTAGCAGACGGTGCGGAAATCCTGCCGGTCTTTTGGGAGGACAACTATTTCTCTCTATTGCCCGGAGAAAAGCGGGAAGTGTCCGTGCGCGTCCGGATAAGCGATGTGGGCGAGGGGAAACCTGAACTCGTGGTGGATGGTTTCAACGTGGAGCCAGTGGCGATCCGCTGATTCACAGCTCTGCTCAGATCGGCCGCGTTGACTCCCGCATCACCAACTCGGGATGGAGCTTCTGAGAGACGACAGACCAGTCGCGGTTTTCGTGGCCGGCCTTGATCGCCTCCAAGACGATATTCACAGCAACGTTGCCCATCGTTTCGAGCGGCTGGCGCACCGTGGTGAGAGCGGGCGCGGAAAGCGCGGCAATGGCGACGTCATCAAAGCCAATCACCGAGCAATCTTCCGGCACGCGAATCCCGGCCTTGGCCAGCGCGCGGATGGCGCCGAGCGCGGTGATGTCGTCGAAAGCCAGAAGCGCCGTAAACTTCTTCTTGTCCCCCAGCAGTTCTTCCGTCAGCCGGAAGCCGTGCTCGAAACTGGAATTGGGATCGAAGACGTCGGGGAGCTGAAGTTCGAGACCGGGATCAAGTTTGAGCTTCACGGACTGCGCAAATTTCTGGATGCCTCGCCAGCGGGGCGCGGAGTCAATCAGCCGCTTAGGACCGCGAATGACGGCAATGCGGCGGTGACCCAACTGATAGAGATGCTCCAGCGCCAGACGCCCGCCCGCCTCGTTATCCACCATCACCGAGCTCAGGTGAGTTCCGGGGAGTTCCCAGCCAATGGTGGCGGCCGGAATTTCGCGCTTGTTCAGGTCCGCCAATACATGAATGTCGACGAGGAGCCAGTTGGCCACCACGATCAGGCCATCCACGTGCCGCTCGAGCAGCATTTCCAGGTAACGCTCAAAACGATCGCGCTGGTTGTGGGCATCGGCAAAAATCGGCAGGTAGCCCACGGGATAAAGCCCATTCTCGATGCCGCGCAAAATGGGCGTGCAAAACGGGTCGGTGACATCAAACAACACCACGCCAATGCTCTGGCTGCGCTTACTGCGAAGGAAACGGGCCATCACGTTGGGGCGATAACCGAGGCGCTTGGCGGTTTCTTCAATGCGCTGCCGGGTTGTGGAAGCGATGTAGCGTGCCAGAGGCGCGTTATTCAGGACAATGGAAACGGTGGCGGGAGAAAAGCCACAGGCTTTGGCAACGTCCCGCATGGTGACCAGTCCGTGCTTCCCGCCAGGTTTTTTCATTCGCCATTCCTCGCGTGCCCATCATCGGGCCGCAGGCAACGGAATGCAATCCAAAAGCGCGCAAGGCCTAGTCCTCTGGGGGCACTTCAAACGAGAGCTGCTTGGTGAAGCCCTTTGTCCTCCAGATACCGAAGGCGATCCCTACAGCCATCCAGACCGAGCCAATTTTCATCGCAGGGTGGCTGAGATTCAGCCACAGCAGGAAGCAAATGATAAACCCGAAAATCGGTGGTATCAGGTTGCCCAGTTTCTTCTCTTCCGCGCGCCAATAATACCGAAGAAACGCGGCAGCATTGACTCCCATGAAGGCGATGAGCGCGCCAAAGTTGAGCATGTTGAGTCCAAGATCATAAGTAAGGAGGAACGACCCAACGAGTGCGACGGTGCCGACAAACAAGACGTTGTTTCGGGGAACGTGATGCTTGGCGTCGATGGCGCCAAAGAACGACTTCGGAAGAGCCTCGCTTCTTCCCATTCCGAAAAGCAATCGGGCGGCGCCGATCTGCGCGCCGAGACCCGAGCCAAAATTAGCAACAATTAAGGTGACGCCCACAATTCCAAATAGTGGTGCCCAGGTACGGGCGGCGGCAAACACGTAAGCCGTGTTTTCATTCGGAAATGCCTGCGAAGCAGGCCACACCAGTTGGGCGATGTAAACCTCAGCCGCGGAAAGGGCGCCGATGACAACGCAGGTGAAAACCGTCGCCAGCATAATGTTGCGGCGCGGGTTTTCTGCTTCTTCGGACAAGGTGGAGATGCCATCGAACCCAATGTAAGTCAGGACCGCAATCGAGGTGCATCCAAACAAATTTCCCCAGGTAAACGTTGCCGGATCATAGAAAGGCCGAGTGAAGTAGATGGGGTCGGCCCCATGCGGAGTTCCATGAATGTAGCGGATGGCGGCGACAAAAACGATGACGATCACCGCGCTCATTCCGGCAGCCATGACGGTGTTCACGCGTGCCGAAGTTTTGATCCCTCGAATGTTCAGCAGCGTAAAAACTCCGGCAAAGAAAATTTTCCAACCCCATACGGGAAGTCCATGGGCGAATTCGTGTGCTTGCTCAGCGCACCAGATCGTGCAGATAAGAGGATTGAGCATGTAATCCATTACCATGCTCCATCCGGTCACGTAGCCGACAGCCGGATTGATCTCCTGCGCCACGTAGGTGAACGCCGAGCCGGCACTGGGATACGCCCGGGCCATCCTGCCGTAGCTGATGCCCGTGAAGAGCATGGCCACCATAGCAATTAGTATGGCTGTGACGACCTGACCGTGGCCGCGCGTGCTGAGCACTCCGAATGCGGACATCGGCGCAACCGGCTGAATCACAATGATGCCGTAGAGAATCAGGTCTCGAAGTGTGAGAGTGCGCCGCAGGCGAGGTCCCGCGTTGGTGGTGCTGGCCTCCGTACTCAAGCACCTCTCCTTTTCTCCGGACGGTTCCCGTCGGAAGAGAGAACCACGGCGCGCGTTAGATTTTTCGGCGCGTCAGGGTTGAGTCCCTTGCGCACACCTACTGCTGTTCCCAGAAGATGCGCAGGAATGGCGGTGACAGCGTATCGCGCAAACTCCGGCACGTCCAGTCCGAGTTCGATCAGCAAATCGCTGCAGTTCCGAAGGTCCGGGGTGGCCCGGTTGGCAATCACGCAGATCGCCGCGCCCAATTCCTTCAACTCGCGGGCAAGCACGGTTTCCGCTTCCGCCGCGGCCTCGGAAACAAACAGAGTGATCAACGTATTTGGCCCGGCAATGGAACGCGGCCCATGCCGAAATTCCATCGAGTGATAAACCTGGGCGTAGGACGATGACATCTCCGTGACCTTCAGCCCCGCTTCTTGTGCCAGCCAGTAATGAGCGCCTTGTCCCAGGAAAACGTAGTCGTCGAACTTGCGCTTGGCCGCGAATTCCTGGATCTTCCGGGCATGCCCATCGAGCCACGCCTGGGCGCGTTGCGGTAACTGATCTAGGGCGGAACTGAGCAAGTGGTCTCCGACGAATTGCAACCCGAGGCGTTGGAACGCCAGCAGAATGGCGGTGAACGACCGCGTCATCACCGTGCTCTTTTCGTCCGCCCATGTCAGCTTGAAGGTGTGCGTGCAGAGGTCCTCCAGCGGGCTTTGCGGATTGCAGGTGACGCCGAGTGTTTGCACGGTCTTGTGGGCCTGCAGCAATTCGGCGGCGCGCAGGACTTCCGTGGTTTCCCCGGAGCGCGACATCAGCACGATCTGTTCCGCGCCGATCCGCCGCAGAGTCTCCTCCGGCGCGAAGAGCAGTTCGGAGGCCGGAATCCCCGTGGCGGGTATGTAGAAATGCCTCGTCCAGAGCGCGGCGATCAGCCGGGAGAGGTAGTAGCTGGAGCCGCAGCCGACAAAGAGCCAGGGGCTGCGGGGAGAAAACGTCGCCGCCAGCCGGTCAAGTGCGCCCGATTCGCGGAGCTGCCTGCCCGTTTCTCCCCAGATAGAAGGTTGGGAAAGAATCTCCGCGAGCGTATGTGCGGCAGGGGGCGGTTGGCGTTTCCTGGCGGCCTTTATTCTTCCGGTGGTAAGCCTGGGCAAGGGGTTCCTTATCTATTCAAACGATTCAATAAAAGCTATTTTGAGGAAAGACAGTTCCCGGCGCAAGCGCTTTTTTGCTGGCCCGCCCCGGGAGAACCCGCGCTTACGGACAGTCCGTTTTCCGCGCGGCAGGCGACATGACGAAACCCCGCAACTTTAGGGTTCCGCAAGGCACCGTTCGCCCCTTGCCACCCTGTCCTTTCGTACAGTCGCTTCATCTCCGCAGACAGTATCTGTTGGCTCACAGGAGAAGTTTTCGAGCACAACGCCCCGCGTTAGAATCGCTTCTAATAATAGTTAGGAAAGCTTTGCTTATTCGTTGAAGTCCGAAGGAATGCTGAATGGGCGACCTTGCCCTCAACTTCGATCGCCGTCAACTCCATCGGCTGTTGCTCCACGTGGGCGGCTTCCTGCTTATTTTCCTGGCGGCGTTCTGGCTGCGCGGGCTTACTCCATCACCCGATCCCATCCTTCAGGGCTATCTGCAAATCACCACGGGGCTGTTCGCATTTGTTTTTGCGGCGGTAACGCTGGTCAGGTTTCAAGGCACCCAGGACCGCATTTCCCTCATTCTGGGATCGGGTTTCCTTCTCTCTGGCGCGATTCTGACGGCCACCAGCGTTCTCTTCTTCCAGTTGATGCATGAGTCGCCTATGTGGTTTTTCTGGGCACCCGTGGCATGGTGGATCAGCCGGTTGCTCCTGGCATTGCTGTTCGTAGCGGCGCTGGTCGTGGAACATTTCCTGCCCCGTTCGCGGCATCCGCGCCTTGAAATCGCGGGGGCTCTGTTCGGCGTCCTGGCATTGACCTACCTGATGACGGCGGCTTTGCGCAAGCTGCCGCCGGAGGCTTCGCGTCACCCCAATGCCATCATTCCGAATCCGCTGCATCTTCTGCCCGCTTTGATTTTCCTGGTGGCGCTGGCTGGTTACAGCCGGCGGAAATACCTGGTGGATTCCGCTTTTGACCGCTCGATCTTTCGCGCCGTCTGGCTCAATCTGGCCGCCCAGCTCGCCGCTTGCCAATCGGAGAAGCTGTTGGACGGGCCCTTTGTTTTCGCGCAAGCCATGAATGTGGCCAGCTACACAATTTTGTTGGGCGGGGCGCTTTTGGATAGCGCGCACGTTTTTGAAAAAGTCCGGCACCTGGCCGCCAGCGATCCGCTGACGGGCCTGGCAAATTACCGGAGGCTCCTCGACGTGCTGGACACGGAGACGGAGCGCACCCTGCGCACGGGGCGTCCTTTTGCGGTGCTCCTGCTGGACCTCGATGGCCTGAAGAAAATCAACGATGCCTATGGGCATCTGGTCGGGAGCCGCGCCCTCTGCCGCATTGCGGACATCTTGCGTTTCTATTGCCGCGCCATTGATACAGCCGCGCGCTATGGCGGCGACGAATTCGCCGTGGTGCTGCCGGAAGCTCGCGATGAAGAAGCCCAGCGCGTCGCCCAGCGCATTCGCGAAACCCTCGCTGCCGATCAGGAACAGCCGCCCATCTCCGCGAGCATCGGCATTTCCATCTATCACGGGGAAGGCGAGCGCGTGGAAAGATTGCTGGCGGAAGCCGACCAGGATCTCTACGAGGAAAAAGCGCGGCGGAGAGCCATCAGCAAACCCGCCGACACTCCCCGCCGCCGCTTGAAGAAGGGCTAAGCTCCCCGCTTATTTCGTGGGATTGAAGGGCGCGAGTTGATCTGAAATCCTCGCTTTGTTCCCTACCCCGACGCCCGGCCACGCATTCACCAAAGGCCGGGCCATGTTTGAAATCGTGGCCAAGAACAACCCCGAGGCTTGCTACGATTGCCGCAATTTTGAGGCCCAATGGGATAGGTGGTTCAACGACTCCGCGTGTGTCGGGTCAAGGTGCAACGGCGTCACGGACGCCTCGCCTGCATAAATCGCCGCGTAATCCGAATCCGCGTCCAGTTCCATATCCCGGTCGATGCGCTGCTCGCTCAGCCAGAAGTACCGGCTCCCCCTGGGATCCTCGCCTTCACGCAACACCGTCCGAGTGATTTTCTTCGATTGCCGCGTGAAGCGCACCGCGCCCTTCCAGCCTTCCGGCACATTGATATTCAGTAAAACCTGCTCCGGCAATCCTTCGCTGAGGATCAGCTCCACAGCTTGTTTGGCCAAGCGTGCCGCCGGCGCAAAATCCGCATTCGCATTCTTGGAACAGAGCGATACCGCCAGTCCGTGCACCTGATGGATCACGGCTTCGCGTGCCGCGCCCACCGTGCCGGAGTAATACACGTTTTCGCCCAGGTTCGCGCCATGATTGATCCCGGAGATGACAAGATCGGGCCGCTCCGGCAACAATTTGTGCAGCGCTACGATCACACAATCCGCGGGCGTGCCGTCAATGGCCCACTCGTTCTCGGCAATCTCGTGGCAGACGATGGGCTGCCGCAGCGTCAACGACTGGGCCGCCCCGCTGCGCTCCCAGCTCGGCGCCACTATCGCTACGTGCGCAAATTCCCGCAATTCTTCTGCCAGTGCCTTCAGCCCCTCTGCCTGGTATCCATCATCGTTCGTCAACAACACATTTGGCTTCTTCACGTTCGTCACGCACTCCCTCTTCTCCATTGTAATAGCTATCGGACGCCAGGCTCGAAGTGCAGCGCCCTCAGGTTTCCCAGGGATTGAATACGGGTACTCCCGTAAGGGCCACATCCTTGGCGTTGCGTGTCACCAGCGTGAGATTGTGATGCAACGCCGTCGCCGCCAACAGCCCGTCAATCACAGGCAGCAACCGCTTCGCTGCCGCAGCCTTCGCGGCAATCTGTCCCCAGCGGTCTGCCACGCCCTGGTCAACATCCAGAATTCGATGGGCGAATCGCACCAGCAGATCGTGACTTAGCCACGATTCGAGCGCCGTGCGGCGTGACCGGTCGGGCAGGGCATCAAGGCCTTTGCGAATTTCTCCCAAGGTCAAAACACTCAGCCGGAACAAGCTCTCTTCCGTCGCCTCAATCCATGCCGCCACTCTGGGATCAGGCCTCGGCTTGATGAGCTCCGACACCACATTCGTGTCCAGCAGAAACCCGCTCACAAGTCTACCTTCCGGCCATAGTCGCGCGCACGCTCCAGCTTGATCCCCGACTTAGCCAACGGAGATTCGGAAAAGAACTGCACCAGGCTTCGCGGCTGGCGGGCGCGCGCCGTAAGGTTTTCAAATTCTTCCGCAGGCAGCATTACCACCGCTTCCTTCTCCTGCCGGGTAATCCATTGCGGCCCCTCGGCGCGCGCACGCCGGAACACCTCGCTGAAACGCGCCTTGGCCGTTTGCAGTTGCCAGCGAGTCTCCGGCGCGGCACCGGCCCCCGCCTGTTTTTTCCCGCCCCGTGAAGGTTGTTTTGTCATGGTTATCTTTGCTGACCAGTCTGACTAGTTAGAATGATAACAGCATTTCTGCGAGAAGGCAAACTCCCGGGCCTGCCCAGAGTCTCCGCAGCCTACGAGAAATGGCTTGTCTGAGGGGGAAACTGGTCGGGGCGCCCGGATTTGAACCGGGGACCTCACGCACCCCAAGCGTGCGCGCTACCAGGCTGCGCTACGCCCCGACCGCGGCGGCCAGGCATTTCGGCCGCGTACATCCATCTAAACGGTATCACTTGCCTTCGAGCAGCGTCAAGAAACTGTGCAGCGCATCACGCAAGTCCAGCAGCAACTTGCGATTGAGGCGCGTGGCGGGCAATTCCGCCGTGGCGTGCGCCAAATGTTCGATAGACGCAAACTCGCCGCCCGCTTCATTCCCCGCCGACTCCCGCAAGTGGCGCCGCGCCCCGGCGATCGTGAATCCTTCATCGTAAAGCAGGCGCTTGATCCTGAGCACCAGATCCACATCATCCTGCCGGTACAGCCGGTGCCCGCGCGGACTCTTCACCGGCTGCAGCATGGGGAATTCCGTCTCCCAGTAGCGCAATACAAACGGCTTCAGATCCGCGATCCGGCTGACCTCCCCGATGCGGTAGAGACGCGTTTCTTCGCTAACTGCGGCGGCAGTGCTGCTCATCTTCGGAGTGCGGGGGAGGGCCTCCCGCGTTTACGGTGTGAGTCTACCAGAAGGAATAGGGCTCATCTACAACCGCAGCTTGCGGCGGCCCGGTCATTCCTCGCTGGAGGGCGACGAGCGTTCCCCGCGCTTGCGCAATCGCAGGACGAACCGCACCGGCGTCCCCAGAAAATCCCACTTCGCGCGGAACTGATTCTCCAGGAATCGCGCAAAACTGAAGTGCAGCGGCTTCTTCTGGTTGGTGAACAGCAGGAATACCGGCGGCGCCACCTTTGCTTGCGTCATGTAGTAAATCCGCACCGGCCGCGCCTTCGGAGTGGACGCCCGGCCCAGATCCACGTCATCCTTCAGCCAGCGATTCAACTCTCCCGTGGAGATTTTCCGTATCCTCGACGCGGCCACGTGATTAATCAGCGGGAAGAGCTTCTGTATGCGTTCGCCGGTCTTCGCGGAAAGAAACACGATCGGGGCGTAGCTCAGGAATTTGAATTTCTCCTGCACCATGGCTTCATATTCAACGAGCAGTTTGCCCTTATCCACGATGCGGGGCGGGGCCGTGCCTTCGGCGCGTTTCGCTTTACCCCGCGCGGATTTCGCGGTCTCGTCCGCAGCGCGCTGCGCGGCTTCCACGGCCAGATCCCACTTGTTCACCACAATGATGACGGAGCGCCCCGATTGCTCCGCATAGCTGGCAATCGTGGCATCGCCCTGCGTGACCCCATGCTCGCCATCAATCAAGAGAATGGCCACATCCGCGCGTTCCAGTCCGCGCCGCGCCATCACCACGCTCAGCTTTTCCGCTACGAGCGTGGTCTTGCCCTTCCGGCGAATCCCCGCGGTATCCACAAACCGGTAGGTCCGGCCGTCTCGTACAACCTCGGTATCCACGTTGTCCATCGTCGTGCCTGGAATCGGCGAAACAATCGATCGCTCCTCACCCGCCATTTGGTTCAGCAAAGTGGATTTGCCAACGTTGGGCCGCCCAATGATGGCGATCTCGATGGGCTTGGCCTCTTCAACAGAAGTGTCGCTGGAATCGGCCGCGGTCGGCTGCGGGCTTCCCGCTGCGGCGCCATAAAACTGATCCAGCGCGGCATCCAGCAGGTCGTCCACGCCGGTGCCGTGCTCCGCTGCTATCGGGAATACCGGCACGCCCAGCGAATAAAACGTCCCGGCAAGGACCTCCTGCTGCTGCGAATCGACTTTGTTCACCGCCACCACAAACGGCTTGCCGGTGCCGCGCAAGAGCCGCCCCAGCTCTTGATCGAGCGGCGTCAGCCCAGCCTGGCTGTCCACCACCAACACCAGCAGCGCCGCCTTTTCAATGGCCACGCGCGCCTGCCGGAGAATCTCCGTGGGGATCAGGGCCTTGTCGTCGGGGACGAGTCCGCCCGTGTCCACCACTTCTACTGTGCGCCCGCGCCATTCCGATTTACCGTACATGCGGTCGCGCGTGATCCCGGGCTCGTCAGTGACAATTGCCCTCCGTGAGCCTGTTAAACGGTTAAAGAGCGTGGACTTACCCACATTAGGCCGCCCGACTATCACCAGCGATGGGAGTTGTTGTGCCATGGGGAAAGTGATGTGCCACGGAGCGGTTGCCACCCCGCGGTGCAATCTTCCAATGTAGCGCATCACCGGGGAACTAGCGAGCCGCAGCCTGGCTCCGAGCGCCGGCCTGGGGGGCAAGGCTTGACCCATCGATGCAGCGGCCCGACGCATCCAATGAATAAAAATATTTGATAGGCATTTCCTTGATTATCCCCGCCCAGATGAGTATGTTGCTCTAAATCCATATCCTGGTGTCCCTAGGCGCTTCTCGGGGGAGGCGTCCCACAATCTCGAGGGGATCGAGATGACATTTGAAAGTTCGAAGGAGCTCATAATGAACAGGTCTATCCGCTACCTTTGCACACTCGGTTGTTGTCTGCTCGCGCTGCTGGTTGTAGTTGCCGGAAGCGCCACGGCCCAGACCTTCCGCGGCACCATCCTAGGTACAGTCACTGATTCGTCCGACGCCACTGTGCCCGGAGCCACGGTTACGATCAAGAACGTTGACACGGGCCTTACCCGCACCCTCACCACTTCCGACGACGGCAGCTATTCCGCCCCCGAACTGCCGATCGGGAACTACAGTGTTACCGTCGAAAAACAAGGCTTCAAAACCGGTCTAATCAGCGGCATCAAGGTCGAAGTCTCCACGGAACGCCGCGCTGACGTTACCCTGCAGACCGGCAAACTCTCTCAAAAGGTTGAGGTGCTGGGCGAAGAACTGCCCATGGTGGAAACGACCTCGAACGATATGGGCGGAATTGTGGAATCCAATTCCGTTGAAAATCTCCCTGTCAACGGCCGCGACTACCAGAAGCTGATCTTGCTTGTCCCGGGAGCCAGTTCAGGCCCGGATGCCATTACAGACTCTCCTGGGTCTTATGGGACGGTTTCGGTCAATGGAGCCAGAGGCCGCTCCAACAACTACCTGCTCGATGGCACGGACATGAATGATGGCTACCGCAATGACCCGGCCATCAACGAAGGCGGTGTGTTTGCCACCCCGGCCACCATCCTTCCGATTGAAGCCATCGCCGAGGTCCACGTCGCTTCCAACTTTGAGGCTGAGTATGGCCGCAGCGCCGGCGCCGCGATCCTTATCGTGACCAAGAGCGGCACCAACGACTGGCATGGCTCTGCTTTTGACTTTCTGCGCAACACCGCGCTCAATGCCCGCAATTTTTTTGATCTGGCATCGGTAGGACCCCAACAGCCTTTCCACCTGAATCAATTCGGCGGCTCGTTCGGCGGGCCTATCAAGCACGACAAGACATTCTTCTTCGTGGATTATGAGGCAGTGCGCGAGACCGGCGCTCAGAGCAGCCCCGGTTGTGTTCCCACCGCGGCGGATATCACGAATAACACGCCGGCTGGTGGAATCAATCCCGTGATTCAAAAACTGCTGGCCCTCAACCCCTGGCCCGCTGCAACGAATCCCAATGTGGATTGCTACGCCAATGGCGGGACCAACACCATCATCTCGACTCCCTTTTCCAATCGCGTGGACAACGGCATCGTCAAGCTCGACCACGAATTCAACAAGAATAATATTCTAACGGGCCGCTACTATATCGGCGACAGCACCCAACTTTTCCCCCTGGCCTTGACCGGTGGGGGTTTGTTGCCTAACTACAACACCATGACTCCCACGCGGGTGCAGCTCATCTCCATCTCATATGTTTCCATTCTTTCTCCTTCGATCGTGAACGAAGCGCGGCTTGGCTGGAACCGCTTTGCCGAGGGCTTTTACTCCCAGGACCGCAGCTTCGACCCCAGTTCGATCGGTCTTGATACTGTTGGGCTAGGCACCCCCAACGCTGGCAATCCTTACAATTTCGGGATGCCAGTTATCATAGTCAGCGGCTTGCCGCAGTTGGGCTCCGACAAGGCGGATCCCCGCCAGCGCGTGGATACCAACTGGCATTACATCGACAATATTTCCTGGAAATTTGGCAAACACGACATCAAATTTGGCTACGAGTTTCGGAGAACCAGCATTTCGCAATACTTCAATCGCACGTTCCGCGGCAAACTGGAATTCAGCGGTCTGGAATCGTTTCTGGCGGGGATTCCCGATGACGGGGGCACCCAGGGGATCGGGGACACCAATCGCAACACCTTCGAGAATTCACATGCCGGTTACCTCCAGGATAGCTACCGGTTCACTCGCAGCCTCACGCTCAATCTCGGTCTGCGCTATGACTATTTCGGGATCGTTCAGGAAAAACAGGACATGTTCACCAATGTCGATCCCACTACCGGTGATGTTTTCCCCGTGGGCGCGGGCCGCCTGTACCAGCCGGATTACAAGAACTGGGCGCCGCGTGTCAGCGTGGCCTGGGACGTAAATGGGAAGGGCAAAACAGTCGTTCGGGCGGGCTACGGCATCTTCTACGATGCTTACTCCCAGGACATGTTTATGGGTCATCTGCCCTACAGCAGCAGCTTTGATCCCGGTCCGGCGTACTCCGGACTCCCGGGTGTCGGTCAGATTTCTTTTGGTTCTCCGGCCACGGACGCCTACGGCAACCTCGTGCCGTTCGCCCCGGGTCAGCCCGTCTTCTCCAACTACACTCCAATGGGGGACGCGTTCGGCGTCGATCCACACTTGCGCAGTCCGTATTTAGAGAACTACAACCTCAACTTGCAGCAACAGTTGACACGTAAAGTTGTCATTCAAGTGGGGTATGTCGGCTCTCAGGGGCACAAACTCCTTGACTTCCTGGACATCAACCAGCCATCTCAAGCGCAGATTACTGCCGCGGATCTGGGATGCGGTTGCATCAATGACGGTGATGTTCCCAGACGGCTCACCGGGAACAATTTCAGCTACATCTACTGGGAACAAAGCGCGGCGAATTCCAACTACAATGCCTTGCAAACGACGCTCCGCATTGATAACTGGCATGGCCTTACCACCGGCCTCAGCTACACATGGTCTCACTCGATTGATACGGCCAGCGACGGCGAAGACTACGTGCCGAACGCCGCGCAACCCACAGACAGCACTAACCCTTCGGCTAACCGCGGCAACTCGAACTTCGACATCCGCAATCGTCTCAGTTGGAACTTCATGTACGAATTTCCCGATCGCAAGGGCAGCTTGGAAAAGCTCACCAACGGTTGGGGGCTAAACGGCATTTTGACGATGCAGTCGGGAAACCCTTTCCATATGATTTTGGGAGCTGATGATTACGACGGCTCGGGAACCTATTTTTCAAAGCCGGATGTCGTTGGTCCCATTACATACAATTACAGCAACCCTGCTCAATTCCTCGACCTGAGTTCTTTTGCTGCACCGTGTACCCCGCTGGCTACTGGCTTCGACGGCACGGCTGCGACTTGCACCCCAGGGACTCGCCACTTCGGCAATGAGGGCAGAAACTCCCTTCTTGGGCCGGCGTTCCGCCAGATGGATTTTTCCATTTTCAAAAGCACCAACATCACGGAACGCCTGAAAATGGAGCTGCGCTTTGAAGCCTACAACCTGCTCAATCATCCGAATTTTGCAAACCCGATCTGGCCAAATTTCCTCTCGGATCCCACGATCACCAACTCCTTCAGCTCCAACGGCCGCTTACAAGGCTACCTGCCCATCAATGTGACCGCGGACGTCGGCGCTGGTTATCCAGTTCTTGGAGGAGGCGGTCCGCGCAGCCTGCAGGTCGCCGCTAAGTTCATCTTCTAGCTTTGCGCCAATGTGTTCTTGAACTAAACGGTCCCGGTCGCGCAGGCCGGGGCCGTTTAGTTCTGCCTCCGTGCAAATCATGTCTCCCTGCTCGCAGCGTTCAGTCTTCTCGTATGGCCGCAATCCGGGGGTGTATTCGACTTTCGCTTGGGAGCGTTCCACTAACCACTGTGTTTTCTGTCGCTTGAGCACCACCGCACATTCCCGCACGATCTCGCCGCAAGCAAGAGGGGTGCCTACCCGCCTCCTCTATCCGCTCTCCTCATTACAACTTGTGATAGTTTTGTAACTTCCACTGCGTACTAGGTTATGGAACCTCTGAGACCAGGGCGAATGAGCGCGCCGGGAAAAACGGAACCCACGGATTTGGTCGTTCGGGCTCGGACCGGGGACGCCGACGCTTGGGGCGACTTGTACCGGGAATATGCCCCGGCGATCTTCCGTTTTTGCCGCCGCGCCATGCCCACGCACGAGGACGCGGAAGACGCGACCATGGAGATTTTCATGAAGTTGCGCGACAAGCTCAGCCAATTCGACCACACCCGGTCGTTCTCCGCCTGGCTCTATAAAGTCGCCGCCAATCATTGCTGGGACATGCTGCGCCGCCGCAAAGGCCGCCAGAACAAGGAAACCGAGGATGTCGACAACGTTCCCCTGGAGCATCCCGATCCCAACCAGTTGGAGCGCTTGATTGAAGAGCGCAGCAACGAAGAGGTGCGCAAGGCCCTGGGCAAGCTCGGCGTGCGCGCCCGCATGGCCCTCGTGATGCGTTATTACTCGGATATGTCCTACGACGAAATTGCTGACGCCCTGGGCGTGCGGCGGGCGTTTGTGGGAGTAGTTTTGCTGCGCGCCAGACACGAACTCCGGCAGGTGCTGGGTGAAAACAGCGCCCTTGCCGCAGGAGGGACTCGTTGAGCGACACTGAAATGATCCCGAACAAGCATTTGGATGAAATGACGCTGCTCCTCTACGTCGAGCGGCAGCTCGACCGGGAGCGCGCGCAGGAAGTGTCCCTGCACACGCAGACCTGCACGAGCTGCCTGACGCTGCTCCGCGCGCTGGACCGCGAATCGCGCCTGTTGACCCGCGCCATGCTGGAACAGGACGAACCGCTTCCGGCGCGGCTGGCGGAGTTTCGTTTGGCCGTGAAACGATCCATGCAATGGATCTGGGGCCTGGTGTTTGGTCTCGCGGTACTCGGCGTTTACACCCTCTACGCGGGTTATATCGAGCCCTGGGAAAAGCAACTCGAGCAGGCTGGCTTTGGCAGCACAAACCTTCTGAGCTTGCTGGTCTTTCAGGGGGCATTCTGGAAAGGATGGCAATCCATGTTCACGCTGTTTGAGGTTCTCGCGCTCGCCGTTCTGGCAGGTTCCGCTGCCTTTGCCTTCCGGAGATATATCCGAAGGGGATCCGCACTGGCGATGGTGTTTGCCAGTTTGGGCCTGCTGCTCGCGACGACGCCGGCAGCCTTCGCCACCGAATTTCGCAAAGGCGATTCCGTGAGCGTCGCGAAAAGTGAAACCATCAAGGGCGACATCTTCCTCACTGGCAATCACGTTCGTGTGGATGGCACCGTGGATGGCGACGTTTTCGCTTTCGGCCAGCAATTGGACGTTGGGGGGCACGTCACGGGCGATGTCTTTTGTTTTGCACAGGGCACGCGGATCACCGGCCAGGTGGACGGGAACATTCGCGCCTTCACGAATAACATCACCATCAGTGGAGACATCGGGCGAAACGTTTTGTCCTTTAACGAAGTGCTCAGTCTCGACGCGAGCGGAAAGATCGGCCGCAGCTTGACGGTATTTGGGCAAACGCTGACCCTTGACGGCAAAATTGGCAGAGACTTCCTTGCTTTTTTCGATCAAGCCACGCTCTCCGGATTCATCGGCGGTTCCCTGCAGGGCAAGGGAAAATCGCTGACGATCAGTTCTACCGCCGAAATTGACGGAAAAGCCGAATTTGAGGGAGCAAAGCCCGCCACCGTTTCGCCCGAAGCCAAGCTGGCTTCACCCCTGCAATTCACCAAGCACCAGCCGCATACCAATTACGAACGTGGCGTGGGTTATTACATCTGGCGGCTGATCTTTACCGCTGCGTTTGTGCTGCTTGGCTTGGTCATTTACGGATTGTTTCCGCGGTTCGCTGTGGACACCGTGGAAGCCGGCGAACACTATGGAGCAGCGTTCGGGCTGGGTGTCCTGGTCACCTTTGGATTGCCCATCGCCGCGATCATCGCCTGCATTACGATTGTCGGATTGCTGCTGGGAATTTCCACGTTATTCCTTTATGTGATTGTGCTCCTGTGCACGGATATCGTGGTTGGCACCATCGTCGGCCAATGGCTGCTGGGCCGGACGAGCGACTACTGGCCGCTGGTGGCGCGCATGGCGCTGGGCGTGTTCCTGGTGCGCCTCGTCACGAGTATCCCCTTCATCGGCTTCTGGGCCGCGCTGGCGGTCGTTCTGTGGGGCATGGGGGCTATCTCGCTGGCGGTGTACCGCCGGTTGCAGCCTGTGGTCGCCCCCAATATTCCGTCTGTGCCAACGGGGCCGGTAAGCCACCCGCTTCCGCCGAACACCACCGTCGGCGGCTTGTAAATCATCCATAAGAGAGAAAGTCTGGGAAAGGAAACGGGCCCCGGAACTCCCGGGGCCCGTCGCCTTTTGCGGAGGCGGGGGAAAACTAGTTGAGTCGAACCTTGGCCGCCAGAAAAGGTATTCCCTGCTGCGCCGTAACCGGGTTGAGGTACAAAGCACGGATCGCAACGGGCGAGGGATTGCTCAATCCGTTGATGCCTTGCGTCGTCCCTTCAAAGATCGTGCTGCCGGAATAGGTCGCAACCAGGGGCGAGAGCGTGAAGCCCAGGTAGGTCGGAAGACCATTTATGGAGAAGTTGTTGCCGGTAACGACGTTTACCGTGCCCGAGAGCCGCGAGTAGCGCAGAACCAGATTCGTAGCTGTGGCGTCAACCACACTGCCGGCTACTACGTTGCTGACGTTCACACGCACAACCTGCCCAGCCTGAATGTCGCTGGAGTTCGAGAAACCGGCTGTTAGCTGTCCAGTGGGCAGGAAACCCGTGTCCACGAGGAAAGAGGCGGTCGGACTCACGGTAAGACAGAATCCGGCACCATAGGAGAGGCCGGTCAGTGTTGCGTTAGCCGATGGCACCGCGCTATCCGCGAGAATCAGTCCCAAATTCGAGCCCCCGTTGCAGGTGCTTGGGTAGATGGTGCCCTCCACCTCGTCGGCTGGCGTTGTGGAGCCGTTAATAATGTCTAGCGAAGTGGCGTCCACCACGCCTGCGCTGGTCAGCACGCCCTGCAAACTCACGATGGAACCTAGCTTGATGCAGGAGGGGGTTCCGCTCGAACAAGGATTCAGAGGATCGTTATCGTACACCGGCGTTGTCGAGCTGATGGAAGCGGTGAGGTTGCCGCGCGCCGTTGAGTTCAAAGTGATGCTGCTGGAGGAGATGGCCTTGACAATGCCCGTGAAATCGTCAATGTTCGCCACGTTGCCGCTAGAGATGCCAGTCGGGGCCGTCGTCGTCGCGGTGAGCACGTTGGCCTGCCCGAAGTCCACGGTAATTCCGCTCGAAGACGTGATGGCGTTATTCAGATTAAAGTCCAGGCCAATCCATTGCGTCTGATTCGCCGACAATGTGAGCGCCGATGGGAACGTGAACGTGATCGAGGTCGCCGCCCCCGCCGGAAGTGGGCACACGGCGTTGGCGACGCATGTTCCCTTCGAACTCGTGATGCTCCCGCCGGATGCATTGATGAAAACCCCGCTGGACGTGCCAAGCGTAACCTTGATCGCCGTGTAGCTCCCCTCGGGCACGGACACTCCGACGGCCACTGGTGCGGAATCCGACTGCAGGCGAGTAAGTTCAAAGTTTCCCCCCGAATACACCGAAACCGCACTGCCGGTAGTAGGCACGAGGCTGATCCCGGAAATGGGCAGGGTGAAACTGATCACGCCGACTCCCGCCGGCGGCGTATCGGAAAGCGTTAGGTTGAGCGTCGCGTTACCGCTCACCGTGCAATTTGTCGTGCAAACGGCCGTCTTAAGTCCGCTGCAGGAAGTAAGGATGAAAATCGCTGAGATTCCAAGGAGAAAAAGGGCACGCTTTGAGTTCATGCAAACACCCCACGTCAAAATTAAACACCAAGCCCGACGGGCGAGATGGCTGGGAAATCCCCAGAAATAATGTATCTCTTGGGGCTGTTTGGAGCCGGGTAGGAATGTCCCAAAGTGCCCAACTGCTAACGGGCTGCGTAGAACTTACCCCAGGGACACGTGCTCGACAACGCCTTGAGGGGCTAGCGGAGCGCTTGCATATCAAACATACATTCGGCGTGCTGGCCGTCCGGCGTATCAATCTGGATGGTAAACGTAGAGGAATCCACCTTTTGCGCGTCGATTTCCAGTTGTGCCTTCTCCCCATTGGGAGGTAAGAAGCCGTATTCGTTGAGAGGCTCGGCATAAGCGGAACGCGTGTCGGTTAGAGGCACAATTTCTTTTTTATTCTGAACGACTTTGATTCTGACCGTGTTTGGCGGCGGTGCCTCGCTCATGTAGCAAATATTCAAAAAAATGCGAAAATTCAGCGGCTTGTCACGAAAATCTTTCACGGCATCCTGCGAGCTGTAATTGGGGACCTTGCTGGTGTAATCCGCCACCTGCAAGAAAGGTGTTTCGAGCCTGATTTCAGAAATGCAGCTTCTCTCGTGGAGGTCCGAGACCCGGTGCGAATACCGAGCAAGAAATTGGGGAGTGAGCCCTCCTTGGCGGGCCCCCAGAAAGTACGCATCGCGAATGGCGCTCGAGGTGAGCGGGAAGTCGTACGCACCCGCAGGCATTGCCAAGAGCACCCCCAGAACGATGGCTAGGATTTTGAGCAATTCCTTCCCGCGTTGAGAACGAATCTGGCGCATATATACCTATTATCTTGACGTATAGGAGACGCAATCGGTTACAACGCGCCGGTATAGCGCGTCGCGTCGCCACGAGAACAGCCGCGCGGGTTATGCTATCGTTACAAATTCAGGCCGTGATTCCCCGGGATTGGGCAGGCTCTCTGGCAAAACGCACATCCAAATCGGATCTCCAGCAGTCCAGCAAAAAACGCAATGAAGCGGTTGCCGAGCGCGTCTATGCACCGCTCGAAGAAGAGATGCGCGCGCACGACGTCGAAGGCCGTCCGGTCCCGCAACGCGGTGAAGTTACTCCTCCACTAGCGGACCGTGATTCAGCAGCTCCCTCCACGCAGCAGCAGGAGCACGGCGCACAACCCACCATGGCCGCGATCTTCGGCCCCGGCGGCTTCCTCGAGAAGAGCATGATCGGCGGCTACGAACATCGCCCTGGCCAACTGCAAATGGCGGAAGCGGTGCACGATGCCTTCGAGAACCACCACCACGCCATCCTGGAAGCAGGCACCGGCACCGGAAAGACCCTGGCCTATCTACTCCCGGCAATCTGCAGCGGCCGCCGCGTGGTTATCTCCACGGCCACGAAATCGCTACAGGAGCAGCTCTATCAGAAGGACGTTCCTTTCCTGCAAAAGCACTTTGCTCCCCAACTCAAAGTTGCGGTGATGAAGGGCCGGTCCAATTTTCTGTGCCTCGCAAAAATGCATGCCCTGGCCGACCAACCGGTTTTGCGCGGTATGGAGGAAGTGGACGCTTTCCGGCAGATCAAGGACTGGGCCCGCCTGACGGAATCCGGCGACCGCGCGGAACTCACCTTTTTGCCGGACGACTCCGAGCTGTGGACGCGCCTTGACGCGCGGCGCGACACCTGCACCGGCCAGAAGTGCCCCGAATTTCAGCAGTGTTTCCTGACCGCCATGCACCAGCGCGCCAAAGATGCGGACCTGATCATCGTCAACCACCACCTCTTTTTCGCCGATCTGGCCCTGAAAAAGGATGATTTCGGCAGCATCCTTCCGGAATATTCCGCCGTCGTGTTTGACGAAGCCCACGAAATGGAAGACGTCGCCAGCGACTACTTTGGCCAGCAGATTTCCAATTTCCGCTTCGAAGAGCTTGCGCGCGATGCCGATCACGCCATGCGCTTGACGCACCAGGGAACTCCCACGCTCCTTCGCCGCACCCAGCGCATCCGGGAAAGGAGCCGCAGTTTCTTTGACGCGTTTCCACCACGCGATGGCCGTTTTTCCTTTTCACGGCACGAGCGCGAAGTTTTCCTCGAGCAGAACCGCGAAGCCTACGACGCGCTGGTCAACTCCTTGAAGGGCATGGAGACGGAATTCGCCGCCCTCACCCAGAAACCCGAAGAGCTGCTGCGCATCGCCCGCCGCAGCTTTGAAACACGCCAGGAGCTGGCGTTTCTTTTCGAGTCCAACGAGAAGAATTACGTTTACTGGTTTGAGCGCAGGAACAAGGGCGTGTTCCTTGCGGCCACCCCGATTGACGTCAGCCAGATCTTGCGGGAGCGCCTCTTTGAAGCCTTCGACACGGTCATTCTCACTTCAGCGACACTCACCGTCGGCGGCCGCTTCGAGTTCATCCGCCAGCGCCTCGGCCTGGACCACGTCAAGGAAAGCGGCCTCCCCCCTGAATTTCACTACGAAGAGCAGGCGCTCCTCTATCTCCCGCAGAAAATGCCTGACGTGCGCGACCCGGGCTTTGCGCCCAAGGCTGCGGACGAAATTGTGGCGTTGCTGGAACTCAGCCAGGGCCGCGCCTTCTGTCTGTTTACCAGCTATGCCCAGATGAACGATCTGTTCGAGCGGGTCCGCGACCGGCTCGACTTCCCCCTGCTCCTGCAAGGAACGGCCCCGCGCTCTGTGCTTCTCGAACGCTTCAAGAACACCGCGAATACAGTCCTCTTCGCCACCTCCAGCTTCTGGCAAGGCGTGGATGTGCCCGGCGATCAACTTTCCTGCGTCATTGTTGACCGTTTGCCCTTCGCGGTCCCCAGCGACCCCATCGTGGCCGCCCGCGTCAGGGCCTTACAGGAGGACGGGCGCAACCCCTTTGCGGAATTCCAGGTACCCCAGGCCGTTCTTGCCCTGAAACAGGGTTTTGGCAGGCTCATTCGCTCCAAAACCGACCGCGGCGTCCTGGCCCTCCTGGACACCCGCATCCAACGTATGCCCTATGGTAAAATTTTCTTGGAGTCGCTGCCGCGCTACCATAGGACCCACGATTTGACGGAGGTCGGGCGATTTCTATCCGCGGCAAGCCCAACCCACAGACGCAGAGCCTTCAAGGAAGCAGGCTGAAAACAGGTCGGGCGTTTCGACGCAAGGGGAAGAAAGCAAACAAATGTTTGAAGTCAGCGTGGAAGAGACATTTTCCGCCGGGCACGCCCTGCGGGGCTATAAAGGGAAGTGCGAAAACGTCCACGGGCACAATTATCGCGTGCAGCTCACCCTGGAGGGGCCGCAGCTCGACTCCATCGGCCTGCTTATCGATTTCACCGAACTCAAGCGCGTCATCCGCAATGTCATCCACCGGTTGGATCATCAGTTCATCAATGATCTGGAGCCTTTCACAACCGTGAATCCCACGGCGGAGAATATGGCGAAGTACTTCTATGAGGAAGTTACCGGCCAACTGACGGGATTGCCGGGCGGCGCGCGGGTGACCGACATTGTCATCTGGGAGACAGAAACGGCCAGTGCGCGCTATCGTCCGGGGACCTGAAGCAGGCGGAAGTCAGGGGAAACCATGAATCGCTCGCTTTTCATTATTCTGATTCCCGCTCTGCTCGTGGCCGCAGGCTACGTTTTCGTCCTTCGCCTGATGGGCATTGCCCCCGGTTACCCGCGCTTGCTCGTGGCCATGGTGCTTTTCTTTGGCGGCATCTACTGGCTTTCGAAGCGTTCGGGAAAGAAGGCCAAAACCGCCGGCCAGTAGCGTTCCCGCATCCAGTTTTTAGCGTTTTATGCAGATCACCGAAACCTTCAAATCGATTCAAGGCGAAGGAACCCGCGCCGGCCTTCCATGCATCTTCGTCCGCCTCACGGGATGCAATCTGCGGTGCATCTGGTGTGACACGGCCTACGCCTTTCACGGCGGCCAAAAAATGACCGTGGACGAAGTCCTGGCGCGCGTTGACGCCCTCAGCGGGCGCGCCGGCACCGGGAAAGCCTCCGTGCCCCTCGTGGAGCTTACTGGTGGCGAGCCGCTGCTCCAGGAGGAAATCTATCCTTTGGCAGAAGGTCTTCTCACCGCGGGATACGAGGTCATGATCGAAACCAGCGGTGAGCGCTTCGTGGGCCGCCTGCCCAAGGATGTCATCAAGATCGTCGACGTAAAATGCCCGGATTCCGGCGAGCCCGACACTTTCGATTCGCGCAACCTTGCAGAATTGGATGCCAAGGACGAGGTAAAGTTTGTGATTTCCAGCCGCCGGGATTATGAGTTTGCACGCGAGTTCACCCGTGCCCACCGGCTCACCGAGCGCGTCAATCAAGTGGTATTTTCTCCGGTGAACGAAGACCCGCTGGGAAAGTGGCAGGGCTTGCCGCCACGGCAACTCGTCGAATGGATTCTGGCAGACGGCTTGGGCGTGCGCTTGGGTTTGCAGTTGCACAAAATCGTCTGGGACCCGGCCATGCGGGGTGTTTGACAGAAATGCATATGCGGGTGAGGGGATGACGAAGCGCGTCAAGTCCGTAGTGCTGCTGAGCGGTGGCATGGATTCGTGTGTCTGCACGGCCATCGCCCGGGAGCGGCATGGCCCCGGTAATGTCGCCTTGCTGCATGCCGGCTACGGACAAAGGACACAAAAACGCGAGCGGCGCGCCTTCGAGGAAATTGCCAGCTTCTATGGCATGAGCGAAAGGCTCATCGTCCAATTGGATCATTTCCGCGCTATCGGCGGCTCCGCTTTAACAGATCAGCAGATTGCCGTTCCGGAGAATGAATTGGGCGCATCCGGACCGGGTGGAAGCGAGATTCCCGTTACATACGTGCCTTTTCGCAATGCCCATTTTCTGAGCGTTGCGGTGAGCTGGGCGGAGGCTATCGGCGCCCAGGCCATTTACATCGGTGCGGTCGCCGAAGACAGCTCCGGCTATCCCGATTGCCGGCCGGAATACTACCGCGTGTTTCAGGACTTGATTCGCGTGGGCACGCGCCCTGAAACGCACATTGAGATGGTCACGCCGGTGATTGGCATGAAGAAAAGTGAGATCATCCGCCGCGGTTTGGCTTTGGGAGCCCCGCTCCATCTGACGTGGTCCTGCTACCAGGCGGAAGAGCTGGCTTGTGGCGCCTGTGACAGCTGCCTGCTGCGGCTACGCGCCTTCGCGGAAGCGGGCGTCCCCGACCCCATCCCCTACCGTGGTGTGGCTACGGCAAAACCATGAGGAATGTGACGTTGGTCATTGGAATCGGCCGCAGATGAGTGATAATAGGGGAAACCGGCCGGAGAACCGAGGCTGGCGCTCCTCAAAGACAAAAGGAGAGTGGAGCATGTTGAAATCAGTGAAGGCGTTCGCGCTCGCCGCTCTGTTGACGCTTGCGCTCATCAGTTTCTTTGCACCGCGGGCGACCGCACAATTCGACGGAAAGATTCAGGGAACAGTGTTGGACTTTGATGGCAAGCCCTTTGCTGGCTTGCCCATCGATCTCAAGGGTGAACAGGGCACCACGCAGCAAACAAAGACTGACGCAACCGGCAGATTCCTCTTCGTTAACCTCAGGCCAGGGAAATACACGGTCAGCTTCCACCCTCTCCAGTTGCAACAGCCCTTTGAAGTGCAGGCTTCCGCTCAGGCCGCCGGCCCCACCGACGTTAATTTGAATTTTAAGGACATCCTCGAGAAGCAGAATCCCGAGGCTGCCGCCGCTTTCAAGAGGGGCCAGGAAGATCAGCAAAAAACCGTCGGTATGAAGGAACACTTTAACAACGGCCTCGCCTTCCTCGATCAGGAACGCGCCCTAAAGGGAGAGCTTGCCAAGGTTCCCGCCGATCAGCGGGACCAGGCCAAGCAGAAAATCATGGATCTCGGCGACAAAGCGATCGCCGAGCTTCAGGAGGCCAATAAAGTAGCTCCGGAAAAGGATCCCAATCATCATCTCTTCTGGGCGCGCATGGGCGAAGCCTACGATCTGGCGGGGCGAAATGATGATGCCATCAACGCCTACCAGCAGGCCGTCACCTTGAAGCCCGATAACGCGAGTTACTACAATAATCTCGGCAACGTGCTCGCGCGCGCCGGCAAAATCGACGATGCGCGCACCGCCTACACCAAGAGTGCTGAGCTCGATCCCCCGAACGCCGGCTTCGCGTGGCGCAATTTCGGAATCAGCTTGTATCAGTCGAACCGTATGCAGGAAGGCGTCGAACCCCTCAAGAAGGCCACCGAAATCGATCCCAAGAATGCGCAGTCCTGGTATCTTCTGGGCGCCTGCCTGGTTGCCTCTGCCGATTACAAGCAAGTCGGCGACAAGGTGGAAGTCACGCTGAAGCCCGGAACCGTGGAGGCCTACCAGAAGGCTCTTGAACTCGACCCCAATGGGACCTGGGGCAAGCAGGCAAAGGAGGGGCTGGAGCAGGTGAACCAGCTCACCGGTGGTATCGAAACCAAGGTCGGCGGAAAGAAAAAGAAGCCGTAATTCCGTGATCTCGATCTAGAAAGAAAGGCCGGCTCTGCCCTTGCAGAGCCGGTTTTGTCTTTGTGGTCGCCTTCGACCGGAAGCGCAACGAATCCCCGAAATGTTGCCTCACGATCCCACAGCAGGGAAGGAGAAAGCCCTCTCCTGGATTGTCCCGCGCCATCTTGTTTGGCTCAGAGCTCAACTGTGCGTCAGCGTGCCCGTGGTCTTCGTCCGGCGGAGTGTCCATGCAAAGGCAGCCATGGAAGCGGGTAGCAAGATGGCCCCGAACACGAGGAGCACGAGCAGTGGCCTGCCGATCGCCAACAGGCTTGCGCCACCCAACAGAACGGCGCGCATGGCTTCCAGCGCATACGTGATGGGATTTATCCTGGCAATGAATTGCAGCCAGCCAGGAAGGATGCTGACGGGGAAAAGCATGCCACCCACCACGCTGGAGATTCCCAGAAGAAACCACTTCGCGGGATTTCCGCGTTTGAAGAGCAGCAGATAGGCTGCGGAGAGAATCCCCAAACCAGAAAAAGCCAGCAGCGTTGCGAGCAACACCGCAATCACCCCAATCCAGTTTGCGTTTCCCAGCGGAAAATGGAAAAGGGCCGCGCCCCAGCCGAGATAAACGGCGATGCGTAACGTCGTGGCCGCGAAGGGATAAACCGCGGACCCTGCCAGAATTACCGGCAGGGAGACCTGCGTAACCAGAAGTGGCTCCAGTGTCCCCGTATCCCGCGCTTCCAGCAGGCTGCGATCGAAGCTGTCCAGCGCCGCATTGAGATAATCGAAAAACACGAATCCCACCAGTGAGTAAGCGAAATATGTGTTGCCCTGCGGCAGCGCTTGGCGCAACTCCGGCGAATCCACAAAGCGCGCCACATAGTAAAACATCGCCACGCCAAACAGCGCTTCGATCGCCTCCAAAACAAACGGGCTCCGGTAGGTGCCGGCGATCCGCAGGTCGCGTTGAAAAAAGAGAAACAGATCACGAAGGGTGCGCATCATGTGGGGCGGGCCTCCGCATCGGGAGGTACGGGGCGCCCGGTAAGCCGGAAGAAAACCTGCTCCAGGGAAAACGCCCCCGCCTTCGCCTTGAGCCCAGCGGGCGTGTCAAACGCAAGGAGTGCGCCCTCTTGCAGGATCGCCACGCGATCCGCGAGGAGTTCGATTTCCGGCAGGGAGTGCGAGGCGAAAAGAAGAGAAGTGCCGTGTCCGGCGAGGACTTCAGTCTTCAGGAAACGGCGGAACTCCGACGCGGCAATGGCATCCAGGCTGCGCGTGGGTTCGTCGAGCAGCAGAACTTTGGGTTGATGAAGAAGCGCGCGCAATAGGCTGAGCCGCTGGATCGTGCCGGAAGAGAGCGAACGCGTCTGGCGGTCCAGCGCTTCGCCCAACTGAAACCGCTCGCCAAGTGCCCGCGTGCGCCCCTCGATGGTGGCGTCGGTAAGATGGTTGAGCCGCCCGAAGAAACGCAGGTTCTGTCGTCCCGTCAGACGCGAGTAAAACCCCAAGTCTCTGCCCGCATGGTAGCCGAGTTGGCGGCGCACCGCGGCCGGGTCGCTCACCGCGTCATGGCCGGCGATCTGCGCACGTCCACGCGTCGGGAGCAGCAGAGTCGCCAGGACCCGCAGCAGCGTCGTTTTCCCTGCGCCGTTCGCACCGAGCAGGGCAACCGCCTCGCCTTCTGCCACCTCCAACGAAATGCCGCGCAGCGCCGGGGAACTGGGCGCTGCAAACGGCTGCAGAAACGCGCGCCACCCGCTGTACGCCGGCGGAAACCACTTCTCAAGTGAATCAATTACGATGGCAGGGGTAGACACGCTTGATTTTATAACCTGTCTGCCGCAATTAGACAATCCGCCGCAGGCCGTCTTTGCCGCAACGCGCGTGGCTTGCAAAGCCATTCCCCGGTAAGATACTCGCGGAGCACTTACATCGAGCCCGAATCGCCCCGCTGTCCCCCCGGGCACGCTGGGGCAGGAGAAGCGCCGCATGATGCAATTTGCCAACCGCGTGGTCGTTCCCAAGCACGTGCTCGTGCGGCATCTCGACGGAGAATCCGTTTTGCTGAACCTGGAAACGGAAAAGTATTTCGGCTTGGACACTACGGGAACGCGCATGTGGGAGCTAGTTACGACCTCTCCCAGCGTGGACGCGGCTTACGCCAGGCTCCTGGAAGAATTCGAGGTGGGTCCCGAACTTTTGCGCACCCATCTCACCGAACTATTGAGCCGTCTCCTGGAATATGGCCTGCTCAATATAGAAACCGACAATGTGGGAACCATTCCGGCGGTATAGAGCGCTGGATTCCGAAGCACGGAAGATGTTTCGGCGCGCCGCAGTACTTCTTCCTCTCGTCGGGGCATCTCTGCGCCTGCGCGGTTATAAGAGGACCCAGGAGTGGTTGCATGCCCGCTGGGTGCGCCGCAACCCGGCCTTGCCGCAAACCACCAGCAGCAAGGACATCGTGGAGAAGACTTGTCGCATGGTTCGTGCCGCCGTGCGCTACGGCCTGCCCGGCGGGAGTTGCCTTGAAACATCTCTCACCCTCTGGTATCTGTTGCGGCTTCAGGGAATTTCCGCCAGCGTGCGCATTGGCGTCCGCAAGCATACGGGCCGCTTCGAAGCGCATGCCTGGGTAGAGTACGAGGGCGCCGCCCTCAATCAGCCGGAAGAGGTCCATCGCCACTTTGTCCCGTTCGACGGCGAATTCCGCGTTCCGCCGAAGGAGCAGTCATGAGCGGTTTCTTTGGCGTCCTGCGGCCGGACGGAGCAGCGATTGACCAGCAGTGGCTGGCGCAACTCGCCGCACAGCTAAGCTTTCGCGGTCCCGATGGAACGAACATCCGAGCCCAGGATGGTTGGGGGAGCAGCTTTGCCTTCTTGCAGACCGATCCTGGCAGGCAAGCGCCGCAACAACCGGTGACCCTCGACGGCCGTTTCTGGCTGATCGGGCAGGTGCGCCTTGACGCCCGCGACGCCTTGCTCCGCAGGCTCTTCGGCACCGGCCCCTCCCCTTTACAAGATGGCACGGACGAAGATCTGCTGCTCCTCGCCTGGCGGCAATGGGGCGAAGTTTCCCTCAAACACCTCCTTGGCGATTTTTCGTTTGCGCTTTGGGACATGGCAGAAAAACAACTCTGGTGCGCGCGCGATTTTATCGGCGCCCATCCGTTCTTCTATGCGCATGCGGCGGGCGCTCTTTACTTTAGCGATACGCTGCAAGTCCTGCGGGCTGTTCCAGAAATTTCCATTCAACTCGACGACCTCTTTATTGGAGATTTTCTCCTGGACGGCCTGTGCGCTGATCCCACGCGCACGGTGTACGCCGACATACGCAGGCTGGCTCCGGGACATCTCCTGAAATTCGAGGGTGGCCGCATCGAAGTGAAACGATTCCTGCAATTGCCCATCGAGGAGCCGCTGCAACTCCGGCGCCCCGAGGAGTACACCGAGGCGTATCGTGAATTGCTAGTGCAAGCCGTGCGCGACCGTATGCCCGACGCCGCTGCCTCGCTTTACTTGAGCGGCGGCCTGGATTCCGGGTCCGTCTGTGCTATCGCCGCGCAGTTGGCTTCACAGCGCGGACAACGCCAGCGCCTGAAGGCTTTTACCATCAGTTGGCGGCCTCACTTTGACGACCCGGAACCCGAATTTGCCGCGCTCACAGCGAAGCACCTGAAACTCACACACGAAGTCATGGAAGATGCGAGCTTCGCACCCTATGAACCACTGAAGACAGGTGTAGAAACAACTCCCGAACCCAGCTCCGAATTGTTTCTTGCCAGAACCGGGAGGTTCTTCCAAGAAATTGCTTCCCATGCCCGCGTGGTGCTCTCGGGCGATGGCGGCGACGATGTCCTGACCGGGCGGGCATGGCCCTATTTCCTCTATTTGCAGGAGCGCGGTGATTGGTTCGGAATCGCCCGTACCTTTGGCGGCTATTTCTGGGCTCACGGCAAGATTCCTCCCCTCCGGGGTGGTTTTCGGACACGCCTCCGCCGCCTGCTGATTGGCCAAGATAACCGGCAGAGTTATCCAACGTGGATTGCCGAGGATTTCGAGCGCCGTGCCCATCTGAAAGACAGATGGCGGCAACGGAAAAGCGCACCTGTTTATCAACATCCCGTCCACCCGCATGCCTATGCCTCACTGCACAGCGCTTACTGGGCCGGAGTGTTGGAAGATGAGGATGCCGCCTGGATCGGGGTGCCGTTGGAAGCGCGGGCGCCACTGCTTGACTTGCGCCTTCTGCAGTTCCTTTTGCGTCTGCCCCCGGTGCCCTGGTGTGTCAACAAGGATCTCGCTCGCCAAGCCATGAAGGGGTGTCTGCCTGTTGCTGTTCTTCAGAGGCCCAAAAGTCCCTTGGCGACGGATCCGTTGGAAGTCTGCCAGCAGAAACGGACTTGGACTCCCGCAGCCTGTGAACCGCCCAAGGGGATTCTGCCGTATGTGAATTGGACGAAATATATCGAAACATTGGAGCAAGTTAAGGGTTCCTTGAGGTTGGAGACTCTCTGCCCGATCTCCCTCGCGCACTGGTTGAAAGACGTTGAAAATGGGGCAAGGATTCAGTAGAGTGTCACGAGAGGGGCATGAATGAAGCAGCCGCCTAAAATACTCGCTAAGAAACCCTATCAATCACCAAAGCTGCTTGTTTATGGTGACCTGGCCCAGATGACGAAATCCAATGCCATCGGGGGCCGTGTCGATGGCGCAAAAACAGGCCTGAAGCGCCGAACCGGAGCCTGACCTCCGCCCCGATTTCATCGTGCAGCCGAAAAACAGATTTTTGTGAGCTATTCCTACCGAGTCTACGGTCTTGGAATTGACTCGACGACCAGCATTGCGGGCCCAGAGTCCGTTCCTCAATCCGCGCGCCGAGCCGACTTGTGCCTGGAGACGGGTCCAGAACCCGAATGGGCAAGCCAGGCCTGTGCATCCCCGGGCCACGTGATCTCCCACCGACCGGAGTCCGAAGACGGCGCGGATCCTTCTTTTCAACTCATTGAGCACGGCCAGGCCGAGTGCTTCGAGTTAGCGTATTCGGACGGAGCCCGTTTTGTCGTTGACGCCGATGCCCGTCGCGTCTGGGGCACCTTTCGTCCCCCGCTCACCAACGCGGATCTCGCCACCTACTTCTTGGGACCCATTTTGGGATTCATTTTGCGGCGGTGGCACGTCACCTCACTGCACGCCAGCGCGGTGGAATTTTTCGGCCAGGCCGTGGCCTTTTCCGGTGAAGCCGGCTTCGGCAAGTCCACCACCGCCGCCGCTTTAGCCCTGCGCGGCGTTCCCGTTCTGAGCGAAGACATTTCCCCGATGCAAGAGTCCGCGGGACGATTTCATCTCTTCCCCGGTTATCCGCGGGTGTGCCTGTGGCCTGATTCCGTTGTACATCTCCTCGGCTCTGCCGAAGCCCTTCCCCGGCTCACGCCCGTTTGGGAGAAGCGTTTTCTCTATCTGGACGGTGTCCGCGCCAGGTTTTCACCCGAAGCGTTGCCCCTTGGATTGATCTACCTGTTTGCCCCGCGCTCGGACGACGCCGGCACACCGCGCGTGGAAGAGATGCGCCCTCGAGAGGCACTTCTGAATCTCGTGCAGAATACCTACATGAATTGGCTTCTGGATCGCGAGCAACGTGCTGTCGAGTTCGACACATTGTCCCGGCTCGTACAACAGGTGCCCGTGCGACGCATTATTCCTCACCGGGATGCGGGCCGCATCACTGCACTGTGTGAACTGATCCAAAAGGATGCCGCTGCTTTCCTGATGGAGCGCAAGCCATCGCTCGGTAAGGTCCGCGCGTGAGTTGTCCGATAACAGTCTAGCGCCATTTAGAACTCAGCTTCGTCCCTCCATTCTCTTCATACCGGTGTAAACTGGCCGAAACGAAACTGGAGCAATCTCTGTCCTCTACACCTCCATTTGGCGCGGGTTCCCGGGAAAAAGAATGGGGCTTTCTCTGCGCTTGTGCCTCGCCTGTCGCCAATCGTGACCGGGTTATCAGTTGCCTTGGATGTGGATTGGACTGGGGCGTGTTGTTGGAGCTAGCCGAAGGACACGGCGTGCTCGGCATTGTCGCCGTGCGCTTGGAGGAACTGAATTACGATGGAGTTCCCCCGGACGCCCGCGAAAAGCTGCAGACCCGCCTCCGCGCGCAGTACCTCTTCACTTTGAGTATGACCGCGGAGTTGTTCCGCCTCCTGGCAGATTTTGGACGAGCTGGCATCGAGACGCTGCTCGTGAAAGGTCCTTTAATTTCACTCCTGGCGTACGGTGACCCTGCGGTGCGGAGCTACGTCGATCTCGACCTGATCGTTCGCCACCGCGATATTCTGCCTGCAACGCAGCACATGATCGCCCTGGGTTTCGATGCGGACGTTCCAGAACGCGCCATCCAGGCTGGAAAAGTACCCGGCGAATATCTCTTCAAGCGCCCCGGCACGCAGCGCCTCGTCGAACTCCACACCGAACGCACCTTTCGCTACTATCCGCGGCCCATGCGCGTCGAGGATCTATATGCCCGCCAGCGGCGCGTGCCGCTGGACGGCCGCGATGTGCCGGTGCTAAGCCTCGAAGATGAATTGTTGTTGAACTGCATTCATGGCGCCAAGCATTTCTGGGAGCGGCTCATCTGGGTTGCCGATGTGACCGCTTTGGCCGCGCGTCATCCCGAAATGGACTGGCAAAAAGCCCGCCAAGCCGCCAGGGATGTGGGTGCGGAACGTATGCTGCGCGTCGGTCTGCAACTGGGAGTTTCTGTCTTTGGCGTTCCTCCGCCCCCAGAAATGGCCGCAGAACTTACCCGGGACGCCGCCACGAAGCGACTGTGCCGGCAGGTAGTCCGTTGGCTGCCCCAGGCTGGGTTTGCCCCGCCCGCTCTCCGGGAACGCGCGCTCTTCCGTGTGAGCATGGCCGGCGGCGGCTTCGTCGGCGCCCAATATCTCTTGCGCTTATCCCTTTCTCCTACGGAGGAAGATTGGGTGGAGGGAGCTGAGGATCGGCGCTCCTGGCTCTGGGATGCCGTGCGGCGGCCGCTGCGCTTGCTGCGCAAGTACGGTCCCGACGGCTGAGCACACCCTTCGTCGGGCAAAAGGTGCGCGCCAGCAAGCATCTATTCTGCGAGCGCTTCCCCAAAGAAAAGAGCCCGGCCAGCAATCCACGCCAGCCGGGCCCAGTCGGAGACATCCTTCTTGCTTATATGTTCGCCCGCTCCGAAATGTGGTGCGGCAGCTTCTGCTCGGAAGCGGGAAGCTCGACAGTCAACGACAGCTCACTCCGGTTGCGCAGCAAGCCCAGCTTCACCGACTTCGCGTCTTTCTTCATCATCAGCTTTTCGCGAAGCTCGCGGGCACTGTGGATTCTCTCGCCGTCCATGCTCGTGATCACATCGCCGGCCTTCAGCCCGGCCTTGGCCGCGGGAGAATTCTCGAGCACATTGCGCACCAGGACTCCTTCGCCATCCGGCGCGCCAAAGTAATTTCCGAAATCTCCTTCCAAGTCCTCCGCGTCAATGCCCAGCCGCGCGCGGCCTGAAACAGAAAAACTGAAATTGCGGAGATCCTCAAGCGCGGGCAACTCCTGCAATTCCGGCATTTGGAACGCATAGGCTCCCGGTGTTAGTGCCAGCATCGTGTGGTGGTGTGCGGCTTCCGACTTGCCCAATGTCACCGCGATGGTTTGTTGGCGGCCATCGCGCCACACCGACAATTGCGCCGTCCTTCCCGTTGGAATCTCGCGGATCATTCGCCGGAACTGCTCCGAGCCTTCCACCCGTTGCCCGTTGATCTCGGTGATGACGTCATTCTCTTTCAAGCCAGCCCTAGCGGCGGGGCTATCCGGCACGATCTTTCCCAGCAGCGTCCCGCGCTCCGCGGGCAGCTTGAGTTCTTTCACCTTCTCCGGCGTGACTTCGGCCACGCCCACGCCGAGCCAGCTTCCGCCTCCACCCAGCAGAACCTGGGCGTCGTCATCGGAGGGAAGCCCTTCGATCTCGATAACATCGTCCGATTCCGCTCGCGGAGCTTCCTTATCCTGGTTGATGTAGATTTGTGTGTGCTTTTGAGATGTGCTTCCGGTCTCTTGTTTCTTGGCGGAGGCTCCTGGCAAGGCAAGCAGCGCGATGCTCAGAGCCCCCAGGCCGAGTACTGTCCAAACATTTCGATTGTTCATGGTGGCGTTCAGCTCCTTCGGGTACTTAGACGGAGAGAATGCTAAACCGTCGCCCGAAGAACGACCACACGAATGACCCCGTTCACTGTGCCCAGCCGAATGGGCGAGCCGCCGCGTCCCAGCTTTCCATGCAACACTCTGGGCTGCACTGCTCCACGCATCACCACGGGAAGTTCAGAGGAGAAGCTCCCGTTCATGCAATGGGCTTCCAGGTCTGCCGGGAGATCCGCTGGAATTGCCAGGAGCACCGAACCGTTCGTGGTCTCCGCAAGAGCCCCTTTGGAATCCGCCGGGTGCTTCAGTTCGAGGTACACGTTGCCATTCGTCGTGTGGGCATGCACGTTGCCGCTGCCCTCGAAAACCTCAATATTGCCATTGACAGTATGCAGGTCACCCACCGACTCGAGGTCCGTCACGCGCAGCGAGCCATTCACCGTATTGACGTGCGTCACCTGAGCGCGCCGCGGCACGTGCACCGTATAGTCCACCGCCACCTCCACTCCCTCTTCCTGCGGGTAGCGCGTGGAAATGGAAAGCCCCCCGTCGGGGCGCGAGTCCACGTCAATCGAAACGCGGTCCAGGTTGGATTCCTTTTCCAGAGTCGTCTTTACCGCGCGCACTTCCACCACATCCTTGTCCCAGGCCTCAATACGCACCGTGCCATTCACATTGTTGAGTTCCAGCGATCCCCCGGAACGCAAAGGATAGGTTTGCGCGAATTCACGCGTTACGCCGAAACATTGTGGAGCCAGGAAACCCGTGACGGCCAATAGAACCAAGGTAGCGGGACGAAATACGCTGCGAAACATCGTAGACCCTCCTTCGCGAACCTCAACCCGTTCACTCCCCCCAGGGCAACTACAAGCTCTTCCTACCCACACGCCACTCTCCCGGCCAGCTCCTCAGTGAAGTTGAAAATTAAACGTTACCGTGGTGATAACGTCAACCTTTTTGTCGCCTACTTGCCCTGGCCGCGCCCGCCATTGCCGGATCGCCGACGTTGCTGCATCAGCCAGTGCCGGCTCCCCTTCAATGATCTTGTCCACACTCAGGCTGCCATCCGTCTTCACCCGGACTTGCATGCGCACCACGCCCTGCAAGCCCGCCTTGCGCGCCAACTGCGGATATTCCGGCGGGGGCGAGGCGATCAAGCGTTTCTTGAATTCTTCCGCATCTTCACGCACACCGCCCAGGAACATGCTTTCCAGCCGATTGATCCACTGGTCGATCCAATCGGCTTTGGCCCCAGGCGTTGTCGCCGCGAGAGCCTGCGGCTCCTGTGGCGCCGCTTCCTTGGGAAACCAAACGCTGACCAGACGTTGTCTTTCTTCATCCACCATGGATTGCCGTAGCGTGGTTTCCGTGTCCAGGTATTGCAGCCGGATTTTGCCTGCCGCGGTGTGCAGCTTCAGCACCGCCCCGCCCCCGTTCAACGCCCCGTAAGCGTGCAACGGCCCTTCTGGCCGCGTCTGCAGATTCAATGGGAGGGACGGATCCGTTTCGATGCGCTGTGCCCCGCCGTTGTCCACCGTCGCGTCGATCGTCGCCATGATATTCCGCGGCAAGAACACGACGATGTCGCCCGTGCTGGAAGAAAGTTGCGAGGCGCCTGGCAGCCGAACGGGATGATGCGGATCTGGTGAATCCGGAGCAATCCACGCCGTGATCGTGCCGTTTCCCGTTGCCGCGCGGAGCGTGTTCGCCACGTGCGTCAGGCAGATGCTGCCGCCGCTTGTTTCCACTTCCATCGGCCCCGAAACGTACATCATGCGAATTCCGCCTCCGGCCGTCTGCGCGTGCACCGAACCGTGCACTTCCCCGAAATCGATCTGCCCGCCGCCCGTGCGCACGCTTACATAGGAGCCCGCTTCGCCAACGGCAATGTTTCCGCCTTCCGTCTCCAGATGCGCTTCGCCCCCAATTTGACCGGCGCGAATGTGCCCGCCCCCGGACCGCAGCTTGGCGCTGCCGGCGATGTTTCCGGCCTGAATGTGGCCCCCGGCCGTAAACGCATCCAGGTCGCCAGCGACATCCAATACGGTGATATGCCCGCCCTGAGTTTCCAGCTTGGCCGCATAGCGCTCCGTGGAAAGGCTTTGGTACGGCCCGAATCCAAGGCGCCCCGTGCGAATATTGCCGCCTTGAGTTTCCAGCAGTACGCGCCCGGCTAGGTCTGACATTTCAATATCACCAGCGCCGGTGCTCACTTCTACACCGAAATTTGACGGTACGCTGATCTGGAATTGCACCCAGTATTGAGCGTTCCGGCTGATCATCGAACGCAGTTGCGGAAGCCGCCCCACCAGGGAAACGCCGTTTGGCGTTTCCTTCGCCGTCAAAACGTACCTTTGCAGAAGCACATGCGCGAGTGGTTCCGGCGCGTCCGTTTCAATGTGTACGGTGTAATGGACCACGGGAGGCGCATTGGCGGGTAGCGCTTGGACGCGCACCGAGCCTAGATCCGCGGTGAGCGTCAATGTCCCACGATCACTCGTGGTAATGTCCCCGGAGCGGTCCGCCGACGCATGCGGAGGCACATTGCCCCCCGCGTAAGCTGGTGCCACCATGCCTAACGCGGCGAATGCATAAACAAGTGTGAGGAATGTTAGCGGCTTCGACTGGCGGCGCGTACGGAACGACATTTTCCAATCCATTCGCATGTAGTGAGCCCAATTTGCAGTCACGCGCTGAAAACTCACTGTTCGCCGCGCTCGCTGATTTCCCGCAATGCTGCCGAACTGCGCAGCCGCACATACCGGCTCGGGTCTTTACGCTGCAGATCTTGCAGGGCGCGAATCACATTTGCCAGCGATTCGTCCGGCGGAACACCGGGAGCCCTTGGCGCAGCCAGTTCATGCTCCGGCGCATCCAGATCTCCGAGAACCGGCGGCGACGCGGAGTCCGGCTCCCCGGCATCGAGAGAGCGCACCAGCAAATTCACGGCTTCGACCCGCACGCCGGGATTGGAATCCTGCTGCAGCGCCTCCAGCAGGGTCTCGCGCACCATCCGGTCCGAGGTCGAATCGCGCAGCGACTCCAGCGCCTTCAATCGAACCGCGGGATTCCGGTCCTTGCGCGCCGCGGTCAGCAGGGCACTGCGCACCTGCACGTCTTTGGCTCGCGCCTTCAACACATCCAGACAATCCAACCGCACGCCCGAATCAAAGCGATCGCCGTTCTCCACAACGTACATCAGCACTTGCCGCACATCCATATCATCCAGATCTCCCGTGAGCACCACGGATTGCTCCGCGCTCAACTGCAGGCGGACATTTTGCGTTCCGGATCCCATGGAAGGAGTCAAGCTCACACCGGCAACGGCCATCTTGGCGAGCTGTTCTTGGGTGATTCGTGGCCCGGGCCGCACATTCACCGCCTGGTCCAGCGCGTTCGCGTCATTCCGGCCGGTGAACCACTGCGTCGACTCCACGCCAATCACAAGTCCGAAAAGCGCCAGCAGCGCGCCGCTCCACGCCGGGTGCAACGCCATCCACCGTCGCAACCACGGGAACGCGGGCGCCTTCTCCTTCACGGGGGGAGTCGCCAGGTCGTCGAGCTTCTCGGAGAGTGCACTCCGGCATTGCGCCAGCAGCACGCTCGCGCTGTCCAAGTTCTCCGTGGCCTGTGGGATCGCTCCAACCGCCTCCTGGAAAGCGCTTTCCTCCGCGAGTTGCGCCCGGCAGTCCTCGCAAGTCGCCAAATGCGTATCAATGGTCGCGCGCTCCTGAGCGCTCAGTTCATCGCAAACGTAGAACACCAGCAGCGATGCAATCTCAGCGCAAGTTTTCGTCGGATCAGCGGCGCTCATCGCAGTTCTCCCAGTGCACTGCGCAGTTTGCGCGTGGCGCGGAATAGCGAGTTCTTCACGGTCTCCTCGCTGGTGCCAAGGGCGGCGCCGATGGCGCGCAGCTTGAGTCCCTGGTAATGCTTCATTTCAAATACAATGCGTTCCCGGGGCGAGAGCCGCACCATGGCAGCCGCAAGCTTGGCCCGAATTTCCTGGCCAACCAAATGCTTCTCCGGATCGAGCGCAGGGCGATGCTCCCTCTGCCGCTCGAAAAAGTCCGTTGTGCCTTCCTCATACTGCCCGGCGTGCATCTCGGGCGCTTGATCCTCCGGCCGGGCCTGCCGCCGCCGCAATTGGTCCAGGCAGACGTTGGTCACGATGCGATACAACCAGGTATAGAAACTGCACTCAAACCGGAATCGATGGAGGTTTTTGTAGACCTTCAGGAAGGCTTCCTGATAAACGTCCCGGGCGTCCTCGGTGCGCTTCATCAAGTTGAGAGCAAGCCGCAAAACGTCCCGATCATAGCGGCGAACCAACTCCTCGAAAGCAGCGCGATTACCAATTTGCGCTTCCTGGACCAGGGTGCGCTCGTCGAGGTTGGCCAAAGAGGTCACCGTGGCCAGGGCAGCTTCGGAATTGCTGGTCCGGCAGGCATCATCCGCAAAAGCCAGAGCCCATGAGGGGAGAGGCATATTCGCTTTCTCTTTGCCGAACTTGGTGCAGCCAACTCTACATCAGGAGCTTGCTTCCTGGCGCCCCGCGTAGAACCGTCCACACCACCGATACGTTGTTTCGACGCATTCCACGCCGATTCGTAAGCAACAACGTCCCCACCCGTTTGCTTACGCTTGTGCGGCCTGTTCCCTTGGATGCCGGCAAAGCCCGCCAGGTACCCCCAGAACTTAGGCCACAGTTGTGCTTTCCCCCGACTGCAGCCGCCACAACACCAGTGGCCACGCCAGCAGTACCCCCGGTGCTGTCAACACGATGTAACCCTGGCTCCGGTAGAACGCGTCTGGCTGCCCAATCAACTCCAAACCCGCACCCAGCAGCCCGGTACAGACAATAACGAGAAACCATCCCAGCAGGTTCAAACGTGCTACCCGACGAATCCCAAACACCACAAACCCCAGCAAAACCACTTGCACCAGGAAGTGCTTAAAGAAATCTGCCGGAGAGCCCCAGTTTGTGACCATTGCCGCCGCTATCGCAAAGAACATGAGCAACCGCAACCAGCGCACCCGTAGCTCCGCACCGACAAACGCCACCGCAACAGCCAGGACTCCTGTAATCAGCAGTCCTCGCAGGAGCGTTCCGCCGATCACACTGGCCGCAGGCACCAGCGCGTCAAACGAACTGCCGAAGTTGCTGGGCACGGCGCGCTGCAAGGTTGGCCACCACAATGACGCTGCGCTCAATACTCGTTGCAGACCAATCAGCAGCGCCGAGCCTCCCAATCCAATACAGAATGCGTCGCGATAATATTCCCCTGGCATGCCCAGCCACGTGGGAACCTGCTCTTCGCCAAAGGCCCGCGCCGCAAAATGCCACGCCAACCCGAACAGCAACACGATGCCACCCGCCAAAAATACGCTTCCGAGTATCACGGACCCAATTTGCGTGCCCAGGAACAACCGGAATGGATATGCCGTGTCGTACTGCTGCAATACATTTGAAATTCCCGCGCCCAGCAGGAAACGCACCGCAAACAGAGCGAACCCGGCCAGCCCCCACAACAACAAGCGTCGCCACGGCACCACGACGCCCTGCTTCCGGAAATTCTTGAAGTAGAAAACGAGAACCGTAACCACCAGGCCCACGCCCAGCACGATTTGGCCAATCAAAAACAGCGTTCGCGGCAGCGTTCGCTTTTCCTGCTCGCGCGCGAAATCATCGGGGATCTTGATATATGTGCGGTAGTTCGTAGCTTCATCGCCGAGCACCTGAACTTCCCTGCGTGCATAAGCGTGATCGTTCGAGTCTTTCTCCCCGCTATTCCCCAAATCGAGCGGGCTGATTTGCTGCCATACCAGCGTGTGATCCCTCCTGTTCGGACGATCCACCGAACGGGAATCCACCAGCTTCCACCCGCTTAGATCAATATTCTTCTTCTCCTGCAAAAACTTCTCTGCAACTGCGATGGCCTCCACTTTGGATAACTTCGCGCCTTTGGCGGCCTCGGCCAGCGTGTGCCGGAACGCATGCAGAGAGCCATCTGGCTTCAAGGTCACGGCAAATTCCTCCGGCTCCGAATCGCGGAAATACCGCACCAGCCAAAGCGCGCCAGGAACACGTTCCGCATAAATCCGGTTGATGGCCGCGACTGACACCTTTCTTCTTCGCAGGAACTCGTTCGTCACTGGATCCATCTTTTCTACCAGCATTGCCGATCTGTAATAATTCTTGGGATCCAACCCGTGTTCCCGCAGCACTGCATTCGCCCGGTCGGAAGCGGCTCTTGAATTCACGGACAGGTGCAGATAGTCGCCTATCCGCTCTTGCTTGAACTTCCAGGCAACCATGCTGCCTACAATCAAACAGACCGCGAGAAAACCAATGCTCCCGGCCGTGAGTCCCGCGTATCGCCGCCCCGCGATACGCAGTTCCGCCGTTGCGGGTCCCTGTCGCAGCTCTATCTCCGGCGCCGGCTCGGCTCGATTCAGCAGATCCTCGACTTGTTCGAACTCCCCTCGTAGCAAACACGAAATGCCTGAGTACGCCAATGGGGCAAGCGCCGCCAATGCCACCACGACCCCCGAAATCCTGAAGTACACGTTGTCCGAACGGATCAACAGCAATCCCACCAGGGAAGCATCCACCGTGTAATGCCAGATCAATGTCGCCACGATTCCGTATCGCAGTATCACCAGCCCGGCGACAATGCCGATGAGTCCTACCTCAACCCCGCGAATGTAGGCGGGTTCCTGCGGATAGTTGCTGTGTAGAAAACCCCATAAGAATGCCGGCACCACCACCGCTATCCAGCGATAGCGCGCAAGCCGCGCCACGAAAGGAATAGCAAACAGTCGGAAGAGAAATTCTTCACTGGTTGCCGCCGTCAGGCCAATTGCCGCACCGCTGATCCAAGGGAAGACCGTACTCGCTGAATTCTCGTAGTTTAATTCCTGCGGCGCCCACACGCCCAGTTTGCTGCCTAGCATGTAAAAAGCCACGATGAATCCGATGTGGGCTGCGGCCATTGAAAGGCCGACGACCGCGGAGGAAAAAAATTCCTTGGAACGAAACCCTCGCATCGTGAACGCTTGCCCAAGCCTCAGCCGGTCGGGCTGGGACGCTCGGTACAAAGTCTCCCCTGCCGGAAGGATCAGCGTCACCGTAAGGGCCGCCATGAAAATGGCCACCAGCGCGGCAAACCCGATCTGCGAGGCAACAAAACTTACGTAAGATTCGGTGGTCTTATACTGCGCGAACCACAACGGCCAGTCATTCAGGCTTTGTAGGAAAAGCAAAACCGCCACGGCAATCCCGACACGCACGGGGGCGCCCCAGGAAACCTGTCCCTTCCGCGAAAGCACAATGGCGATCCAGGCTGCGGCCCCGATTAACATGAAGTAAGGGACGAAAAAGACAAAGGCGAGCGTATTGTTGCCGTTTCGCAATCGCTGGTAATCCCGCGACCACGCTTCCGGCACCTGCAGAAATTCCTGCGTGCTCCCGATTTGCTTGCCCTGCAGCCCCACCACCAGCCGGTACGGAGCATCCTTGGCCTTGAAATTCTTGCGCTCCCAGGTAAACGACCAGTCCACGCGGTTCGGCCGCGTTTGGGAATTGGCCTCCTCCGGCAGGAAATTCCAGTTGTTCAAGTCCGTACCCAGCTTGTTCTGCAGAAAAACCTGCGCGGCCGATTGCGCCTCTTCGCGGTTCAGCGATTTGGCTGCTCGAGCCTCTTCGATCTTGTGGTCGTAGGCGACAATTTTCCCCGCAGGATTGACCCGCACCTGGAACTCTTCCTCTTGTTGCGGCCGGAAAAAGCGCACTTCCCAATACCAGATGTTCAATTCGCCGGACATCAGCCGGTTGGCCTGCTGCAAGCCCAACTCGCGTTCCAGGTAGGTTTTCGCGTTTTCGTCCACGTCGAACACAATCGCGGACTGGTAACCGTTGAGGTTCTCCCCCAGCCCTTCCACGAACTCCTTCGCGCGCTTCTGCGCCGCGCTCCGCGAAACCTTGAAATCCACCGAGGCTTCCGGAAATGCCCGGAAGAAATATTTGTGCGCAAATAGCGCACCAAGGATCGCGAGCACAATCCACAGCAGCAGCTTGCGCTTGTCCGATCCGGTTAATCGTGTTTCCGCCACGGCAACCTCCCAAGGGCTCTGCCGGCCCCGAACGCCCACTCTAACGATACCCATGCCCGCGACGCAAGTTTCACGAAAAGCGGACTTTATCCCAGCAGTGGTATAAAGAAGGAGCGATGTCCATCTCTCTCCAGACCGATGTCCGCATGGTGAAAGGCGTTGGGCCGCAGCGCGCCGAACTCCTCGCCAAACGCGGCATCTTCACCCTGGAAGATTTGCTCAACTATCTTCCGTTCCGCTACGAAGACCGCATCCATTTCTCCAAGATCAAGGACGTCCAGCCCAACGGCACCTACACCCTGCGTGCCCGCGTCATGAGCGGCCAGGCCGTTCGCGGCATGTACGGCCGCGATGCCATCTATCATCTCCTCGTTCAGGATGATTCCGGCTCGTTACCGTGCAAGTTCTTTCATGGCGGTTATCTGGAAGGACGCTTGAAGCCCGGCCAGCAGCTTATCCTGCACGGCAAAGTCGAAATCGATAAGCTCCGCCCTGCGCGCCGCGAAATGATCAATCCCCAGATTGAAGTGCTTACGGGCGAAGAGGTGGATTCCGTCGAGATGGGCCGCATCGTTCCCATCTACGAAGCCGTCGGCACCTTCGGCACGCGACCGATTCGCCGTGCGATTTACGCCACGCTGCAAAACCTGGACTCCAATATCCCCGACGTCCTGCCTCCAGCCCTGCTCCAGCAGCTCCACTATCCTTCGCGCCGCGATGCTTTAATCCACACCCATTTTCCCGACGCCGGTGAATCCCTTGAAGCGCTCAATCTCTTTCGTTCGCCTGCCCAACAGCGCCTCATTTTCGAAGAATTCTTCCTATACCAACTGAGCCTGGCTTTGGGCCGCAGGGCCGTCCGCAAGGAAAACGCCCTCGCCTTCCGTGTTCGCGAAGACAAAGTCCGCGAAGCCCTGAAACGCATTCTTCCGTTCAAGCCCACCAACGCCCAGAAACGCGTCCTTGCCGAAATTGCCACGGACCTCGAAAAGCCCGTGCCCATGAATCGCCTCCTGCAGGGGGATGTCGGCAGCGGCAAAACCATCGTTGCGCTCCAGGCCGCGGTCATTGCCATCGAAAACGCCTGCCAGGCCGCGCTGATGGCTCCCACCGAAATTCTTGCCGTCCAGCATTTCCTCTCGGCCCGGCGCATCCTTGCTCCCGGCGGCTACACCGTGGAACTCCTCATCAGTGGCCTCAAGCCCTCCGAAAAAACCGCCGCGCGCGAGCGCATCCGTTCCGGCGAAGCCCAGCTCGTCATCGGCACACACGCTCTCATCGAGGAGGACGTCGAATTTAATCGCCTCGGCTTTGTCGCCATCGATGAGCAGCACCGCTTCGGCGTCCTCCAGCGCAAGCGCCTGATGGACAAAGCCGCCCGCCACGGCAATGCGCCACACGTCCTCGTGTTGACGGCTACGCCCATCCCCCGCACGCTCTCCCTCACGCTCTATGGCGACCTCGAGGTCTCCGTCCTCGATGAACTCCCGCCCGGACGCACTCCCATCGAAACCCGCACCACCACCGAGCAGCATCTCCCCGGCGTCTGGGAATTTCTTCGCCGCGAAGTCGCCGCCGGCCATCAGGGCTATGTCGTTTACCCGGTCATCGAAGAGTCGAAGCTGGAACTCAAGGCGGCGATCGAAGAGTACGAGCGCCTCTCAAAAGCCGTTTTCCCCAAACTCAAGCTCGGCCTGCTCCACGGCCGCCTTTCCAGCCAAGAAAAAGAAGACGTCATGCAGAAATTCCGCCACAACGAGATTCAAATTCTCGTGGCTACCACCGTCGTCGAGGTGGGTGTGGATGTGCCCAATGCCACGGTCATGATCATTGAGCACGCGGAACGCTTCGGACTCGCCCAACTGCACCAACTCCGCGGGCGCATTGGCCGCGGTGCGCAGCCGTCCCACTGCATCCTGGTCGCGCCCGGCCGTATGAGCGAAGATGCCCGCGCGCGCCTCGAAACGATGGTCCGCACTACTGACGGTTTTGAAATCGCCGAAACCGATCTCCAGCTTCGCGGCCCCGGCGAGTTTTTTGGCACCCGGCAGTCCGGCCAACTCGGCTTCCACGTGGCCAACCCGCTCCGTGATCGCGAACTTCTCGAACTTGCCCGCAAGGAAGCGTTCGCCCTTGCCGAACAGCCTGCCCAGAAGGAAGCGCTCCAGCGCGTACTGCGTCTCCTTCCTGGCGAATGGCAACGCCGCTATCACCTCGCGCGCGTCGGCTGAGGCCCATCGAAACCACCATGCGCATCATCGCCGGAACATTCCGCAGCCGCCAACTCAAGAGCCTCAAGGGCCTTGCTCTTCGCCCCACCAGCGACCGCCTCCGCGAATCACTCTTCAACGTCCTCGCCGGGCGCATTTCCGGCTGCCTCTTCCTCGACGTGTTCGCCGGCACTGGCGCCGTCGGCATCGAGGCGCTTAGCCGCAGTGCGGCCGGCGTCGTGTTCATTGAAAACCATTCGCCCGCTGCCACTCTCATTCAGAAGAATCTCGATTCTCTCGGCCTTAGCGGTTGCGCACGGATTCTCAAGCTCGACGCCCTGCGGGGCCTGCAGCGCCTCGCCGCGGAACACACTCCCGCAAGCGCTCCTTTCGACATCGTTTTCCTCGATCCTCCTTACGCGGATGCCGACGAATACCGCCGCGTCCTCACCTTTCTTGGCTCCGCTCCGTTTCTCGAGCCTGGCGGACTCGTCATCGCCGAGCACCGCCGCACTTTCGATCTTCCGGAGGCACTCGGTCAACTGGAGCGTGTCCGCGTGCTCCGCCAGGGCGATGCCAGTCTCTCCTTTTTCCGGGCTCGCCCCTCAGCAAACCCTAATCCGCCTCCCGTTCATCTATCTACCTGACTCACTGGCGGGGCTATTCCCGCGCTCCAGGTCCCAGGCAGAGCGCGATATAATTAAACTTCATGTCTACGGCTTTCCACGTTGACCCTTACGATCTTCTCGGTCAGGCGGAACTCTACCCGCCCCACATTTTCCTCCCGGGCGAGGTTCAGCCGAAGCTCGAAATCGCCTGGGGCAGCTTCCACCAGAACTTTCTCAGCAGTGTGGCCGCGGCCTTCCAGCGCACACATCTCCTGAAAACCGATCCTCTCACTTTTGTCTTTCGAGATTGCCGTGTCGAGCGGAGCTTCCCCCGCCGCGCTATCCTCGCCGCAGCCCTGCTACACATCGCCTTCGTGATATTCCCTTGGCCGGACCTTCCAGCCGCTCCCCGGCGCAATCCTGCCTTTGATAACACGGAACTCACCTGGTCCGGTCCCATCGAGGACTTGCCTCTTCTCAATGTTCCCCGCGCGAAACCCACAACCCCGTCGAAATCGGAGCCGGACCCGCCTCCCGCCAAGGAAAGTGTGGACGCCTACCATCCTCGCCAGCGCATCTTCACGGATCCTGTTCACCCGACGCACCCCCGCCAAACCCTGATCAATCCCGCCGCTCCAGCGGAAGCCCCGAAATTCCTTCCCGCCATGCCCAACATCGTCCAGCTTGCCGCCTCGCAAGCTCCTGCGCGTCCGCATATCGAGATCAGCGAGCAAGCCCTCGCCAAACTTCATCCCCATCAGGCTAAAACTGTCGCAATGACGGACACGCCTTCTCCAGACCTGCCAAATCTCGAGCAGCGCCCCGCGGAAATCAGCTTGGCCGCTACTTCCACGGGTCCTGCCAGGCCCAAACTCGAGATCAATGCCGGCTCCACTCCTCGCGTGGCATCCCGCAAGCAGACCGGTGACGCCGCTGCACCGGAAGTTCCCGCCGTACCATCTGGCGTGAACGGTGGAGCGCCCAGCACGCTCATCGCACTTTCAGCGAATCCCGCGCCTCCGGTTCCCGTCGTTCCTGTGCCTCAAGGCAATCTCGCCGCGCGCGTCGCCATATCTCCCGAGGGCAAACCCGGCGCGCCGGGTAATTCGCCAGGGTCTACTACAAAATCCGGAAGCGGCGATTCGCATGGAAACGGCGTGGAGGGGGCAGGGAAGAGCGACATCGGCATCAGCATCAGCGGCGGCTCTCCAAAGCCAAACGCAAACTCCTCGGGTCTTGGCGGTGTGTTAAAGCTCAGCCTTCCGAAATCCCAAACGGGCCTGAAGCGTCCCGATCCGAATGCCGCCGCCGATGACCCGCCCGAGCGCACCGGCCCGCCGAATTTTGCCGCTCTGCCACCCGGCGCGAAGCCGGAGCAGATCTTTACTTCGCGCCGCGTCTACTCCATGAACATCAACATGCCCAATCTGAGCAGCGCCACGGGCAGTTGGATCATCCACTTCTCCGAATTGCACCTCGGTGGCACTGCCGCGCATAGCCATGGCGAAGTCAACGCGCCCCTGGCTCTGCGCAAGGTTGATCCAAAATATCCGCAAACTCTGGTTCAGGATCACGTGGAGGGAGAAGTGATCCTCTACGGCGTGATTCGCCAGGACGGTACCGTGGACAGCATTCAGCTTGTGCGCGGCATCGACCCGCAGCTTGACGCGTATGCCATCGAGGCTTTCGCGCAGTGGAAATTCCAGCCCGCCACCAAGGAAGGCCAGCCCGTCGACCTCGAGGCCATCGTCTACATTCCCTTCCGCGGCCCCGAGCGCCGCTGATTCCTCAGCGCGCATGAGGCTGACGTCCAACAACTCCGCCCGTGCCGTCAACTGGGAAATTTGGTTTCGGAAGTTCTACCGCGTAGGTTAAAAGCCCGACTCCTGCAATTTCACTAGCGTGTACAGCGCATGATTCACCGGCGTCGCCACACCCATCTGCTCTCCCAGCCGCGCCACATACCCATTCAAGGAGTCAATTTCCGTGCGCTTCCCCCGCGCCATGTCCTGTGCGGTTGAGGACCGCGTCCCGCTCATCTGCTCGGCAATCTTCAGAGCACCCGCGAGTGCCGCCTTGGAATCCTCCAAACCGGGCGGGTGGATTCCCTTTGCGCGAGCCACCGCCAGCACTTCATCGACCAGGGTTTCGATGATGCGGCGTGCGCCTGAACTCGCGAATATTTCCCCATAGGTTACGCGGCCCAGCGCTGAAATCGCATTCAGCGCGCAGTTCCAGATCAATTTGGTCCAGAGCTCTCCTTCAATATTCTCTGAAATCCGGCACGGCACCTTCGCCTGCAGGAAAAGACTTGCGATTTTCTCGGTTCGCGTATTCTTTGGTCCCACCACCAGGTCTCCCCGGCCCAGGTGCTTCACATATCCCGGTGGCGACATTGCCGCAGCCACATACACCACGGCCGACAGCGCATCAATGCCCGCAGCCGCCCGAATCTCCTCCGCGTTGTTCACGCCATTCTGCAGACTCACCACAATCGCCCCGGGCGAAATGTGACGCGCCAGACTTTTCGCCGTGCTCGCCGTGTCCGTTGTCTTCACGCAGAACAAAACCACTTCCGCCCCGGCCGCGGCCGCAATCTCCATGGATGCCTCGGGATGCACCGTCTCCCGAAACTGCACTGTGTCTAATTGCAGGCCGGAGTTCTTCACCGCCTCCGCAAACGCCTGCCGCCCGATCATCGTCACCGGTGCGCCCGCCCGCGCCAGCATCCCGCCAAAATATCCACCGACAGCCCCGGCTCCAAGCACGGCGAGTTTCGGCCATTTTGTTTCGCCACTCATCGGGCAATCACCTGAACCAGCCTATCGATATCCTGCATTGTGTTGTACAAGTGCGTGGAAACTCGAATGTTGCCTTCTCGCAAACTGGCAATCACCTTCTCTTTCTTTAAGCGCGCATAAATATCCTGAGTTCGCTCTAAAGTGTGCGCCGCAAAGCAGGCATAGGGACCCCGGCGTGCGGTTTCAAGTGGGCTGGTCCTTACGCACTGATCCCGAGGAAGAGATTCGTACAGGTGTGCCATGAGTTTCTGGTTGTGCCCAGCAACTGTCTCGACCCCCACGTCGTGCAGAAAGTGCAGCGAGGCTTCCCATCCCGCTAGATTGAAATAACTCGCTGTTTCGGAGGCATCCCAACCCCGCGCCCCTGCGGCGGCTTTCGGGTCCTCAAAAATCAGCGCACCAAAATGATTCAACCCTTCGATCCCTTGCCAGTAGAACGGACCTGGCCGGAAGCTTGCAATCAGCTCGCTTTTTCCCCAGAAGAATCCTGAACCGTAAGGCCCCAGCAGCCACTTGTAGCCGGAACACGTGATAAGGTCCGCGCCCAGTTGGCGGACATCCATGGGAATCGCGCCGCAGCATTGGCTTACGTCCAGCGCGAGGAGCGTCCCTTGCGCGCGACATGCCGCGCCCAACTTCGGCGCGTCCAGCATTGAGCCATCATCGAATCGCACCATGCTTGCTGATACCACGCGTGTTCGCGGTTTCAGCGCAGCGATGAAGTCCTCCGTCGCAACCCAGCGCCCAGACGGTGCAACAAGCTTGAGTTTGGCCCCTTCTCGCGCTTCCATTGGCTTCCAGGTCGTGTACTGCACCGGGAATTCGCGATGGGCGGTCAAGATTTCATCTCCTCGCTTCCAATCGAGGCCATAAGCCAGCGCGATCAGCCCGGCGCTTGCACCGGTCGTCAAGGCGATTTCTTCCGGTTTAGCTCCGATCAGATTCGCAATCGAAGCCCGAACGCGTTTAGGCAGATCCAGTTCTTGTTGGTCGGTCAAGTTGTGAGGGAACTTTTTCCACTCCAGGGAGACTTGCACAGCTTCTAGAGAAACGCGTGGCATTGGCGCCTGTCCCGCCGCGTTGAGATATACGGCGTCCTCGTTCGTGTACCACGCCTGCCGCCACTCCACACCCGAGATCATCGCCCTTGCCATGGAACACCTCCCTCAGCACCCGGTTCCATCTTTTAGATGTAGGAGGAAGGGTACAAGGTCCAAATTGGGAGGGGTCTAGAAATGATTGCGTAACTCGCGGAACGCCGGCAGTATTACCAGCTTCCCCGATCCCGCCAACACCGCTTCCTGCTCCAGTTGCCACGTGTTCACATGCGGGATGTACACGGCATTCAGGCCCGCTTCCATGGCCGGATTGATGTCGCTGCGTGGACTGTTCCCGATCATCCAGCCATAGGTCTTCACAATCTTGTGCTTGTGCACCAGCGCCCCGTAGGTCTTCGCGTCTTTCTCTGAGACGATCTCGATCGCTTCAAAAAATCCCTGCAGCCCGGAGCGTTCCACTTTGGCTGCCTGCTCTGCCGGTTCGCCTTTGGTGAAAAGGATCAGGCGGTGCCGCGCCGTCAGGTAGGCCAGCGTCTCCGGCACCCCGTCCAGAATCTTCGGCGGCGTCCTCTCAAGCTCCATCACGCGATTGTGCACCTTTGCCAGCACCTCGCGCTGCGCCATCTGGTCCGCCAGCTTCAGGTAAGTCTCTTCCAGTGATCTCCCAAAACTCCGCACCCCGTAGCCATACTGGCGGATATTTTTTCGCTCTGTTTCGTTCAGGATGTGGCGGATGTACGCCCGGCTGTACCCGCAGGGTTCCACCAGGCTGATGAAATCATCGATCAGCTTCTCGAAGAAAACGTTATTTTCCCAAAGTGTGTCGTCTGCATCGATCAGCAGTGTGTGGCGCTTCATGGTTTTGAGTAGATGATCCCTTTGGGCGGCCGTTCTTCCAGCGATTCCCTTCGGGCAACGGTTTAGTGTAACAGCCCCAGCGCATCTTCGACGATCCTGCTGGCCGCCTCCGGCCGTGCCATCTCGCTCGCTGCGCGCTTCATGTCCGCAAGCCTTTCCGGCTGATCCAGGAGCAGTGCGATCTTCCAAGCCGCTGCCGGCAGGTTGTTACAGCGTATCGCGGCCCCCGCCTCCAGCAATTGGTCCGCATTGCGCGCTTCCTGTCCCCATCCCGCGCCTAAGCGCTCTTCCTCTGACCCGTTGAGAGTTTTTCCAGGATCACGCCGCCCAGCTTCTGCAGCTCCCCGAACCGTGTCAGATACTCCTGGAATTCCTGGTTCAGGAGCTGCGCGTCTTGCGGCCCCAGTTGATTCCGCAGGATCATATCCCGCAGCTTGACCGGATGCGGCAGAAAGCCATCCTCCCTCAATTCTTCCAGCGCCAGATTTGGATTGTAGTGATACATGCAAGTCCCCCCCGAGAGTTCTTCGCCATGCTCGATGGCAAGACTCTCCTGCAACTATTCTACGCAGAATGGTGAGCTGCGAGTTGCAATCTGGTGGGACGCCGAGGGCGGCCGGCTACGCGGCCGAAGCCCGAATGGGCACAAATTCATAGCGGTCGATGCGCGCGGCAATCCCGGTCTTGCCGTTGTCTGTGGCTTCGACACGCACGACCTTCCCATGGCAGCGAATATGCACATCGCCCGCGGAAATGACCTGCTTCGGCAGGGTCAAAACAAAATCGATCTCGCTTCCACTGTCAAACGAAGCTTCCGCCAGGAAATACAGGCCGCGGTAGCTCACATCTCGCGTGTGGGCTTTCAGTTCCGGGCTGTTTGCATCATGTGCCATCACCCGAACGGGCAGGGTCATGACAAAGCGCCGTGCTTCTCGCCTGTCCGACAAATCAGCCATCATTTCCCCCTGGAGGTTGAACCGGGGCGAAAGTAACATTCGCCGCCGTAAACTGCAATCCGAAAGTCCAACTTTTTAGCTCTAGTACGACAAACTCGCGTAGTGGCAGGTATAGAACTGCCCCACCCCGTTTTCACAATTGGAGCGTTTTTCTCCAATTGTGGACGAATACGCTTTCCCGATGATTTTTTGCCTGCCCGCTCCTTTCAGGTACACTTTTCCTGGCCTTTTATGCGCATTTCCCACGATTCCCGCAATCTCTTTTTAAAGGGTCCTGTTGGCCGTTTGGAGGCCATCCTCTGGACTCCAACGCGCTCGGCCTCCCCCTCGCTCGCGGCTGTGGTTTGCCACCCACACCCGCTGTACGGCGGCACCCTCCACAACAAGGTTGTCTATCAAGCCGCCAAGTCCCTCGATGCCCTCGGTATTCCGGTCTTGCGGTTCAATTTTCGCGGTGCCGGACTCAGCGCCGGATCGCACGACCGCGGCCAGGGCGAGCAGGACGACGTCCTCGCCGCCATCAATTTTCTTGCCTCGGAATTTCCGAACATCCCCCTGCTTCTCGCCGGTTTCAGTTTCGGAAGCTGGGTCGGCCTTCGCGTCGGTTGTGCCGATCCTCGTGTCACCGATCTGATTGGCCTCGGCATTCCCGTCAACAACACCGATTTCACGTATCTCTGGAGCTGCACGAAGCCCAAACTCTTCGTCCATGGCGCCAACGATGAGCATGGCGCCCGAACCAAGGTTGCTGAACTCGTCGCCGCGTTGCCCGGTGAAAACCAGTTGACCGTCGTCGATCACGCCGACCATTTCTTTTCTGGCCATCTCCACCAACTCGACCAGGCCATCACCACTTGGCTCGTCCGCCGCCATCCCGAACTTGCCCACTCCTGATCCGCCCGTTAAACGCCCTCTCCCCGCGAAAACAACTTGTTGAACTCCTCGATTCCGGCCGGCGCCCTCCCCACCAGCCGCGTATTCGCTTCCACATGCGCCACGCGCGACATTCCCACAAGTGCCGTCGCAATTCCCGGCGACGATCGCGCAAACTGCAGCGCCCGTTCCACATCATTTTCCAGCCCCAAAGCCTCGGCAACGAATGCCGGGAGGTTTTGCGCCACCTGCCCTTGCAGCAGCGCCGCGCTTGCAATCAGCGTGATGCCCAGCTCACCGGCTGCTTCCATCATCGTCTTCGTATTTCCGCCAACGGTCTGGTTTCCCAGCGTGAGCGCCTCGGTCATCGCCAGGTTATACGGCAGTTGCACGAACCGGAATCGGTGCTGCTCGCCCGCAATCTCCTTCGCCAAATTCGCAATCTCCGCCAGTTGCATCGCATCCCCCGCGCTCGCGTTCTGCCGGAATCCATTCCACGTCGCCATGCCGTAATACTGAATCCGCCCGCGCGCCGCCTCCGATTCCAGAAATAAGAACGCCTCGCGTATCCGGCCCAAAAAATCCGCTTTCGGGATCTCACTCAATTGTGTTTCCGGGTTGTGCAGGTAATAGACGTCCACGCATTCCACGCCCAGATTCTTCAAGCTGCGCCCCAATTGGTTTTCCAGGAACCGCGGCGCCATGCAATGGCTGCCCGCCGCAATTTCTTTCGCGCTGAAAATGCCCTTCTGGATGTACTCCTCGAAGAAATAGCGATTAGGGTCCGCCGGCATGGTTCCATCCGGCGTCAGGTACCCTCCCTTCGTGCAGACGACCACTTCCTCGCGGGCAAATCCCTTGTTTGCCAGCACCTTCACCGCCGTGCCTACGCTTCGCTCGCTTCGCTGGAATCTGTAATTGATCGCCGAATCGATGACGTTGATCCCGTTCTCCACCGCCGCTACCAGCGCCGCCGCATACCCCGCGTCCATGTTCTCGTTGGGCTGGCCCAGGTACGTTCCAGCCCCAAGAGAGGAAATCGTCAATCCTTGTGCCTCGCGAAAATGTCCCTCCGCCGCTGCCCCTCGAAACTTCGCCGCATACTTCTTGGTTCCTTCTTGTGTTGCTCCCCGGCTCATTTCGGCTCCTCGCTTTGCGCTTTTCCTTCCGGAACGATTGGCTCTTCCTTGGCATCCTTTTTCGGCGCCAGCAACCTCGCGCAGGCCCGCAAAATCCGCCGGTACGGCCAGTCCTTCTCCCGATAGAAAATTTCGCCTTCCCGTGGATTGCTGTAGTACCACCGCGCCACCAGGCAAAGATGCTCGCCCAATTCCGCTGCGCTTTGTCTGATATTACCCGCAATCGGAGACGGTGCAGAAAGAAGTGGCACCCCGCCGCCCATCACACCTTCCAGGTACTCGCGGACCGTTTCTTCCGCCGACCGCGGCTCGCGGGTATCCCCAAACCGCAATTCATAGGGTTCCGCCAGCCGCCCTCCTCGTACCGCATAGACTCCAATCGTTTGCTCCCGCGCTGTGCGTTGCAGAATTACAGCATCCAAGTCCTGTATCCTCCGCGCCAGTTCCGGCCTCCCGCGCAGCACATCATCCAGTTTTTCCACCTTCTTGTGAATCGCCGCCGCGCGCTCGAAATCCAGTTCTTCGCTGGCCTTCTCGCGTTCCGCTTCAAATCCTCCGCGCAGCGAGCCCCCGCTCGTCTCCAGAAACGACACCAGCCGGTTCACCTCCACGTCGTACTCTTCCTTTGTGCAACCCGCAAAACACGGCGCCAGGCACATTTTCATCTCCGAATACAGGCATCCCGGAAAGGCCGGGTCGCGCCGGATCTTGATTTGGCACCGCCGCACCTTGAAAAAATCCAGCATCTTTTCTGCGAAGGCTTGCGCCGCGCGCCGCGACGCGAACGGCCCATAGTACGCTCCCGCCGCTGGCAACCCTTGTTCGTCCACCGCAATGCGCCGTGTCACGTAGCAGCGTGGGTAGGCATTGCGCAAATTTACCTTTAGCACGGCGGCCGGCCGCAGCCTCATCAAGTCCCGATAACGTTTGGGAAATTTCTGCTTGGCGTGGCGATAGTAGGTCAGCGCCTGCTCAAATGCCGACCCCGTCTCGCGGTAATGCACCGCCCGCGCAAACTCGCGCAGGTTCAATCGCTTGCTCGCGGGGTCCGCCGGGCCCAGCAATCGTTGCAGGCGCCGCCGCAGGTCCGCTGTCCGTATCAAGTAAGGTTCGGCGTTTTCTTCTCTAGGCTCGATCAAGCAGACGGCCGGCCTAGCCGGGAGCAGCGAAAAAAACTCCGCGTCATCTTCCTCTTTAAATGCAAGTCCCGCGTCGAGTTCCAGCACCCCGCCAGAATACTAAATCTAGTCTCCCAAACGCCAAGAACCCGCACACGCGGACGCGCAGCCTTGCCTGGCTCGACGGCGAGCAATCGCTACGCCCCTTTCTTCCTGATCTCCAACAGGTTGCGGAACAACGGCGAATAGTTGTCATCCCGAGCGAAGCGAGGGATCTGCTTTTCACAAAAGACGGCAGAAAAAGCAGATTCCTCGTCCCGTTCAAAAAGCAAACGGGACTCGGAATTACATTTGCGGGGATTTTTCCACCGCTGCGATCGGTTGGATTTCCAACAGGTGAGACTTCGTTGCCACAACATTCCGGCGACCAATTCTTTGCGCATTTCTTCTTACGCCTTCTGCAGCGCGGGCACTCCCCGGACATGCAGTGACTGCAGTTCCGCTCGCATCTCATACTTATGCATCGCCCTTCGAATCAGCGCAGTCGGCCACAATCCTCGCCACGTCATCAGGATCGCGCCCTTCCACGTCAAGAAGTAAGCTTCCCCATCAGGCGCCAAGTACATGTAGCCCATCTTCGCGTGCCGCGGTCCATAATTCTCCATCACGCGCACCAGCCGTTGAATCTCTTGTCCCTTCGGCTCGCCTTGCGTCCACTGTCGGTTGGCGTACTTTTCGGCCAGGCTCTTATGCACCTGATATAGCTCACGCGGCTCTTTGATCTCCGGGAACCGGAACACGCGAACCTCCGGATTATCCGGCGTCAGCGGTAAAACGCCGTTCGTATTCGTTTCCAGCGCCAGCCCATTTCCGAACCGCGTCGAAAACTCGAAATAGCCCGCCGTTCTCTGCGGCGAGGTGGCCACCGAAACGTTGGCAAAATCGTTCGTCGTCCGGTTGCAGAAATGCGCGATGAAGCTTTGCGTGTTGCTCGCCAGCACGCCGCAGTCGTAGCACCCGAGAAACTCGAAACCCAGGCTTTGCATCTGCGGTATCTGCGGCCGGATGTACGCCGATACTTCACGCGGCAGTTCTTCCGCTGGCACCTGCACCGGGTTGCAGCGCGCCGCAAACCGGAAACCGCTCCGCACGGCCATCGGCGCCATCAAGTGCATTGAACCGAGCAGTATTGCCGCATCTCTCCACAGGTGTTCGTACATGGGTTCAGATCGCGCGGGCGGCGCGATGCCTCCGTAAATTAAAGTATTTGTTGTTCCCATTATTCGGGAGGCTCCCGCCAATCGGTCGGGTTTATCCGCGGAAGGTCTTCAGTTCGTTAACGTGGGTCCACAGCATCACACTAGGCGAGCGCGACACTGGTTGATGTGTCTGACTTAGCCTGAAATCCGAAGTTGAGCCGTTGCAGGCGAGCGCATCTCGTTTTGTCTCAAATGATCATCCTGTGAAGACCCAACTTCGGCGAAGTTGGTTTCTCTCATACGATCCACCACCCAAAATCTGTCATTTCGACCGGAGGGACGGCGCTGTTTGCCGTCCCGGAGCGGAGAAATCCCTCTTCGACTTCGGATTTCAGGCTTAGTTCCGGAGTGCGGTCAGCTTTGGGTTTGTCGGGGAATGGGGACTTGCGGCGGTTTTTTCAGCCTACGCTGAACCTGAGGAGCGCGCCTTTAAGTGGCTCTTCACCCCTTCAGCACCCACGACGCAATCACCAGCCTCTGAATCTCGCTGGTCCCCTCATAGATCTCCGTAATCCGCGCATCCCGGTACGCCCGCTCCACCGGATACTCCCGGCTGTAGCCATACCCGCCATGAATCTGGATCGCCTTGTGCGTCACGCGCGTCGCCATTTCGCTGGCAAACAATTTCGCCGTCGCCGCTTCCTGGCTGAACCGCCCGCCGCTATCCTGCTTCCACGCCGCTTTCCTCACCAGCAGCCGTGCCGCATCAATCTCCGTGGCCATGTCCGCCAGCATGAACTGGATCGCTTGAAACTGCGCGATCGGGTGCCCGAAGGCCATGCGCTCCTGCGCCCACTTCAACGCGGCCTCAAACGCGCCTTGCGCAATGCCAGTGGCTTGCGCCGCGATCCCGATGCGCCCGCCATCCAGCGTCGAGAGCGCTACCCTGTACCCTTCGCCTTCATTTCCAATACGGTTCGCCGCCGGCACCACGCAGTCCGTGAAAACTAATTCGCTGCACGCCGTCGCGTTGATCCCCAGCTTTTTCTCCTCTTTCCCCACCTTGAACCCTGGCGTCCCCTTTTCCACCACAATGGCCGTGATCCCGCGCTCGCCCCTTGCGGGGTCGGTGTTCACGTACGCGATGGCCGCATCCGCCACGCCGCCGTTCGTGATCCACGCCTTCGTGCCGTTGATCACGTACGTATCACCTTGTTTCACCGCCTTCGTTTGCAGCGCCGCCGCATTCGAACCCGCTTGCGGTTCCGTCAGCGCGTAACACCCGATCTTTTCGCCGCGCGTGAACGGCAGCAGAAACTTTTTCTTCTGCTCCTCAGTTCCGTAACGATGAATGGGATCGCAAAACAATGAATTCTGCACGCTCAGGATCACGCCCGTCGAAGCGCAGCATCGCGAAATCTCTTCGATCACGATCGTGTACGCCAGATGGTCGAACCCCGCCCCACCCTCGGCTTCCGGAAACGCCACGCCGGTCAAACCCAGCTCCGCCGCCTTCTTGAACAGCTCCCGTGGAAAGTGTCCCGTCTCGTCCAGTTCCTTGGCCAGCGGGCGCACCTCGGACTCCGCAAATTCCCGCACGCTCTTTTGCAGCAGCTTTTGCTCTTCACTAAGTTCCAGATTCACGGCAACTCCTTGTCATCCCGCTCAGGGCCGAGGATCTGCTTCTCGGGATTCTTCAGCTAAGCGCCTTTCTCAGCTTCTCAAACGTATCCTGCAATTCCTCCGGCTGCACGCGCGTTTCCCCCGTCACGGTCATGAAATTCGTATCCCCAATCCATCGCGGCAGCATGTGCAGATGCAGGTGCCCCGCCACGCCGGCACCGGCCGCCTTCCCCAGGTTCATCCCCAGGTTCATCCCGTCCGGCCCGTAATTCGTGCGAAAAGCCGCTTCCACCCTTTGCGCCAACTCCATCATTTCCTTCAACGCCTCTGCATCGCAAAGATTCAATTCCGCCACGTGCGCGTACGGCACGATCATCACGTGCCCGGACGTATACGGATACCGGTTCAGGATCACGAATACTTTCTTCCCCCGGTAGACCACCAGCGTCTCCTCATCCCGCGTGCCCTTCACCGCATCGCAGAAAAAACACTCCGGCTGCTTGCCTTGCGTCACTCCCGCCATATATTGGAACCGCCACGGCGACCAAAGGTAATCCATCGTTTGCAATCCTCACTCGCGCAATCTCGCACTCAGCATAACCCAGAATTCTCTTCGCAACCCGATCTTGTCTTCCTCAAAAAAAAACGCCCCGAACTCGCCGGGGCGTCCACAACCTTTAATTATCAGAGTTCATCCTCACGAAGGCGCTGCTTCGCTTGGCGCTGCCTCCGGGCTGTTGACGAAATCCTTCAATTCTTTGCTCGGCTTGAAGAACGGAATCTTCTTCGCCGGCACGTCCACCTTCTCGCCGGTCTTCGGGTTGCGGCCCACGCGGCCCCGCCGCTGTCGTGTCCGGAAACTCCCGAATCCCCGGATCTCGATCTTGTCGCCCTTCTGCAGCGCGTCGATGATGCTTTCAAAAATCGTCTCGACGATGGTCTCCGACTCCTTGCGTGGAAGTTCCGTCACCCGCAGCACTTCCTCGATCAGGTCGGCCTTCGTCAACGTCGGTTGCTTTGTCATCGTCCCTGCCTCTTCAATCGTATCCCGTTTGGCCCGTACAACTCCCTGGTGCGAGCCGACTTAGAGGGGCTTCGCCTCTGGCTGACCCTCTTCCTATCATTAAAACAACCCTCAGGTAAACGAATTTTCGCGCCTGGCCCCCTGGGCCGGGGAAATTACGTGTGTCTGCCTACCGGGACGCCAGCTTCTGCTTCATGGCGTCTCCGATCGTTGCCGTGGCCGAGGATTTCGTCGACTTGTACTGTTCGATCTCCTTGCGTTCAATTTGCCGCACGGCTGCGCGGTAGCTTAACCCGATCCGCCGCGTGTCGGAACTGATCTTGATGATCTTGAAATCGTATTCCTTGCCGGGTTCCAGCGGTCCCGCGCTCTTCAGCGGTCCCGTGGTCGGCCGGAAGCTCGAGGCCCCATCGTCGCGGCGCTTGCGCTCCTCAATCTCCGTGTTGTGGCACAGCCCTTCGATGTTGTCGCCAAGCTCCACGAAAGCGCCAAATGTCGCGATCCGCGAAACTTTGCCCTTCACGATTTCGCCCACGCGGTGCTGTTTGAACCAGTCGCCCCAGATGTCGTTCACCTGCTTCATGCCCAGCGACACCCGGCGGTTCTCCGGATCGATCCGCAATACCTTCGCAGTGATCGGCTCGCCCTTCTTGAACACCTCGTGCGGGTTCTTCACCCGGCCGGTCCAGCTCACATCGCCAACGTGCACCAGCCCGTCGAAACCATCTTCGATTTCGATGAACGCGCCAAACTCCGCGATGTTCCGCACCTTACCGGTCACCACCGTGCCTACCGGATACTTCTCCGCCACCAGCAGCCATGGATCGGCCTGCGCCTGCTTCATTCCCAGCGAAACGCGCCGGTCGCTCGGCTTGATGTCCAGCACCACCACGTCCACTTCTTCGCCGGCCTTCACTACCTTCGACGGGTGCGTCGGCTTCTTGGACCAGCTCATCTCCGTGACGTGCACCAGTCCTTCGATGCCTTGTTCCAACTCGACGAAGGCGCCGTAATCCACCACGCCGACCACCTTGCCTTTGTACTTGCCGCCCGCGGGATACCGTTCCGCCGCGTCCGCCCACGGGTCCTTGGCCAATTGCTTCAGGCCCAGCGACACTCGCTGCTTGTCCTTGTCAAACTTCAAAATAATCACATCGACTTCCTGCTCCGGCTTCACAACGTCGCTTGGATGACGCACGCGTCCCCAGCTCAGGTCCGTAAGGTGCAGCAACCCGTCGATTCCGCCCAAGTCCACGAAAGCGCCGTAGTCCGTCACGTTCTTCACCGTGCCGTGCACGACTTGCCCTTCGGTCAACGTCTCCATCAACTCCGCGCGCTTGGCATGCAGCTCTTCCTCCAGCAGCGCCCGCCGGCTCACCACCACATTCCCGCGCCGCCGGTTCAGCTTCGTGATGCGCACCTGCACTTCCTGCCCCATCAGGCCGTCCAGGTTCGCCGTCGGCCGCAGGTCATACTGCGACCCCGGCAGGAACGCGCGCACGCCGCCCACATCCACCACCAGCCCGCCCTTTATCCGGTCCACGACCTTAGCCGTGATCGTTTCCTTGGCCTTGTACTGCGCGTCAATCTTTTCCCACGTCCGCCGCCGCAGCACTTTCTGGTACGTCAAAATGACGAACCCGTCCTTGTGCTCTCCCGTGCGCTGCACTTCAATCGTCGCGTTCGGTTCAGGCCGAGGAATGTCCGTCTCAGAGAACTCCACCGCCGGAACCAGGCCCTCGGTCTTTCCACCGAGACTCACCACCACGCCGTGTTCCGTGTACGCCACCACCTTCACTTCAATAATTTCGTTTTGCGACGCGGCTTCCTGTGGCTCGCTGTACTGCTCGATCAGCTTGCTCATCTCTTCCGCGCCAGCCGCTTCTTCGGCTGCCGCCGCTGCTTCGGCGTCCACGACTGCCGCTTGCGCGTGCGCTTCCGCCGTCGCGTGGACTTCGTCAGCCTTCACGTGCTCTACGGGCGCAAGTGTATCCGGCGTGCCGCTCGCCGCGGCTGCTTCTGCCACGGGCGGTTCGGCTGCGGGCGTCTCGGTGCTGGGCGTCGCTTCTTCTTTCGGGGTGTTCTCGCTGGCCTGGGTTGCTGCGGTTCCTGTTGCGGAAGATACGGGGTTATCGTGGTCAGAAAACATGATCAATCGCCTCCGGGATTTCTATCCCTGTTTTTGTCGAGTCAATCCTTGCTGGATCCCTACCGGGGTGATGCAAGGAGGGTTACAACGGGGCAGTGCAGAATTATTGAACTGCTTCGCAGTAACTCGTTAGCTTTCACTTGGATGCCGCGAACATAGCTGTACGCCGCACCCCACTTACCCACAAGGATACCCGCCGCCTCAACCCCTGTCAATCAATGGGAATTTGCCGCCAGGCGAATTTCGGGGAGGGCGACCGAGCGGTCGCTCACTGCTCATTATAGATCCAGGAATCTATCTCCGAGCCCCCTTGACTTCTCTGCTTGAGCGCCGTTTGCTTCTTCTCCTATGCCCTTGCTCCCCCCGCCTGCCGTGTCTCTCGCCGAAAATCCGGTGCACTCACCGCTACCGTCCGGCACATCTCATACAGCCGCGACCTCATCCGCGCACCAATGCGGTCCGCCAGCGTATCTTCCTTCACCACCACGCGTCGCCCGCCTGGCAACGGCGCGCCCTCCGCCGGACTTGCCGTCTCGTCAATATAGTTCGTCGTCAGGATCGTCATCCGCCGCTCGTTGTATCGTGCGTTCAGCACCAATCCAATGATGTCCAGCACCCACGCGGAAGGCTTGCTCGCCCCCAGATCGTCCAGCACCAGAATTTCTGCCGTCCGCACCGGCTCCAATACGCCCATCTCCGTGGATTCGCTCGCCGGGTTGTAGCTCGCCTGAATCTCCTTCAATAATTCCCGGTAGTCGCAAAACAACCCGCCATGTCCCCGCCGGATCAGCTCCTTCAGTCCCGCCACTGCCAGATGCGTCTTACCCACGCCCGAAGGCCCCATCAGCAGCAACCCCTTTTCCGTCGCAGGATATTCCCGCACAAATCCCTGCATCAGTAGTTTCGCTTGTTTCAACGATTGCTCGTGCTCCGAAGTCCAGGTCTTTCCATCCGCCAAATCCGTCGCGTAGCTCTCGAAATCGCAATGCTCATATCGCTTGGGGATTCGCGCCCGCTCCATCACCAACCCTGCGCGCTCTTCCATTCCGCACTCACACGCCACCGCCACGCTGCCCGGCGTGCCATCCTTCCGCGCCGCCAGCTTCCATCCCGTCCCCCTGCAAACTGCGCAATCTTCTCGAGCCATGATCACCCTTTGGAGTGCGGGAGCTTGCTCCCGCTTTTGCGGCCTCAACCGCTCACTCAGACGATCTGTCTTCTCAACCGCGGCAACCTGCCAGCGCTCTTTCGCCAGCCGCCATCATACGTCCCAATCCGCACCGCCACAATCGGCCTGCCCTGCGGAAATCTGTGCACAAAAACAAAAACGCCCCGATCAACTCGGGGCTTTACTGACGGCGTAAAACTGGAAACTCACCACTTCTCTATCTCCCCACCCGCGGCACCGCTTTCACAATCGCCGTCTTCGGCGCTTTTTCTTCCGTCCGCGCCATCCGCGACAATTCCTGCTGCACCACGTGCGCAAACTCGCCCATCTGCCGTTCCATCTCGATCATCTTTTCTCTCATATTTAAAATGATCTCGATTCCCGCCAGGTTCACTCCCATGTCTCGCGCCAGCGTCAGGATTACGTCCAGCCGCTCCAGGTCGGAGTCCGTATACAGCCGCGTGTTCCCCTGCGATCGCGACGGCTTCAGCAAGCCCACTCGCTCATACAAGCGCAACGTTTGCGGGTGCAGCTTGTATAGCTCCGCCACCGCGCTGATCATGTACCCGGCCTTCGCCCGTTTTTTCGCTTTCACTGGCATTGGAGCGCCAAGTTCTCAGTTCTAAGTTTTAAGTATCAAGTAAAGCAAACGTCCGACGCCTTACTTAAAACTTATAACTAATTACTTATAACTTCCTCACACCCCCGCCTTCCCAAACAAATCCTTCCGCGGATCGGTCGGCGCAATTTCTTCCAGTTCCTTCATCAAGTGTCGCACCCGCTCATCGGTCGGCTCCGGCACAATCACCTGGATCTCCACGTACTGGTCCCCGCGCGCCCCGCTCTTTCCGTGTGGTACGCCCTTTTCCTTCAGCCGCAACGTGCTGCCGCTGTTCGTGCCCGGAGGAATCCGCACCAGCGACCTCCCGTCAATCGTCGGCACCTCGATCTTCCCGCCCAGCGACGCCTCCGGCACCGTCACCGGCACCTTCGTGTACAAATCATTTCCCCGCCGTTCGAAAAACGGGTGCGGCCTCACCACCACCTGCAAGTACAAACCACCCGCCGGCGCGCCCATCGTGCCCGCGTTGCCTCTTCCGGGCACACGGACGCGTCCGCCATTCGCCACGCCTGCCGGGATGCGCACATCAATCGTTTCCGTTCGCCGCACGCGCCCTTCGCCGCCACACGTCCGGCACGGCGTCCGCAGTTTGCCTGTCCCGCCGCAGCGGTTGCAAGGCACGTTGAACCGCATCTTTCCCGCGGTCTGCTGGATGGACCCGCTTCCATTGCACGTCGGGCAGGTCTGCGGCGAGCCCACCGCTCCCGTCCCGTGGCACGTCTCGCATGCATCCATCCGCGTGATCTGCAGTTTCTTCACCGCGCCGCGCACGGAGTCCCCAAAATCGATCTCAATCTGGTATTCCAGGTCGCCGCCGGGTTCTTCCTCCGGCTCCATCGCCGCCGTGCCCCGTCGCCCGCCGAAGAACTGGCCGAACAAATCCCGGAAACTCGAGCCCGCGCCCGGCTGCCCGCCAAAATCGAATCCGCCAAAATCGAAATTCACGTTTCCGGCGCGGGCATCCGTGCCACCGCCATATCCGGCCGGCGGCGCATTGTCGCTGTAGAAGCCGTACTGGTCGTACATCTCCCGCTTCTTCGTGTCCGACAGCACATCGTACGCTTCCTGCAACTGCTTGAATTTCTCTTCCGCAGCCTTGTCGCCTGGATTCAAATCCGGATGATACTTCCGCGCCAGCTTGCGAAACGCCGTGCGCATCTCCTTCGCCGTCGCTTTACGCGGCACTCCCAACAGTTCGTAGTAATCCTGTTTTGAGCTAGTCGGCATGAATCTCTTTATGTAGGGGCCGGTCTTTAGACCGGCCCCTCTTCGCTTCCGCGCGCAGGAGTCCAGCCAGCCCGGACCCCCACGCACGCTTCACAACCTGGCGATTCCCGCTATCCGAAACCTTCACCGCCTTCCGGTTCCTGATCGCTGATAACTGATCGCTTCTTAATTCGGCTTCTTGTTGTCGTCCACGTCCACATACTCTGCGTCGATCACATCGCCGGGCTTGCCGCCCTGCGCGCTCTCGCCGCCTGTGGACCCAGGCCCCGCACCGGCCCCTGCCGCGCCTGCTTGCTCGGCGCCGCCGGCCGATTGCGTCTTCTTGTACAACTCTTCCGCCATCTTGTGCAGCGTCTTTTCCACGTTTTCCGTCGCGGAGCGCAGCCGTGCCACGCCGCCTTCGTTCATCGCCTTCTTGGCATCTTCCATCGCCTCTTCGGCGTGCTTCACGTCGCCTTCCGGCAGCTTGTCGCGGTTCTCGCGGATGGTCTTCTCCGCCTGGTACACAATCCCGTCCAGCCGGTTCCGCGCCTCGACCTCTTCCATGCGCCGGCGGTCTTCCTCGGCATGCGATTCCGCTTCCGTGCGCATCTTCTCGGCTTCGTCCTTCGTCAACCCGGTCGAAGCCGTGATGGTGATCTTCTGCTCCTTGTTCGTGGCTTTGTCCTTCGCGCTCACGTTCAAGATGCCGTTCGCGTCAATGTCAAACGTCACCTCAATCTGCGGAATGCCGCGCGGCGCCGGCGGAATCCCATCCAGTTTGAACGTTCCCAGCGACCGGTTGTCCTTCGCAAACTTCCGTTCGCCTTGCAGAACGTGGATCTCCACGCCCGGCTGATTGTCCGAAGCCGTCGAATACGTCTCTACCTTGCGCGTCGGTATCGTGGTGTTCCGCTGAATCTGCACGGTCATCACGCCGCCCAGCGTCTCCACGCCCAGCGACAATGGCGTCACGTCCAGCAGGAGAATGTCCTTCACCTCTCCCGCCAGCACCGCGCCCTGAATCGCCGCGCCTACGGCCACCACTTCATCCGGATTCACGCCCTTGTGCAGCTCTTTCCCACCGAAGAACGTGCTCACCAGCGACTGCACCTTCGGGATACGCGTCGAACCGCCCACCAGCACCACTTCCTGGATGTTTTGCGGCGACATCTTCGCGTCTTCCAGCGCCTGCTTCACCGGCCTCATCGAGCGTTCCAGCAGGTCCTTCATCAACTCTTCCAGCCGCGTCCGCGTCAGCTTCTGCTGCATGTGGATCGGCCCGCTCGCCCCCGCGGTGATGAACGGCAGGTTGATCTCCGTCTCCATCATCTGCGAAAGCTCGATCTTCGCCTTTTCCGCCGCTTCCTTCAGCCGTTGCAGCGCCATCCGGTCTTTGCCCAGATCGATCCCGTGCTCTTTCTTGAATTCATCGATGAGCCAGTCCACGATCTTCTGGTCCACGTCGTCGCCGCCCAGGTGCGTATCGCCATTGGTGGATTTCACTTCCACCACACCGGCGCCCACTTCCAGGACCGAAATGTCAAACGTGCCTCCGCCCAGGTCGTACACGGCGATCGTCTCATCACTCTTCTTTTCCAGTCCGTACGCCAGCGCTGCCGCAGTCGGCTCATTAATAATGCGCACCACTTCCATGCCCGCGATTTCTCCGGCCTGCTTTGTCGCTTGGCGTTGTGCGTCGTTGAAATACGCCGGGACCGTGATGACCGCTTTCGTCACCTTTTCGCCCAGAAAATCTTCCGCGGCATTCTTCAATTTCGTCAGGATCATCGCGGAAATCTCCGGCGGGCTGTACACCTTCCCCGCCACCTCGATGCGCGCATCATCGTGGTTGCCCTTTACCACCTTGTAGGGTATGCGCTTCATCTCTTCGCTCACTTCGTCGTAGCGCCGCCCCATGAACCGCTTGATCGAATACACCGTGTTCTCGGGATTCGTCACCGCCTGGCGCTTGGCCACTTGCCCCACCAGCCGCTCCCCGGCCTTCGTGATCGCCACGACCGAAGGGGTCGTGCGCGTTCCCTCCTGGTTCGGGATCACCACCGGCTCGCCGCCCTGCATCACGGCCACCACGGAGTTCGTCGTTCCCAGGTCAATTCCAATGATCTTGCTCATGTCCTCGTTTCTCCTTCTGCAATCTTCCCAAACTCTTTTCTTCGTAAGCCTGTCCAGGCTCTCAACAACTTAGTAAGGCGGCTTCCCGTCAATCCCTGGAGCAGTGCCCGCCACAAGTGCTGCCCTGTGGCAGCGTGCCAGCCAGTCTGGCCCTTCCCGCTCTGGCGGGGTGCCTCCCCCCTCAGAACCTGCCCCACTATACAAGTTGAGTGAAGTGTTGTCAAGTTATTTGATGCCGAATATAACTTTATTGCTGTCAATGCGTTACAGCCACTCCCATCACCTTCCGGCCAGGTTTTCCTCCACTTGGCCTCAAATCTGTCCGACTGCCTTTTCCCTCGGCCAACTCCTTAATCCTGACTCCCCCACGCTCATTCTCCTATGCTTCCTCTCTCCCTCCATCCCTCCTTCTCCCCGCCGCATCCCATCCTGATGTCCGCTTCGTCATCCTGCTTTCCGCCGTCACCCAGCACCGGCAGAAGCTGTGATACTCTGACCGTGTTTTCCCCCTGTACTTCACTCGGAGGTTTTTGTGAATCGCCGGCGAATTCTGGTCGCTCTTTTAAGTGTGGGTTTGATCGTTGTAGCCATCTTACTGTTTCCTTCTCTGCATAAGCTCTCGGAGACGCCAACTCAGCAGGCGGAACAACCGCAAGTGCCTCTACAGCCGAGCCCCGCAGAAACCGTGAGCACGGCGCCGGCTCCTCCGGCCGCTCGCCCGCTGATTCCGCCGGTGATCACCGTTGCCAAGGCCGCGCCGGCTCTTCCCCAAGCCACCATCTCCGTCAACGGCGTCAACGACATCGACCCTGCCGAGGCCTTCGGCTCCAAGAACGCCCCAGTTGTCATGGAAATCTTCAGCGATTTTCAGTGCCCCGCGTGCAAGCAGCTCTTCATCACCACCACGCAGAAGGTCATGGACAACTACGTCAACACCGGTAAGGTCTATCTCATCCATCGCGACTATCCCTTGCCCATGCATGCCTACTCCCGCGTGGCTGCCAGCTACTCCCGTGCCGCGGCACACATTGGCAGATGTGAGGAAGTCGAACAGGCGATCTTCCAGAATCAGGAAAAGTGGGAAATGAACGGCGATATACAGGGCACCGTCGCCGCCGCCCTGAGCCCTGCCGAAATGAAAAAGGTGCAGGCCTTCGTTGACGCCAAGACCTTCGAGCCTCTCATCGAAAAGGACAGACAGCTCGGCCAGTTGGTTCCGGTGAACCAGACTCCTTACACCGTCCTGCACACCAAGTCCGGCCAGACTTTCCCGGTCGTCGGTTTTGTCAGCTACGACGTCCTGAAGACTTTTTTGGATCAGCTCGTTTCGCAGAAGTAGTTGGAAATTGCAGTGTGCTTCGTGAACCTCGGATTTAGTAGAACGATTGAAATGGGATGGTAAAGTGACAACGTAAGTTGACAAGCTAAATTGTCATTCCGAGCGCAGCGAGGAATCTGCTTTCTGCGAGAGAATTGAGAACACACCCATGCTCCAATTCGCCCCTTTCAATTACCGCCGCCTCATCATCTGGATCGGCCGTATCGTTCTTGCCGCCATCTTCATCTACGCCGGCTACGCCAAGCTGTTTCGCCCGGACATGCATCCGCGTCCGCCCATTCCCATCGCGCTCTCCCTCTTTGCTCTTCAAATCGATTCCTACCAGATGCTTCCGCCGTGGGCTTCGCTCTTCGTGTCCAAGACCCTGCCCTTCGCCGAAATCTCCATCGGTCTTCTCCTTCTCATCGGCTGGCAGCTACGCATCTGGGCCACCATCACCACACTCATCATCGGCGGGTTTTTCGCCAGCGTCGTCCGCGCCTATGCCCTTCACCTCGATATCAATTGCGGCTGTTTCGCCAAGCCCGAGCCGCTCACCGGCCTCACCATTCTCCGCGACGGCGCTCTCCTTCTCCTCGCCGTCCTCATGACCGTCTTCGCCTTCCAGGAGGCCCGCAAGCCCCATCCCTGGTCCGCAGCAGCGAAGCCATCGACATAGCGCTGTGACTTACCCCTCATCTTTAGCTAAAGCCAGCCTCCGCATACGGCGTCTCCTCTCCCTTCCCGTATCCACATTTGGAAACTTTGCTGTGCTTGCCTATCTGCAATCCTCATCCTGTTCTAGAATTCTCTTTCGATGCTAAGTCTCCCTCCCATCACCCTGCGCCTCCGCGGCTGGAAGCTGATTGACCGCGTCGCCCTCGCCTTCCTCCTACTCTGTGCCATTGCCCTCGGCGCCGCCGCCGGCCTTCTCTTCGTCTACGAAAGCGATCTCCCCGAAATCCACGCCCTGGAAACCTATCGCCCCAACGTTGTCACCGAAATCTACGCAGATGATGGCCAGCTCGTCGGCAGCTTCGCCCTGCAGCGCCGCATCCTCATGACCTGGGAGCAAATTCCCAAAGTCCTCTACAACGCTGTCACCGCCATCGAGGACCAGCACTTCGAGGATCACTGGGGCGTCGATTTTCCCCGCGTCGCCGGCGCCGCCTACCGCAACCTCATCAAGCGCCGCAAGGCCGAAGGCGCCAGCACCATCACCATGCAGCTTGCCGGCAATCTCTTCCTCGACCGCAGCGATCGCAGCTTCCGCCGCAAAGCCCAGGAAATCCTCCTCGGCCTGCAAATCGAGCGCCGCTACACCAAACCGCAAATCTTTACAATGTACGCCAACCAGGTTTATCTCGCTCATGGCAACTACGGTTTCGCCGCCGCCTCGCAATTCTATTTCGGCAAGCCCGTCAGCGATCTCAAGCTCCAGGAAGCCGCGCTCCTCGCGGGCATGATTCGCGGTCCCATCTATTCGCCGCTGGTCGACCCCGCGCGCGCCCTTGCTCGCCGCAACCTCGTCCTTCACCAGATGCGCGAAGAGGGAAAGATCACCGCTGCCGAGGAGGAAGCCACAAGGAAAACGCCCCTTGGCCTGCACCTGCAATATCCGCGCAACGATCTCGCTCCCTATTTCTTTGAAGAGATCCGCAAATACCTGGAATCCACCTACGGCACCGAAGCCGTTCATGAGCGCGGTCTCCGCGTCTACACCACGCTCAACATCCAGATGCAGAAGGCTGCCAATCAAGCCGTCCGTGATGGTCTGCACACCTATGATCGCCGCCACGGCTGGCGCGGCAAGCTCCCCAACGTCCTCAAGGACAATCTCGGCAAGCTCGACACCTACGAAGACGACGATTGGCGCCACGCCATCGAGAAGGGAAGCTACGTCACCGGCCTCGTCCTCGCCGCCGACGACAAAAGCGTCACCGTCAAGATCGGCACCTATCGCGCCCTTTTGTCTCCCTCGGACATCGCCTGGACCGGCCACAGAAGGCCCAATGAATTCCTCGCCGTCGGCGATCTCATCCAGGTCTCCATTCAGGATTTGCGCGAAACCACCGCGCGCATACAGCTCGAACAGCAACCCGCCCCGCAAGCCGCCATGATCGCCATTGACAACCCTACCGGCGAAATCAAAGCCATGGTCGGCGGCTACAGCTTTGAAGATTCCAAATTCAATCGCGCCACGCAGGCCTACCGCCAAGTCGGCAGCTCCTTCAAGGTCTACGTCTACTCCGCTGCCGTCGAGAAGGGTTCCTCGCCTTTTGACACCATCGTGGATGCGCCCTTCAGCACCATCAGCGGCGGCCAACCCTACTCCCCGCACAACTATGACGAGAAATACGAAGGCACCATCACGCTCCGCCGCGCCCTCGCCGGCTCCCGAAATGTTCCTGCCGTCAAACTCACCGAAAAAATTGGCATCAATTCCGTGGTGGACATGACCCGCCGCTTCGGCATCACCTCCCCGCTCCCTCCCTATCTTCCCCTTGCTCTCGGCGCCGCGGACATGCGGCTCATCGAGCACGTTTCCGCCTTTACCGTCTTTCCCAATGACGGCATCCGCATCGATCCGCACATGATTCGCCGCGTCACCAGCTACGATGGCGCGCTGCTCGAAGAAGCCCATCCCGAAGTCCACGACGTCATCTCGCCGGACGTGGCGCGCACCATGACCGCCATGCTCGAGGACGTCGTGCAATTCGGCACCGCCATCAAAGCCCGGTCCATGGGTCGCCCCGCTGGCGGCAAGACCGGCACCACCCAGGACTTCACAGATGCCTGGTTCATTGGCTTCACGCCGCAAATCACGGCGGGCGTCTGGGTTGGCTTCGACGACAAACAAATTTCACTGGGAAAACGGGAAACCGGCGCGCAAGCGGCGCTGCCTATCTGGATGGAATTTATCGAACGCGGCATGGCAAGCATGCCGGTCATGGATTTTACGAATGTGGTCACGCTGGAGCAGCAGGCCGCTGAACATCATGTCAACGTCGATACGCCGGACACCGCGCCCGAAGACGAAGCCCCCAGCCTGCCCAGAGAAAAGCCTGGGACGACTCCTTCGCCCACAACCTCTCCCTCCACTCCTTAGCGTGCTGCTCTATAAGCAGCGCTTCCTGGTAAGTCCCGGCCTTGGCCCCGGAAGTTTCCTCCATCTAACTTCTTGCGCCCACGCTCTTCGATTGCTCGTTCAAATTCGTGATTATTTGCGGAAGGGATCCCAACCACCCGGCCGCAGCCGGTACACGCTGCCATTTTCCGCGCGTACTTCAATCTTTTTTCCCCGGAGGATTCTGCCGATCTGTGTGAGCTGCAATCCCCGGAATCTCTTTGGAATATGTTGAGCCTTTCGCGGCGCCACCGCGAAAAGCAATTCGTAATCGTCACCCCCGTGCAGCGCAAGCTTTACCGCTTTTTCCCTGTCTACATCCCGCAGCATCGGCAGTGATGCAACCTCCACACGCGCCCCCACGCTGCTCGCCGCGCAGAGTCGCATCAGATCAATCGATAGTCCGTCGGATAAATCTATCGCCGCTGTGGCCAGTCCGTTTTTCGCAAGCCACTCTCCCAGCGCCAGCCGCGGCTCCGGATAAAGATGCTTGCGCAACAGCCGGTCATCCGCCCTCACCCTCCCGCGCGTCTTCTGCAAACGTTCCCAGCCGCGATCTGCCTCGCCCAGTCTTCCGCTGACATAAATCAAGTCTCCCGCCCGCGCGCCCGTGCGCCGCAAGGCTTGCCCAGGCGCAATCTCTCCGGCCACCATGATGTTGATCAGGATCTCGTCGCGTCGCGTTGTGTCACCCCCTGCCAGTTCGCAGCGAAAGGCTCGGGAGGCTCGCCGCAACCCACGCAAGAACTCCCCCAGCCACCAGCCCGTATGCGAAGCAGGCAGCGCCAGGCTCAACAGGTAGCACCGCGGCGTTCCTCCCATCGCGGCAACATCACTCACGGCGCGCGCCAGGCTTTTCCAGCCCACCGCATCCGCCGGATGTTTGTCGCGAAGGAAGTGCGTTCCCTCCAAAGACCAATCACACGTCAAGATCGTCTCTCGCCCCGCGCGCGGCGCGAATAGCGCCGCATCATCGCCAATCCCCAGGTGCACTCCTGCCGCCGAAAGCCGCGCTGCCTTCGCCCCTGAAGCAATCCGCTTTAGCACCTGCTCTTCATTCATCGCTGTTGGACCTGGCTCTCGTAAGCGCTACATTCGCCTTTAGAGTAAGCGGCGGACTTCCCGATGTTTCTGCATGACCCGTACTTCCTCATCCGAGGCGGATTGTATCTCGCCGCGTGCGAGTTTCTCCACCGAATCTACTCTCGCCCCCGCGGCCCTCAGGAAGTCTTTCGTGCCTCCTGGAGCTACCGCGGACTTGCCTGGATCTCTGTCGTAGTGAGTACCTACTTCCTCTGGCAAATCGCTACGGGGTACGCCTCGCGCACGCTGAATAGCATTTGGACCTGGGCTTTCTTCATCCTTGCCGTCATCGGCCTCATCCAGTTCCCGAGTGTTGTCGCGGCGGATGAGGGGGAGTCGAGCAGCGGCACCTCGTGCTTCGCCGCAAGTGCATCGGCTGGTCTGACGTCATCGCGGTCACACAACACTGGGAAGAGAGTCCCTTTGATCCTTGGTCGGGCGGTCAGAGCACTACAATTCTCGGTCGCGACGGCACCAAAATCCGCTTTTCACAGTGGAACGTCAAGCAAGATCGCTTCGAGTGGTGGCTTCGTAACCACATCCCGCTGAAGTGTTTCGCTGCCGGTCAGACCAGGTCCACCACGGAAAACCGGCCCTAGGGACAGTGGACAGTTTTCCTACGGCTGTCCCAAAAAAATCCAAGTACAGGGTTGACGCGGGCAACCTACAAAATCTAATATCTTACCTATAGCGAACCACGGCTCACGGTTCAGTCAGATCGCGACATTCACGCTACGGTGCGGATCCAGGGAATGAATAACCGCACTTCAAATGAAAGCAAGAACGCCTGAGGGGTCACTCAGTGATTAGCGGGAAGAACTATACGTTCTATATTGCCACGACGCCCGGAAAACTCCGGAAGCTCATCGTGCCCGCCTATCTACTCCACGGTTTAGCGGTTTTGGCCATCATTGGCAGCATTACCGTCGCTGCTGCCATCGGTTCTTACAGCCGCATGCTCTGGAAGATCGGGAATTACAACGCCCTTCGCCACGACCAGGAAACCCTCAAGAAGCAGTATCGCGAGTTGCAGACGAGCGTGAAGGACACCAACCAGCGCCTCGACTCCCTGCAATCCCTGGCCACCGAAGTCGCCATGACCTACGGCGTGATGCGCTATCACCCTGCCGCTTTTGATCAGATGGATTCTGCCGCAACTCCCGAAGACGCCTTTGACCGTTCTGTCGAGCAGTATTCCTTCCTCAAGCGGAACGCCGCGGCCATCGCTGTTTCCGCGGATGGCCTTCGCCTGCTGCCGGCCAGCGCCTTCGCGGACTCATCCTACACGCCTTCCATCTGGCCCGTGCTCGGCCGCATCACGGACGGCTTCGGCGAGCGTCTCGACCCCTTCTCGGGTGAAGGTGCGTTCCACACCGGCGTGGACGTCGGCGCAGACTACGGTGCGCCTGTGCACGTTACCGCTGACGGTATGGTCCTCGACGCGGGAGAGCACTCCGGCTATGGTCGCGTGGTTATCGTCGATCACGGCTTTGGCCTCACCACTTGGTATGCGCATCTCTCCTCTTACGCCGTTATCGCCGGAACCCGTGTCAAGCGCGGCGAGGTCATCGGCTATACCGGAATCAGCGGCCGCTCCACTGGACCTCACGTTCATTACGAAGTGCGCATGAACAACGCCCCCGTCAACCCCTGGCGCTACATGAAATCCACTCCAGCCGCAGACTAATCCTCGCCTCCCGCTCGAATCTTCCGCCCTCGATTTTCCGTCTGCTTCCACTGCCTGAAGAGGCCTTTTCTGTCTATCCCGTGTAGGGGTCCAGCATGCTGGACCCCTCTCGGCAACTCTTAGATTCAATGAGTCGGGGGCTGCCCCGCAGGCGTCGCCGTCCCCACTGGCGGTCCCGCCCCCCTCGCTGCTTGCAATAGTTTGGGCGTCACATCAAATACCACGCGCACCGATTTACTCGATCCCCGATCCACTTTCTGCACCTCCGCCGACTGCAGCAATTCCAGGTACCCTTCGCGCAGTTGCGGATCCAGCTTCTTGCGCGTGTCTGCGCCTTTCAGCCCGCCCTGCGCCAGAACCAATATCCCGCTCAGAATATCGTTGAGTTGCCGCATCGTCGCTTCAGACTCACACTCGCCCTCGGCGACCACTCGCAGCAAATTGCCGTCCGGCTTCGCTCCAATCGAAATCCACTGCAATTGCGCCAGCAGCGCCGCCAGTTGCGGCGAACGGAATCCTCCCGGCGCCTGCTGCGCCAGCGCGGAGGCCGCCCCGGAATCCTGTCGAATCACTGCAAACAGCGGGGTACCCGCGAGTCTCACGTAGCGCTCGCGCCATTCTGCCGCAAAGGGATCGGGTTGCCAGAAAAGCGCCGCCGCTGAAGGATCGTTGGTCCATGCCATCCGATCCTCGCGCAGGAAAGTGAAGAACAACGCTTGCGAAGTTCCGCTCGGCGCAATCGAGAAAATCGTGGCCCCATTCCTGGCCTCGGATTTGCCGGAGCGCCTTGCATACGCCTCAATTTTCGTCCGGTCGAAGCGCCCGTCTGCGATAACCAGAAAGATGGAACCATTGGATGCGCGGGAAACCGCCAGTGCCACGCGGTCAAGGTCACGTTCATAATTAAATCCCGTGGCTTGCACGAACTGCGCGTAATCTTCATCCGGTGCTGGACGCGGCGCCCACGCAAACAACTGCGCAAGAAACGGCGAAGCGCGCAACGCCGCAAGGTCCAGAAACACTACCGCGTTTGCGCTCGCGGGCATACGCGCGAGCATCTCGTTCCGGGTCGCCAGCGGATCGCTCGACTTGTAGCGCAAGTAGGCGAACGTTCCCGCCAGCGAAAGTGCAACTATGACGAGCAAGCCAGGCAGCAATTTGCGGTTGGGCATGGTACGCTTAGGCCGACAGTCGGTCAGCCATGCATCTCGGCCATTCTCGCATCCACATCACTTTAGGCAACAAGAGTTTGCTCTCCGAGCGAACATCCAGCGAGGGATGCCCATGGCAACTGTGGATGGACACACGGGCGTAGATCGCTTGTTCCAGTGTAACGTATTGTAAAAAATAGGCTTATCCCGTAGTGACGGATGCACAAACTGTGGCAGATTTTCCACAGGTCTGGAGGCCCAAGTGCTCTTCCATTTCTCCCCCTTCCCTTGCAATTTCTGTGCCCAATCTGCTATCCTTGTGCGGTTTGAGCAGCGCTGGCGTAGCTCAGCTGGTAGAGCATCTGATTTGTAATCAGAGGGTCGGGGGTTCAATTCCCTCCGCCAGCTCCACCAGATTTAAGCAGGGGAGTGAGGCGAAGCGAATCCCTGAACCCTAATTCGACGGGCTGGTGTCTTTTGACACGAGTCCGGTTTGTGTATTCGCTTGTACCTCTTCCGAAAACGATGCGGGCTGAGACTGTGGACACCTTGACTTTAGGTCCGAGGATTTTTCTCGGGACGGGTGGGTGAGTGGTTAAAACCAGCAGACTGTAAATCTGCCGCTCCTTGCGGGCTACGAAGGTTCGAATCCTTCCCCGTCCACCAGGATTCGAGTTCCGCGGGAGAAGGTGCGAAAAGTAGCACGCTCGGTGGTGAGGGTCGCCGGACGGATGTAACAGCACCGCAGGAAAATCGCAGACGCGATGTTCGAAAGCGGTACAAACCGCGGCGAGTCAGCCGTTCAGAGATAGTGCGCCGCGATGCTCAGGTTTTTTGCAGGGAACGCGTTTGGCCTGGGTAGCTCAGTTGGTAGAGCGCGTCCTTGGTAAGGACGAGGTCACCGGTTCAATCCCGGTCCCAGGCTCCAGGATCTGCTGGGTTTCCGCAAGGAAGCGCAGGAGGGCAGTGGCAATTTTCCGGAGAAATTGGGCGGGGGTAACTCAACGGTAGAGTCTCACTCTTCCAAGGTGATGGTTGCGGGTTCAAATCCCGTCCCCCGCTCCAAGTAATCCTGAGCTGCTTCGAGGGCGGCGAGGGAAGTTCGGCTCAAGCCGCGTTGCAAAAGTCGGTTTGCGCAAAGGATGAGGGCATATGGCGAAGGAGAAATTTGAGCGGAGTAAGCCGCACGTAAACATCGGCACCATCGGTCACATTGACCACGGCAAGACCACCTTGACGGCGGC
>DLMH01000028.1 GCA_002478115.1 Candidatus Acidiferrum typicum | reverse complement strand
TTTTTCCGCAGCCTGCTAGAGGTCCTCACGAGTAAACATGCGTATGAATGATGAGCTTGGTGCAGTTCTTGGCGCTGATCCGAAGGTGATACGCTGCTTTAAAAAAGCTCTTCCGCCGAATGTTGGCTCGAATTATCGATCTGGTTGGACACCAAAAACGGATTGTGCAAGCCAACTTTGTCCGGCACTCGGCTGCAGAGTGATTATTGCTCCGGCCGCCTTGGGGCCGACGCTCTGAAAGTGGCGCCGTCTGACGAAACTCGGGGCTATTGTGACCTGCCTCCAACGATCGTTCGAGACACTTGGCCATCGGTTGTCAGCAGAACGAAGTCCGCATCGGCGCCTGGCCCGATTACGCCCTTCCTGCCGCACAGTCCCAGGGTGCGTGCCGGACTCATAGTCGCCATTCGCAGAGCAGTGTCGAGAGTGGCTCCCGTGAACTTCATTACGTTGCGTAGCGCACGGTCCAATGTCAACACGCTTCCCGCAAGTCTGCCATGAGACGTGCAAACGTCCCCTTTCACTTCCACTACGAAGCCGCCTAATTGGTACTGCCCGTCGGGCATACCTGTAGCGCTGATCGCATCCGTGACGAGCACGGCTTGGCCTCGTTTCGCGTCCAGAAACAGTTTCACGATTTCCGGATGGACGTGAACTCCATCCACGATCATCTCAGCAGATATGCTGTCATCTGCGAGTGCACATCCCAGGATGCCGGGCTCGCGATGGTCGAGCGGCCGCATCGCGTTAAACACATGCGTCACGTGCCGCCCTCCTGCTGCAATCCCGCAACGCGTTTGTTCTAATGTTGCGTTGGAATGCCCGAGGCTAACGCAGACTCCGCGGCTTGCCGCTTCTCGAATGACCTCTTCGGCACCCGGAACTTCCGGGGCAATCGTCATGACCTTCACATGACCTCGAGCCGCCTCCCATAAGCGATCAAACGACCCGAGCGAGGGTTCTGCGATGCACTCCAACGGATGAGCGCCTGCTTTCTCTTTGCTGATGAAAGGACCTTCAAGATGAATACCTAGTGGTCGTGCACGTAATTCTTCGGCCGGGCGTCTCGGAACCGCCTCAATCTCATTCGCGAGGAACTCCAGAGCGCGGAGCGTTACATCCATCCTGGCACTGACAGTCGTTGGGCAGTAGGAGGTCGTTCCATGCCTGGCCAAATGAAGTTCAAGCGCGGCAATCGCCTCTTGGGTGCCTTCCATCACGTCGTGCCCGGCTCCGCCATGAATATGCATATCGATGAAGCCTGGAGCGAGTACGTCGTCTCCGAGATCTACCATAGAAGCCCCTGAAGGAATGGCGGTCTGCTCGCGCGCCCCTACAGAGACGACAATCCCATCTTCGACCACCACGACGGCATTGCGAACTCTTCCTTCAACTCCAACGCACTCGGCTGCTAGGAATGCTGTTTTCATCCAATCTCCCTTATAGTTGCATGTTTCTTTGTCGACCTTTAACGCGGATTTTGGAATCAGTTGTGACTTGCTTGGATGGATACGGTAGAGCAGTGCTAATACAGCAGGTACTTGGCCCGCATCGCCTTGAACCCTTCGATCTTGTCGATCCAGTCCATCCACACACGCCTGGGGTCCTGCCCAGTGCTGATAGGCCTTGCTGTCGCGCCGTTAATCATCAAGCTGTCCAGATTATTCATCTCAAACTGATCTGGATACAGCGTGTGGAGTGCCGATGCGATCTCGATCCCAAGCTCGGGCGCGTCAAGCGCGTTTCTGTCTGTAACGACGATGTTCACGCCACCGCATTTGTCTTGCGCGAACGCGGAGGCGCTTGGCGTGAATTCGATGGGTACAAAGCGCACTCCCCCGATGGTCCTTCCATTCAGATAGGCGGCCAGCGCCTGCGGTCGAATCCACGGCGCACCCAGAACCTCGAAAGGAGTATCCGTCCCGCGCCCGACCGAAACATTGGTTGCCTCCAGAATGCCGATGCCGGGATAGAGCGCAGCTTCCGTAAGGTTGCGAATATTGGGCGAGGGATTCACCCACAGGACGCCCGTCGAATCCAGCCAGTCGCCTCTCTGCCAACCTTCCATGGGGACAACGGTTAGGTGGGCGTTGATGCCGCGCTCGGAATTGTAGAAGCGCGCCAACTCACCAATCGTCATACCGTGGCGAACAGGAACCTGTCCGTAGTTCGTAAAACCCTCGCGACCTTTATCGCTGATGGGGCCTTGAACATAGGCGCCGTTAATGGGATTGGGGCGGTCAAGAACAAATATTGGTTTTCCCGCGTGTGCCGCCGCTTCCAGGAAATAGCCGAGGGTAGTCTCGTAGGTATAAAAGCGCGCTCCAATGTCCTGAATGTCGTAGACGACCACGTCCACGGAGTTCAGAACCTCGAGGGAGGGATGCCGTTGGGCATCGGTATCTCCGTAAACGCTGTACACGGGAATACCGGTCGCGCCGTCTTTCGAATTTGAGATTGCGGTGGTATCCAAAGCGCCTGTGATGCCGTGCTCGGGGCTGAAGACAGCCCTGAGTTCAAGACCATGCGCCTTGCCCAGCACATCGATGGTGCGATTTCCTTGCGAGTCTAGGCCCGTCTGGTTTGTAATGAGCGCGACCTTGGTGCTCGCGCTACTGCTTCGGCTCCGCAGTTCGGCAAAATCGTGAGCCTCCAGCACGTCGATGCCGGTGCGGACCGTGCCGTTGCGCGTGGTTACTAGGCGAGAAGCAAACATGGCTTCGTTGTAGCCGGTGATGCGTGCAAGACGTAGCTTCTGCTCTTGAGTCACCGTCAGTTTCAGCTCCTGCGCCACGGCCGAGGCGATGTGAGCACGCAGCGAAATCACCGGGGTGTTGTGTCCCTGGGGATGAACCGCGTTGGTAAGGATGATGATATAGCTGTTGGTGACCGGGTCGATCCAGATCGACGTTCCGGTGAAACCGGTATGCCCAAACGAGCCGACAGGGAAAAACTCACCACGATTGTTGGTAAGCGGCGAATCAATGTCCCAGCCAATTCCGCGCAAGGAAGCGGAGGTCGGAGGCTGCTGTGGAGCCGACATTTTCTCGATGCTGAGCCGAGACAGCACGTGAGATCCGGTCAGCATCTCCTGTGCGAACTTCGCGAGATCGTCTGCAGTGGAGAACAGCCCCGCGTGTCCGGCGACGCCACCCATGCGGCGCGCGGTGGGGTCATGCACCACGCCCCGCAGCATCTGATGGTTTTCGTCATACTCTGTGGGGGCGATGCGCGGTCGCCATTCGGGGAGCGGCAGGAAGCGCGTTTCTTTCATCGCCAGCGGTTCGAAGATCGTTTTGGAGGCGTATTCATCCAGGCTCATGCCGGAAACTTTTTCCACGAGGAATCCCAGAGCTTCAAAATTGATATCGCTGTAATAGAAACGTGAGCCTGGAGAGAATATGGGCCGCTCGTTCATTACCATCTCGTAGGCGGCATTATGCCCTTTCCATGATGTCTCCAGATCAAGGTCATCTCTCAGTCCGGAAAAGTGCGTTAGCAATTGACGCACGGTGATGTCTTTTTTTTCGTTGT